>NZ_DASXFO010000091.1:0-93403 GCF_036489515.1 Acidocella sp.
AGTACCATGTTCACGGCGACGCGTCGCAGTTCGGCCTGTGTCGATGCAGGGAGTTTGCGGAAATCACGATCGATGGGCATGCCTATGTGATAGCAGCCCACGTCCTATTATGATACCTATTTGCCCGTCCAGTTAGTAAAACAATTGGGCGCCATCTGAGATCCTTCTAGGAGGAAATTTTTAGCCTCGAAATTTCGGATTTCTCTCCAAATTTTTTCCAGATTTGTTGATCAAGGATCGTCATTTCCTGAAGCTTCTTGAACGTCACCTGCGTGGCACCAAGTTTCTCAAGTTCCGCCATTCGTTCCTCAATGTTGTTGAAATCTCCAGCGTTGACCTTAAGATTTTCAAGAGTAGGGGCGGCGGTATTAATTCCGGTTAAAATGCGAACATCATTTTCAAGGTGATGCAGCGCATTCAAGGAATAGATCCCGTCCAGAACGCGGATGTTTTCGCATGCCATATCCACGATTTTTTCGTCGGTTAAATCCTTGTTGAATTTTTGATGGAAAATCAGCTTTTGGCGTGCGTCAAACCGTCGTCCGGCAAAATAATATGCATAGAAATTATTGTAGTGATTATCTAAAAAGGTGCGCATGTCCGGTGGTCCGGCCGAAAAATATTGATCGCAACTTAGTTCAAGAATCGCACGTGGGCCGGCATTTTGTGGAAGACGCAATTGATCGGGCGAGAGTGCCTTAGCCTCTCGAAGCAAATAAAGATAAAAGGAGATGATGCGCGAGACAGGTTCTCTCAAGATGGTAAATGTAAATTTAGGGCCATCTAAGCAATCCAACAGGGACCAATCCATATGGCCGGAGAAAAGCTGATACTGGCGCATCTCGTCGATCGACATCATGATGAGCTGTTCATTGACACGGGCAGGGGAGATTCTATCGGGAGGAACAAAGAACTCTAAAAAATGATGGACAGATTGCCCGGCCGTCTTCGGTATATGCAGGAAAATGATGCGGGGGAAAGGTGGGGCGGACATGGGGTTCTGAGTGCCTCCGAACATTCAAGTCAGCGCGGACAAGAAAATTGCCGAGGGTTCATGGGGCATGACGCCGCTGTCAGCAGTTCTGCTCACATGATCCAGAAACGCTTCCGGCTCGGCGACCGGTGCGCCGGCTAGATCCCAGAACGCATGGCGCCACCACGCCGCGGCCTGCATCCGTGCGGCGATGACGGGTGGGAAGCGCATGCCGCTGATAACCCCGGGGTTTCCTGCGATAATGGCGTAAGGCGGCACGTCCTTTGTCACGACGGCGAAGGGGGTGACGATGGAGCCGTCGCCAATCGTCAATCCCTGTGCGATTAGCGCTCCATATCCGATCCTGACGTCATTGCCGATGACCGTCACTTTGGCTTTTTGCGGCGGGGCATTGGTCCGGAAGTTTTTGGCCTCTTCTACCAACTGGTTAAACACGTGCAGATGGCTTTGGTAGAAGAGCGGCGATGTCGTGCCCCAGGCCGCGGGGTGGGAGCGACGGCCGATCTGCACAGCATCGTCGATGGAGGTGTAGCGGCCGATTTTTACGCCAAAATAATAACCGCTCCGGGCGAAGGAGAAGGCGCCCAGCTCCAGAGAAAATACCGCCTGCATGCGTTTGAGGCTGCAGGGGGGCTCGAAGCTGGAGTTGTCGGGGAGGTGAAAATCGTCGGTGAATTGTGTGGCGACGCCATGTTCCAACAATTGGCGGCGCAGGGGTGCGGTGATCAGCATTGGCAGGTCCCCACTAGCGTGGTCGCACGGCCTTTTTTGTTTCGGCGTGCAATGTGAGCGTCGGCGGCCAAATCACAGCTCCCGCAGCGTGGTCAGATGCAGCGGCTCGGGTCTATAGGGCGCAATCCCGCGCTGAATGGCGGCCTCAACGTGGTCCAGAAACGCTTCCGGATCGGCCACGGGGGCGCCCGGGAGGTCCCAGAAAGCATAATGCCACCAGGCGAGGGCCTGCATGCGCGCGATGGTCTTCGCGGGAAAGCGCAATTTCACGATGCTGGCCGGGTTGCCGGCGACCACCGCATAAGGAGGCACATCCTTGGTGACCACCGCATAGGCGCCGACTACCGCACCGTCGCCGACGGTGACGCCCTGCGAGATGAAGGCGCCATGGCCGATGTAAACGTCGTGACCGATGACGGTCGTCTGCGCTGCATGGTCCGGAGGGGTGAATACGAAGCCCTGGGCTTCCGGCCGATCCTGATCCAGTACTAAACGGTGCGGCTGATAGAAAAGCGGCGAGGTGCTGCCCCAAGTGACCGGATGTGAGCCGCGGCCAATCTGCACGGCCTCGCCAATCGAGGTATAACGACCGATGCTGACGGCGAAATAGTAGCCGCTGACAGCATAGGAGAACGCGCCCATTTCCAGTGAATGTTCGGCCTTCATCCATTTGATGCTGCATGGCGCTTCAAAAATCGTTCTGTCGGGCAGATCGAAAGGCCCATCGTGCAGCGTGGTTACGCCCCGTTTCCCGAGAACCGTCTTAATGTCGGTAGAGATCCGCATGGATGGCTAACCCTCAGCTCACTGGACCGATGGCGCTGAGTATGAGCGTCATTTATGTCGTTGCATAGAGGGAACGTTATTCCGGAGGGAACTTGCCAGAGCGATGTAGCGCGAAACCGAAGCGTGCAGCATTTCGGTTGGGCGATGGAACCTGACAGGATCGGCGAAGGCTTCTTTTTGCGTCGCTTTTTTCAAAAAGCGGCCGCTTCCTTCGTGCTAAGCCCCTGCCGCCGGCATCCGCCGGCGGCAGGGAGGAGCAGAAAACTACTTCATCGCCGCTTGCAGGTTGGCGTCGAGCTTGTCCAGGAAGTCCTGGGTGTTCAGCCAGGGGGCGTCCTTGGAGATCAGCGCTGCCAGGTCCTTGGTCATGAAGCCGGCTTCCACGGTCTCCACGCACACCCGCTCCAGGGTCTGGGCGAAGGCGGTGACGTCCGGCGTGCCGTCGAAGCGGCCGCGATAGATCAGGCCGCGGGTCCAGGCGAAGATCGAGGCGATCGGGTTGGTGGAGGTCTGGCGGCCCTTCTGGTGCTCGCGGTAGTGGCGGGTCACCGTGCCGTGCGCGGCCTCGCTCTCCACCGTGTGGCCATCGGGGCTCAGCAGCACCGAGGTCATCAGGCCGAGGCTGCCGAAGCCCTGGGCTACGATGTCGCTCTCCACGTCGCCGTCATAGTTCTTGCAGGCCCAGACATAGCCGCCGGTCCATTTCAGCGCGCTCGCCACCATGTCGTCGATCAGGCGGTGCTCGTAGGTCAGGCCGGCGGCCTCGAACTGCGCCTTGAACTCGGCGTCGTAGATCTCCTGGAACACGTCCTTGAACATGCCGTCATAGGCCTTCAGGATGGTGTTCTTGGTGGAGAGATAGACCGGGAACTTGCGGGCCAGGCCGTAATTGAAGCTGGCGCGGGCGAAGCCCTCGATCGAGGCCTTGGTGTTGTGCATGCCCATGGCCACGCCCGGGCCTTTGAAATCATGCACGTCCAGCATCATCGGCGCGCTGCCGTCGGCCGGGTGATAGGTCAGCTGCACCTTGCCCGGACCGGGGATCTTGGTCTCGGTGGCGCGGTAGATGTCGCCATAGGCGTGGCGGCCGATGACGATCGGCTCGGACCAGTGCGGCACCAGGCGCGGCACGTTCTTGCAGATGATCGGCTCGCGGAAGATCGTGCCGTCCAGCACGTTGCGGATTGTGCCGTTCGGGCTGCGCCACATTTTCTTGAGCTTGAATTCCTCGACGCGCGCCTCGTCCGGGGTGATGGTGGCGCATTTCACGCCGACGCCGTATTTCTTGGTGGCGTGGGCGGCGTCCAGGGTCACCTGGTCATCGGTCTGATCGCGATATTCGATGCCCAGATCGTAATATTTGAGGTCAATGTCGAGATAGGGGAGGATCAGCTTCTGCTTGATGAAGCCCCAGATGATCCGGGTCATCTCATCGCCGTCCATCTCCACGACGGGCGTTTTTACCTTGATCTTGGCCATATACTCAGCGCTCCTTATTATAGGTGAGGACCTCTCTATCATTCCCGCCGGGCGAGACAACCCTGGGCCGGAGCGGGAAACGCATGGACGGGTTGCGCGCGCCGCGATAGGAAGCCGCTGGAATCAGAGGAGTTGAAAGTCATGAGTGGTCGGATAGCGGCGCGGATCGATTGGGCAAGCGATTGGGACAGAGATGCCGCGCTGACCACCGCGAAACTGCTGCTGGAGATCAAGGCGGTGAATTTCCGCCCCGAGGAGCCCTACACACTGACCTCGGGCTGGAAATCCCCCGTCTATATCGATTGCCGCAAGATCATTTTCTTCCCCCGCGCGCGGGCCAAAATCTGCGATCTCGCGGTCGAGAAGATCAGCCGCTATGTCGGCTATGAGACCATCCAGGCGGTCGCCGGCGGCGAGACAGCCGGCATTCCCTTCGCGGCCTGGATCGCCGAGCGCATGGGCGCGCCGATGGCCTATATCCGCAAGCAGCCGAAAGGCTTCGGCCGCAACGCGCTGATCGAGGGCGACGTGCCGGTGAACATGAACACGCTGCTGGTGGAAGACCTCACCACCGACGGCGGAAGCAAGATTCAGTTCGCCAAGGCGCTGCGCGATGCCGGCGGCATCTGCAACCACACCTTCGTGGTGTTCTTCTACGGCGTGTTCCCCGGCAGCTTCGAGACGCTGGCGAGCATGGATATCGCGCTGCACCATCTCTGCACCTGGTGGGACGTGCTGGAAGCGGCGAAGGACCAGCCTTATTTCTCTGACTCGGCCCTGGCCGGGGTGCGCAAGTTCCTGGAGAACCCAATGGCCTGGTCGGCCGCGCATGGCGGCGTCGCCACCGCGGAAGAGGCGCTGGCGTATAAGCTGGGTAAGGCTAAAAAATAACAGGAAGCAGCCGCTTTTTGAAAAAAGCGGCGCAAAAACTTTTGTTATGCTGGGTCATGGGCTGTGTCGGCGACAACGCCCATGGCCCAAAGTAACAAAGTTTTTTTGCTACTTTTTGTTCACAAAAAGTAGCCTTTCTCTTCGCTTAAGGAGGAACGAAAAATATGGCCAACGCGCCGCAATTGAGTGACTTTCCGGTCCGCAGCCACGACAAACTGCGCTACGGCGACACTGACCGGCAGGGGCACGTCAATAATGCCGTGTTCGTGACGATGTATGAGACCGGCCGCATCGAGATGCTGCTGAGCCAAACCGGGGGCGTGAGCCTGCCGGATGTCAGCTTCGTCATCGCGCGCCTCAGCCTCGACTATCTCGGCGAGATTTTCTGGCCCGGCACGGTGGAAATCGGCACGGCGGTGAAAGCTTTCGGCAACAGCTCGATCACCTTCACCCAGGCCCTGTTCCAGAACGGCAAATGCGTCTCCACGGCCGAGAGCGTGGTGGTGCAAGTCGACAACCGCACCCGCCGCTCCACGCCGCTGAGCGCCGAAGCACGCGAAAAACTCCAGGCGCTGATGCTCAAGTAAGGGAAGGCTACTTTTTGTGAACAAAAAGTAGCAAAAAAACTTTGTTATGCTGGGCCATGGGCAGTGTCGGCGCCAACGCCCATGGCCCAGCAGGCCAAAAATTTTTGCGCCGCTTTTTTAAAAAGCGGCCACTTTCTTCATCCGCCGGTGCGGGATGCCGGCCTCCATGAACGTGTCGCCTTCGGCCACATAGCCAAGCCCGGCATAGAAGGGCAGCGCGTGTTCCTGGGCATTGAGCATGAACACCTGCACGCCGGCCGTCGCCTCGATATGCCGGAACAAAGCAGCGCCGATCCCCTGGCCGCGATATTCGGCCAGCACCGCGACGCGGGTGATTTTTCCGACCGTGCCGTTTTCCTTGAACAGCAGCCGGGCTGTGCCGGCTGGCTGGCCGTCGAGCAGTGCCAGAAAATGCGTGCCTCCGCCGTCGAGCTGGTCGAGTTCCTCCTCGAGCGGAATTTTCTGCTCGTGCACGAACACCGCCATGCGGATGGCGACGCATTGCTCATAGCCCGACCCGGGAAACCGGTGGCTGGCGATGGCCAAGCTCACTGCTGCACCAGCCCGATCACAGTGGTCTGCGGCGGCATGTTGGGCAACAGGGTTGGCCAGCGCGTCGCCGGATGGTCGAAGCTTGCTTGCGGCGTGGCGCCGGGATGCCGTGCCACGCTGAAAATCGTTCTGGTGAGCATGTCGAACGCCGCCCCGCCGATCGCCGCACCGATTGGCGCGAGATAGGCCGGGCTGAGCAGAAACCGGCTCGGCCCGTTCGTCTGCATGATGAACAGCCCGTCCGCGGTATCGGACACATGCCCCTTCTGGTCGGTGCCGATCCAGAGCTGGCCCAGAGGGTCGAGATTGAGCGTGCGCGGGTTTTTCAACCATGCGGTCGAGCCGGCGGTGTATTGCGCCAGCGGCGCGTTCGCCGGATTGCCCGCGACGAGCGCCAGATTGCCGGCGAAGTGCGGCGCCGTCACATCGCCGTTGGGCGGCGTGAAAAGCAGAATATGGCCGTTATCGTCGCCGGTGCGGGGATTCAGTGCATCGGCCGAGTCGCGCGCCGGGTTGCCGCCGCAGGCGAGATAGAGGCCGCTATTGCCGGGCACGATGGCGATGCCGCCAGGCCCGTCGAAGGGCGAGCCGCCGGCATTGGCGGCGGCGTTGATCGTGGCGGCGAGGCTGGGGATGTCGGAGCCGAGATCCACCCAGGTGATGTCGCTGCCGTTGATCTGTGCCACCGACAGCGTGCCCGCCTCGAACGCGGAGCCATCGGTCGCTGGTGCTGCGGAGATGAAGCGGAACAGAAAACCGGCAGGGGCATCCTGGCTCATGAACACGACGGCGCGGCCGTCCGGCGTCGTGGTCACGGCGATTCCCGCACGGGGAAGACGGCCGAGGCCGGTATGTTTCACGGGAAACGAGCTGGGGTCGAGCGGATTGAATTCCGCCACCCAGCCGAAGCGCGGTCCGTCCGCCGGGTCGGCGTAGCCATAATCGGTTGACGCCAGCCGTGCCAGCCATGGCGCGGGATCGCCCTCGGCCAGCAGCGCGGTGCCCCAGGGCGTGGTGCAGCCGGCTTGCGGCGCCAGCACGCCTTGCACCGTGCTGCCGATGGCGGCGGCGACGGGACCGGAAATCTGGCACAGCGTGCCATCGGTGAGGCGGCGGGACTGGTAGCCGCCATCAACAGTCATCCAGCGGCCGGAGAGATATTGCAGGTTCAGCACCGTGGCGCCCTGCAGCCGCCCGGCCACGGCAGGCTGGTCGATCCCACCCGGAAACACCATGCGCGCCGGTGCGTCGGGGTTGGCCAGAACCATCACCAGGCGCGGAATGCCATCCTGCGCCGGGGGCGGGTTGATCAGCGCGGTGATCGTCGCGTCATAGGGAAACTGCGTGCCAGCCTCCAGCGGCGTCAGCGGATCAGGGTCGAAGGGCGGCGCGTTCGGCAACACGCCATCGCCCCAGCGGGCGATCACCAGCCGCTGAAAATCACCCGCCACCGTGTCGTCAAGTTTCGGCGCCTGGAAGGAAGCCGCCGGATCCGTCGCCAAAACCGATTGCGCCCGCGCCGTGCCGGCGAGGGCTGCTGCCGATAAGCCACCGAGCAGGGTGCGGCGGCTTATCGCGAGGCTAGAGTCCGCCATCGCTGTTGACGCCGCCGATATTGCCCGAGCCACCCTCGCCGCCGAGGCCGCTGGCCCCGCCCAGTCCGCTGGGGCTGACACCATTGGTGCCGATGCCCGGATTGTAGCTGCCCACGCCGCCGATCAGCTGCTGCAGGAAACCGGCATGGCCACCCGGCACCGGTGTCTGCGCGCCGTCCATGGCGACGTTCAGCCCGTTTTTCAGGTCGCGCTGGGAGATCGACTTCAACACGCCGTTATTATCGAAGGTCAGCACCACGACATGCTGCTGCTTCACGCCCGTGGTGTTGCCGATGCGCATTTTCGTCACCTGGCTCACATACACCCAGTTGTTAGGGGCGAACTGTTCCTGGAAGGTCGGCGGCCCCAGGAGCGCCTGGGCATCCGCTTGCTGCGAGATGCCGGGGGTGAGTTCGTTCAGTTCGTGTTGCGAAACGGGGATGCCGCGATATTGCGGTTCGTTGGCGAACAGCGCGCAGCCCGGAAGGGCAAGAAGAGCGCAGAACAGGCCGAGCATAGGCAGCGGGGCAGGGCGCACGGAAAATCCTTCGAGACGGTAATCAAAGGTTGGGTCTCACGGCTGGGGCTTACGTGTCAATGTACACCCTCTAGAGCATGATCGTTTTAGATCAATCATGCTCTAGTTTTTTTGCACGAGCGATTCCATCGCTCAATCGAACCGCTGCGCGATTCGATTTCAAGCGATATCGCTCTATATGAGTGTTATGGAGCAAGTTTTTAGCCGGACGATCAGGGCCGGACATATTAAAGAGGCGGCGCAGGAGCATGTGGTGGTGGCCGACGAGGCTGCCCGGGCGGCTTTGGCGGGCCCGTATGGGCTTGAGGGAATCGCGCTGTTGCGCGGCGCCTTCGTGCTGCGGCATGAGCAAGGCGGGGTGATCGCCGCCACGCTTGCGATGCAGGCCAGGGTGACGCAGACCTGCGTGGTCACGCTGGAGCCTTTCGAGACGCGGATCGACGAGCGCAGCACGCTCCGATTCGTGCCCGCGCGAACCGTGCCGGAAGGCGAGGAGGAGGAGCTGGATCCGGAAACCCTCGAAGGGCCGGACGAAATCCCTTATACAAATGACATGATCGATCTCGGCGCCGCTTTGGCCGAGCAGCTGGCGCTGGCGCTCGACCCGTATCCGCGTAAACCCGGCGCCGAACTGCCGGAGGAATACCGCGGCGAGCCGGAGAACCCGTTCGCGGCGCTGGCCGCGAAGTTTGGCAAGGATAAGGGCTGAAGAACCCGCCTTCGCCTGGAGCCCGTCCTGCTTCAGGCGCGAACGGTCCGGTGCGGGGGAGACGCTTTCCCGCATTCGCTGGCTCGTATGACTTGCGGCACGGCGATGGCTCTGCTACGCCGCGCGACTGTATCGTTTTCTATGTCCTTTTAAGGTGTCTAGCAGCCATGGCCGTTCCTAAACGTAAAACTTCCCCGTCGCGCGCCGGCATGCGCCGCAGCCATCAGGCGCTGCGCGCCGAAGCGCATGCGGAATGCGCCAATTGCGGTGAGCTGAAGCGTCCGCACCATGTGTGCAGCCATTGCGGCCATTACGACAACCGTGAAGTCGTCGCCTCTGGCAAGACCGCCAAGGGTGTCGTTCGCGTCTAAACGCCTCAGGCTAACGAGGCCGGCAGGGGTAAGCGTCCTCAAGGGTATGCAATGAGCCGGAACCAGATACTGGCCGTGGATGCCATGGGTGGGGACCACGCGCCGGAAGCGATTATTGCCGGGCTGGATCTGGCCGCCGAGCGGCATCCGCAGGCGACCTTTCTCCTGTTTGGCGATGAAGCCGTTCTGCGGCCGCTGGTCGACAAGACCAAGCGGCTGCGGAAGCAGGCGGTATTGCACCATGCGGCTGAGCTTGTGGGCGGCGACATGAAGCCGACTGTGGCGTTGCGCCTGCGCGACTCCTCGATGCGTCGGGCGATCGATGCCGTGATGAACGGCGAGGCCGCCGGCGTGATCTCGGCCGGCAATACCGGGGCGCTGCTCGCCCTTTCGAAAATTGTTTTGAAGACCCTGAAGGGCATCGACCGCCCGGCGATGGCGGCGATTGCCCCCTCGTCCAAGGGCGATGTGGTCATGCTCGATCTCGGGCTCAACGTCATTTGTGACGCCCGCAACCTGGTTGAATTCGCCCTGATGGGCCAGATGTTCGCGCGCATCGTGCTGGGGCTTCCGGCGCCCACCTTTGGCCTGCTGAACATCGGCTCCGAAGAGGGCAAGGGTCACGAGAGCCTGCGCAGCGCCGCCGCCACCTTGCGCGAAAGCCCGATCGGCAAACAGTTTTATGGATTCGTCGAGGGTCACGACATCGCCGCCGGCACGGTGGACGTGGTGGTAACCGACGGCTTTACCGGCAATGTGGCGCTGAAGACGGGTGAGGGGGCGCTGAAACTGGTCGGCGAGCTTCTCAAGCGCGTCTTCACCTCCGGCCCGTTCGCCCGCGCCGGCTACATCCTCGCCCGTGGCGGCCTCAACCGGCTGCGTGAATGGCTGGACCCGCGCCGCTATAACGGCGCCGTGCTGCTCGGCCTCAACGGCGTGGTGGTGAAATCCCATGGCGGCACCGATGCGCTGGGTTTTGCCCATGCCGTGGATGTCGCGCTCGATATGGTCGGTAACGATTTTAACAGCCGCATCGCGGAAGGGTTGGCCGCCATGGACAGCGCCCTCCTCTCCGCCGCAGCAGAAGCCGACAGCCATGAGTGAGCCGCGCCGCGCCGTTCTGGCGGGAACCGGTTCCTATCTGCCGGAGCAGATCGTCACCAATGCGCAGATGGCCGAGCGGGTCGACACGTCCGACGAATGGATCACCGAGCGCACCGGCATCCGCCAGCGGCATTTTGCAGCCCCGCACGAGACGGCCGCCTATATGGGGGCGGAAGCCGCGCGCCGCGCCCTGGCGCAGGCCGGCATGACGCCCGCGGATGTCGGCGCCATCATCGTCGCGACGTCCACCCCTGACCAGGCTTTCCCCGCCACTGCCGTGCACATTCAGGCCGCACTGGGCGCTAAAAACGCCTTTGGCTTCGATCTGGCGGCCGCCTGTTCGGGGTTCATTTATGGGCTTTCGGTGGCCGATGCGATGATCCGCGCCGGCCAGGTGAGCGCGGTTCTGGTGATCGGCTCGGAAGTTTATTCGCGCATCATCGATTTTAACGACCGCGGCACCTGTGTGTTATTCGGCGACGGTGCCGGGGCGGCGTTGCTGCGCGCCGATGACAGCGGCAGCGGCGCCGGGCTGCTCTCCACCCATTTGCATGCCGACGGCACCCTCGCGGACATTCTCTATGTCGACGGCGCTACTGGTCAGCGTGACAAATCCGCCTATCTGGTGATGAACGGCCGCGAGGTTTTTCGCCACGCGGTGACGTTGCTGGCGGCTGCGGTCAATGAAGCTTTGACGACGAACAACCTGACTCCAAACGATATTGATTGGCTGGTGCCGCATCAGGCGAACCGCCGGATCATCGATGGTGTCGGCCGCAAGCTGGGTCTGCCTATGGGCCGTGTGGTCGTTACGGTAGACCAGCACGCCAATACCTCGGCGGCCAGCATTCCCCTGGCGCTCGACCTGGCGCGGCGCGACGGCCGCATCCAGCCCGGCCAGCTGGTGTTGTTGGAGGCGCTGGGCGGCGGTCTAACCTGGGGTTCAGCCCTGCTGCGTTTATGACCAAATCGTAAATCGGGTTGACCCCCGAAAAACGCGTGCTAATCTTTGAAAATGAACACTTTGACGCGCGCGCAGCTCACCGAGGCGATCTACGCTACCGTTGGCTTGTCTCGTAACGAATCCGCCGATCTTCTGGAGTTGATGCTAACCCGCATCTCCGATGCGCTTACGGTTGGCAAATCCGTCAAGATCAGTGGGTTCGGAACTTTTTCTGTAAGGCAGAAGGGGCGGCGCATTGGCCGCAACCCGAAGACGGGCGTGGAAGTGCCGATTTTGCCGCGCCGGGTGCTGGTGTTCCGTCCCAGCCAGATGCTGCGCGAGGCGGTGAACGCCGTGCCGGCTTCCGCCAATCAGGATTGACCTTATTTTATGGTAGATGAAGATTTTCCGGGCGATGAGGAGGAATTTTCCGACGCCCATCCGGAAGCGCCGCGCGGTAAGCCGCGCAAGACCGCCGATGCGTTTCGCACCATCAGCGAGGTCGCGGACGAGCTGCATGTGCCGCAGCACGTGCTGCGCTTCTGGGAGACCAAGTTTCCGCAGGTCCGGCCGCTGAAGCGCGGCGGCGGCCGGCGCTATTACCGGCCCGAGGACGTGCTGTTGCTGCGGCGCGTCGCCGATTTGCTCTATACCCAGGGCTACACGATCAAGGGCGTGCAGCGTCTCTTACGCGAAGGCGGCGGGGCTCTGCATGAGCATATTCCGCCCGCTTCGGAGGAAGAGCGTCAGGCCGCCGAGGCGGAGCGCCATAGCGGCGTCACCGAAGCCGCCCCGAAAAAAATTTTTACGCCACCGCAGCCGGCAATGCCGGGCCTGCTGCCGGAGCCGGAGCCCGAACATAACATCGAGGCACAGCGCCCGGCGCCAAGCCGCGCCGCGGGTCGGCACAAGGTCGAGCAGGAAAACGAGCGGCTGCGCTCCTTGCTGGCCGAGACGCTGCAGGCGCTGGAAGAACTGCGCCGGATGATCGGCTGAGGAAGGGAAGGGAAGGCTACTTTTTGTGAACAAAAAGTAGCAAAAAAACTTTATTAATCTGGGCCTGGGGCGTTGTCGCCGACACAGCCCATTACCCAGCATAACAAAAGTTTTTGCGCCGCTTTTTTCAAAAAGCGGCCGCTTTCTTCTCCCCGATATAGTCGGTGCCTCTTGGCCTGCAGCGACATAGTTGCTACAGGCAGCGCATGATCGGAGCGTAGCGCAGCCTGGTAGCGCATCAGTCTGGGGGACTGGGGGTCGTGGGTTCGAATCCCGCCGCTCCGACCAAATAAGCCGATGAGTTCGGGACGCCAGGGCCACCGGCTGAACGTCCGAAACCGCGCGAGCCACGAACCGAGTTGCGGGGAAGGGCTTGTATGATCGGCGACGTGATCCGTCATCTCTTCGACATTCCCCCTGCCACGGCGCAAGGGCTCGGATACATCGCGAGCGTACTGGTATTTCTCACCTTCTCGCTTACGGAAATGCGATGGCTGCGCGTTGCCGCGATCGGCAGCAATGTCGCGTTCATTTTCTATGCCGGAAGTGGCGGCATGGTGCCGATTTTCATCCTGCACGCGCCGCCGTGGATTTCGACACCGTGCTGAGCATGACCGGCGATCGCGGCGCGTGGGTCGAGCAAATGCGCGCCGACCTAATCTCGACCGAGGCCGGGACCGTGCACGGCCACTACCGCGCGGTTTACGCCATCACCGCGGCCTACGAGCAGATCGTCTGGCTGCTCCGGCGCTATGTGCTGCTGGTGCAGTCCGCGGTCGGAACCCAAGCGCCCAGGAGTGCGGAATTCGCCGGCGCCCAGTTCGAGAAGGCGGTCTGATCAGGCAGACGAAAGCGGCCGCTTTTTAAAAAAAGCGACGCAAAAATTTTTGCTTCGCTGGGCCTGAGGCGTTGTCGCAGACGCAGCCCATGGCCCAGATTAGCAAAGTTTTTTTGCTACTTTTTGTTCACAAAAAGTAGCCTTCCCCTTTGCTAATCTCTTTCGCGCAATCGCTGTGTTAGTTTTACTGTCGGAACAACAAAAAACCTTTCACACAGAGTTCTTTATGACGCCTTGAACTGACTTGTGAATTCATCTACCCTACCATTCTAGAGGCTAAATATATCAACCGTACCGTGATCGATCAGTCTTTCGGAAGGTATCTGTAGATCATCTTGTCAGCGGCATCTGCAGCGGACGGTGATAGGCGGGAGAAGTGGACTAATGACGTCTTGGTCGCAAAGCGGCGCAGAAGCATTTGAGAATAGGCTACATGTCAAAGTTGGGATGGCGCCTTGCCCGGAGAGCGCAATTCAATTCCCCAAGGCAGCGGGTTCGAACCGGGCGCGCATGACGCGAAATAATCCAGTTCGGATTGCCGGCGCCGCCTTATTGTTTCCATCGACAAATTTGGTTGATCACTCATGAAGTTACCGTGCCGACATGTCTGGGCTCGCATGGCTCGACAAATGATTTGTCTGCCTATGCTGTTCCTCGCCGGATGCGTGCCGGCTTCGTACAGGCTGTTCCACCCCAATGGCCCCATTGCGAATCTGGAATTGCGATCCACGATCGTCGATGTCGCGGTCATGCTGGTGATCATCCTGCCGGTGGCGGTGCTCATTTGCGTGTTCATGTGGCGCTACCGTAAGTCGGCAAACGCCGCCTATGATCCGCATTGGTCGCACTCCCTGACGCTCGAAATTCTGGTCTGGGCGGTGCCCCTGGTCACGGTGGCCGTGCTCGCATTTTTCTCTTATGAGACCACCTTGGCGGTGAACCCTTATGGGCCCGCGGTGCTCGGCGGTGCCGATGCGGCGCCCAAGGTGCGCATGGCAAGCGTCGCGCCGGCAATGCCAGGAATGGTTATGCAAACTCCGGACCCATCTCCCGCAGGGCCGTTACAAATTGATGTGATTACGACGGATTGGCAGTGGTTCTTTATTTATCCGCAGCTTCACATTGCGACGATCGATGAACTGGTCGTGCCGCAGGGGAGAGACGTGGAGTTCCACATGACGTCCGCGACGGTGGTGAACGACTTTTTTGTTCCTGAACTGGTGCCCATGATGGACGTCATGCCGGGAATGCAGACACTCGATATGTTCAGGGCCAAAAACACCGGAACTTACGAAGGTTTTTCTGCCGATTTCAGCGGGGCCGGATTTGCCTGGATGCAGTTCGCGGCACGCGTCGTGACGCCTCAGGACTATGCCGGCTGGGTGTCATCGGTTCAGGCCTCTCCGGATCATTTGTCCTATGCCGACTTTGAGCGTTTGGCGCAGACAACGATCAATATCGGCGCCAAACCGTCCTATTTTTCGGCGGTCCAGGACGGTTTGCTCGCTCATGTCTATGACGAGGTCCGCAACGGGAAGGTCTATCCGGTTCCGGACAATCTGACCGAGACGATGACAGCCAACGCGACAAACTAACGCAAGGCCGAAAACTAGATTTGAGTCGATAAGAAAGGTCTAATCAGTGCCTGTTCATCTCCAGGGGGCGTGGTCTTTACTATTCGGGAGGCTGACGCTTTCCGCAATTCCCTACGACAGTGGAATCCTCATTGGGGCATTTGCCTTTTCGGCAATTGCCGGGTTGGCGATTGTCATTCCGACGATCTACTATGGAAAAGTCGGATATCTATTCCGTGAATGGCTGACCACCGTCGATCACAAAAAAATCGGCGTGATGTATATTCTGCTTGGTCTTGTGATGATGTTCCGCGGCTTTGCCGACGGCTTCATGATCCGGACCCAGCAGGTCATGGCCGATGGTCCGCATTCCCCGGGCTATATGGGCTCGCTTCACGGTTACCTTCCGCCCTTTCACTTCGACCAGATCTATAGTTCTCATGGAACAATCATGATCTTGTTCGCCGTCACGCCGATCTTGACGGGGCTTGGAAATATCGTTGTTCCGCTGCAGATCGGCGCGCGCGATATGGCCTTTCCGGTCATGAATGCGATCAGTCTTTGGCTGACCGCGGTCGGCGCTGCACTGGTCATGGCGTCACTCTTTATCGGGACATTCTCGGATGCCGGCTGGGTCGGCTTGGCTCCGCTCACGGAGTTGCCCTATAGCCCCGGTGTCGGCGTCGATTACTGGATGTGGGCGATCCAGATCTCCAGCATCGGTACGACGCTGAACGCCATCAACATCATTGCAACCATCGTCGGCATGCGCGCACCTGGCATGACCTGGGGGCGCATCCCCATCTTCACCTGGACCACGCTGTCGACCAACATCATTGGCTTGACGGCATTCCCCGTGCTCGGTGTGGCTTTGGCATTGCTCGGTGCCGACCGCTACCTGGGGACACATTTTTATACCGCCGGACAAGGCGGGAATCTGATGCTGTACACGGATCTGTTCTGGATCTGGGGCCACCCCGAGGTGTATTTCCTCGTGCTTCCCGCATTCGGCGTGATTTCCGAGGTGATCCCGACCTTCTCTGAAAAGCCGCTGTTCGGATATTTTACGATGGTTGCCGCCACCTTCGCCATTGCGGGTGTCTCCTGGGCGGTTTGGCTGCACCACTTCTTCACCATGGGGGCGGGACCTTACGTCAACACCTTCTTCAGTGTGGCGACGATGCTGGTCGGCATCCCGACGGGTGTCAAAGTATTCAACTGGCTGTTCACACTTTATCGCGGCCGGTTGACGTACGACACGCCGATGCTCTGGGCGCTTGGGGCGTTATTCCTGCTGTTGGTCGGTGGCCTGACGGGTATGATGCTGGCCGTTCCGGCGATCGATTATACCGTACATAATAGCGTGTTTGTCATTGCTCACTTTCACTGCATGGTCTTGCTGATCGCCTATGCAATCTTCGCGGCAGTCGCTTATTGGTTCCCGAAGGTGTTCGGTTTCAAACTCGATGAGCGTAGTGGAAAACTGTTCTTTGCGACCTTCTCGCTGGGCACGACGCTGACCTTCGTCGCGATGTTTGCCTTGGGCTTCCAGGGAGAAACGCGCCGGCTCGATTACCTGTTCGATCCGCAATGGAAACCGCTGCTGATCGTCGAAGAAATCGGCATCTTCCTGTATTGCGCCTCGTGCTATTATTTTGCGAAGATGCTTTACGTGAGCATACGCGACCGCGCGAAGAACAAGGTTGGCGCCGATCCCTGGCACAGCTCGCGCACCTTGGAATGGCTGACCCATTCGCCGGTGCCGTATTACAACTTTGCGGTCATGCCGCAGGTGAATGCCTTGGACGAGCTTGCCTGGCGTCGTGAACGGGGCGTTCATGAAGTGGGTCCGGATCATTATGAGCCGATCCATATGCCAAAAAATTCCGTGATCCCCTTGATCATTGGCGTGTTCGCATTCGGCTTTGGCTTCGGCATGGTCTGGCGCATCTGGTGGATGGCGGCGATCTCGCTTCTTGTGATTATTGCGACGATCATTATCCGTTCCTTTATCCGCAGCCCTGGATATGAGATTTCGGCCGCGGAATTGGCACAGATGGAAGCAAGAGACGAAGCGGTCGGCATTCTCTCGGACTCTGAAGGTCAAACGCTTGGCGTGGAGGCAAAGGCTTAATCATGGATGTTTTTGTTAAGCCCGGCGGTGATGTTCCGCCGCTCTGGTACTACGGTCATGATGATCACGACCAAATCGCCACCAAGACCTTCGGGTTTTGGCTGTATATGCTGAGCGATGCGTTGATCTTTGCCGGACTGTTCGCCGCTTACGCGGTCCTCGACCAGCCGATGAATATGGCAGGCGGGCCGACCGCGGCGCAAATTGTCCATCCTGTTGCCGCCTTCTGGCAAACCATGGCCGTCATGACGAGCGTACTTGCCTATAGTTTAGCGACTGTGGCGCTGAAAACCGGCAATAAAGCGGGGGTACTGCTCGGCATGATCGTGGCGTTCGTGCTCGGCCTTGCATTCATCGGTTTGGAGTTGAATGATTTTGCGAACCTGATGGCTCAAGGCATAACACCTGATCGCAGTGGCTTCCTGTCGGCCTTTTTTGTGCTGATCGCCAGCCATGGTTTGCATATGGTGTTTGGCCTCCTGTGGATGTTCGTCCTCATGATCCAATGCCTGCGCTCGGGATTTTCGCAGGATATCGTCTCGCGGCTTTTGAACTTGCGTATGTTCTGGCAATTCCAGGCCTCGGTCTGGGTGTGTGTTTACGTGTTTATCTATCTGAGGGGGGCTGCCTAGTGTCCACGCAACACTCTAACCCGTTGCACCATCCGGAAGTGCAGCAAGCCAGCGCCCTTGGTTATGTGTCTGGTTATATCGTCTCAGTGCTCATGTTGTTGGGGGCATTGCTGCTGGTTTCAGGGCATGCTCTCTCGCCGATGCTGTTATTGGTGGCGGTATCAGGCCTTGCCCTCTTGGCGCTGATTGCGCAGGCCTTCTTTTTCTATGGGCTGGATATTTCCCAGCACCAGATATGGAAGAGTATTTCGCTGGTTCTGACCGTCCCCTTGTTTGTTCTTTCGATCGGTCTCACGGTCTGGATGTTCCATGAGATGAGTGGCCGGATGATGATGCCCACGGCGGAAACCCAGTCCACGCTTCTGCAATAGTTATCTTCGCCTTTTGTGGAGCGGCAGGCCAGGTCACTCTGTCCTGCCGCCACGAAAAATAGGAGCTTTTTCAGCATCTCCCTTGGCGGGTACTTGCCGAAGGTGATATGGTCATCGCAGGTCATGCCTTAACGCCCCGGGGATTTCCATGCCGGTTCAGCTTGCGCTCTTCCCTGAAGCCGTCGCCCTCACCAGGGTTCGACCGGAGCAGAACGAGTGCCGGTTCTATCGGCTGGAGATTTGGCCTGATCTGTTTGGTCGCACCCTGTTGGTCCGGCAGTGGGGGCGCGTCGGCACGCAAGGACGGCGCCGCCTCGATCCACACCCCGATGCCGGCGCCGCGCTTAATGCCCTGGCCGAGCTTGCTCGCGCCAAGCGCCGCAGCGGTTATTGCGACGCCTAGAGGCTGGCGAAAAGGAAGGCTACTTTTTGTGAACAAAAAGTAGCAAAAAAACTTTGCTCCGCTGGGCCATGGGCGTTGTCGCCGACAAAGCCTCAGGCCCAGCATAGCAAAAGTTTTTGCGCCGCTTTTTTCGAAAAGCGGCCGCTTTCTTCCGCTGCTGAGCCCCGTGCTAGCTTGCCTGGCACCAATCCAGCCACATGGAGGCGTCCCAGGTCCCGTAGGGCGTTGCCCAGGTTGGAGTGAGCCTCTGCATAGTCTGGCCTGCAGCGGATGGCGTTGTTGTAGGCGACAACCGCTTCATCTAAGCGTCCCAAGTTTATAAGGATTGTGCCTAGGTTATAATGATAGTCGCCGGCCGTTGGATTGATCTTAATTGCCTTTCCAATGATTTCGACAGCCATGTCGTTTCGTCCGGTCTGATTGGCGATCACGCCGAGCAGATGCAGGGCGTCGGCATGAAGGGCATCGATCGCCAGCACCTGACGGTAGAACCGCTCGGCCTCCGCCAGTTGGCCGACCTGATGGTGCCGAAGGCCGGCCTCGAACATCATTTTGAGATTTGCCGATGCGGGCTGCTGTGGCGCCGATACAGTCTTGACCTGTGCGCGACGCTGTTTCCGGTTCATTCCCATTATCCTTGGCGACTCGTTTCCGCTAACGAACGGGACGTATTTCAAGCCGCGCGACAAGCAAGCAGATCCGGGGAACTCACGTCAAAGCACAGAGGGGGATGGGCGAGACGCGTTCGGCTGTGCCTGGAGAGGCAAAGTGAGATAGACCGAGGTAAATGGCGGCGTGCGCAGCGGCATACATGGCCTATCCACAAGCTTATCCAGAATTCTGTGGATTATCGTAAAATGCAACGATTAACGCGCTTTCAGCTTGGCGTGGCGGATACTAATCCCGCTCACAAACATGCGAGGTCAGCGGATTGCGCCTTCGTCCTGCTGGCAGAAGCGGGCAGACAAACCATCTAATCCGCAGTAGACTGGGGCGTTACCCTTTGGGGATCGCGATCATGAGAACCCGTAAGTTTTTGGCACTTTGTGCCCTCGGCCTGGCCACCGCCGGCATGCTGGCACCGCCCGCCTCGGCGCATGGCGGTGGCGGTTGGGGCGGTGGCGGTTGGCACGGTGGTGGGGGCTGGCATGGCGGTGGAGGCTGGTACGGCGGCTGGGGTGTCGGCGTCGGCATCGCGCCGTATTATGCGGCACCGCCTTATTATTACTATCCGCCGGCCTATTATGCCCCACCCGCTTATTACCCGCCGCCGGCCGGCTATTATTCGCCCTATCCGGGCTATATCGCTCAACAGCCGTCAGCCGGCGCGCCGGGGCAGACCTGCAATGCCAGCCCTTATGTTTGCCCCACGCGGGTGACTGTGCCGGTCGGCGCGCGCTGCTCCTGTCCGGCCAACGATGGCCGCCGCATCTACGGTTCCGCCGAGTAGGGGGGCAGGCGCGGCGGAGAGACAGGCTTGGGGTTTGCTGCTAATCTGAGCTTGGCTAGGCATGATATGACGACGGATCATGTTTCACGGCGATGCGGGGGAGCCGGTCAACGCCCTGCACGTAGGTCGGTCGCCGCACTGTGCGCTTGGCCATTTTTTCCGACGAGGGATCTTATGAAACGGTTTTTAGGCGCTGCCTGTATTCTTGCCTCTTTGTTCGCCTTCAGCCAGCCGAGCTGGGCGGACCCGGCGCCAACGCAAATCCAGGCGGAAATGGCTGCGGGGCAGTGGCAACAGGCGCATGACGACCTGATGGCGGTGCTGCGCGACCATCCTGACAGCCACAAGGCGCAGAGCATGCTCGCCACGGTCGATACGCATTTGGCGGGGCAGCAGACTGGCGGTGTCATGCCGCTCAACATCGCGTCGCCGCAGGGCGGCCATGGAAGGCTGGTCCCCATCGTGCTGCTGGTGGTCGGCATTTGGGTGGTGTTCCGCATCATGCGGGCCCGGCAGCGGCGCGCGATGGGCAGCATGTACGGTGCGCCGGGCGCCCAGGGATTCGGCCGCAGCCCGAACCCGTTCAACCCGAATATGGGCCCTCCGGGCTATAACCCGAACATGTATCCGCAGCAGCCTCCGGCGGCCGGGGGCGGTATGCTGGGTGGGCTTGCGGGCGGAATCGCGGGCGGGTTGATCGGCGGCGCAATCGCCGACGAGATGCTCGGAAATCGCGACCAGCCGGTGAACGAGACCATCATCAACGAGAACGGCGACAACGCCGGCAATGATGGCTGGGACAACAGCAGCGACGGGTCGCAGCAGGCGGACAACTGGAACGACGACAACAACAACGACAGCTGGACCTGAGCGGGTCTGCAAGCGCAGGGGAAGGCTTTTTGATAAATGCCGGGCCATGGGCGTTGTCGGTGACACAGCCCCAGGCCCGGCAAAGAAAAAGTTTTTGCGCCGCTTTTTTCAAAAAGCGGCTGCTTCCTTTTAGCTGAGCCGGTCGTCCTCATAGGGCGGCCGGGCGCGCGCGAAGCGCGAGGCGATGCTGCGGGCGATCACCAGCACGATCACCAGCCCGCACAAGGTCATGATGTCGACCGCGGAAATCACCTGGGCGTAGAGTTGGATCAGCAACTCGCGCAGCGCGAACACGATCGTCACGTCGAGCAGGTTCGCCAGCCGGATATGCCGGGTCCGGGCATATTCCATGAAGGTGTTGAACAGTTCGATGAGAATGACGACTTCGAGGACCCGTTCGACCAGCGCGCGCAGCATGCTCTCGTCGGTGGCGTGCTGGCCCGCGAAGGGGAACATCGCCAGCGTGCTGATCACCGCCTGCAGGAAGGCGAAGCCGAGTGCTACCAGCATCAACGGAATCACGCCGAGGATGATCAGCTCGATCGCCCGGTCATAGAGCCGGAATATCAGGTGCCGGATGCCGCTGTTGTGGTGTATTTCGTTCTTCAGCTCGGTCAAACCGTTAATCTTCCTTCGTGCAGGGGGGCAAGGCGCGCATGCGAGGCCCGCTCTAGCCGCGTCGCATATTTTGTGGGGGCTGGACAGGGGACAAAAATCGCGTTTCCGTGACCTCAAAATTGTGGGAGCTTACGCATGCGTTATACTGTTCCGGCGATTTGTCTGATCGCCCTGCTGCCCGCTGCTTCCGGCGCGCAAACCCTGCAGTCGACCGGCACGCCGGCGGATCTGCCGAAAATCCATGTCACCAGCACCAGTTTCGCCAATGGCGCGGAGCAGCCGCGCAGCGTCGCTTTCGCCGCGTGCGGCGGGGAAAATATCTCCCCCCAGCTGAGCTGGAGCGGCGCCCCGGCCGGGACCAAAAGCTTTGCCCTGACCGAACTCGACCGTGACGCGCCGGCCCGCGGCGGCTTCTGGCACTGGCTGGTGGTGAACATTCCGCCCTCCGTCACCAGCCTGAAGGCGGGCGCCACATTGCCCGCCGGGGCCGTCGCCGGCATGACCAATCACCATCTGCCTGGTTATCAGGGGCCATGCCCGCCGGTGGGCGGCAACCCGCACCATTACATATTTACGATCAGCGCCCTGAACGTCGCCAGCCTGCCTGCCGTGACTGCGGATTCAACCGGCCCGGCGGTGCAGATCGCCGTGCGCGGCCATGTCATTGCGCAGGGAACTTATACGGGCACGTATGCGCGGTAGAAAGGAAAGCAGCCGCTTTTTGAAAAAAGCGGCGCAAAAACTTTTACTATGCTGGGGCATGGGCGGTGTCCCCGACAGCGCCCATGCCCCAAATTAACAAAGTTTTTTTTGCTTCTTTTTGTTCACAAAAAGAAGCCTTCTCCTTACGCTTCTCTAAGCAGAGTTCAGCCAATATCGCTCTTGGCGTGGAGGCGCGGTTCCAGACCGCTGAGATCGTACCCGGCTTGCACGGCGTGGTGCAGAATCTCGTCAGCCGGCATCTTTCCGGCCTGCGCCAGTGCCCACATGGTGGTTGAGCGCATGCCGCTGCGGCAATAGGCCAGGACCGGGCCGGGTGCGGTCTGCAGCGTTGCGGCCATAAGCTGCACCGCTTCAGGGGTCATGGTCGCGGCGCTCACAGGGATGTTGACGAAGTTCAACCCATGCTGCTTCGCCAGCGCCTCGATCTCCGCCGCGTTCGGCTGCCCCGGAACCTCGCCGTCCGGCCGGTTGTTGATGATGGTCGTGTATCCGAGCTGTGCGACGGCGGCGATATCCGCGGCCGATATCTGCGGCGCCACGGCAAAATTTTCGGTGATCGGCTTGATCGGCATCAGCAATTCTCCCTATTTGCGGGCCGAAATTGCAGCCCCATCGCGTTTCCTTCTGCCAAGTGCAGGGCGCGGTCAAGCATCGTGTCGCCCCTTGCGGCCTTGGCAAAACGCCGTAACTTCAAGCCCTGGAATCAAGCTCTCGCCTTGCTTTCACGGCATGGTATGGATCGGCATGATGGACCGGAACGCGGCGCTGGTGGTGCGGGGGCTGACGAAGTCTTTTGGCCGGAACATCGTCGCCGGGCTGGACCTGCGCCTCCAGCCGGGCGAGTTCTACGCGCTGCTGGGCCCCAACGGCGCCGGCAAGACCACCAGCCTACGCATGATCGCCGGGCTGCTGCGCCCCGACGCCGGGAGCGTTTCGGTGTTTGGCCGCGATGTTTGGGCGGACCCGATTGCGGCCAAGTCGATCATGGCCTGGCTGCCGGACGAGCCGCTGCTCTACGACCGGCTAAGCCCGATGGAATATCTCGAATACGTCGCCGGGCTGTGGCGCGTGCCGCCGCGCGATGCCCGGGTCCGGGCCGAGGCGCTGATGGAAACGCTGGGTCTGTGGCCGCACCGGCATGAGCGCTGCGAAGGGTTCTCCCGCGGCATGAAGCAGAAAACCGTGCTGGCCGGAGCGCTGATCCACGAGCCGAAGTTTCTGCTCCTCGACGAGCCCTTCACCGGGTTGGACGCCGCTTCGGCGCGGCTGGTGAAGGAGATGCTGCAGCGCCGCGCCGCCGCCGGCGCGGCGCTGATCCTCACCACGCATAGTCTGGAAGTTGCCGAGCGCCTCGCCACCCGTATCGGCATTCTGGCCGGCGGCCAGTTGCTGGCGGAAGGTGACCTCACGGCGCTGCAGTTGCGCGCCGGCGTTTCCGCCGGCTCGCTGGAAGACGTCTTTTTGCGCCTGACCGCCGGCGAGAAGAAAGCAGCCGCTTTTTGAAAAAAGCGGCACAAAAACTTCTTTTATGCTGGGCCATGGGCGTTGTCCGGAACAACGCCCATGGCCCAGCATAACAAAGTTTTTTTGCTTCTTTTTGTTCACAAAAAGAAGCCTTCCCTTCGCTTACCTTGTCTTTCTGATGTTTAACCCTCCCGGCTTCTTCTGGCTGCTGGCTCAAGAAATGCGGGTGTTGTGGCGCGGCTCTATGCTGGTCCGTTCGCGCCGTTATGTGCTGGGGCCGGTCATCGTCATTGGGCTGCTGTTCCAAAGCGTGGCCCTGCTGCTCGCCGGCGAGATCACGCGCCACCGGCTGCCGGAACCGGAAATGCTGCTGGTCGCCAACATCAACCTGTTCTTTTTCTTCGTGCTGATGTTTTCGCGCGCGATGATCGCGGCGATCGACGTGCTGTACGGGCGCGGCGATGTGGATTTCCTGCTCGCCTCACCGATTCCGCCCGGACGGGTGCTGGCGGTGCGGATAATCGGCGTGGGCGCCAGCGTAGCCGCACCGTGGCTGTTGCTGGGCGGGGTGCTGGCCAACGGTCTCGCCGTATACGGGCAGTACTGGGCGTTGTCGGTCTATCCCATGCTCCTGGCCGAAGGGCTGCTGGTCGCGGCACTGGCCTTCGCGCTGGTGGTGATGCTGGTGGGCACGACCGGCCCGGCGGCGGCGCGGCGCGCCGGGCACACGCTGGCGCTGCTGATGGGCGTGGTTATTTTCGCGCTGGGCCAGGCGCCCCGCTTCATGGGGCCCGCGCTGCTGACGCGCTTCTGGCAGGCCTTCACCCCGTCACCCGGCGCGCATGGCCCGGCACTCATTTTCGCCCGCGCCATGCTGGGGCAAACAATGCCGCTGGCGCTTAGCCTCGGCTTGAGCCTCGCCATCTTTGGCCTGGTATGGGTCACGCTGGATCGGCGCTTTGCCAACGGCTCGATCAGTGCCGCCGCCTACCGCCCGGCGGGGGCGACAAGGCGGCAGGGTGCTTCCTTCCGGGCCGGTCCGGTGAGCGCGGTGTTCATGAAAAACCTGCGTTTGCTCACACGCTTCCCCGGTGTGGTCAGCCAGACGGTCTACCGCTCGCTCACGCTGGTGCCGGTGGCAATGATCCTCGCCGGCCGGCTGCGCACAAGCGGGGGTGTCGAGGTCGCGGTGCCGCTGCTGGTTTTTCTCTCTGGCCAGCTCGGTTTGTTTTTCATCTCCGTGCTGGTCGGTGCCGACGACGCGCCGGATCTCGGCGCCAGCGCCCCGGTGGCGCGCGCGTTCCTCCGCCGCGCGGCGCTCGGCGCCGCCGCCTATGCGACGCTGCTGCTGCTGGCCGGACCGGTGCTCCTGGTGCTGTGGCGCGCCCGGTCGCTGGCGCCTGTCCTGCTGGTTTGCATGGCGCTGGTCCTGGCCAGCAATCTGGCGGTGGGCATCCGCCTGCCGATCCCGCTGGTCCGCGCTTTCTTCGGCAAAGGCCAGACCGGCACAGTGCTCGGGCTGGTCGTCGGCGTCGCGGTCAGCAGCGCCTGGGCCTTCGCCGCGTGGCTGCTGGTGGATTAAATAGAAGAAAGTAGCCGCTTTTTAAAAAAAAGCGGCGCAAAAATTTCTGCTCCGCTGGGCCATGGGCGTTGTCGGCGACAACGCCCATGGCCCAGATTAACAAAGTTTTTTTGCTACTTTTTGTTCACAAAAAGTAGCCTTTCTAACCGACCGCCACGTTGTCGAGCAGTCGCACGCTGCCGAGGCGCGCGGCGGTGATCAGGCGCGTGGGTTGCGCCAGGCGCTCCAGCGGCTCCAGCGTTTCGGCGCCGACCAGCGCCAGATAATCCGGTGTCATCCCGGCGGCGATCAGGGCGTGTTTCGCCGCTTCAAGGCTTTCGGCCACCGCCGCGCCGCCGCTTATTTGCGCCGCTGCACGGGTGAGTGCCGCATAGAGTGCCGGAGCCGCCAGGCGCTCGGCGGGCTTCAGAAACCGGTTGCGGGAGGAGAGCGCCAGCCCGTCCACCTCACGGACCGTCGGCACCGGCACGATCTCCACGGGCAACAGAAAATCGGCGGTGAAGCGGCGGATCACCTGCACCTGCTGCCAGTCTTTTTCGCCGAAATACGCGGCGTGCGGCCGCACCTGGCCGAACAGTTTCGCGACCACCGTGGCCACGCCGGCAAAATGCCCGGGCCGCGCCGCACCTTCCCAACGTGTTGCCGGCCCGCCGACCGTGATCGTGCTGGCCGCGTCCGAGGGGTACATGGTGGCGACATCCGGCAGCCAGACCAGATCGCAACCGGCTTGCGCCAGCTGCGCCAGATCGCCCGCCTCGTCGCGCGGGTAGCGGGACAGATCCTCCGTTGGTCCGAATTGCAGCGGGTTGACGAAAATGCTCGCCGCCACCGGCCGTTTGGCCTGCCGCGCCGCCGCCGCCAAAGCGAGATGCCCTCGGTGCAGCGCCCCCATGGTCGGCACCAGCCCGACCGGGCCAAGTTCAGCAAGGGCGGCGTGCAGTTCGGGCAGGGTGCGTACGATTTTCATGACCGCCGTGTTGACGATTTTCGGGCCGTCGTCCAGTCATGCAGGCTGGGCAGCGGGGGCCGCAGGGGATATGGGAATCCAATGAGTTCCAGAACCAAGGCCTGGATCAAGGCCGAGACAAAACTCGGCCGGCGGGCCGGGTGGCTGCCGATTCTGCTGGGGGCCATGCAGACCGTCTTGGGGATCGGCCAGGCCCTTTGCGCCGCGCGTCTCCTGGCCGCCGTGCTGCATCTGGCGCCGCGGGACTTTGGCGCCTTTTTGGCCGCTTTCGGGTTCATCATCCTCGCCGTCTTGCGCGCGCGGGCACAGATGCAGGCGGAACGCCTCGGTTTCGAAGCCGGCGCGACTGCGCGCCGCCGCCTGCGCAACGGCGTGCTTTCCACGCTGCTGGCGCTGGGGCCCGGCGCGCTGCGCGGCCAGCACTCCGCGGCACTCGCCGCCACGGCGGTCGATCGTGTCGAAGCGATGGAAGGGTTCCACGCCCGCTGGATTTCCGCCACCACCATGGCGGTCATCGGTCCTCTTCTAGTTGGCTTGGCCGCTTTATGGGCCGACTGGCGGAGCGGGATCGTGCTGCTCATCGCCGGGCTGCTGGTGCCGTTCGCCATGGCGGTCGCCGGCATCGGCGCCGGCGTCGCCGCGAAACGGCAATTCCTCGCCATGACACGCTTGCAGGTGCGCTTCCTCGACCGCATCCGCGGCATCTCCACCATCGTGCTGGCGGGCCGCGCGGCGGACGAGGCCAGCGCGCTGAGCGCCGTCGCGGAGGAGTTGCGCCGCCGCACCATGCGCGTGCTGCGCGTCGCCTTCCTGTCCTCCACCGCGCTCGACCTGGCCGCCGCCGCCGCCCTGATCGTCATCGTGCTGCGCTTTTCCGGCATTGTTCATGGCGCGTTGGGGCTGGCGCCGACGGCGCTGTTCGTGCTGCTCCTGGTGCCGGAATTCTTTGCCCCGCTGCGGGCCTTCGCCGCCGTCTATGGCGACCGCATGGGGGCCGAAGCGGTGGCCGAAGATTTTTGCGCCTTGCCGCCGCCGCCGGAGACCGTGCCGGCCGCGGAAATCCGCACCGTCGCCGCGCAGGGCCTGACCCTGGCCTTCGAGCATGTGTCCTTTACCTGGGAAGCGGCGCGCGGCCGGGTGCTGGATGATTTGTCCTTCCGCGTCGGCGCGGGGGAAATTCTGCTCCTCACCGGCGCGTCAGGTTCCGGCAAATCCACCATCATCGACCTGATCCTCGGCTTTATCGAACCGCAATCCGGCCAGGTGACGATCAACGGTGCGGAACTCACCACGCTGGTCCCGGCGGCGCGCACGCGCATGCTCGGCTGGATCGGCCAGAAGCCGGTGATTTTCGCGGGCACCATCGCCGAGAACATCCGCTTCGCAAGGCCCGAGGCGGGAGATGAAGAGCTCGCAGAGGCGATCCGCCTGGCGCGCCTTTCCGAGCTCATCGCCGCCCTGCCGCAGGGCGTGGAAACGCGCATCGGCGAGGGCGGGTTCGGGCTGTCCGGCGGTCAGGCGCAGCGCATCGCCATCGCCCGCGCCTTCCTCAAGGACGCGCCGCTGCTGCTGCTCGACGAGCCGACCGCACATCTCGACCCCGCCGTGGAGCATGACGTGCTGGACAGCATCAAGCGCCTCGCCGCCGGGCGCACCGTGATCCTCGCCACCCATTCCGCAGTGGCGATGGATTTTGCCCGCAATTCCGGCGCTCGTCGGCTCGATCTCGACGCGCTGCGCTACGCCCGCCTGCGGGGGGTGGTGGCATGAATGCGGTCACCCGCATTTTCCAGCTGTGGCGCGGTCAGGTGGCGTGGCTGGCGTTCGGCGCACTGCTCTCGTTGGGGACGCTGGCCGCCGGGGCGGCGCTGATGGGCGCCTCCGGCCGCTATATCGCCATTTCGCTCCTGGGCGGCGTCGCTCTGGTGCCGATGCTGCTGCAGGCCACCGGCACGGCCCGCGTGGTGCTGCGCTACCTGGAGCGCGTCTTCACCCATGAGGCGATGTTTCGCGCTTTGACGCGGCTGCGCATCTGGCTGTTCACGGGCCTGACCCGCAGCGCCGCCGGCGGCCTCGGCTTGCGCCGCTCCGGTGACATGCTGGCGCGCCTGGTCAACGACGTGGACGCGCTGGACGGCCTTTACTTGCGGATTCTGGTCCCGCTGCTCGGCGCCTGTCTGCTCCTGCCGATCCTCGCGGTGCTGCTCTGGCACGAGCTGCCCACCGCCATCCTGGCCCTCATCCCGTTCTGCTATGTCGCCTTTCTGCTCCCGGCGCGTGCGGCGCGGGCGGCGCAGGAAAACGGCGCGCGCGCCGGGCTCGCGATGTCGGGCCTGCGCAGCGCCGTTCTGGACGCGCTCACCGGCCTGCGCGAGGTGAAAATTTTCGCCGCCGAGGGCCGCATGCTGGCCGCCGTGCAGGCGCGCGAGGCCGCCTTCCTGGCGGCGCAGCGCGACCTCGTGTTCCGCAGCAGCGCCCTGAACGGTCGCGCCTACCTCGCCGCCCAGGCCGGCATCCTGCTGGCGCTGGTGGTCGGCCTGGCGGGCGCGCCGGTGGCCGCGGTCATCGCCGTGTTCGTGCTGATCCTGGCCTTCGAGACCGTGCTCGGCCTGCCGCGCGCCGGGCTGCTCTTTGGCCAGGCCACCGCCGCCGCTTCGCGCGTGGTGTCCGCCGCCGAGGCACCGCCGCACGTGCCGGAGCCGCTTCACCCGGTCGCCATGCCGTCGGGCAATGCCATCGCCTTCGAGCATGTCAGCTTCCGCTACGCGCCGGACCTGCCTTACGTGTTCGAGGGCCTTTCGCTGCAGCTGCCGCGCGGCTCGCGCACGGCCATCCTTGGCCCCTCGGGCGCCGGCAAATCAACCATCGCGGCGCTGCTGCTGAAACTCATCGCGCCCGAATCCGGGCAAATCCGTCTCGGCGGGGCCGACCTCGCCACCCTGCCGTCCGAAGCGGTGCGCCATCGCATCGCCTATCTCAGCCAGGCGACGCATCTGTTCGCCGATACCATCCGCAACAATCTGCTGCTCGGCGACCCCACGGCCGACGATGCCAGGCTGTGGGCGGCGCTCGACGCGGCGCAGCTGGCGGAGACAATACGCGCTCTGCCCGAGGGCTTGGACAGCTGGCTGGGCGAGGGGGGACAGACGCTCTCCGGCGGGCAGGGGCGGCGGCTCGCGCTGGCCCGCACCCTGCTCTCCGACGCGCCGATCCTGGTCCTCGACGAGCCCTGCGCGGGCCTGGATGTGGCGACCGAAATGGAATTCATGCGCACGCTGAATGACGCCGTCACCGGCCGCACCGTGCTGCTGATCCTGCACCGCCTCACCGGCGCCGAACAGCTCGACCGTATCTGGCGCCTGACCGCAGGTTCCCTGGTCGCCGCTGCCGGATAAAGGGAAGGCCTACTTTTTGTGAACAAAAAGTAGCAAAAAAACTTTATTAATTTGGGCCATGGGTGGTGTCGCCGACAACGCCCTTGGCCCGGCCCCTTGAAGCGGGCATCAAAAATTCCATTATAACCAATGGTCCAAAGCGCCTCGGAGAGGGTTTTGGGGCACATGCCTGCCGGTCCGCCTGATGGGGGCCGGAATGTAAAAAATGACCTTGCTAAACTCAGGAGGTTTATCATGACGTACGACTTTGCGCCGCTATTCCGTACCGCGATCGGCTTCGACCGCCTCGCCCGTTTGGTGGATACGCTGCCGCAGGATGCGACGACCTACCCACCCTACAACATCGAAAAGACCGGCGAGGAATCCTATCGCCTCACGCTTGCGGTCGCCGGCTTCTCTGCCGACGATATCGAGCTGACGGTGAAGGATAACGCGCTGGTGGTGGCAGGGCGTGTCGCCGAGGAACCCAGCAAGAACGAGTTCCTGCATCGTGGCATCGCCGCGCGCGCCTTCACCCGCCGTTTCGTGCTCGCCGACCACATGGTGGTCGAGGGGGCGGATATCGCCAACGGCCTGCTGCACGTCTCGATCAAGCGTGTGGTGCCGGAAGCCGCGAAACCCCGCCGCATCGCCATCACCGGTGCCAGCGCCGTGCCGAAGACGATCGACGGTCCGGACGTTCCCAAAGCGGCGTAATTTTCCAAGGTAAGGAAAAAGGGGGCCATGGGCGCTGTCGCTGACACCGCCCATGGCCCAGCATAGCCCAAAAGTTTTTGCGCCGCTTTTTTCAAAAAGCGGCTACTTCCTTACGTCCCCGGCACATGCCGCAGATCGGTGCCGATCAAGGTCGGGATCACCAGCAGCACGTCGTGGCCGTGCATCACCGTTAGCGCCGGGCCCGGCCGCAGCAGCATGAAATCCGGCGCGTATTCGTCGGCGATCTGCGACACGTTCCCCGGCATCGCGAGGATGAGAATGTTCTTGTGCAGCAGCGAGGCAGGCGGTGTGGCGATGCCGAATTCATGCGGATCCGCCCCGAACACCGTGACCGGCAGCCGATCGCGCAGGGCGTAGCCGATTTTGCCCGCATCGAACCAGCGCAACGCCACCACCGCCTGCGCCTGGCGCGGAATGCCGGCGGCGGCCGTGTCCCAGTCGACGATCTGCAGCAGCGGCGATTTGCCGGGCGGGAAGAAATGATTGAGCCCCGGTATGAAGTTCAGCGTCGCCTCGGCGGCGATGAACATGGCGGCGAACGCGAGCAGAAAGGCGGAGAGGGCGGCGACGGTGTTGCGCAGCCGGGGGGCAAAATTTTCCGCCCAGCTTCCCAGCATCGGCAGCAGCATCAGATAGCCCGGCGTCGCCCAGTGATAGAGAATTTTCGTCGATGACCAGATGCCGAAGACGGAGAACAGCACCACCGGCAGCAGGCCGAGCAGGCTGAGCAGCCAGCCGCGCCGCTCCGCCGGCCCGCGCCGTAGCGCGCCGATTTGCAGGCAGACCATCGGCAGCCACAGCCAGGGGAGCAAAAACAGCGCCTCGCCGCCCCAGACGGTCAGCGGCGCCAGGGGATGCAGGCGCAGCCCGGTCGCCCGGTCGCCCTGGAACGCGAAGGACTGCCAGCCATGGGTGGCGTTCCACCAGATCACCGGCATGAACATCGCCACCGCCAGCACGGCGGCTACCCAAGGTGCGAAACGCCGCAACTCCCGCCGTGAGAGCGGGTCGCTCAGCATCGCCAGCCCGGCGCCTGCGAGCACCAGGGCCGCATTGTATTTGCTTAAGCAAGCCAGCCCGGCGAAAAACCCGGCAGCAAGCCACCAGCGGGGCTGCGGCGGGGTCGGCACGGCGGCGATTCCCAGCGCCCGGAGCATGGCGTAGAGCGCCGCCAGCAGTGCCGTATCCAGCGGCCCGTCCGGGAGCACCCAGCTGCCGAAAGCGAGTGAAAAGACCGGCGAGATGTTATAGGCCACCACCGCCCAGAACGCCGCACCCCTCGTGTAGAGCCGCGCGGTGATCCGGTAGATCAGCCAGGACGAGACCGCCGAGAGCAGGATGAAAGGCAGGCGCACGACAATCGGCGCCATGCTGTGAAACAGTGCGCGGCTGCCGAGCTCAAGCCACCAGGAGACGAGCGGATGGTCGAAATACGAGGCGGCAAAATGGTCCGACGCCGCGACCATATAGCTCTCGTCGATGCCGAGCCCGGTGAAATTCGCAAAAACCAGCCGCAGCACCGTGGCCAGCAGCACAACCCAAACCGCATTCATGTCCGCTGCATGGCGTGGTGCCGGGGTTTAGGCAAGGGTAAGGCAAAAAAAGGGGAAGGCTACTTTTTGTGAACAAAAAGTAGCAAAAAAACTTTGTTAATTTGGGGCATGGGCGTTGTCCCCGACAACGCCCATGCTTCTTGTTTCAGGAGCCGCTGAACCAGTTATACCCCTGGTCTTCCCAATACCCGCCTGGAAAGACATTGGTCACCGCCAGTTGCATCAGCGATTTCGGGTTCTTGAAGCCGAGCTTGGTGGGAATGCGCAGCCGCACCGGTGCGCCGAAAGGCGGGGTCAGCGGCGCGCCCAGAAAGCTGGTGGCGAGAATCGTCTGCGGGTGCAGCGCGCTCGCCATGTCGATGCTGGAATAATAATTGTCCGCGCAGCGGAACGAGACATAGCGGCAGGTGGTGTCGGCGCCCACGTGGCGCAGAAACTCCCCGAGCGGCACGCCGCCCCATTGGCCGATCACCCGCCAGCCTTCGACGCAGACGAGGCGGGTGATTTGCTGCGTCTGCGGCAGGCCATCTAGGGCCGCCAGCGTCCAGGGCGTCTTGTTCTGGATCTGCCCGCCCAGTTCCAACTGGTAGGTCGCGGGATCGACCGTCACCACCTGGCTGATGTCGTAATAGGCGTTGAAGCGCGGCGGGTGGGTGATCTGGTCGGGGCGGAAGGTCGGGGCCAGCGTATGCGGGTTGAACAGAGCCGCCTGCACCCGGTCGTTCCAGGCGGACATCATATGCAGGAACCGGTCGGCGAGGTCGGGATGAGCCGGATCCTCGTAATTGCAGGCGGCCAGAGGCGCCACGGCGCCCAGTGCCAGTGCGCGCATAAGCAAACCGCGGCGGTCGAGCGGGGTCATGATTCCTGCCGCCCCCCGGTGATCATCGGCGGCAGGGTCCTGGGCACCAGGGCCACCAGGATCAGGTGGATCGCGAAGAACGCGGCGATCGCCGACATCGCGAAAAAATGCACATAGCGTGCGGTGAAATAGCCGCCGAACAGGTTGCAGAAAAACCACAGCTGCACCGGCTTCCAGATCGCCAGCCCCGACAGCACCACCACCAGCCCGGCGAACAGCACGCCGAGATACAGCAGCTTCTGCACGGCGTTGTACACGCCCCTGTCATGCTTCAGGTCAAAACGCAGCGCCGCGCGCAGATCGCGCCACACGCCTGAGAGGCTGAGGGGAAAGAATTTCCGGTAATGCCCGCTGGCCAGAGTCCAGATGACATAGATCAGGCCGTTGATCGCGAGCAGCCACATGAAGGCCAGATGCCAGGCGATGGCCGCCCCCAGCCACGCGCCGATGGTGACGAGCGGCGGGAAGGTGAAGCCGAACAGCGGCGAGGCGTCGTAGATCTGCCAGCCGGAGCCGATCATCATGATGATGGCAAAGGCGTTCAGCCAGTGCATGAGTCGCAGCGGCCAAGGATGGATCACCCGGCGCTTGGGGGCGGGGTTTTGCATGGACGTATTCCTTCCGAAACAACGCTTATAGCAGATCCGGCGGGCGATGCTGGGTCATGGGCGTTGTCAGCGACACCGCCCATGACCCAGCATAATAAAGTTTTTTTGCTTCTTTTTGTCCACAAAAAGAAGCCTTTCTCCTTCGCTTAAGGCGCCAGCAGCCCTTCCGCGCAGGCGTCGAGAATGGCCGCCGCGTCGATCTCGTAATGTTCATAGAGGTCCGGCACATCGCCGGACTGGCCGAACCGGTCAGGCCCGAGCGCCATCACCCGCTGCCCGCGCACCCCGCCCAGCCAGGCATGCGCCGCCGGGTGACCGTCCAGCACGCTGACGAGTGCTGCGTCGCGGGCGAGCGGGGCCAGAAGGCGCTCGATATGCGCGCTGGCTTTGAGGCCTTGGCGGCGCTGGCGCTGCGCCGCGCGCCAGTCGGCATAGAGCCGGTTCGGGCTGGTCACGGCGAGCAGCCCGGCCTCCGGCATATCCTCGCGCAGCATCTCGAACGCCGTTTCCGCCTCGAAGGCGACCGCGCCCTGATAGGCGATGGCGATTCTGGCCCCGGGTGCGGGTGGGACCACCCAATGCGCGCCGGCGATCACATCCGCTTCGTTCAGGGTACGTTCGGGCTGGCGCAAAATCTGCGTCGAGAGCCGCAGCCACACGGCGCTCCCCTCCGGCTTCTGCATATGCCCGAAAGCATGGCGGAGCAGGATCTCCAGCTCGTCGCAATAGGCCGGCTCGAAGGCGGCGAGCCTGTCCTGCACGATGCCGAGCAGCGGTGTATTGGTCGCCTGGTGCTGCCCGCCTTCCGGCGCCAGGGAAATGCCGGAAGGTGTTGCGACCAGCAGGAAGCGCGCATCCTGATAGCAGGCATAGGACAGCGCATCGTGGCCGCGATTGACGAACGGATCATACACCGTGCCGATCGGCAGGATCCTGGCCCCGGCGAGATCATGACTCAGCCCGGCGGCGGCCAGGAGGAGAAAGAGATTTTGTTCGGCGATGCCGAGCTCGATATGCTGCCCCTCCGGATTGCTGCCCCAGCGCTGTGCGCTGGCGAGCTTGCCGTCGCGGAACACGTCCTCGCGGCTGTGGCGGTCGAACACGCCGCGCCGGTTGATCCAGGGACCCAGATTGGTGGAGACCGAGACATCCGGGCTGGTGGTGAGGATATGCCGGGAGAGCGCCGCGCTGTCGCCCTGGGCGCGGCCGATTTCCGCGAGAATCTCGCCGAACCCGGCCTGCGTGCTCATCCGCCGGCCGACGATTTTCGGCTGCGGCAGACGGTCGGGCACGGGAATGGGTGCTGCCCCCAGCCGGCGGCCCTGCCGGGTCAGCGGTTCCGCATAAGGCACGCTCTGGATGAAACGCTCGACGGCCTGGGGCATGGCGAGCCCCTCGAAGGGCTCCCATTCATGGCCGGGCCGAATGTTCAAGCGCTGCTGAAACGCCTGCATCTGCTCGACCGTCATCATCCCGGCATGATTGTCCTTATGCCCGGCAAAAGGCAGGCCCATGCCCTTGATGGTGTAGGCGAGGAACACGGTCGGCTGGTCATGCTGCGACGCGGCGCGGAAAGTCTCGGTGAGGGTGGCGAGGTCGTGCCCGGCGAGGTTGGTCATCAGCGCCGCCAGCTCGTCATCGCTTAACGGATCGATGATGGCCCGCAAGTTCCGCGACTTGCCCATATCGGCGAGGAGCGCCTGCCGCCAGGCCGCCCCGCCCTGGAAGGTCAGCGCGGAGTAGATCGAGTTCGGGCACTCATCGACCCAGCCGCGCAGCGCGGCGCCACCGGGGCGGGCGAAGGCCTCCTCCAGCCGCTTGCCGTATTTCAGTGACACGACCTTCCAGCCCATGTCGCGGAACAGCCCCTCGAAGCGGCCGAACAGCCGGTCCGGCATCACCGAATCCAGGCTCTGGCGGTTATAGTCGACCACCCACCAGACATCGCGCACGTCGTGCTTCCAGCCTTCGAGCAGCGCCTCGTAGATATTCCCCTCGTCCAGCTCGGCATCGCCGGCGATGGCGACATGGCGCGGCCGTGGCGAGGTGGGGTCGACCAGGCTGTGCGCCCGCAAATAATCCTGCATCAAGGCGGAAAAACTGGTGAGCGCCACGCCGAGCCCGACCGAGCCGGTGGAAAAATCGATTTCGGGCCCGTCTTTGACGCGGGACGGATAGGCCTGGGCGCCGCCGAACTGCCGCAGCCCCGCCATCTGTTCCACGTTCTGCCGGCCGAACAGATAGTTCACCGCGTGCAGCACCGGCCCGGCATGCGGCTTCACCGCCACCCGGTCGAATGGGCGCAGGCTGTCGAAATACAAGGCGGTCATGATGCTGGCGACCGAAGCGCAGGAGGCCTGGTGGCCGCCGACCTTCAACCCGTCGCGGTTGGGGCGGAGATGATTGGCGTTATGGATCATCCAGGCGGAGAGCCAGAGCAGTTTTTGCTCCACCCCCGCCAGCGTTTCCAACTTCCCCAGCTCCGGGCTAAACGGCCGAATTTCGTTCATGTATCGAGATTAGTGCAACACGAGCTTCGGGGGAACGGGAAACCTGCGCGCACAAGCGAAGGAAAGACTACTTTTTGTGAACAAAAAGTAGCAAAAAAACTTTATTAATCTGGGCCATGGGCGTTGTCGGGGACAGTGCCCATGGCCCAGCATAAATAAAAGTTTTTGCGCCGCTTTTTTTAAAAGCGGCCGCTTTCTTAGTACCCGTTGGCCAGCGCGGAGGCGATCAGACCGGTGCCGACGGCGATCATCACCAGCTGGTTGCCGTCATGCACCCATTCGTAGCCGGCAGGCGGGCGGCGGACATGGTAGTGGTTCCAGTTGGAGACGACCTCGCGATTGCCGGTGAAGTGGTCGCCATTATGCCATTGATGTTGCATGGCCATGTGCGGCTGTTCATGGCCCATCTGGTGGCCATAATCGCCATGGGGCGCGCCGTTATTCTGATGGTCCGGATATTGCTGTGCCATCGCCAGAGGTGCTGCGAGCAAAGCCAAGCCGAGACCGGCGCTGAGCGCCGTCAACGAAACACGCTTCATCTTATTGTCCTTAAAAAATTTATAATGCGTGAGGGGGTTAGCTATGATGCTGCATGCTGTCGTGTGCCGGCATGGCGGTGTGGTGCGGCGCCATCACGGTGTGGTGCTGCATGCTGGTCATGTGCGGCTGTACACGGGCCCTGGGGGCCGGCTGGCGGTGGCTCGTGCTTACCACCCGGTGGACCGGCACTGGCACGTGGTGGGCGGGTGCGCCGTGGGGCGCGCTGTTATCGTGATGAGCCGGATATTGCTGCGCCATGGCCAACGGTGCGGCGAGCAACGCCAAGCCGAAACCGGCGCTGAGAGCTGCCAGAGAAAGACGTTTCATCTGCTTGTCCTTAAAAAATTCGAAAAAAGTGCGTTACCAGACGCGGGAGATCACGCCACCGGGCCCGACCAGCAGGAATTGCGGGCCTGCCTGCATCCAGACATAGCCGTAAGGCGGCGGCGGCAGGCGGAAGTGGCGCCAATGCACGATGATGTGCTGCGGGCCAAAATAGCGGTCGCCGACATGCCAGTGGTGGTGGTGGTGATAGTAGCCCGGCGGGACCGGCTGGTAGTATTGCGCCTGCGCCACGGCGGCGGTGCCGAGTGACATGATGACGGCGGTGCCCGCCACGAGGAACGAACGCAGTTTGTTCATGGGGCCGTGTATCCTTTCGATAAGCTCATTCAGACCATCTGAAAGCGGCAGAATCGTGTTGCCGTCCCCTGTAATTGTAAGTTTTTATTGCAGCCGTTGGCCATAGGCGCGGGCCGGCCCAATGACGCCGGGGTAATGATTCGCCCGGCCAAAGCGGCGTTAACGGCTGGTTTGCGAGGATTCCGGGGCTTGTTGGCGTCGCAACATTTTACCTATGCTCAAAAAAAGATAACGTGCTGGAGCGACATGGCTTGCCACCGAATCGCGCAGCTTCTCGCTTGAGCCCCGAAATCGCTCGGGAAAATAAGGCTGGCGCGTGATGGCTGTGTAGCGATCATGCGCCAGGTCTCCGGCTGAACGCGTATCACAGGGAAAATTCATGGATTCGATCGAGCTGAACACCGACGATACGCCCGAAGTGCCTCTGCCGCAGACCGAACCGGTCCTCGATACACGCCGCGTCCGCATCCATCCCGATCATTGGTATCCGGTCGCCTGGTCGCGTGAGCTAAAAGCCGGCAAGCCCCTGGCCGTGCGCTTCGCCGGTGATCCGGTGGTGCTGGTGCGCCCCAAGGAAGGCGCGGTGTTCGCGCTGGAGAACCGTTGCGCGCATCGGCAGGTGCCGCTCGATGCCGGCGTGGTCTCCGGTTGCGCCATCCGTTGCGGCTATCACGGCTGGACCTACGACGCCTCGGGCAAATGCATCGACGTGCCCTATCTGGGCAAGGGCAAGCTGCCGAACGGGGTCAAATCCTATCCCTGCCGCGAAACTGCCGGGCTCGTGTTCATTTTCCCCGGCGATCCGGCGCTCGCGGACAATTTTCCCGATCTCTCGGCGGCCTCGGCAAACGTTTACAAGACCCGCCGCTTCGGCCGCGCGGTTAACTGCCACTATTCGTTCATGCACGAGAACCTGATGGACATGAACCATCAGTTCCTGCACCGCAAACAGATGGGGCAGATCCGCCCGCGCTATCTCGGCCGGCGCCTCGGCGAGGACTGGCTGGAGGTGCAGTATACGTTCGCGCGCACCGGGGGGAAGCAGCCGCTGGGCGAGGCCGCCGTGTTCGGCGGCAAGCGCACCAAGGACGTCAATGACAAGGACGTCATGACCATCCGCACCGATTACCCCTATCAGAACCTGCGGATCATGCCGGCCGGGGGCGACGCGCCGGTGATGGATCTGTGGATCGTCTACGTGCCGCTGGACAAGGAGCAGAGGACCATCCGCACCTTCGGCTTGCTGTCGATCCGCAAGCCCGGCGGTCTGCTCGGACGCGCCGGCCTGACCGTCGGCTGGCCGTTCCTGGTCGCCTTTACCGAGCGGATTTTCCGCGAGGACCGCCACATCGTCGAGGCCGAGCAGGCGGCCCATGACGCCCAGGGCGCCAACTGGAACCAGGAAGTGTTCCCGGTAATCCGCGAACTCACCGGCCTGCTTGGGCGCTGCGGCCTGCCGCCGGAGGGGGAGGACTAAAAAAGGAAGGCTACTTTTTGTGAACAAAAAGTAGCAAAAAAACTTTGTTAATCTGGGCCATGGGCTTCGTCGCTGACAACGCCCATGGCCCAGCGGACCAAAAATTTTTGCGCCGCTTTTTTTAAAAAGCGGCCGCTTTTCTTATAAGCTCGTCCATCAGCGGTCCGAGGGTCGGCGGAATGTCCTCCGCGATCAGCCCTGGCCCGATCTGTTGCGCCGCTTCGCCGTGCAGCCACACGGCGGCGCAGGCGGCCTCGAAATCAGCCATGCCTTGGGCCAGAAGGGCGGCGATGATGCCGGCCAGCACGTCGCCGGTGCCTCCGGTGGCGAGCCAGGGGGGCGCGTTGTCGTTGATCATGGCGCGTCCGTCCGGGGCGGCGACGATCGTATCCGCCCCTTTCAGCACCGCGATGGCCCCCGTTTTTTGCGCCGCTGCGCGCACCGCGGTCAGCCGGTCCGGCCCGGGCGGGCCAAACACGCGTAAAAATTCGCCGTCGTGCGGGGTGATCACGGCGGCGCCGCGCAGCCGTTCCGGCGCACTTGCGCAGGCGGTCAGCGCATCGGCGTCGGCGACGATCTTGCGGTTTCCGGCGGCGATAAGCTGCGCCAGTTTGGGCCCGGAGTCCGGGCCCAGCCCCGGCCCGCAGACGAACACCCTGCGGCGCTGGTCGCGCAGCAGCTCGGCCAGCGGCGCGTCGCGCACGATCAGCCCCGCTTCCGGCAGGAGCATCGGCGCGTCTGCTGCCAGCGTCACCATGCCGGCGCCGGCGCGGCGGGCGGCGGCGCAGACCAGGCGCGCGGCCCCGGGCATGGTGCCGCACAGCACTGTCACGTCGCCGCTGACATATTTATGGCCGGTCGGCCGGCGAGCCGGCAGCGCCCATCTTTGCGGTCCGTTGCGCCAGGTTTGGGGTTTCACCTCGTTCAGGACCCAATCGGGCAGCCCGATGTCCTTCAGTAAAACCTGGCCGCATAGGCCACGGCCGGGATAGAGTAGGTGACCGGGCTTCAGCCGGAAGAATGTCACCGTGAGCTCGGCCTGCGGTGCGTCGCCACGCACACCGCCGGTGGCGCCGTCCACCCCGCTTGGCACGTCCACCGCGACGAGGCGTCGGGCCGCGCGCAGCAGGGCGGCGGTGGACGTGGAAAGGTCGCGCGACAGCCCGGCGCCGAACAGCGCGTCGATCACCAGCTCCGCGCGTTCCGTCTCGGCGAGGGTGGCGTCGTGCAGCCCCCGGACCGTCACCGGCCAGCCGGCCAGGCGCAGATAATCGGCCGCGATCTTGCCGTCGCCGCCATTATTGCCGGGGCCGCACAGCACCAGCGTGCGGCAGGGAGCATAATGCTGCATCACCGCCCGCGCCACCGCGCGCCCGGCCGCCGCCATCAGCGCCGCAGTGTCGTTCGCCAGCGCATCGGCCTGGGCCATTTCCGCCGGAGTCAGCAGCTCGTCCATAAAACCCCCTGATCTTGCAAAGATGGGCCCTTCAGAAAGTGGCCATTCAGAGAAAAGTCGCGTTAACTCGTTGTATCCGGGAGATCAGAAAATATGGGAAGCGTCATCGCGGTTGCACAGCAGAAGGGCGGTTCGGGCAAGACCATGCTTACGGTGCAGTTCGCCGTGGCGCTGGCGGTGCAGGCCCGGGTGGCGCTGCTCGACATCGACCCGCAAGGCAGCCTGACCGCCTGGGGAAGGCTGCGGGCCCAGGCGCCGAAAGCGGCAAGCGAGATCACCATGACCACGCTGGCCGGCTGGCGCCTCGCCAACGAGGTGGAAAAGCTCAAGGCGAGCCACGATTACGTATTCATCGACACCCCGCCGGTGATCGACAGCGACGCGCGCCGGGCCATCCGTGGCGCCGATCTGGTGTTGATCCCGCTGAACCCGGCGCCGCCCGACCTCTGGGCCGCCGAGGGGACGCTGAAACTGGCGGCGGAAGAAAAGCGCCGCGCCGGGCTGATATTCAACCGCGCGCCCGCTTCCTCGCGCCTGCGCAAGCGGCTGGAGGCGGAGATCGCCGCGCGCGGGCTCAGCCTGCTGGACGTGGCCCTGGCCAACCGTGCCGGCTACGCTAACGCCTTCGCCGATGGGCTCGGCGTCACCGAAGCCGGCCCTTCGAGCCCGGCGGCCGACGAGGTCAGGGCTGCGGTGGCTGCATTGCGCCTCTGGCTGAAGTGAATGGCTCTGAAAAAAAATTCATGCCGGCAGTTCTTTTTCTGCACTAAAGCGCATCGCGGGGGGTTGCATGACCATCTTTTTTCGGTCACATTCCTTTACGTGATGAAAACATGATGTGAGAACACATCAAATAAAAATAGCCGCCAAGTTTAGGGAGCTACAATAAAATCAATAAAAACGATGCAAATTGGCTGGTCTTAGGACCGGCCTTTTTTGCATGGATGGCTCTATATGGCTTAGATTGAGGAAAGCGGCCGCTTTTTGAAAAAAACGGCTAAAAACTTTTGCTGCTGTGCGGCCCAAGGGAGCAAAAAGGGCGATCCCATGAGGCGCGGCAGGTTCGCTTCATGGTCCGATATATCGTTGGATTTATATGCGGTTCAGCCGGTGCGCCGATGGAATCGGGTGATTTGCACCTCGCCCCACACACCGCTCTGGAAGAAGGGGTCGGCTTTGACGAAAGCTTCCACGATCGCGCGATCCTGCGCGTCGATGATGAACAGCGAACCGATCATGCTCTCGCCATCGTCGGACTGCAGCGGCCCGGACATCACGATGCTCAGGCCCTGGTCGGATTCGGTTTCCACAAAGGCCCGATGGGCTGCGGATTGTTCCAGCCGCAGCGGCAAAGCGCCCGGCCGGTCAAGCACATGGACTGCAAATAACGGCATTGTATTTTAGCCTCTCCCTAGTAACTCACCATGAGTAGAGTAAATTTCGGTTTTGTACATAAGATCTGTACGCCACCCAGCTTTGAGCCTAACGCTCATCGCGCGTTTTTAAAAAAGAGAAAGAGCAGGACATGAAACTTCTTCGATATGGCGATCCAGGCCAGGAAAAATGGGGCGTCTTGGATGGCGCCGGCCAGGTCCGGATTCTCGACGATGTGCTAACCGCCGTCACCGGCGATGAGCTGAGCCCGGGCTGGCTGAAGCAGTTGCAGAACCTCGACCCGGAAAAGCTGCCGCTCCTGAAGACCGAACGCCGCATCGGTGCTGCGATCCCCCGGCCGCTGAATTTCGTGTGCATCGGCCTGAACTATGCCGACCACGCCGCCGAGACCGGCGCCAAGGCGCCCAAGGAGCCGATCGTATTCCTGAAGGCCTTGTCGGCGTTCTCCGGCCCGTTCGATAACATCCGCATCCCCCGCGGCTCGAAGAAGACCGATTGGGAAGTGGAGCTCGGCATCGTGATCGGCACCAAGGCCTCCTATGTGAGCGAGGCCGAGGCGTTGAATCATGTGGCCGGCTATTGCGTGGTCAACGATGTCAGCGAGCGCGAGTACCAGCTGGAACGGTCCGGCTCCTGGGACAAGGGCAAAGGCTGCGACACGTTTGGCCCGGTCGGCCCGTATCTGGTCACCAAGGACGAGGTGCCCGACCCGCAGAACCTGAACCTCTGGTGCGAGATCGACGGCAAGCGCATGCAGAACGGCAACACCCGCACGATGATCTTCGGCGTGCAAAAGCTGGTGAGCTATGTGAGCGAATTCATCACCCTGCATCCGGGCGACATCATCGCCACCGGCACGCCGCCGGGTGTTGGCCTCGGCGTCAAGCCGGAGCCGGTGTTTCTGCGCCCCGGCCAGACCGTCAAGACCGGCATCGAAGGCATGGGCGAGCAAGTCGCTAAAACCGTCGCGGCGGAGTAAGGCAAGCGAAGGCTACTTTTTGTGAACAAAAAGTAGCAAAAAAACTTTGCTAATCTGGGTCATGGGCGTTGGCGCCGACAACGCCTGTGGCCCAGCATAAAAGAAGTTTTTGCGCCGCTTTTTTCAAAAAGCGGCTGCTTCCTTTGCGGCGGTGGCATCCGGCCCAAAAAGTTGGTAGGGGACCGCGATGGATCAGAGCCTGCCCATCACCGACGCCGAGACCGGGACCGGAATCCCGCCGCGGCGGACCTTCGCTATCATCTCGCACCCGGACGCCGGCAAAACCACGCTCACGGAAAAGCTGCTGCTGTTCGGCGGTGCGATTCGCGAGGCCGGCATGGTGAAGGCGCGGCAGGACCGCCGCCAGACGCGCTCGGACTGGATGAAGATCGAGCGCCAGCGCGGCATTTCGGTCACCTCCTCGGTGATGACGTTCGAATTCGGCGGCGCGGTGTTCAACCTGCTCGACACGCCGGGCCACGAGGATTTCTCCGAGGACACGTATCGCACGCTCACCGCCGTCGACAGCGCGGTAATGGTGATCGACGCCGCCAAGGGCATCGAGCTGCAGACCAGAAAGCTGTTCGAGGTCTGCCGCCTGCGCAACATCCCGATCACCACCTTCATCAACAAGGTGGACCGCGAGGGCCAGAACGCGTTCGAGCTGCTCGACGAGATCGCCAACACGCTGGCGCTGGACATCTGCCCGATGGTTTGGCCGGTCGGCATGGGCGGGCTGTTTCGCGGCTGTTTCGACATCCGCAACGACCGCTTCGTCTCGGCGGTGAAGCCCGGCCAGGAGGAGCGCAACGTCGCCTTCGACATTCCGCCGGAGCAGCAGGCGCAACTCGACGAGGATGTCGAGCTGGTGCGCGGCGTGTTCCCGGAATTCGACCGGCAGGCCTATGAAGAGGGGCATTTGACGCCGGTCTATTTCGGCTCGGCGCTGAAGGATTACTCGGTCCGCGAATTGCTGGAAGGCCTGGTCGCGCACGCCCCACCGCCGCAGCCCCGCGCCGCGGACACCCGAATCGTGGCGCCGACCGAAACCCCGGTCACCGGCTTCGTCTTCAAGGTGCAGGCCAACATGGACCCGCAGCACCGCGACCGCATCGCCTTCACGCGCATCTGCTCCGGCCAGTTCACCCGCGGCATGAAGCTCGTGCACTCGCGGACCGGCAAACCGATGGCGATCCAGGCGCCGATCTTCTTCTTCGCCCAGGACCGCTCGCTGGCCGAGGAAGCCTATCCGGGTGACATCATCGGCATCCCGAACCATGGCACGCTCCGGGTCGGGGACACGCTGACCGAGGGCGAGAAAATCCGCTTCACCGGCATTCCCGATTTTGCACCGGAAATCCTGCGCCGCGTGCGCCTGACCGACCCAATGAAGGCGAAGCAGATGCGCAAGGCCCTGGAGGATCTGGCCGAAGAGGGCGTGACCCAGGTGTTCAGGCCGATGAACGGCTCGGAATGGATCATCGGCGTGGTCGGCGCGCTGCAGCTGGACGTGCTCTCCAGCCGCATCGAGCAGGAATACAACGTCCCGGTGGCGTTCGAGCAGGCGCCGTTCGACACCGCGCGCTGGATTTTCTCTGAGGATCAGGCGCGGCTGAAGTTCTTCATCGAGGTGAACAAGAACGCGATGAGCGAGGACCGCGAGGGTGCGCCGGTCTATCTGGTGCGCAACAGCTGGGAGCTGAACCGGATGAAGGAGAATTTCTCGGAGCTGACCTTCTCGGCCACACGCGAAAGGCGCTAGCGGCTGGGCCATGGGCGTTGGCGTCGCCCACGCCCATGGCCCAGCATAGCCAAAAGTTTTTGCGCCGCTTTTTTAAAAGCGGCTACTTTCCTTTCGCTAATAATTAAACTGATACGTCAGCCCGACGCTGCTGGCGTTGCCCGCGCCGGTGCTGGAGGTGCCGGTGGCGGTATTCAGTTTCAGCCCCTTATACAGGTTGATCTGCACGCTGGCCTGCGTGCCCTGGCCGTTGGTGGCCTGGCTGGCGCCGACATAAATGCCCGGGGCGACATAGCGCCCGGCCTGCACCGAAGGCGGGCCGGAGCCGCTGCCGCCGAGCGATAATTCGTCGAGGCCGAGTGCGTTGCGCACCCGGTCAAGCGGGTTGATCCCTTGGCCGACGCCGGAGAGCTGCGCCAGTGCCGCCGCCAGCGAGGCGGCCTGGAACGCGGTGAGGCTGGAGGTGCTCTGGCCGAACAGCAATTGCGCGAGGACCTCGTCGGAGGGCAGCGGCGGGGTGCTGGTCAGGGTGATTTTCGGCTCCGCCGCCGTGCCGCCGATGATCAGCGTCGCGGTGTTGTTGTCGGAGGTCACGGTGGTGGCTTCGAGGTCGAGCGTCGGCATGAAGCCGGCACCGTTGAACCCGACCCGCCCTTGGGTGAATTGCAGCGTCTTGCCGGCCAGGGAGATGTTGCCGCGGATCAGCTCGAACCCGCCTTCCGGCTCGGGGCGGTCGGCGGTGCCGCCGATGTGCAATTGCCCGCCCAGCTCCGCGAACAATCCGTCGCCGCGCACGAAAATCCGGTTTACCGCGGCGATGGTGAGGTCGAGGGCCACGGGCGGCGGCGGTGTGGGCGGCGGCGGCGGTTTCTGTCCGGGATAGATGATCGGCAGGTTGGCCACACTCGGCGGCAGCCCCTGCGGAATGTTGATGTTCGCATGGTTGATCCGCACCGTGCCGCCGAGCGCCATTTTGCCCCGCAGCGCGCCGGATAGGTGCAGGTCGGCATCCAGCGTCTCGTTGACGATGTCCGACGAGACCGGGGTGGCATTGCTGGCCTTGATTGTCACGTTGAGCGGGATTGTGGGGGCGCCGAGATCCACCGTGCCTTGGCCGGAGATCTGCCCCGGGCCGGCGGTGGCGGTCAGCTCCTGTAGCGTCACCATGCGTCCGGCGGCGGCGATCCGTGCGCTGATATGGGTGAGGTTGAGCCCGGAGGAAATGTTTTCCACGCTGCCACTGGCGAGGGTGAGGCTGCCATTGGCGCGCGGCGAGGCTGGCGTGCCGGTGACCGCCATGTCGACCGTCACCAGCCCGCGCACGACATTGCCTTGCGTGGCGAGGAAGGGATCGAGCAGGCGCAGATCGGTGCGGCCGTTGACCCGCAGGTTGATGGCCCCGGTCTGGTTCAGCGGCACAAGCCCGGTGGCGCCGATGGTCAAGTTTGGCCCGGCGGTCAGATGCGCGTCGATATTGGCGTTCTGGGTGGTGACGGTGGCACTTGCGGTGATGTCGGCGGGCGGAAGTGCCGCGGCCTCGCCGCTATGCAGTTTCAGGGTCCGGGCGGTCAAAGTGAGCTTTCCGGTGGGCGCGTTGCGCGAGCCCGTGATCGTGGCGGTGGCCGAGAGCATGCCGCTGGCGTCGATGTCGGGGTCAAACAGGCGGGCGGTGTTGGCCGGCAGGTCCTGCACGTTCAGTGTCGCGTTGAGGCGCGGCGTCAGCGTGCCGTCCAGCCCGATGCGCCCGCCATTCAGCCCCAGCACCAGATGCCGCACGATGAGGCCGGGTTGCGTGGCGATGGCGGTCGGCCCGAGCAGCCGCGTGTCGATGCGCCGCCAGGAGGCACTGAACGCGGTGACATTGGCGGAGCGGTTATCGAGATCGAGCACCCCGGCCAGGTCGAGGCGGGCCGGCGCGGAAACCAGTTTCGCGATCGTCGCCTGGGCCTTGACGGCCAGCGCCTTGGTCGGGCCGAGCGCGTGGATGGTGGTGTTCACGGCCCCCAGTTGCGGCGCCACCAGCAGGTTCCTGGCGTCGAGGTCGAGCTTGAAAATCTGCCCTGTCAGGTGCGAGAAATCGCCGTTCACGCTGCCGCGCAGCGGCACCGGCGCAAAGCTCTGGAAATCCGCCAGGTTGCCGAGCTTGAAGGTGGCCGTGCCGGTGGGCAGATAGGCGCCGGGTGAGAGGGTCAGATTGGCCGTCGCGTTCAGCGAGCGCCACAGCGCGTTGTTGATCACCAGCGTCACCGCGCCGTCGGCAGCGCGGGCGAAGGCGGCGTCCAGCAGCAGCGGCGCGTTCTCCAGCGCGCCGCTGCCGGTGAGCGTGCCGACCGGCGTGCGCGGCAGATGCTGCGCGTTGATGCTGAAGCTGAACGGGCCGGAGGGCACGCCTTTTTCGAGAATATCTCCGGAGAGCAGGGCGTTGACGGCGAAATCCTGCGGCGTGCCGAAGAAGGTGCCGTCCTCGGTCAGCGGGCCGGAAAGGCCGGGCGCGAAATCGCTCACCTGCGGCAGGTTGACATGCGTCGTCAGGTCGAAGCCGGATGGCGCGATGCTCCCGGCGGCGGAGGCCGCGAAGGCCGCGCCCGAGGCGTCAAGCTGCTGGATGTCGAGGGTCTGGTCCTGCAGATCGGCGCGGAGCGAAAAATGCCCTTCCGGCCCCACATATTTGGCGGCCCCAAAGGGGGCTTGGGTCAGCGCCAACGCGCCGTCGAGTGCCAGAACGGTGCTGCCATTCGGCTGTTGTGCCGCGCGTACATGCACGGTCGTGCTGCCGGCGATCTGTTGCGCGGCAAAGGCGCCGAACGGGGCCAAAGCCGGGACGTCCAGCACAAGATCGGCGCTCGGCGTCCCTGGGATCAGCCCCAGCGTGCCGCGGCCGTTCACCTGCGCCGCCCCAAAAGCGAGCGCGAAATTCAGCATTGCGCCGTCACGCGGCCCTGCCAAGGAGAGGTCGAGGTTCAGCGGCGCCTGGATTTTCGGGCCGGCGAAATGGCCGATCAGCCCATTGGGCGGTTCGGCGACGTGCAGGGTCATCCGCACGTTGTTCCGGCCGAGTGCGGCCGCGAGCCGGTAGTCTGCGCCATCCGGTGCCGCAGCATTCAGGGTCGCGCTGCCCTGTTGGAAATCCTGCAGGTTCGGCAGCCGCGCGGCCCCGGTGACGTCGAGGCTTATCGGCTGGCCGGCGACGGCGGCGCCAAGCGCCAGTTCCTGTACCGCCAGATGATCCAGCTGGAACGAAACTTTGGGGAGCGTCCCGCCCGAACCGCCCGAGGACGGACCGGAGGCCGCCGGAACCGGGCGGCGCAAAACATCCAACCGGGCGGCGGTGAGGGCGGTGACATGCAGATCGCGGCGCAGCAGCGCGCGCGGCAGCCAGCGCAGCTCCAGATCCTGGCCGGTGAGCCACGCCCCTTGCGCATCCGCAACGCGCAGCGAGGCGAGTTTGATATCGGCGGGGAAATGGCCGCCAAGGCCGGAGATGGCGATCCGCGGCCCCGCCAGCCGATTGATTTCCTGTTCCGCGAGCTGCCGTCCGGCGCCGGTATTCAGGCCGATCAGCACGCCGCCCACGATCACGACCGCCAGCAGGAGCAGCAGACCGATCAGGTAGGATAGATATTTCAGGGCGCGCAACATCAGAATGCCTCTCCGAGGCCGACATAGACCTCGAACCCGGCATCGCCGGGCACGCGGGTCAGGGGCACCGCGAAATCGACACGGATCGGGCCGATGCCGGTATAATAGCGTACGCCCAGACCGGTGCCGATGAACCATTGGCCGGTGAAGGGCGCGCTGCCGGCGCTGACCTGCCCGGCATCGACGAACGGCACGATACCAAAATTACCGACGATATGCTGGCGGAACTCAAGACTGAACGCGTCGAGCGCCAAGCCGCCTTCGGGCGTGTCGTCGGGAAATAGCGGGCCGACGGTCTGATAGGCATAACCACGCACCGTGCCGCTGCCGCCGGCATAAAAACGCTGGTCCGCGGGCACCTGAAACTGCGAGGCGCCCTGGATCGTGCCGACCTGGCCGCGCACGGCGATGATGCCGCGGGCGGCGGGCTCGACCGAAATATAGGTCGCCGCTGCGGCATAGACGATCAGGAAGGGCGCGGAATCGGTGCCGGAGACCGGCTCGGTGGGCGTGAGGGTGAGGCTGGCATTGATGCCGTGCGTCGGCTCCAGCACGCTGTCGGTGGTGTTGTAGGCGACGGTGGTGGGGAACTGCGCCAGAACATAAGAGCGGGTGGTGCTGTTCTGGTAGACGCGCTCGGTGACGAAACTCGGGCCGTAGCTGATGGTGATGTGAGGGGTCAGCGGGCGCGAAAGCTGCGCGCCGGCAATCACGGCGGTGCGGCTATAAGCGTTCAACGATTGATTCAGTGCTTCCAGCGACACGGTGAGAGTCTGTCCATGAATGTAATAGTCAGGTTTCGCGAACACGGCCTTCAGGTCGTAGCCCGGCGCGACGGTGCCGGTGCCGCCCAGCCCGTTCGCCGCCGCGGTGAAGGTGAGCGTCTCGGCATGGGTGAACAGGTCGCGATCTTCCCAGGAGGTGCTGAGCGTCATGCCGACATCGGTAGCGTAGCTTCCGCTGAACGTGACCGCATGCAATTTCTGCTGCGTGACGCGAAACAGGATCGGCACTTGGCCATCCGGTGTCAGCTGGTCCTGCGGCACCGGCGTGACCGAGGAGAACACACCGAGGTTGAGCAGTGAGTCGCGCGCCGCGGTGATCGACGTGTCGCTATATTGTTGGCCCTCGCGCAGCGCGATATGGCGGCGCAAAAACGCCTCGTTGGTACGGGTGAGGCCGGAAAAACGGATCGGCCCGATCTTCACCCGCGCCCCGGACGAGACCTTGTAGGTGACATCGAGACGATGCGCGGCGGGTTCGGCGACCGCGAGCGGTTCGCTGACCGCGGCGAAGGCGTAACCGTCGTTATGCAGGGCCGTGCGCAGCGCTGGCGTGACGGCGAGAATCGGGGCGGCGAGCGCGACCTGCCCGGGTTTGACGATCTCCGGCAGCTTGAAACCAGGCGGCAGGCCGGTGACATCGACTCGGCCGAGATGAAACACCTCGCCCGGATGCGGCGTGACCAGGATTTGGGCTCTCTCACCCGCCGGGGCCTGTATCAGCCGGTCGACCAAAGCGGGACTGTCCAGCGCCATGCCGTCGATGGTGATGGTGACACTGCCGGCATCGTAGCCGAGGCTGTGCAGCACCACCGCGAATTGCTGCGTGTCGGCCTGGGCCCGGCCGATCAGCGCGAAGGGCGCGGCGGGAAGACCTTTCTGCAACGAGACAAGCGAAGAGGTCTGTTTCAGCAGCGTGTCGAGCTTGGCATCGCCACTGGGATGGAATGTGACCGTATAGCTGACGGTTTCGGTGGCGAAAGCGGCGGGACCCAGGACGACGGACAAACCAGCAAGAAGATATTTTTTGCAGCGCCGCATGGGGAATTCCTGCCATGTCGACGCAGCATAGCCTAGTGACGAGCGACTTACGAAGCGTTAACGAAGCGATGGGGCAGAAAGAAGGGAAGGCTACTTTTTGTGAACAAAAAGTAGCAAAAAACTTTATTAATCTGGGCTATGGGCGTTGGCGCCGTCACGGCCTCTGGCCCAGCGGAGCAAAAATTTTTGCGCCGCTTTTTTTAAAAAGCGGCCACTTTCTTCTATCCGCGATGCTGCGGCTTGGCCGGGTCCGGAATTGTGAAACCGAGATAAACCAGGCCATCATGCAGATGTTTCGCCGGCGGCGCTTCCACGGTGAGCGTGCCGCCGTCGGGATGCGGCACGCTCAGGCGCCGCGCATGCAAGTGCAATTGCGGCGCGAACCCATCCGCGAAGGCGGCGCCATAGGCGGCGTCACCGAGAATGGGCGTGCCCAGCGCCAGGCAATGCGCGCGCAGCTGGTGCATGCGCCCGGTGAGCGGGTTGAGTTCGGCCCAGGCGAATTTTTTGCCGGCGTAATCGAGGATGCGGTAATCGGTCTGCGCCTTCAGCGCCTCGGGATGTTTGCGCGGCGCCGGCTCGGAACGCGAGGACCCGCCGGTTTCGACGCGCAGCAAGGGCAGGTCGATGCGGCCTGCCAACGCCTCCGGCACGCCCCAGAGCAGCGCCCAATAGGTTTTTTCCACATCGCGGCCGCGGAAGGCGAAGGCGAGCTGGCGCGCGGCCGCGGTGGTGCGTGCCAGGAGCAGAACCCCCGACGTGTCGCGGTCGAGCCGGTGCACCAGTTTGGGCCGTTCCTCGGCGCCGAAGCGCAGGCCGTCCAGCATGCCGTCGAGATGTACGGAAATGCCGCTGCCGCCTTGCGTCGCGAGGCCGGCCGGCTTGTTCAGCACGATCACCGCATCGTCGCGGTACAGCACCATGGCTTCCAGGTCGCGCTGCTGGCCGGGGTCGAGCACCATCACATGCCGGGTTTTCGGCATCTCACTCGGGGGCGTGATGGTGGGCATCACCACGACGTCACCGGCGACGAGACGCGCGCTGGCCTCGACCTTGAGGCCGTTCACGCGGATTTTGCCGGTGCGCAGAAAGCGCTGGATCACACCCTGGGTCAGACCCTCCACTTGGCGGCGCAGAAAACGGTCGAGGCGGGAGTCGGCCTCGGTCGCCGTCACTTCGAATTGTTGAATCATGCGCCCTCTTCGCGCAGTTTCGTCGGATAAGCAAAGAAAGTAGCCGCTTTTTAAAAAAAGCGGCGCAAAAATTTTTGTTATGCTGGGTCATGGGCTGCGACGCCGACAACGCCCATGCCCCCGATTCATAAAGTTTTTTTGCTACTTTTTGTTCACAAAAAGTAGCCTTCTCTTGCTTATTGCGAACGCCGCTTCTGCCGTAGCCCAGACCAGTAATCGAGCCGCTTGCGGATGTCGCGCTCGTAGCCTCGTTCGTTGGGCTGATAAAATTCCGGGCGGTTCTCTCCGGCGAGTTGCTCGGGGAAGAACTCCTGACCTGAAAACGCATCGGGCTGGTCGTGATCGTATTGATAGCCCGCATGATATCCGAGCTGCTTCATCAACTCAGTCGGCGCGTTCAGGACATCCAACGGCGGGGGAAGATGAGACGTCTGTTCCGCCAAGCGCAAGGCGGCATTGAAGCCCAGATATGACGCGTTCGATTTGGGGGCCGTGGCGACGTAATTGATCGCCTGCGCCATGAACAGCCTGGCCTCAGGCCAGCCGACCCGCTCATAGGCGTCCCACGCCGTGATGACCTGAACCATGGCTTGGGGGTCGGCCATGCCGACATCTTCGGAGGCCGCGCAGACGAGACGGCGAAATACCGTCTCGGGCGCCTCACCCGCGACCATCATGCGCGCCGCGTAATAGAGTGCGGCCTGCGCATCCGATCCGCGCAAGGATTTGTGAAATGCCGAGAGCAGATCGTAATGGCCGTCGCCTGCCTTGTCGTGGGTCGCCATCCGCCGTTGCAGCACGCGCGCCATCGACGCGGGATCAAGCGGCTCGTCAACCCCCGCGGAATAGACTTGCTCGACCATGTTCAGGAGGTACCGCCCATCGCCGCCGGCAAGGGCCAGCAGTCCCGACCGCGCCTCGGGTATCAAGGGCAGCTTCTTCCCCATCTCGGCTTCGGCACGTTGCACAAGCTGCTCCAGCGCTGACTCGTCCAAAGCCTTGAGGACAAAGACCTGACATCGAGAGAGCAGCGCACCGTTTAGCTCGAAAGACGGATTTTCGGTCGTCGCGCCGATGAGGGTGATCGTGCCGTCCTCCACCACGGGCAGGAACGCGTCTTGCTGCGATCGATTGAAGCGGTGGATCTCGTCCACGAACAGGAGTGTCCCTTTGCCTGTCGCACTCCATTGCCGCGCCGTTTCGAACACTTTGCGCAGGTCCGCGACGCCGCTTTGGATCGCCGACAGGGTCTCGAATTGCCTGTCAGTCGCTTGCGCGAGCAGGCGGGCGATCGTGGTTTTGCCGGTTCCCGGTGGTCCCCAGAGAATCAGCGACGATAGGGACCGCGCCGCCACCATCCGTGCGATGGGGCCGCCGTCAGCCAGCAAATGCGCCTGACCAACCACCTCGGCAAGCGTTTGAGGGCGTAGCCGATCAGCAAGCGGGCGGGGCGCCTGAGAGCCAAAAAGGCTCGGCATATCGTCAAAGCGACCGGCCATTTTAAGGTATCCTTAGAGCGCGGGCGCCCGGCTGGCCGCACGTGGGCGAGGCCTTGGCTGTTACCGGTGGCGTGAAAAGATCGTCTTCTGGCATCCTCACAATCTAGCCCCGGCGGCGGCTTCAACCAACCCGGCCCAGCACGAACACCGTGACGATGGCGGCGACACAGGTGGTGAGCGTGCCCCAGGCGATGTCGATGGCGCTGATCCAGGCCGGCCAGCCGCGCAGGCTTGCCATCGAGGCGAGGTTATAGGTGGCATAGGCGGTGAGCCCGAGGATCGCGCCACGGGTGAGGGCATAATACAGGCCCAGCCCGTGCAGGCTCGGCACGACGATGAGCGCGGTCACGCCCAGCGGGTAGACGAGGTAAAACAGCGCTGCCGGCAGCATACGCGGCCGTTCCGCCATCAGATGCCCGAGGGCCGGCCGGTACAAATGGTTGAGACTGAAACTCAGCCAACCGGCATCGAGAAAGCCGAGGATGAGAAAGACCGTGAGGTAGCCGCTCCAGAACATGGGCAAGCGAGGCTCCGTAAAGTCTGTTAATGTAGTCGTTACGTTCCGAACGCCAAACGGCGATGACGCATGATTGATTTGCCCGGAGCGCAGCCTATATTCGGCCCATGGAAAAATCAGACGGTCCGGTCATCGATATGACCCCGGATGGCACGTTCATCGATCCTCCGAAACAGCAGCCTGCCTCGTTTGGCACCATCGTCTCACGGATCATCGCGTTCGGCGTGGCGCTGTGCGTTGTGGCGCTACTGTTCTGGGCGGCGCTGTTCATCATTCCCGTGCTGATCGTGCTGGGCGTGGTCGGCTATTTCTTCGCCCGCGGCCCGTTGCGGATGCAGTTCCGCCGCTTCTGAAGGAAGGAAGCACTACTTTTTGTGAACAAAAAGTAGCAAAAAAACTTTGCGATGCTGGGTCATGTGCTTTGTCGTGGACATCGCCCATGGCCCAGCATAACCAAAATTTTTGCGCCGCTTTTTTTAAAAAGCGGCTACTTCCTTCTAGGTTAAGATCGGGTCGAGATCCACGCCGACACGCAGCGTGTGCCGTCCGCCGCCGAGAATGACCCCGCGCAGCGGGCTGATATCCTGAAAATCCCGGCCCCAGGCGAGGGTGACATGCTCCTCGCCGACCAGCAGGTTGTTGGTCGGGTCGAGATCGACCCAGCCGAACTCGGGGCCCAGCCAGGCCGACACCCAGGCATGCGACTGGTCGGCGCCGCGTCGGCGGACTTCTCCCGCCGGGGGCAGCGTGCGCAGATAGCCCGAGATATAGCGGGCCGGCAGGCCGAGCGTGCGCAAGGCGGCGATCATCAGATGCGCGAAGTCCTGGCACACCCCGGCGCGGGCCTGCAGCGCCTGGGTCGCGGTGGTGACGACGCTGGTCACGCCGGGGCGGTAGGCGAAATCATCCCAGATCCGCCGGTTGAGGTCGATCAGCCCTTCCAGGACGAAGCGGCCGGGCGAAAAGCTTGGCCCCACATAGGCGTTGATTTCATCCGAGGGCTGCGCCAGCGGACTGCTTAAGCAGAATTCCGCGACCTGCGGGTCCTGGATCGCGATGGCCGCCAGTGTCTCCCAGCCAAGGGTGGCCTCGGGCGGCGGGGGCGGCTTGGGGGCGACTTCGACCGTGGCGCTGAGGCTGACGGAAAACCGCTGGTGCGGCGTGGTCAACGAAACGGTGGTGGTCGGGTTGCCAAAATAATCGCTCTCATTGCGCCGCGTCTCGGGCCGTGGGGAGATCTCCAGATCCGCCTCGCGCACTCTTTGTCCCGGCCGCTCACGCGGCAGAAGATGCATAAAATGCGTGCTCATCACGACCGGCTGGGCATAATCGTAGGTCGTGCTGTGGCGCAGGCGGTAGAGCATGGGTTATTGCGCCGCCTCGAGCGTTTCCTGGTCTTCGAGCTGGTGCGCCTCGGGCAGCAGCGTGAAGAAGCGCCGCTGCACATGATCGGAGAGAAGGCGCAGATCGGCGGCGATGGCCGCCAAAGCGGGCCGCAATTCGGTGGCCGCACCTGCCAGTTCCACGGCGCGGTGCTGCAATTGCCTTGTCGCCTCGGCGTCATCGTCGGCGCCGAGCCGCTTCAGGCAGTTGCACAGCACGGCGCACTGATAGGCGAGCGAGCGCGGGTTGCCGGCATCGGCGAGCAGCATGGCCAGCACCGGGGCGGGGGCGAGGATGCCGGCATGGCGTAGATCGTAGCTGAGCACCGAGTCCGCGAGCTCGATGCCGAGGCCAAGCCCCGGCTCCAGCCGTTCCGGCGGCCCGTCCAGCAGCAGGCTCAGGCCCTCCGCCAGGGTTTCGCCGCGCTCCAGCCGGCGGCCCATTTCCAGGAACAGCCAGCCGCCGTCGCGGAGCATGTTTTCCGCGGCGATGCCGGCGAAGGTGGCGGCGAAGCTGAGGATCGAGGGCAGGGCGTTCTCCTCGTCCGGCAGCGCTTCGGAAGCCTGGTTCAGGGCGAAACGCACGGTCGCCAGCATGCTGGGGCTGAGCCGCTCGCTGGCGGCGTTGACCAGCCGGGAGACCTCCTTGAGCAGCCCGGCGACCGGCTTGCGGCGCACCAGCGCGCTGCGCAGCAGCCGGCCCGAGACGGCGCCGCCGGAAAGATCGGCCGGCAGCAGCCCGGCCTGCGCCAGGCAGCGCGAGATCAGCCGCCGCTCGGCGGCATCGCGCGGCAGGGAGGTGCCGGATTCCAGCCGCGGCAGCGCCAGCATCAGCAGGCGCGCGGCGGCTTCCAGCCGCTCCACCGAGCGGCCGAGCCAGAACAGGTTGTCGGCAACGCGCGAGGGCAGGTTGGCGGCGGCGAGGAAGGTCGGGCGTGCCGGCGGCTCCGCCGGGGCGGCGCCGGCGATGAAATGCGGCTCCTCGGCCTCGAGCACCCACAGATCCTTGACGCCGGCATTGCCAAGCGGGGCCGCTTGGGAGCTGATGCCGAAGCCGAGTCCGCCGGGCAGCACCTGCCAGCCTTGCCCGTCATGCCAGGCGAACAGGCGGAACATCATGGGCCGCGATTCCAGCGCCGCGCCGTTGACGAAAGGCGCGTGGGAGGGCGCGGTTTCCGCGGCGGCGCGTTCCAGTAGCGGCGTTTCGCCCAGCAGGGGGGCGAACAGCGATTCGAGATACGGCGCGAAGGCGGGGCCTTCCAGCAGGCCGCTGCCGGGCATGTTCAACAGCGCCAGCAGGCCCGCGCGCACCGCGCCGAAGGCGCCGGGAACGCCGGCATCGGGACGCCCGCCCTGTTCCAACGGGTCGAGCTCGATGCCGGAGAGCCCACGGATCAGCGTGGCGACACGCAACAGCCCGCTCAGCGTCTTCATATGCAGCGCGCCGTTGCGGGCGGCGAGGTCGCCGGGTTCGATCAGTAGCACGCCCAGCGCGCGGGCGAGCAGCGCGTCATCGGTCATGTCCTGCGCCTCGGCGGGGCTGGCGGCGCGGGCCGAGAGCACGGCCACCAGCCCGCCTTGCGCCTCGCGGTGCAGATGGTCGGTCAGCATGTCGCGCGCCGGCCGCAGGCTGCGCAGCCCGCCGGCGCGGAAAATCTCCGGCACCGTGCCGGCGGTCAGCCGCCGCAGCGACAAGGCGTGGCCGAGGCCGGGGATGATCCCGGTATGATCGCGCAGCAGCTGGAAGCCGCCATGCGGGCCGCGGATCAGGTCGGCGGCGTAGAAGGTCATGCGCGGCACGGCCAGTTTCTGCACAGTATGCAGGCTGCGGATGAAATGCGGGCTGGAGAAGACCAGAGACGGCGGAAGCGTGCCGTCGCGGAGCAGGGTCTGTGGTCCGTATAGATCCTCAAGTGCGGCGTTCAGCAGCCGCGCGCGCTGGGCGAGAGCGACCTCCAGCACGGCGAATTCCATGGCGGTGAGGGGGGCCGGGAGCGGGTCGTACTCGCGCGCGGTGCTGGCGCCGAACGGGGCGGCCAGATGCATCTGCCGGTTCAGTGAAACGGCACGGCGCGCCAACTCGTCCGGGCCGATGGTGTAGGCGGCCTCCATCACCGGGACCCAGGCGGTGCGCAGCCGCCCGGACCGGTCGATCATTTCATCGCTGGCAGCGGCGACGTACATCTAAGAGGGCTTAACAGAGTGGCGGGCATGCTGCCACCGTGAAACCGGCCGGTGGTTTGGACGGTGCGGGCGGCAAAGCATATTTTTGCGGCAGCCGGGAAATAAACGTTGTGGACGCTCCTTTTTTAGGTAACCAATGGTGAAGTCCTTGGCGCTGCTGGCGCGAATTGCCCAAATGATAGGTAAATACCGATAGTGAATAGCGTGGCGATTCGCGGCCTGAAGTTGCACGGAACGGGTTTTACCCCAAGACGGAGCGGCTGGATTGATCGAAAACATCCAAAAAGACGGAAGCGCTCAAGGAACCTGGCCGGATTACGATCCCGGACGTTATTTTTGTGAACTGACGCGCCAGCGCCCCGATGCTGGCCTGGTGCCGGGCTGGCTGATGGAGCGCCTGGGGCGCATCGGCCTGGACGCGTTGCGCGCCCGCGCCGCCGCGGCGGAGACCGAGCTGATCGATCTCGGCGTGACCTTCACCGTGTATTCCGACGCGCTGGCGATCGACCGTATCCTGCCCTTCGACTGCATCCCCCGCGTGCTGACGAATCGTGAATGGCGCCTCCTGGAGCGCGCCTGCATCCAGCGCGTGACGGCACTGAACGCGTTTCTCGGCGACATCTACGGCAAGGGGCATATTCTGCGGGACCAGGTGATCCCGCCCGCGCTGATTTTCAAAAATGCCAATTACCGGCCGGAGATGAAGGATTTTCCGGTGCCGCACGGCACCTATGTGCATGTCTGCGGCACCGACATCATCCGTGACGAACAGGGCGATTTCCGGGTGCTGGAGGATAATGCCCGCACGCCCTCGGGCGTCTCCTATGTCATCGAGAACCGGCATCTGATGCTGCGCAGCTTTCCCGACCTGATGGCCGGCATCCGCCTGCTGCCGGTGGACGATTACGGCCGCCGGCTGCGCGCCGCGATGAACGAGATCGCCCCCGGCGGCCTGGAAGATCCCCAGGTCGTGCTGCTCTCGCCGGGCATCTACAACGCCGCCTATTTCGAGCATGTGTTTCTGGCGCGCGAGATGGGCGTGCCGCTGGTGCAGGGCGCCGACCTCGTGGTCGAGGATGAGCGCGTCTATATGCGCACCACCACCGGCCGGCGCCCGGTGCATACGATCTATCGCCGGCTCAATGATGAGTTTCTCGATCCCGCGGTGTTCCGGCGCGACTCCGTGCTGGGTGTGCCCGGGCTGATCGGCGCCTGGAAAGCGGGGAACGTGGCGATCGCCAACGCGGTCGGCACCGGGGTCGCGGATGACAAGGCGGTCTATGCCTATATGCCGCGCATCATCAAATATTACCTGGGAGAGGCACCGCTGATCGCGAACGTGGAGACGCATATCTGCCGCGAAACGGAGGGGCTTAACTACACGCTGGAGAATCTCGACCGGCTGGTCGTCAAGCCGGTCGGTGAATCCGGCGGCTACGGCATCACCATCGGCCCGCGCGCCACCCGCGAGGAACTGGCCATCGCCCGCGCCTCTATCCTCGCCGATCCGGACAACTGGATCAGCCAGCCGATGATCGGCCTCTCGGTCGCGCCGACCTTGGTGGAGGAGGGGGTCGGCGCGCGCCATCTGGACCTGCGGCCGTTCACCGTCACCGGCAAGGAAAGCTGGGTGCTGCCCGGCGGGTTGACCCGGGTGGCGATGAAGCGCGGCAGCCTGATCGTGAATTCCAGCCAGGGCGGCGGCTCCAAGGATACCTGGGTGCTGGCGGATGAGTTTGCGGAGGGACGCCGATGAATTCCATGCGCTTCGACGCGGTCCTGCTCTCCCGCGACGCCGAGGGGCTGTTCTGGATGGCGCGCTATCTGGAGCGGGTGGAGAACCTGGCGCGGCTGATCGACGTGACGCAGAGTTTCGAAAGCCCCGGTTTCGAGAGCGATGCCTGGTTCGGGCTGATCCGCATCAACGCCGATGAGGAGAATTTCGCCGCGCGAGGTTTTTCACCGGAGGCCGAGCAGGTGAAGCGCTTCTACCTGCTCGACCGCGGCAACCCGACCTCGATCCCGGCGGCACTCGAGGATGCCCGCACGAACGCCCGCACGCTCCGGCCGCTGATGAGCACGGAGATGTGGCGGCAGATCAACATGTTCCACCGCTTCGTCAGCCACCTTACGCCGGAGGATCTGGAAGGCGACGCGCTCTCGCGCCTGTGCACGCGGCTGAAGGACGGGGTGCAGGCGCATACCGGCATCACCGAGGGCACGTTCTACCGCGACCAGGGCTGGTATTTCTACGAGCTGGGCCGGCTGATGGAACGCGCCGACCAGACCACCCGCATGCTGGACATCAAATACACCGCCATGCTGCCGCGCGACGGCGAGGCCAAGCGCGTGGCGGAGCTGACGCAATGGAACGCGGTGCTGCGCGCCGCCGCCGCCTATCACGCTTTCCGCCGCCGCCACCGCGCGAATTTCTTGGCCGAGGATGTGGTGCATTTCCTGCTCCGTGACCCGTCCTCACCGCGCTCGGTGCTGCTCTGCATCCGCCGGGTGGAATCACATCTGGACGATTTGCGCCGCATCTATGGTCTGGCGAGGGGGGCCGAAGCGATGGAGCTGGCGGAATATCTGCGCGAGCTGCTGGTGGAGAAGCCACTCGGCCGTATTCTTCCCATGGGCCTGCACGATTATCTCGATACGGTGCAGGTGCACATCCAGAAACTCGCCGCCGCTATCGGCCGGGCCTTTTTCCGGGACTGGCGCCCCGAGGCGCCGTCGTCTGGGCAATTGCAGACGCAAGGGTAGGGAAAGACTACTTTTTGTGAACAAAAAGTAGCAAAAAAACTTTGTTAATCTGGGCCTGGGGCGGTGTCGCTGACAACGCCCCAGGCCCAGCGCGGCTGCTTTCTTACTTCTCGACGAAGGCCTTCTCGATCACGAAATGGCCAGGCTCGGAATGGTTGCCCTCCTGGAAGCCGGATTCGGTGAGGAAGATGTTCAGGTCCTCCAGCATGCCCGGGCTGCCGCAGAGCATCACGCGGTCGGTGTCGCGGTTCAGGCGCGGCAGCTGCAGGTCGCCTTCCAGCTTGCCGCTCTCCAGCAGGGTGGTGATGCGGCCGGTGTTGCGGAACGCCTCACGCGTGACGGTCGGGTAATAAAGCAGCTTGTCCTTGACCATCTCGCCAAAGAACTCGTCCTCGAACAGGCGGTCGACCACCAGCTCGCCGTAGCCGAGCTCGGCGATGGCGCGGCAGCCGTGCACCAGCACCACGTGCTCGTAGCGCTCATAGGTGTCCGGGTCCTTGATGATGCTGACGAACGGGGCGAGACCGGTGCCGGTGCCCAGCATGTACAGCGTCTTGCCGGGGAGCAGGTTGTCCTGGATCAGCGTGCCGGTGGGCTTGCCGCCGACCAGGATCTGGTCGCCGGGGGCGAGCTTTTGCAGTTTCGAGGTCAGCGGGCCTTCCGGCACCTTGATCGAGAAGAATTCGAGCTGGTCCTCGTGATTGGCGTTGCACATGGAATAGGCGCGCAGCAGCGGCCGGCCCTCAACCTGCAGCCCGATCATGGTGAACTGGCCACTGATGAAGCGGAAGCCGGGGTTGCGGGTCGCGGTGAAGCTGAACAGGGTGTCAGTCCAGTGCCGGACGGTCTGCACCGTCTCGGTATACATCGTCGCCAAAAGTGTCGCTCCTTGGAATCTTATCGGGCTGATTAAATGAGCCCGCGGCAAAAGTTAACCTCTCAATTCACAATTCAGCCCGGCAGGCAGTGAAAGAGGCCGCTTTTTGAAAAAAGCGGCGCAAAAACTTTACTATGCTGGGCCATGGGCGTTGTCGCCGACAATGCCCATGGCCCAGCATAGTAAAGTTTTTTTGCTACTTTTTGTTCACAAAAAGTAGCCTTCCTTTCTGTGCTGGCCGGGCGGCGGGCGGCGGGGGCTCACGATACCAGTTTTTTCACCACCGTGTTGAATTTGCGCCGCGCCTGCGCCGCCAGGGGGTGATGTCCGCCAGTGACGCGTTTCTGGCCGTGCACCCACACCGTGTCGATCGGGCTGCGGCAGAAGACCGTCCGCGCCAAGGCGATGTCGGGCTCGCCACCGCGCAGGGTGACGATGTTCGCTGGCGCGCCCGCTTCGAGGGTGGCGGAAAGCCCGAGCGCCTGCGCGCCGCCGGCCAAAGCGCGCAGATAAAGCGCCGTGGCGGTGGCGGGATGAGCATCGTTGGCGAGCATGTTGCGACGGCGGGCGGTGAGGCGCTGCGCATATTCAAGCATGCGCAATTCGTCGCCCACGCCGATCAGCAGGTTGGAATCCGAGCCGATGCCGTAGGCGCCGGAAAATTTCGCGGCCGGGAAAACGCCGTCGCCGCGATCGGCTTCGGTGACCGGGCAGAGCCCCACCACCGCGCCGCTGGCGGCGATTTTCTGCCGCTCCACCACATCGGCCTGGGTGGCGTGCACCAGGCACCAGTTCGGTCCCACAGGCGCATGGCGGAACAGCAGGTCCACCGGGCGCTGCCCGGACCAGGCCAGGCAATCCTCCACCTCGGCGCTCTGTTCGGCGATGGGAATGTGAACCAGCCGGTTTTGCGCGAGCCGGGTGAGGGCGGCCAGCTCCTGCAGCGTGACCGCGCGCAGCGAATGCGCGGCGATGCCTGTGGGGGCGAGCTTTTCGCAGTGCTGCAGAAGCGTCTCGTAAGTGGCGAGATCGTTGAGAAACCGCCGTTGCGCCGGGCGCGGGGCCTGACCGCCGAACCCGCCATGCGCGTAAAACACCGGGAGGAGGACCAGGAAAATACCGGCGGTAGCGGCGGCGGCGGCGAGGCGGGCGGCCATTTCCGCGATGTCGTCATACGGGCGGCCATCCGGCGCGTGGTGCAGGACGTGAAACTCCGCCACCGCGCCGAACCCGCCTTCGAGCATTTCGATGAAGGCGAGGGTGGCGACAGCTTCGACATCGTCCGGGTCGAGGCGCAAAGCGGCATGGTCCACCATGTCGCGCCAGGCCCAGACACTGTCCTCAGCCGTGCCGCGCGTCTCCATCCGGCCGGCCAGGGCGCGCTGGAAGGCATGGCTGTGCAGGTTCGGCATCGCGGGTAAGGCGATGTCATGGATCTCACCGCCAGCGGGCGCCGCGCTCTCCAGGACCGCGATGCGCCCCGCCGCGATCTCCAGGCGGACATTCTCGGTCCAGCCTGCCGGCAGCAAAGCGTGCCGGAAAAACAGCGTTTGCGTCACGGGACGGCCTTTTTTCCGCTCCCTGTTGCATAGACAATTTTGGCCCGCTCGGCCAAAGTTTTTGCATGCAATCGCTCGTTGTATCGCAGGGAGAGAAAGCAGCCGCTTTTTTAAAAAAGCGGCGGAAAAATTTTTGGCTATGCTGGGCCATGGGCGTTGTCGGCGACAACGCCCATGGCCCAGCATAGTAAAGTTTTTTTGCTACTTTTTGTTCACAAAAAGTAGCCTTCCCTTACTTTACCTCAAATAGCCGCGACGCCCTTTTCGGAGGTGCGGATGCGGATCACCTCCTCCACCGGGATGATGAAAATCTTGCCATCGCCGATGCGGCCGGTGCGCGCGGCGGCGGAGATCGCCTCCACCGCGTTCTCCACTTGTGAATCCTCGCAGATGATTTCCAGCTTCACCTTCGGCAGGAAGTCGACGATGTATTCCGCGCCGCGATGCGCCTCGCTATGGCCCTTCTGGCGGCCGAACCCTTTGGCCTCGGTGACGGTGATGCCTTGCAGCCCGACTTCGTTCAGGGCGTCCCTGACCTCGTCCAGCTTGAACGGTTTGATGATCGCTTCGATTTTTTTCATCGCCTCTCGCGCCCGTGGAAAACCGGGCGTCTCCCTTATGTCATGTGAAGATATGTGACGATATTTCCTGGAGTCCCCTGCCGGCGTGCGACTGGCAGGAATAAAGCCTGACATGGGGCGGGGGCGGATGCAATCGCAAGCTTTGCGGGAGAGAAAGAGGCCGTTTTTTCGATGAAAAGCGGCGCAAAAACTTTTCGCGACTTTGGGCCTGAGGCTCTGAAACGGCACGAGCCTAAAGGAGCAGAAAACTACTTTTTGTTCACAAAAAGTAGGCTTTCCTTGTGGCAAATTCGCCTCAGTGGAATTTTTTGCTTAGCTGCGCTAAGCGGCAGGACCCTTCGGTTGGAGCCTGCATGACGATTTCCACGTTGATCCACGTCGAACGGAAGCTGCATCTCGACGCCCTTCGTTCGCAACCGGAATTTGCGGCATTTCAAGGGGTTCCCGTCGACCTACCCGAGACGGCCTATGAACGCCCGGCATTGCTGGGCTTTTTTCTGCGCCATGAAATGGAGGCGTCCTGGCTGCGTCGCCATGGCGTGGCCGCTGGCGTGGCCGAGCTGGCGGCGGCCCGCGTGAGCGCCCAGTTCATCGCCGCCGAGGCCGAGGCATTGAGCCAAGCCGACCGTGCCGCACTTCCCGCCTGGGTGCCGGTGATGGCCGCCGAGGTCTCACCCGCCGCCGCGGTGATCGCCCAGCATTTTGCCGCCGACGGCGCCCACATCGCGCTGGTGCGCAGCGTCTGGGGCCTGCTCGGCACGGCCGAGGCGCTGATGGAGACCGGCGGGGACATCCGCCTGGCGCGCGATCCGCTTTCGGCGCTGAACGGCTATGGCTGCAGCCATCGGCCGCGCCCCTGGGCGGTGACGTTCGCCTCCTCCACCGCGTCTTCGTCGTCCGAGCGTGGCTATATCGCCGCCGATCGCGCCCGGCTGCGCAATACGCGGGCGCTGCTCAAGGGCACGGAGCGCCGCAGCGCGGTCCGTCACGCGATCGACGAGGTACGGCGCGGCATTTCCGGCGCTTTCGGCCTGGACGCGGGCACACGCATCGTTTTTGCCGCCTCGGGCACCGATACCGAGCTGCTGGCCTTGGCGCTGGCGCATCTGGCGGATGACCGGCCGGTTCTGAACATTCTCATCGCCCCGGAGGAGACCGGGCGCGGCGTGCCGATGGCGGCGCGCGGGCTGCATTTCGCGGTCGATACCGCGCTCGGCCACGACGTCACCTTCCAGGCGCCGATCGCCGGGTTCCGCGATGACACGGAATTGGCGAACATCGCCTTGCGCGGCCCGACCGGTGCGCTGCGGCCGGGCGCAGAGGTAGGGGCGGATATCGCGGCGGCGATGGCGCAGGGCATTGCCGCGGGGCGGCGGGTGATCCTGCACGGGCTTGACCTGTCCAAGACCGGCCTGCTGGCGCCGCGCCCGGCCTTTTTGGCGGAACTGCGCGCGACGTACGGCCAGGGTTTCGACATCGTGCTCGATGCCTGCCAGGCGCGGCTCTCCCCCGCCTCGATCCGGCGTTATCTGGCGCTGGACGCGGTGGTGCTGATCACCGGCTCCAAATTCTTCACCGGCCCGCCTTTCGCCGGGGCGGCGCTGCTGCCGGAGACGGTTGCGGCACGGTTGCGGCAGGCGCTGCTGCCGGACGGGCTGGACGCCTATTTCGGCCGCGACGAGTTTCCCGCCGACTGTCCGGCGGCCGCTCATTTGCCGCCGGTCGGCAATTACGGCCTGGCGCTGCGCTGGCAGGCGGCATTGGCGGAAATCCGCGCGCTGCTGCGCGTGCCCGGGGCGCGGCGCGTGGAAATCCTGCGCGGTTTCGGCCAGACCGCGCGCGCCGCCATCGCCCGTTACGAGGCCCTGACCTTGTTGGAAGTACCCGGCGTAACCCGGTTTGAAGGCGCAGAGGACTGGGAGCTTCTGCCCAGCATTTTCACCTTCTCGCTGCGTGCGCCGCATGAGCCCCGTTGCCTGACCCCGGCGGAGGCGCGCAGCGTGTATCTCTGGCTGAACACCGACCTCTCGGCGCTGCTGCCGCAGGCCGGGGCGCTGGCGGCGCGCATCTGCCATATCGGCCAGCCGGTGCCGCTGGCGCAGCCGGGCGGGGAGGGCGTGCAAGGGGCGTTGCGAGTCTCCGCCGGAGCGCGGCTGATTTCAGGCGAGCCCTCGCATCGCGGCCTGCGCGCCCAGGCCCGGCTCAACCAGGAGTTCTCCGATCTGGCACTGGTGTTCGCCAAGATCGATCTGATCCTCCGCCACTGGACCTTGCTGGTCGAAGCCAACCCGGCGCCCCGCTACCGCCCGGCGCCGCCGGTCGCACAGAAGCAGGAAGAAAGACTACTTTTTGTGAACAAAAAGTAGCAAAAAAACTTTATGAATCTGGGCCTGAGGCGTTGTCGGGGTCAACGCCCATGGCCCAGCATAATAAAAATTTTTGCGCCGCTTTTTTTAAAAAGCGGCCACTTTCTTCCTTCTGCTTGCCGCCGTCTGCCGCCCATGATTACCCTAGTACTATGGTCAAGCTCGATAAAATTTACACGCGCGGCGGCGATGCCGGCGAAACTTCGCTCGGTAACGGCGCGCGCGTCGCCAAATCCTCGGCCCGCGTGGCTGCCTATGGCGATGTGGACGAGGCCAACGCCGCGATCGGTCTGGTGCGGCTGCATATTTCCGGTCCGGACGACATCGTGCTGGCGCGCATCCAGAATGATTTGTTCGATCTGGGCGCGGATCTCTGCGTGCCGATCAAGGAGGGGGCGCCGGCTTTGCGGGTCACCCAGGCGCAGGTGGACTGGCTCGAAGGGCAGATCGACCGCATGAACGCCCAGTTGGCGCCGCTCAAATCCTTCATCTTGCCCGGCGGCTCGCCCGCCGCGGCCTTCCTGCATCAGGCCCGTTGTGTGGTGCGGCGCGCCGAGCGGCTGGTGGTGGCGCTGTTGGCCCTGCCGGATGAAGCGGTGAACCGGCTGGTGCTGGTCTATCTCAACCGGCTTTCGGACCTGCTGTTCGTGATGTCCCGCTACGTCAACGGCAAGGGCGCGCATGACGTGCTCTGGGTGCCGGCGGCAAATCGTGACGGCTGAGGCCGGATCTCTCGTTATGCCGGTGCGGGTGCGGAAATGATCCGCATCCTGCACATGAGCGATCTGCATCTGGAGATGGAGCGCTGGCGGCTCAACATCGTCGGCTGGGCCGCCTTCATGGCCCAGCACCTCACGGTGCCAAAGCATCTGCTGCGCGGGCCGATGATCGAGGAGTCCGAACGTGTCGACCTGATCGTGCTGGCCGGCGACGTGCACAACAGCGTGCGCGGGATCGTCTACGCCGATCAGCTCTCGCGGTTTTTGCAGGCGCCGGCGGTGTATGTGGCGGGCAATCACGAATTCTATCACCAGAACATCGAGCGGCTGCTGCCCGCCTTGCATCGCGCCGCGGCGCGCACCAACGGCCGCGTCAGTTTTCTGGAAAACAACGTCGCCACCTTCACGTTCGATCAGCAGCGGCTGAACGTTCTGGGCTGCACGCTGTGGACCGATTACGATCTCTACGGGGATCCCGCCGGCGCGATGCACACCGCGGTGCGGCGGATTAACGACCACGACGCCATCCACACCGGCCGGCATAGTTTTGCGCCGGAAGATGCGCTGCGCCGCCATCTCGCGTCACGCGTCTGGCTGCACAAGACGCTGGCCCGGCTGCGCCACTACGAGGCGGGGAGCAAAAATCTCATCGTCACCCATCATGCACCGAGCGGGGCGGCGCTGGGCGAGCGGTCGGGCGGCATCGGCCCGGCCTATGCCTCGGAACTGCTGCTGGAATTCGCAAGTTATGTGCCCGCCGCTTGGATCCATGGCCATACCCATTTCCGGCATGAGAGCGAGGAGGAGGGGATCCGTTTCGTCTCCGCGCCGCGCGGCTATGTGCTGTATGACGGGATGGCCGCGCAGGAGTACCGGCCGGGCATCCTGGAATTGTGATGCGCCATTGCGTGTTGCTGCGCGGAAACCTATCAGAAGCACCATGTCGAAACCGCAATACGTCCTGACCCTCTCCTGCCTCAACCGGCCCGGCATCGTCGCCGCCGTCTCCTCCTGTCTGTTCGAGCACGGCGCCGATATCCGCGAGGCGCAGCAGTACGACGATGTGGAGACCAGGAAATTTTTTGCCCGCATCGCCTTCGACCTGCTGGGCCAGGGGGATATCGCTGCAGTGCGCGAAGCCTTCGCCGCCGTGGCGGAGACGCTGAAGCTTACCTGGCAGATCAGCGACCACGCCACGCCGCGACGGGTGCTGTTGCTGGTCTCGAAATTCGACCATTGCCTTGTCGACCTTCTGTATCGCTGGCGCATCGGTGAATTGCCGATGACCCCCACGGCCATCGTCTCCAACCACAGCGCGGAATATTATGAGGGCCTTGATTTCGGCGGCCTGCCTTTCCACCATCTGCCCATCACCAAGGAGACGAAGATGGAGCAGGAGGCGCAGATCTGGGCGCTGGTGAAGGAGACCGGCGCCGAGCTGGTGGTTCTGGCGCGCTATATGCAAGTGCTCTCCGACGCGCTGACGGCGAAGCTGGTGGGCCGCTGCATCAACATCCACCACTCCTTCCTGCCCGGCTTCAAGGGCGCGAAACCCTATCATCAGGCACATGGGCGCGGCGTGAAGCTGATCGGCGCCACCGCGCATTACGTCACGGCCGACCTGGATGAGGGGCCGATCATCGAGCAGGACGTGGAACGTATCAGCCATGCCGACACGCCGGACGATCTGATTCGCAAGGGACGGGATATCGAGCGCCGGGTGCTGGCCCGCGCGGTGCGCAACCATCTGGAGGATCGGGTGATCCTGAACGGCCGCAAGAGCGTCGTGTTCGCGAATTAGGAAAAGGGAAGACTACTTTTTGTGAACAAAAAGTAGTCTTTTGCTCCTTCGGGCCATGGGCTTGTCGCTGACACAGCCCCAGGCCCAGCATAATAAAAGTTTTTGCGCCGCTTTTTTCAAAAAGCGGCCACTTTCTTTCTATCCGAAAAGTCCGTCCCCTCATTGACTCGAGCGGGCCGGTTTCATAGCTCCCACAACGATTTTTTCGGAAAGGCGTAAAACATTGGCGGCACAACTGATCGACGGCAAAGCCTTCGCGGCGCGGCAGCTGGCGGCGATCGCCGCCGAGGTCGCGTCCCTGCCGTTCCAGCCGGGGCTTGCCGTGGTGCTGGTGGGCGACGATCCGGCCAGCCAGGTCTATGTGCGCAACAAGGCGCGGCAGACGGTGCAGGTGGGCATGCGCTCTTTCGAGCACCGCCCGTCCGGCGACATTTCCCAGGGTGAGCTGCTGCATCTGGTGCAGCAGTTGAACGCCGATCCGGCGGTGCACGGCATCCTGGTTCAGCTGCCGCTGCCCCGGCATCTCGACCCGGAGCAGATCATCGCAGCGATCGACCCGGCCAAGGATGTCGACGGCCTCACCGTTACGAATACCGGCCTGCTCGCGGCCGGCCGGCCGGGCCTGGTGCCGTGCACGCCGCTCGGTTGCATGCTGCTGCTGCAGGACGTGCTGGGCGATCTCACCGGCCTGCACGCCGTGGTTGTCGGCCGCTCCCACCTCGTCGGCAAGCCGATCGCACAATTACTGCTTGCCCAGAACTGCACCGTGACCATCGCGCATTCGCGCACCCGGAACTTAGGTGAGCTGTGCCGCACCGCGGACATTCTGGTGGCCGCGGTCGGGCGCCCAGAAATGATCCAGGGCGACTGGATCAAGCCGGGGGCGACGGTGATCGATGTCGGCATCAACCGTATCAGCGGCGCGGATGGGAAATCCAGGCTGGTCGGTGATGTCGCCTTCGACGCGGCGAAAGACGTCGCCGGGCATCTGACCCCGGTGCCGGGCGGTGTCGGGCCGATGACCATCGCCTGCCTGCTGCGCAACACGTTGACCGCGGCGCAGCGGCAGCTTTTTCATTCTGATGTGTAAACATGTCTGGCAGTTATAACGAGTCTGTCATAAAACTGCACAGGGATGGAGAGTGGTCAATATGACGGCGCGCATCAAAAACAAGACCGCCGATAAGGCGGAGACCATGACGGGCGATTTTCCGAAGCTTCTCAAGGACGTCAACCTGCCAATGAACCTGTCGGATGCGGCGGCTTGCGTATCGGATCTGACCCTGGAGCAGGCACTCGGTGTGCAGGTGAGGGCGATGCGCCGCCGTCTTGGCATCACCGTCTCCGAACTCGCGGCCTCGGCGGGACTGTCCGGTGGCATGCTGTCGAAAATCGAGAATGGGCAGATCTCGCCCTCGCTCTCCAGCCTGCAGGCGCTGGCGAAGGCGCTCAACGTGCCGATCACGACGTTTTTTTCGACCTTCGAGGAGCGGCGCGACTGCTCCTTCGTGCCCGCCGGCAGTGGCGTCATCATCGAACGGCGTGGCAGCCGCGCCGGGCATGAATACAGCCTGCTCGGTCACGCTATGGGCGGTCAGGTGGCGATCGAACCCTATCTCATCACCTTGCACGAGGGCGCCACCCCATACCCGGCTTTCCAGCATGCCGGGCGCGAGTTCATCTATATGTTGAGCGGCGAGGTGATGTATCGCCATGGCGACCACTCCTATCATCTGCGCCCCGGAGACTCGCTGCTGTTCGATTCCGGCGCCCCGCACGGGCCGGAAAAACTGCTGGTGCAGCCGATGAAGTATTTGTCAGTCATCAGCTATCTGCGCGAGCCAAGCTGAAGAAAGGGAAGAAAGTGGCCGCTTTTTAAAAAAAGCGGCGCAAAAATTTTTGTTGTGCTGGGCCATGGGCGTTGTCGCAGACACAGCCCATGGCCCAGCATAACAAAGTTTTTTTGCTACTTTTTGTTCACAAAAAGTAGCCTTCCTTTTTCTATCCTTCGCGGAGCGCGGCCAGGCCTTGCTCGAGGTCGGCGATCAGATCGTCGGTGTCTTCCAGCCCGATATGGAAGCGCGCGAGTTCGCCTTCGAACACGCCGCTGCCGGCGGAGCGGTGGATCGTTCCGGTGGTTGGCAGCACCAGGCTTTCGAACCCGCCCCAGCTGGCGCCGATGCCGAACAGCTTCAGCGCATCGATCATTGCCACTACTGCGGCGGCGGAAAACTCGGGCTGGAACACCACGCTGAACAGGCCGCAGGCGCCGGTGAAATCGCGCTTGAAAATTTCGTGGCCGGGGCAGCCGGGCAAGGCCGGATGCAGCACGCGCGCCACTTCCGGCCGCGTGGAAAACCATTTTGCCACGCGCAACGCGGCCGCTTCATGGGCCTTCAGCCTTACCCCCAGCGTGCGCAGGCCGCGCAGCGCCAGCCAGCAATCGTCGGGCGAGGCATAGGCGCCCATCTGCAGCGCGCCGTCGCGCAGCCAGGCCCAGTCCTCATCACTGTTCACCGTCACCGCGCCGAGGATCAGGTCCGAATGGCCGCCGACATACTTGGTCAGAGCCTGGATCGACACATCCACCCCATGGGTGAAGGGCTGGAAGTTGAGCACCCCCCAGGTATTATCCATGAACAGTTTTGCCCCCGCCTCACGGGCGAGCCTGGCCAGCATGGGAATGTCCTGAACCTCGAACGTATGGCTGCCGGGGCTTTCGGTGAACAGGATGCGGGTGTTGGCCCGGAAGTGCGGCCGCAAATCCGCAGCACTGATCATCGGGGCGTAATACTCGGTTTCGATGCCGTAGTGGCGCAAAAGCCCGTCGCAGAAATTGCGTGTCGGTCCATACACTGAGTCCGGCACCAACATATGGTCACCGGCCCGCAGATAGGCCAGCAGCGGCACAGTCACCGCCGCGAGGCCGGAGCCGACCACCTGGCAATGTGTGCCGCCCTCGATCTCCGCCACCGCCGCCTGCAAGGCGAAATGCGTCTCGTTGCCGTGCGTGCCGTAGATGTCCACCGGTTCGCGGCGGCGCTGGCCGATGGCGCGCCTGGTCGCCATGTCCGGGTAGAGCACGGTTGAGCCGCGCACCAGTTTCGGGTTCACGTAGCCATAGGACTTCGTGCCGTTGCGGCCGGCATGCACCAGCGCCGTATCAATCTTCTTAGCCATTTTTTAAACCTCGATCGGCGTGTCGTTGCGGCTGCCCCATTCGGACCAGGAGCCGTCATACAGCGCGCCTTGCGGCAGGCCGGCCACCGCCAGCCCCAAAGTGAGCACGGCGGCGGTGACGCCGGAGCCGCAGCTGGTCACCAATTGGCTGTCGGGCGTCACGCCGAGCCCGGCGAATTTCGCGCGGAGACTTTCTGGCGGCAGCATTTTGCCGTCCTGCAGCAACTCAGTGAAAGGTAGGGATTTCGCGCCGGGGATGTGCCCGCTGCGCATGCCGGGGCGCGGCTCGGGCACGCTGCCGTCGAACCGCCCGGCGGCGCGCGCGTCCAGCACCAGCTCGGCGTGGTTTTGCAGATTGGCTTTCATCTGGTCCAGGCTGCGCACCAGTTCAGGGCGAAAGCCGGCGACGAAATGTCCCGGAATCGCCGGGGCGGGGGCGCCGCTCTCGACCGCGCCACCGGCCTCGATCCAGCCTGGCAGGCCGCCATCGAGAACCGACACATTGTCATGGCCGAACACGCGGAACATCCACCACAGCCGCGCCGCCGAGAACAGGCCGCGCTGGTCGTAGACGACGACATGATCGGTGGAGCTAACGCCCAGTGCCGCGACGGCGGCGGCGAAATTTTGCGCCGTCGGCAGCATATGTGGAAGGGGCGAGCCGGCGTCGACGACCTTGTCGATGTCGAAGAATCGGGCGCCGGGAAGATGCGCCGCCTGGAACAGGGCCGCGGCATCCTTGGCCTCGTTCGGCAGGTAATAGGTGGCGTCCAGCAGGCGGATCGGGGTGGCTGCTGGGGCGGCGAGCCGCTCCCGCAGCCAAACGGGGGAAACCAGAAACGGCATCAGCTGCGCGCCGCCGCGGCCAGCGCCCGGACCCGTTCCGCCGCGGTCGCGCCCTTGATCGCATCGCGCCACGCGTTTTCCGAGACGCGCTGGTGGGCTGCCACGGCGTCCTCGGCCCCGGTGATCATCGCCACGCCGGATTGCACGGAGGGCAGGGAGTCCGGCTGGAACGGATTGATCGCGAGGGTGGCGCGCTCGCGTGAGCGCAGCAGGGTGAAGGGGCCGTTGGGCTCGCCACCGGCCATCAGCCCGAGTTGCAGGCCGATCGGCTCGCTTTCCATCAAAGTGGCGATCAGTTCCATCTCGCGCTGCGCGACCTCACGTGCGGCATGGCGCAGCCGCTCGCTGACCGGCACCGCGCCCGCCACGCCCTCGGCCAGGAATTTCTGGATCGAGCTGACGGTGAGGATGCCGATGATCGAGGGTTTGCGTGACGCGTACATGCGTTTGCGCGAAATCATGACATTCAGAAGCTGTTCGGCGGCGGCGCGTGCGATCGCGCGGTCGGTGCCCGTGGCCTCGGCTGCCTCCTCGTAGACCTGCGCCAGTACGTTGTCGTATTGCTCCGAGGAGATCAGGTAGCAGATCGGCCCGAACACTTGCAGGATCTGGTCGGAGGTCTCCTCGATCTGGCGGACGCGCTCCATGTAGCCGACCGGCTTGGCATAATATTCCACGCCGATGCCCAGCAGCGTCAATGGCGATATTTTGAGAAGTTCCGCGAGCCGGTTGACGGTGTCGAGTTTAATGACCTCGCCCTTCTCGTATCGATACAAGGCGGCGCGGGAGACGCCGAGACGGGCGGAAATTTCCTCTGCCTTGAGCCCGGATTCCATACGGTAGGCCCGTAATTGTTGACCGATCTCATTGAATCGCATTGATATTACCTCTTGCCAACCGGTTCCGCCGCAGGAGCACTTCCGCCGAGATGGGGCATCTCATAAATCATCATGGTGCACCTGCCGGCAATTTATATACATGAAATGTCGCAAAAATCCAAAAAAGATAAGTGTGGTTGAGATTTATTGTGGGGCGAGACAGGCCTTGCCGGCCGGATGCCTCATCGGGCATCACAGCTCTATGAAATATGAACGGATCTTGCTGCTGGCCTTGGCCGTGGCGCTTGGCATCGGCTGCTTTCTCATCCTGCTGCCATTTCTGCCGGCCATGCTCTGGGCCGGTATTCTGGCCTACTGCCTGTGGCCGATCTACTTGAAACTGTCGCGCTATCTTCCTTCGAGCATCGCCGCCTGCCTGATCACCTTGGCGCTGGCGGCGATCATTCTGGTGCCGTTGGTGCATGTTGCGCTGGTCGCCGCCCGGGAGGCGCGGGATAATCGTGCTTGGGTGCAGGATGTGATGCAAAACGGCCTGCCGCCGGCCCCGCCGGTCCTGGCCCGGCTGCCGCTGGTTGGTGGCATTCTTACGGATTTCTGGAACAATTCGGCGGATGACCTGGGCGGGGTCGCCAGCTCGTTGCAGCCAGTGCTCGGCACCGTGGCGCATTCGGGCATTCATTTGCTGTTCAAGCTGACGCACGGGCTCGTTGGCATCGTCGTGGCGCTGTTCATCACGTATTTTTTCTTCCTCACCGGGGCTCAGATCGTCGTGCGGATCCGGATGCTGCTGGTCAGGCTGATGAACGAGAATACGGTCGAGCATTTGTTGACGCTGGTCGCCGGGACGGTGCGTGGGGTGGTGTTCGGCATCGTCGGTACGGCGGCGCTGCAGGGCGTTCTTTATACGATCGGTTTTGAGCTGGTGCACGCGCCCCAGGCCCTGCTGCTGGCGTCATTGGCGGGGCTAGTCTCGATCGTGCCGGCCGGCGCGGTGATCGTCTATGTGCCGCTCTGCCTGTTTCTGCTGGCGGTCGGGCACCCTCTGCATGCGGTTGTGTTGCTGATCTATTGTTTTGTCGTCGTCGGGGGCGCTGATTCGATCATCCGTCCTTGGCTGATCGCCCGAGGGGCTTCGCTTCCCTATGCCCTCACGCTGCTGGGCGTGCTCGGTGGTGCGATCGCGTTCGGCGCCCTGGGCATATTCGTAGGCCCCGTGCTGCTGGTGCTTGGTCTGGCGGTGGCGGAAGAGTTCGCCGGTCAGCCGCGCGGAGCGTGGCGCCAGCCGTGAGGGGGATTAGAAAAGTATTAATGATTTGGCGATAAAACCGGCTTATGGCGTCAGCAAGTTTGTTTCCCATAATCACGGCGTTTCCCACAGCCACTGCAACGGGCCTCGCTCGGCGCCGCGCGGCGGAAATTTCCGGCCGTGCCGCCGAGCATGACGCCGCCACGTACCTCGTTGCGCAGGGCTTTACGATCCTCGCGCAGCGCTTGCGTACAGGCGTGGGGGAAATCGATCTCGTCGTGGCCGACCGGGACACGCTGGTTTTCGTGGAGGTGAAGGCGCGCTCATCGCTGGCGGACGCGGCTTACGCCGTCTCGCCCCGCCAGCAAGCCCGGCTGCTGGAAGCCGCCAGCGTCGCCATGGCGCGCCATCCCGAATGGGCGCGCCCCTGCACCCGCTTCGACGTGGTTCTGTTCGGCGGCGGCGCGTGTCAGCACATCGAGGATGCGGTTCGCTACCAGTAGGTTCCGCGGACGGCGTTGCGGTGGGCGGGTGCGTTGGAGCAAGGGCTGATCGGATGGACTCATTCGATCGGATGAAGTCGCCTCGGCCTGCCACCAGCCTGCCACCGTGCTCAATCTCGTCAAGGACGCTAACGCGCCGCTGCGCGGTGGCCTCTAAGCGAGGCCATCCCTGACAAGATTTCCGCGCGGCGGCATTCTGATGGCAGGTCGGGACGAAGGAACAGGCGCTTTGCAGATCGAACCAAGGAACATTTGACGAGGACGACCAGGGCAATCGCTAAACGCTAAAAAGCTTATTTTTTCTTATGTTGAAACTATTTGATGCTGGGCCATGGGCGTCGTTGGTGCCACCGCCCATGGCCCAGCATAACCAAAAGTTTTTACGCCGCTTTTTTCAAAAAGCGGCCACTTTCTTCTACTTGCGGGTCACTTTCCGAACGCCGCCAATAGCCGCGCGTGCGCGCGGGCGCCGCGGTGGAAGCAGGCCAATTCGAATTTCTCGTTCGGCGAATGGATGCGGTCGTCATCCAGCCCGAAGCCGGCCAGCAGCGTGTCCAGGCCGAGATGGGTTTTGAAGGCTTCCACCACCGGGATCGACCCGCCGGAGCCGATCAGCGCCGTCGGCTTGCCGAATTCGTCCGCCAGCGCCTGCCGCGCCGCCGCCATGAAGGGCGCGTTGAGGTCCATGGCGAAGCCGAGTGCGGCGCCGGAGCGCTTGAATTCAGCCTTCGCGTCAGTGGGCAGCCGTTCGGTCACGAAACGCTCAAAATTGTTGAGAATTTTGACCGGGTCCTGGCCGGGGACGAGGCGGAACGTCAGTTTCGCCGTCGCCTCCGCCGCGATCACGGTTTTCGTGCCGGCACCCTGATAGCCGCCGTAGATGCCGTTGATGTCGGCGGTCGGCCGGGCCCAGAGCTGCGCCAGCGGCGATTGCCCATGCTCGCCCGCCGGGTGACGCAGCCCGACATCACCCAGGAACGCGGCCGCGTCGAAGCCCAGCTGCTCCCAGGATTTCTGCACCGCCTCCGGCACCGGTGCCACGCCGTCATAGAAACCGGGGATGCGGATGCCGCCCTGGTCGTCCCGCAGGTCGCCCAGCACGCGGGTCAGCGCGTTGATGGGGTTCAGCGCGAGGCCGCCGAACAGTCCGGAATGCAGGTCGCGCGACGCCGCCTTCACGGTCACCTCGACCGCCGCCAAGCCGCGCAGCGAGGTTGTGATCGCCGGGGTCTCGAAATTCCACATATTGGTGTCGGCCACGAGCACGAAATCCGCCGCCAGCGTTTCTTTCTCATTGGTCAGCAGTTCAGCCAAAGAGGGGCTGCCGCATTCCTCCTCGCCTTCGAGCAGGATCGTGAGGCGCACCGGCAGCTTGCCATTCACCGCCAGATGCGCCCGGCAGGCCTCGAAGAAGCTTACCACCTGGCCCTTGTCGTCCACAGCACCGCGGCCGACGATGCGCTTTCCGCGCGGCCCGTCGACCAGTTGCGGGTCGAACGGATCGGACTCCCACAGGGCAAGCGGATCGGCCGGCTGCACGTCATAATGGCCATAGAACAGTACATGCGGCGCATCCGGCCCGGCGCCGTGATGCGTGGCGATCACGCCCGGATGGCCCGCGGTTTCTGACAGGCGGGCGGCAAACCCCATCGAAGTCAGCGTGTCGCGCGCCCACTCGGCGGCCTTGCGGCAGTCCCCCGCATGCGCCGGCTGGGCGCTGATGCTGGGAATGCGCAGCAGGCTGAACAGTTGTTGCAGGGAGGCGTCGAGATGATCGTCGATATGCTTCAGAATTTGTTCCATGGTGCTTATCTGGGCGCAGCCTTCCGGAAAAATCAATGAGGCTTGATCTGGAGCAGAAACTCGCCGAAGAGGCGGGGATCATGGAACTCACGCTGTTCAATACCCGCACGCGGGGCAAGGAAATTTTCCACCCGATCGACCCGGCCAATGTGCGGGTCTATCTCTGCGGCCCCACCGTGTATGACCGTGCGCATATCGGCAATGCCCGCAATGTCGTGATGTTCGACATCCTGGTCCGGCTGCTGCGCAAGCTCTATCCGCGCGTGACCTATGTGCGCAACATCACTGACATCGACGACAAGATCAACGCGCGCGCCAAAGAGCGCGGCTTGTCCATAGACGCGGTCACCGAAGGGCCGATCCGCTATTACCATGAGGATATGGGCGCGCTGTACGCGCTGCCGCCGGATATCGAGCCGCGCGCGACCGACCATCTGGGTGAGATCATCGACATCATCCAGCGCCTGCTCGCCAACGGCCATGCCTATGAGGCCGAGGGGCACGTGATGTTCGCGGTGGCCTCGGATGCTGATTACGGCAAATTTTCCGGCCGTAGCCTTGAGGATCTGATCGCCGGGGCGCGTGTCGAAGTCGCGCCCTACAAGCGCGATGCCGGCGATTTCGTGCTATGGAAACCCTCCTCCGACGACCTGCCGGGCTGGGACAGCCCCTGGGGGCGCGGCCGCCCGGGCTGGCATATCGAATGCTCGGCCATGTCGCATAAGCATCTGGGGGAGAATTTCGACATTCACGGCGGCGGCGACGACCTGATCTTCCCGCATCATGAGAACGAGATCGCCCAATCCTGCTGCGCCTTTCCCGGCTCGACCTTCGCCAATGTCTGGGTGCATAACCGGATGCTGCTGGTGAACGGCGAAAAGATGAGCAAATCGCTCGGCAATTTTAAGGTCCTCCACGATGTGCTGGAGACCGCCCCCGGCGAGGCGGTGCGCTTCCTGCTGATGCGCGCGCATTATCGTTCGACGCTGGATTTTTCCGATGCCGGGCTGGTCGAGGCGCGCAAGGAGCTGGACCGGTTTTATCGCGCGCTGGAACGCCATCCGGGCGTGACTGCCGCAGCCGAGGTGCCGGAGAGTGTTCTGGCGCCGCTATGCGATGATCTGAACACGCCGGGCGCCATCGCCGCTTTGCACGCGCTGGCCGATGCGGCCATGGCCGGTGATGCGGCGGCGGGCGCAAGCCTGTTGGCGGCGGGTGGGGTGCTCGGCCTGTTCAATGTCACGCCCAAGGAATGGTTCGAGGGCGGCATCGACCAATCCGCTATCAACGATCTGGTCAACCAGCGTGTGGCCGCTCGCAAAAACAAGGATTTCGTGGAATCCGACCGGCTGCGCGCGGAAATCGCCAAGCACGGCGTGATCATCGAGGACGGCCCCGGCGGTACTTACACGTTGCGCAAGGCGTGATCATGCGCGGAGCCAAAAAATGACCGGGCGGGATGGTGGCGCGGAACTAGAGCCGATCGAGCCCTCGCCGGTGGTGATCCTGGTCCGGCCGCAAATGGCGGAAAATATCGGCGCGGTGGCGCGGGCCATGGGCAATGGCGGGCTGTTTCACCTGCGTCTGGTGGCGCCGCGCGACGGCTGGCCGCTGGAGCGTGCCTGGGTCACCGGCTCCGGCGCGCACCGCATTCTCGACAGCGCCGAAGTGTTTCCGACCGTCGAGGCGGCGGTGGCGGATTTACACCGTGTGTTTGCGACGTGCCCTAGGCCGCGGCACATCATCAAGCCGGTGCTGACGGCCCGCGGCGGCGCGGCCGAGGTGGTGGCGATCGGTGGTCGGGGCTTGCGCTGCGGTGTTCTGTTCGGCCCCGAGCGCACCGGGCTCGACAATGACGACATCGCCTGCGCCGACAGCCTGATCCGCTACGACCTAAATCCCGGCTTCATGTCGCTGAACCTGGCCCAGGCGGTGATGGTGTTCGGCTATGAATGGTGGCTGGCGCGGCAGGACGAACTGCCGATGCGCGCCCTACAAACCAACGAAACCGCCCCGGCCACCAAAGGCGAGCTCGATAATTTCATGGATCACCTGATCCGCGAATGCGATGACTCGGGCTTCCTGAAGAACGAGCAGAAACGCCCCGGCATGGTGCGCAACCTGCGGCATTTCTTCACGCGCGGCGAGGTGACAAGGCAGGAGCTGAACACGCTGCACGGGATCGTCAGCGAATTGGTGCGAGGGCGGAAGCTCAGATAAAGAAAGCAGCCGCTTTTTAAAAAAAGCGGCGCAAAAATTTTTTGCTCCGCTGGGTCATGGGCGTTGTCACCGACAATGCCCATGGCCCAGCATAACAAAGTTTTTTTGCTACTTTTTGTTCACAAAAAGTAGCCTTCCTTTCTAACTTAGTTCGACCGTCACCGGCACGTGGTCGGAGGGCTGGGTTTTGGCTCGCTCATCCTTGCCGATGCGCACTGCGGTGAGGCGTTCGGCCAGGCGCGGGGAGAGCAGCGCGTGGTCGATGCGCAGGCCGACATTGCGGTCCCAGGCGCCGGCCTGATAGTCCCAGAAGGTGTAGAGCGTTTCCGTAGGGTGCAGGGCGCGCAGGGCGTCGGTCAGCCCGGTCCAGATCAGCGCGTTGAAGGCCGCACGGGTTTCCGGGCGGACCAGCGCGTCCGTCGCGGGCAGCGCGCCGGCGGCGAAATCGGCGTCGGTCGGGCAGACATTATAGTCCCCGGCGAGCAGGAAATCCTGGTCGGCGTCGATCAGGTTCTGTGCATGGGCGCGCAAGGCCGCCATCCATTCCAGCTTGTAGGCATAGCCGTCGTCGCCGCGGGAATTGCCGTTGGGCAGGTACAGATTGCCGACCGAAACGCCCTGGCCGCGCACCTCGATGAAGCGGGAATGCAGGTCCGCCTCGCTCATGCCCGGCAGCTTGCGCACGGTCACTTCCACGGGGATGCGGTGCAGGATGGCGACGCCGTTATAGGATTTCTGGCCGACCACGATGGCTTCGTAGCCGAGCGCCTGGAAGGTGAGGGCGGGAAATTGGTGTTCCTCGCATTTAATCTCCTGCAGCAGCAGAAGATCGGGCTGCTCGCGGGAGAGGAAATCCGCAACATGCGACTCGCGCATCCGCACCGAATTCACATTCCAGGTAGTAATTTTCATGGCCCCGACATAGCCCGAGGCCCAAACTAATCAAAGTTTTTTTGCTTCTTTTTGTTCACAAAAAGAAGCGCTTACTTGCCTTCAGTCGATTGAGAACGAAGTCCCGCAGCCGCAAGCGGAAGTAGCATTAGGGTTCTTAACCGCGAAATGCGCCCCCATCAGCGCGTCCTTGAAGTCCAGCTCCGCGCCGGCCAGCAGCTCCAGGCTGGTCGGGTCCACGTACACGGTGGCGCCCTCCGCCGCGATCACCAGATCGTCCGGATGCTGCGTCGCGGTCAGGTCGAATTTGTACTGGAAGCCGGAGCAGCCGCCGGCCAGCACTTCGACTCGCAGCGCCTTCGACTCGGGATCGGCGTTGAGGATCTCCGCGACGCGCGCGGCGGCGGACGGGGTGAGGCGGAATTGGTCCAGGGTCTGGCTCATAACCTTGCATATAGCGTCTGTAGGCCTTGGTGGTAAGGGCAGGGATGGGGTATGGCTCAAGACCATGTGGAAAGCCCCCTATGCGGTGGCCGCGGGCATGTCGCGGGGCCGCAAGTTCAGTGAGATCGAATCGGATGACCGGAGCCCGTATCAGCGCGACCGCGACCGCGTGGTGCATTGCTCGGCCTTCCGCAAGCTGCAATACAAGACCCAGGTTTTCGTCACCCGCGAGGGCGATTTCTACCGCACCAGGCTGACGCACAGCCTGGAAGTGGCGCAGATCGCCCGCAGCATCGCCCGTAAGCTGGGGTTGGACGAGGATCTGACCGAGGCGCTGGCGCTGGCGCATGATCTGGGCCACCCGCCCTTCGGCCATGCCGGCGAGACCGGGCTGAACGAGGCGCTGGCGGCGTTCGGGGGGTTCGACCACAATGCGCAGAGCCTGCGCGTGGTGACCCTGCTGGAGCACCGCTACGCCAATTTCGACGGGCTGAATTTGAGCTGGGAGGCCCTGGAGGGCTTGGCCAAGCATAACGGCCCGCTGACCGCGCCGCCCGATTATATTGCCGCCTTCGATGCCGGCTATTCGCTGGAGCTGCACCGCCAGCCTTCGGCCGAGGCGCAGGTGGCCGCCTTTGCCGACGATGTTGCCTATAACACCCACGACCTGGATGACGGGCTGCGCGCCGGGCTGTTCGGCTTCGAGGATATTTTACACCTGCCGATGGTGGGAGACGCGGTGCGCGAGGCGCAGGGCGTGACGACAGAAATCGGCCGGGTAAGGCATGAGATCAGCCGCCGGGTGATCAACGCGCTGGTGCATGACGCGCTCGCCGAGAGCGCGCGGCGCCTCGCCGCACTGAATCCGCAAAGCGCCGACGACATCCGCGCAGCACCCGACCCGGTGATCGCGTTCTCTCCTCCCATGGCGGTGGCGAACAAGGAGATTAAAAAATTCCTTTTCGAGCGGATGTACCGGCATTGGCGCGTCAACCGCATGACGCACAAGGCCAAGATGGTGACCAAATCCCTCGGCACGCTGCTGCTGGAACGGCCTTATCTGCTGCCCGATGACTGGCGCGAGCGCGCCGGCAAGCCGGAGAGCGAGCAGGCCGCGGCGGCGGTGCGGGATTATGTGGCGGGCATGACGGACCGCTATGCTTTGGATGAATATGCGCGGCTGACCGACCCGTCCGTGCCGACTTGAAGGTGAGTAATGTCTGAGAATTTGTTTTTGGTCCTGCGCAGCTGGGTGTTGGCGGAGTTGGCGGTCCTGTTGCCCGGGTTGCCGGAAGAGGTGCTGCGGAAGGTCGAGCTGACGCCGACGCGCGATGCCGCGCATGGCGACATGGCGAGCAACGCGGCGATGGTCGCGGCCAAGCCCGCCGGCAAAAATCCGCGCGAGATCGCTGCCACACTCTCCGAGGCGCTGTCCAAGCGCGAGGGCATTGCCAAGGCTGAGCCCGCCGGCCCTGGTTTCGTGAACATCACGCTGGAAACCGGCCTGCTGCAGCGACAATTGCCCGTGATCCTGGCGGCGGAGCAGAAATACGGGCAATCGCCGGCGCTGCGCGGGCCGATCAACGTGGAATACGTCTCCGCCAACCCGACCGGGCCGCTGCATGTCGGTCATTGCCGGGGCGCGGTGGTGGGCGACGCGCTCGCCAACCTGCTGTCCAAGGCCGGCTACGACGTCACCAAGGAATACTACATCAACGATGCCGGGGCGCAGGTCATCGCACTCGCCCGCTCGGTTTACGTGCGCTACCTGGAGGCGCTTGGCCGGTCGCCGGACGCCTATATCGCGACGGTGAACGGCGGCATGCAATATGGCGGTGCGTATCTGCTCCCGGTCGGCGCGGCCTTGGCCGAGGCGCATGGCGACAATTTTGTCGACGAGCCCGAGGATTCCTGGCTGGATCTGTTCCGCGACTTCGCCGTGGAAAAGATGCTGGAGCTGATCCGCGAAGACTTGGCGGCGCTCGGCGTGCGGCATGACGTGTTCATCTCCGAGCGCGCGATGGTGGAAGCCGGCGGCGTCGAGACGGCGATCGACGATTTGGAAGAGAAGGGCCTGATTTATCGCGGCGTGCTGGAGCCGCCCAAGGGCAAGACGCCCGACGACTGGGAGCCGCGCGAGCAGATGCTGTTCCGCTCCACCGCCTTCGGCGACGACGTGGACCGGCCGGTGCAGAAATCCGACGGCAGCTGGACCTATTTCGCCAACGACATCGCCAACCATGCCGACAAGATGTCGCGCGGGTTCGGCGAGATGATCAATGTCTGGGGCGCGGACCATGGCGGCTACGTCAGGCGCGTGGTCGCGGCGGTGAAGGCGCTGTCGGGCAACGGCGAGGCGCGGCTGGACGTGGTGCTGTGTCAGATCGTGCGGGTGATGAAGGATGGCGAGCCGGTGCGCATGAGCAAGCGCGCGGGCACGTTCGTGGAGCTGCGCGACCTGCTTGAGGAGGTCGGGCCGGATGCCGTGCGCTTCCTCATGCTGATGCGCAAATCCGACGCGCAGATGGAGTTCGACCTCAACGCCGCGGTGGCGCAGACGCGCGAGAACCCGGTCTTCTATGTGCAATACGCCCATGCGCGCTGCCGCTCGGTGCTGCGCGCCGCAGCACAGGTGGACGCGGGCGCTGCTCTGGATTCGCTGAATGCGCCGGAGGAACTGGCGCTGATCCGCCGGCTGATCTCCTGGCCGCGTTTGGTCGAGCAGGCGGCCGAGGCGCGCGAACCGCATCGTGTCGCTTTCTTCCTCTACGAATTGGCCGGCGACTTCCACGCGCTGTGGAATGCCGGGCGCGAGAATGCGACCTTGCGCTTCCTGCAGGAGGACAAGCCGGCCGAGACCGCCGCGCGCGTCGCCCTGGTGGCGGCCACGGCTTTGGTGCTGCGTTCCGGCCTGGCCGTGCTTGGTGTCACCCCGGTCGAAGAGATGAGGTAGCCGGTGGAGCCCGAGGAGGATTTCGTCTATCGCACGCGCCGCGATCCCCGTGCGATGGACCCGGCGATGCGCCGCATGGCGCTGGGCGCCGGCGGCGCCTCGCTGCTGGTGATTGTGGTGGCGCTGCTGTGGAGTGGGGTGCGCGGCAGTGGTTTTGGCCCGCCGCCGGTGATCACCGCACCGCCGGGGCCGCTGCGCATCGCGCCGGTCAATCCCGGCGGGCTGGTCGTACCGGAGGCGAATGTGCCGATCATGTCCGGCGTGGCGTCGGTCGCGCCGCCGCAACTGGCGCCGGGCGCGCCCACCCCGGATATCTCGCAACTGGACCAGGATGCGGGCATCGGTGCGCCGCCGCCGCCGCCGGTGTTGCAGACGGCGCCCACCCCGGACATTGCCCAGCTCGACCAGGAAGCGGGCGTTGGCGCACCCCATTCTGCTGCGCCCCCGTCTTCTGCGACGCAGGCGACATCGTCCAACGCGCCGCTGGCCCCGGGGCAAAGTGCCCGCGACGTTGCCGTGCAGCTGGCGGCAACCGGCAGCGAGGCCGGCGCGCAAGCGGTTTGGAACGCGCTGAAGCTTAAAATGCCTGCTCTTCTCGGCCGTCGGGACGCGGACATCATTCCCGCCGTGGTGAGCGGCCGGACTGTGTGGCGGCTGCGCATCGGCGGCTTCGCCGACCTCCAAGCCGCGCGGGATTTCTGCGCCTCCGTCCAAGCCCAGGGCGCGGCCTGCACGGTGGCGGTGTTTTGAAGCCGGTCATTCTTGGCATTTCCGGTCCGGCGCTTGCACCGGACGAACGTGCGTTGTTCCGGGCGCACCCGCATCGCGGCGTGATCCTGTTCTCGCGAAACATAAAAGACACGTTTCAACTATCTGATCTTACATCTGAAATTCGAGAGATTCTGCCGGCAGATGCGGTGCTGATGGTGGACCAGGAAGGCGGGCGCGTGGCGCGGCTGAAGCCGCCGCACTGGCAAGCTTTGCCCGCTGCCGGTGCGTTGCGCGACGAGGCGGAAGCCTATGCCCATGGCAGGGCGCTGGGGGCGATGGTCAAGGCCGCCGGGTTCGACGTCACGGCGGCGCCGGTGCTCGACCTGCGTTATCCCGGCGCCAGTGATGTGGTGGGCGACCGCGCCATCACCGGTGGGCCGGAGACCGTGGCGCTGCTGGGCGGCAAAATCGCCGAAGGCATCCTGGCGGAAGGCGTGATCCCGGTGATGAAGCACCTGCCGGGTCATGGACGGGCGCTGGTGGATAGCCATATGGCGCTACCGAGGGTGCCGAAGGTGGATCTGTCCGACGATTTCCGGCCCTTCATCGCCAACAAAAACCTGCCCTGGGCGATGACGGCGCATGTGATCTATGAGCAATATGATCCGGTGAACCCGGCTACCGTGTCGCCCATCATCATTTCCGAAATCATTCGCGGAAAAATCGGTTTTGCCGGGACGCTGCTGAGCGACGATCTGGCCATGCACGCGCTGAGCGGCTCGCCCGCCGCGCGGGCGCAGGCGGCGCTGGCCGCGGGGTGCGACATCGCGCTGTATTGCCCCGGCGATTTCGCCGGCAATCGCGCGGTGCTGGAGGCGCTGGATGAGCGTTGAAACGCTCGACATCGTCGTCGCGCTCATCATCGCCGTGGTGCTGCACGAGCTGGCGCATGGCGCGGTGGCGCGCCTGCTGGGTGACCGCACGGCGCAGCAGGCCGGACGGCTGACGCTCAATCCGATCAAGCATATCGATCCTTTCGGCAGTATTTTGCTCCCCGTGATCCTCGCGGTGGGGCAGCTGGCGACGATCGGCCGAATCGAATTCCTGTATGGCTGGGCGAAGCCGGTGCCGGTGAACCCGATGCAGCTGCAGCTGAACGGGCAGCGCCACCCCAGACAGCTGATGGCGATCGTCGCGGCGGCCGGGCCGCTCGCCAATTTCGCCCTTGCGCTACTCGGCGGCTACCTGCTCTCGATCAGCCAGGCGACAACATTCCTGACTTATTTCATCATCATCAATTTGACGCTGGGACTGTTCAATCTGCTGCCGGTGCCGCCGATGGATGGCGGGCGGATCGCCGTCGGCGTGCTGCCGCTGCCCGCCGCGCGTTGGCTTGCGAAATCAGAAAAAGCTGGCATCATTCTGGTTTTGCTGCTTTTATTCGTCCTGCCGACGGTCTTGGGCCAGTTCGGCGTGGCTTTCGACCCGTTCCAGGCGGCGATGGCGCGCGTGCTGCCCTGGGCGGTTGATACAATCCTACGAATTACGGGGCATAGCGGTGGAGTCTGAGGCGCTCGTCCTGAATCTGGAAGGCTTTGAGGGGCCGCTCGATCTGCTGCTCGAGCTGGCGCGCTCACAGAAGGTCGATCTGGCGAAGATTTCCATCCTGGCGCTGGTCGACCAGTATTTGGCGGTCATCGAGGGCGCGCGCCGGGTTCGGCTGGAGCTGGCGGCGGACTGGCTGGTGATGGCGGCGTGGCTGACCTGGCTGAAATCCCGGCTGCTGGTGCCCTCCGCGGGCGAGGATGAGGACGCCGAGATCGCCGCGGAAACCCTCGCCGCCAGGCTGATCGACCTGCAGCGTGTGCGCGCCGCCGCTTCCTGGCTGAGCCAGCGACCGATGCTGGGCGTGGACGTGTTCGCGCGCGGCATGCCGGAGGATCTCACCGAGACCGACCGCAGCAAGCTGCGGCTGGAGATGAGCGGGCTGCTCAGCGCCTATCTGGCGGCGCGGCGCCGCGCCGGGGGCAAGCTGCAATACCGGCCGAAGCCGATGATCTTTTTCTCCGTACAGAACGCGCTGGAACGCCTGCACCGGCTGGTCGGCTCGAAGCCGGACTGGTCGAGCCTGGAAGGGTTTCTGCCGCAGGGGCTGGGTGATGGCCTGCCGCGCAGGGCGGCACTTTCAGCAACCCTGATCGCCGGCCTTGAAATGACCAAAGGCGGCCAACTGCAGGTAAGACAGGAAGAGATGTTTGGGCCGATCCTGGTACGGGCGGTCGAGGGCGAAGGGACGGTGACGGATTTTGAGGATGAGCATGGACCAGACTGACGCGCAGGCCCCTGAGAGCGTGACCGGGGTTCCCGTGCCGGAGTCGGCGCTGCGCCTGGTCGAGGCGGCGATTTTTGCCTCTGCCCAGCCAGTGAGCGCGCGCGTGCTCGCCAACCTTCTGCCCGATGACGCCGATCTCGCCGCGGTGATGGCGGCGCTGGTCGAGGCCTACGCGCCGCGCGGGATCAACCTGGTGCAGGCCGCCGGCGGCTGGCAGTTCCGCACCGCGCCGGATGTCGTCCCGGCCTTGCGCAAGGTGGTGGAGGTGCCGCGCCGGCTGCCGCGCGTGGCGATGGAGACGCTGGCGATCATCGCCTATCACCAGCCGGTCACGCGCACCGAGATCGAGGAGATCCGCGGCGCCGCTCTGTCGCAGAACACGCTCGACCTGCTGCTGGAGAACGGGCTGGTGACGCCGAAGGGCCACAAGGAGACGCCGGGCCGGCCGACCCTGTGGGGCACCACGCCTGCCTTCCTGGCGCAGTTCGGGCTGAACGACCTGCGCGACATGCCCAAGCGCGAGGAGCTGCTGCTCGATCCGACCGTGTCAGTGACGCCGCCGGAAGCGCCGCAGGCGCAAGCGCCGGCGGAGGACGCATCGTGACGTTGAAAATCACCCGCGAGACGCTGCAGAACGGCACGGTCCGCGCGCGCCAGCTGGAATATGCGGCGCTGCATCCGGAGATGCGCTGGCGCACCGAGTTGGAGATGGCGGCGCTGCTCGAGGACATTCTCGCCCAGCACGATGCCACGCAGGATTTATGGGTGTTCGGCTACGGATCGCTGATCTGGAACCCGGCCTTCCATTATATCGAGAAGCGGCCGGCGCTGCTGCGCGGCTGGCACCGGCGGTTCTGCCTGAAAATGTTCATGGGCCGCGGCTCGCCGCAGACGCCGGGTGTGATGCTGGCGCTGGACCAGGGCGGGGCCTGCCATGGGGTGGCCTTCCGCATCGCCGCCGGCAAGGTGCGCGAGGAGCTGGGCATTCTCTGGCAGCGTGAGATGCATGGCGGCGCCTATCATGCGCGGCTGCTGCCGCTGGAAGCCGAGGGCGAGCCAATTGCGGCGGTCACCTTCGTGATCAACCACGACCATCCGCGCTATATCCGCGAAATCAGCCTGGAGCAGACCGCGGCGCTGATCGCCACCGGCTGCGGCGATCTCGGCACCTGCCGCGAATACCTCGAAAATACCGTGAAACACCTGGGCGAGCTTGGCCTGAGCGATGAGGGCCTCGTCCGCATCGCCGCGGCTTTGCCGAACCCTTAAGAGCCTGCTAGCAAGCCACCGGTATGTTTGGATTTTCCTGGGCAGAGATTGGACTGATTATGGCGGTGGCGTTGATCGCCATTGGACCGAAGGATTTGCCTGTGGCGATCCGGACCGTCACCGCGATGATGAAGAAGGCGCGCGGCATGGCGGCCGAGTTCCAGGGGCATGTCGACGAGATGATGCGCGATGCGAATCTCTCCGACGTCAAGCAGGAGATCGACAAGCTGCGGCGCTTCGATTTCAAGAGCGCTGCGGAAAACGCGATTGACCCGGACGGCGCGTTGCGCGACTCGGTGGCGCGGCCGTTCGATATGCCGTCTATGGCCGCAGCACCGGTGGCGGCGGCCGCGGCGGCCGGATCAGAGCCTGCGGCGGAGTTGGCATCCGTCTATGAAATGGGTGAGGGGGCCGGGCCGAGCTTCGTGCCGCCGCCGGTGGTGGCGGAGGTCACCGCCGAGGCGCCCGCCTTCATTCCGCCGGACGCGGCGCGCAAACCGCCGGTCCCGGATTTCATCCCGCCGGGCACCAAGCGTTGGGGATATTGAGTGGTGGATAACGTGACCCCGGAAGACGAGATCCACGACAAGGAAATGTCCCTGCTGGACCACCTGTCGGAGCTGCGGCGCCGGCTGCTGTGGTCGGCGGGGACGTTCCTCATCGCCTTCATCATCAGCTATCATTTCGCGCCGCGGATCTACGATTTCCTCGCAGCCCCGCTGGCGCACGCGCTGGAGGCGCGCGGCCAGAAGCCGGAGATGATCTACACCGCGCTCTACGAGGCGTTCTTCACTTACATCAAGGTCTCGGTGTTCGCCGCCGCCTTCCTGTCCTTTCCGGTGATCGCGACACAGCTCTGGCTGTTCATCGCGCCCGGCCTGTACAAGCGCGAGAAGCGGGCGATGCTGCCCTTCCTCGTGGTCACGCCGATCTTGTTTTTTGCCGGCGGCGCGCTGGCCTATTACGTGATCTTCCCGGCCGCCTGGAGATTTTTCCTGAGTTTTCAGAACACCGCTCCGGGCAGCGATGTGCAGATCGACCTGATGGCGAAGGTCAGCGATTATCTGAACCTGGTGATGAAGCTGATCTTCGCGTTCGGCCTGTCTTTCGAGCTGCCGGTGCTGCTCACGCTGCTCGGTAAGGTCGGCATCATCGGCTCCGCAGGCTTACGCAAATACCGGCGCTACGCCTATGTCGGCTGCTTCATCCTGGCGGCGGTGCTGACCCCGCCGGATATCCTGACCCAATGCGGCCTCGCTTTGCCGCTGATCCTTCTTTATGAAATTTCGGTCTTCTCCGTGAAAATGGTCGAACCGAAAGTCGATCCGGAAGCATAACCATGCATGATATCAAGGCGATCCGGGAAAACCCGGCGGCGTTCGACGCGGCCATGGCCCGGCGCAATGTTTTGCCGCTCTCTGCCGGGCTGATGGCGCTGGACGAAGAGCGGCGGCAGGCGGTGGCGCAGTTGCAGGTGCTGCAGGCGGGGCGCAACGCGCTGGCCAAGCGGATCGGCGAGGCCAAGCGCGCCCGCCAAGACACTGCGGCGCTGGAAGCCGAGGGCGCGGCCCTGCGTGGGAAGATGGAGGCGCTGGAAGCCGAGGTCCCGCGGCTGGAGGCGCTGCTGCGCGAGACGCTCGCCGCGGTGCCGAACGTGATGGACGAGGCCGTGCCCAACGGGCGCGACGAGGCGGACAACCGGGAGATCAAGCGGCACGGCACGATCCGCGAGTTCGGCTTCGCACCCCAACAGCATTTCGAGATCGGCGAAAAGCTGGGCATGATGGATTTTGCCGCCGCGGCGAAACTCGCGGGCTCGCGTTTCACCGTGCTGCGCGGCGGGCTGGCGCGGCTGGAGCGGGCGCTGGGGCAGTTCATGATCGACCTGCACGTGACCGAACATGGTTATACCGAGACCATGGTGCCGCTGCTGGTGAACGACGCGGCGGCTTTCGGCACCGGCCAACTGCCGAAATTCCGTGAGGATTTATTCCAGACCACCGACGGGCGTTGGTTGATCCCGACCGCCGAAGTGTCGCTGACCAACCTTGTCGCCGGCGAAATTCTGCCGGCAGCGCAACTGCCGGTCCGCGTCACCGCGCTCACGCCGTGCTTTCGCTCCGAGGCTGGTTCGGCCGGGCGCGACGTGCGCGGCATGCTGCGCCAGCACCAGTTCACCAAGGTGGAGCTGGTCAGCATCGTGCCCCCTGAGGCAAGCGAAGCGGAGCATGAGCGCATGGCCGCTTGCGCCGAGGCCGTGCTGGAAAAACTCGAACTGCCGTATCGCCGCATGCTGCTCTGCGCCGGCGACACCGGCTTCTCGGCGGCAAAAACCTACGATCTGGAAGTCTGGCTCCCCGGCCAGGAAATGTACCGGGAAATTTCCTCCTGCTCGAATACGCGGGCCTTCCAGGCGCGGCGGATGAACGCACGCTACCGCGAGGCCGACGGCAAGGCACCGGGCTTCGTGCACACGCTCAACGGCTCTGGCGTGGCGGTCGGCAGGGCGCTGATCGCGGTGCTGGAAAATTACCAGAACGAGGACGGTTCGGTGACGATCCCGGCGGTGCTGCGGTCTTATATGGGCGGGCTCGAGCGGCTGGTCGGGTAGAGGAAAGCAAGTGGCCGCTTTTTGAAAAAGAGCAGCGCAAAAACTTTTTTTATGCTGGGCGGAGGGGCTAAAGGTTCCGGCGGTGCGTAGCACCGTTGGAATAGCCCCGGAGGGCGCGGGCGTTGAAACCAGCACGGCCTAGAGCCGGATGATTTTAGATCGAATCGCGTAGCGATCCGCTCTAAAATCTGAATCCGGCTCTAGGTAAATAAGTTAGAGCCAGATGACTTAAAGTCATCGCGCTCTAAAGGACCGAAAACCTCTTTTTGTTCACAAAAAGAGGCCTTCCCCTTCGGTTACCATTTGTTATGCACCGGCACACAGGGGCGTGGGACAAGCCGTTTGTAACTGGGTATAGACTGCCAGAGTTTTTCTGAAGGGGTTTTGCGTGGTTGATCCGGTCAAGCGGCGCGGCAAGGGCAGGACGCGCTGGATTTTTGTCGGGATCGCGGTCCTGCTTGTCGCCTTTATCTGGTACCGCCATTCCGGCCACGGCGCCGGCGGTTACGGAGGTCGCGGCGGCCGTCACGGCACGATGGCGGTGCAGGCGGTTGGGGTCGCGAAGGTGGTGTCCGGCTCGATGCCGGAGGTGCTGGACGAACTCGGCACCGTCACCCCGGTCGCCACCGTCACCGTGTTGCCGCAACTCAGCGGCTATCTCACGCAGGTCGCCTTCACCCAGGGCGAAGACGTGACCCAGGGGCAGTTCCTGGCGGAAATCGACCCGCGGCCTTATCAGATCCAGCTCGAGCAATATGAGGCGACGCTGGCCAAGGACAGCGCCGCGCTGGCTCAGGCCCGCTCTGACCTGGCACGTTACGAGGTGCTGGCGCGGCAGCAATCGATTGCCGAGCAGCAGGTGACCGACCAGCAATTCCTGGTCGCGCAGGATGCGGCGGCGGTCCAGGTCGATCAGGCCAATATCGACAGCGCCAAACTCGATCTCGTCTATTGCCATATCACCTCGCCGGTGGCCGGCCGGATCGGGCTGCGCCTGGTCGATCCGGGCAATTACGTCACCCCCGGCAGCGTGACCGGCATCGCCGTGGTCACCACCATCGCGCCCACGACCGTGATCTTTTCGGTGGCGCAGAGCAATCTGGCGGCGGTGCTGGTGCGGCTGGGGCAGGGGGCGACTCTGCAGGCCACCGCCTATTCCAGCGACGACACGACCAAGCTCGAAGACGGCACGCTCTCAGCGGTGGATAATATGATGAACACCAGCACCGGCATGGTGAAGCTGCGCGCGGATTTTGCCAACGCCGACAAGCAGCTGTTCCCGAATGAATTCGTCAACGTGCATCTGCTGGTGAACACGCTGACCAACGCGACCCTGGTGCCGAGCCCCGCGGTGCAGACCGGCGCTCCCGGCACCTACGTGTATGTGGTGGATGCCAACGACACCGTGAGCGTGCAGCCGGTGACCACCGGTCCGAGCAACGGCACCGATACGGTCATCACCAAGGGGCTGACGCCGGGCCAGACCGTGGTGGTGGACGGCGTGGACCGGCTCACCGCGGGGGCGAAGGTTAGCGTCGTCACGGCGCCGGGTACCCAAACCGCGGCGGCGGCTGGCAACGCGGCGCCGTCTGCACAAAACGGGCAGATGGCCGCGCGGCATCGGCATCACGGCGGCAATGCGAATGGTCAGCCCGGGGCGCCGGGTGAGACCGGCAGTGGCGCCGTCTCCTCGGGCGCGTCGCCTCCCAGCCCGGCTCCCGCAGCGCAGTGAACCCCTCCCGCCTTTTCATTCTGCGGCCGGTGGCGACATCGCTGCTGATGATCGCCATCGTGCTGACCGGGTTGGTCGCCTTCAAATTCCTGCCGGTCTCCGCTTTGCCGGACGTCACGTACCCGACGATTCAGGTGCAGACATTCTATCCCGGTGCCTCGCCGCAGGTGATGACCACAACTGTCACCGCGCCCCTGGAGCGCCAGCTCGGCGAAATGGCGGGGCTGAACCAGATGTATTCGCAGAGTTCCGCCGGCGCCTCGGTGATCACGCTGCAGTTCGACCTGTCGCTCAGCCTCGACGTCGCCGAGCAGGAGGTGCAGGCGGCGATCAACGCGGCCGGCAATCTGCTGCCGGCGGATCTACCGGCGCCGCCGGTCTACGCCAAGGTGAACCCGGCCGACGCGCCGATCATGACGCTGGCGATCACGTCGAAGACGATGAGCCTCACCTCTCTTGAGGACCTGGCGAATTCGCGTCTCGCCTCGAAACTTTCCGAGGTGCCGGGCGTCGGCCTGGTCAGTATCGGCGGCGGCCACGTGCCGTCCATTCGCGTCGAGGTGAATCCGCGCGCGCTCGCGAGTTATGGGCTCAGCATCGACAATATCCGCACGGAAATCTCTAACCTCACAGTGGACTCGCCGAAGGGAAGTTTTTCCGGCCCGGCGCAGAGCTACACCATCAACGCTAACGACCAGGTCACGGAGGCTTCGGAATATGCCTCGTTGATCGTCGCGTATAATAACGGCACGCCGGTCTATCTCGGCGACGTGGCAAAAATCATCTCAGCACCGGAGAATACCGAGCTGGGCGCCTGGGCGAACCGCCAGCCGGCGATCATTCTCAATGTGCAGCGCCAGCCGAATGCCAACGTCATCGCCACGGTGAATGCGATCAAGCGCGAGCTGCCGATGCTCACCAACGGCCTGCCGGCGGCGATGCAGGTGACCGTGATGAGCGACGGCACCACCTCGATCCGCGCCTCCGTCGACGATGCCGAGTTCGAGCTGATCCTCAGTGTTTTACTCGTCGTCGCGGTGATCTTCGTGTTCCTGCGCAATTTTCGCGCCACGATCATTCCCAGCATCTCGGTGCCGGTCTCGCTGATCGGTACGCTGGCCGTGATGTATCTGTGCGGCTTCTCGATCGATAACCTGTCGCTGATGGCGCTGACCGTGGCGACCGGCTTCGTGGTGGACGATTCCATCGTGATGATCGAGAACATCGCCCGTTATCTGGAGATGGGCGACACGCCGCTGGAGGCCGCGCTGAAGGGCGCCGGGCAAATCGGCTTCACCATCATCTCGCTCACCGTCTCGCTGATCGCGGTGCTGATCCCGCTGCTGTTCATGGGCAATGTGGTCGGTCGGCTGTTTTCCGAATTCGCGATCACCTTGGCCGTGACCATCGTGATCTCCGCCATCGTCTCGCTCACGCTGGTGCCGATGCTGTGCGCCAGATTGCTGCGCCAGCAGGGCAGCGTGAAGCCGACCCGGTTCGAGGCCTGGAACGAGCGCAATTTCGACCGGCTGATCGCCGCTTATGGGCGCGGCCTCACCTGGGTGCTGGCGCATGCACGGGCGACGCTGCTGGTCGCGGTCGGCACGCTGGTGCTGACCGTGCTGCTCTATGTCTTCATCCCGAAAGGCTTCTTTCCGGTCCAGGACACCGGCCAGATCGAGGGCATTTCCCAGGCCGCGCAGAGCACCTCCTACGCGGCGATGGCCGAGCACCAAGAGGCGCTGGCCGACGTGATCCTGAAGGACCCGGCTGTGCTCAGCCTGACCTCCTATATCGGTGTGGACGGCACCAATTCGACGCTCAACCAGGGCCGGTTCCTGATCAACCTGAAGCCCAAGGGCGAGCGGCTCTCCGCCACCGCGGTAATCCGCCGGCTGAACCGGGAACTGGCGGGCGTGCCCGGCGTGCATCTGTACATGCAGCCGGTGCAGAGCCTGACGCTGAACACCACGGTCTCGCCGACGCAGTACCAGTTCGTGCTCGAAGATTTGAATGAGAACGATTTTTCGATCTACGTGCCGAAGCTGATGGCCAAGCTGCAGACCTTGCCGCAGCTCGCCGATGTGGCGAGCGAGCTGGAGGCGGCCGGGAACAGCGTGTACATCGACATCAACCGCACCAATGCCGCGCGCTTCGGCATCACCGCCGCGACCGTGGACAATGCGCTTTACGACGCCTTCGGCCAGCGCATCATCACGACCATTTTCACGCAGACCAACCAGTACCGCGTGATCATGACCGTCAATCCGCGGCAGATGACCGGCATCGCTGCGCTGGGGGCGATCTATTTGCCCTCCTCCTCCGCCGCGGGCGGGCAGGTGCCGCTGTCGGCCATCGCCACCTTCACCACCCAGCCCGAGCCGCTGATGATCGAGCATCTGGGCCAGTTCCCGGCGACCACGATCTCGTTCAACCTGGCCCCGGGCGCTTCGCTCGGCGCCGCGGTCGACGCCATTCAGAACGCTGAGCAAAAACTGCATTTCCCGGCCGCGCTGACGACGAGCTTCCAGGGCGCGGCGCTGGCCTTTCAGAACTCGCTCGCCAACGAGGTGTTTTTGCTGCTGGCGGCGGTGATCGCCGTCTACATCGTGCTTGGCGTGCTCTATGAGAGCTTCATCCATCCGGTGACGATCCTCTCGACCCTGCCATCGGCGGGCATCGGCGCGCTGGTTTTTCTCTGGCTGGCTGGAGACGGGTTGGACGTGATCGGCATCATCGGCATCGTGCTGTTGATCGGCATCGTGAAAAAGAACGCGATCATGATGATCGATTTCGCGCTGAACGCCGAACGTAATGAGGGCAAGTCGCCGCGCGATGCGATTTATGAAGCGTCGCTGCTGCGCTTCCGGCCGATCCTGATGACCACCATGTCGGCGATGCTGGCGGGGGTGCCGCTGATCCTGGGCACCGGCATGGGCTCGGAGCTGCGCCAGCCGCTGGGGCTTGCCATCGTCGGCGGTCTGGCGGTGAGCCAGGTGCTTACGTTGTTCACCACGCCAGTGGTCTATCTTGCCTTTGATGGGCTGGCGCGGCGCTTCCGCCGGCGCGGGGCGGCGCCTGCATGAATCTTTCGGCGCTCTTCATCCGGCGGCCGGTTGCCACCACGCTGCTGACGTTGGGC
>NZ_DASXFO010000053.1:0-58507 GCF_036489515.1 Acidocella sp.
CTTTACGATCCTGTGTGGCTTCCTGCCGTATATCGCGGTGTGGACCGGCTGGTGGACACGTGAGGTCGGCCGTCAGCCTTGGGTGGTCTACGGCATGATGACCTCCGCACAGGGCACCAGCATCATGAGCACCGCCCAGGAGATTTTCTGGATGGTCGGTTATCTGGGCTTCGAGCTCCTGGTCTGGGGCGGCACCTGGTACTTCTTCGCCAAAGTGGTCCGCAAGGGTCCGGATATGGATAGCCCGGTCGTGCGCGTCGCCCAGCAGGCCCCTGGCCATACCGAGCCTCACGCTGCTCTCGCCTACGCCAAAGCCAACAAGATCTAACCTTTAAGGGCCGGCTGCCTGGCCGCTGGCCCAACGACAGGACTGCAATCATGAACAGTTTAACTCAGGTACAGAGTATCATCACCTTCGCGTGGTGGATGGCGTTCTCGCTGAGCGTGGTGCTCTACGTCGTCTTGGACGGTGCGGACCTTGGCGCCGGCGTGTTCTCGCTGTTTGTGCGCAAAGCAGAAGAGCGGGGCGCGATCATGTCGGCGATGGCGGGCACGTGGGATGCCAATGAAACCTGGTTGATCGTGGCCGGCGGCGTGATGTTCGCTGCCTTTCCCTTCGTCTACGGCTCGGCTTTCAGCTACCTTATGATTCCCCTGGCCTTGGCGCTGTGGGGGATGATCACCCGCGCCGTGGCGCTGGAATTCCGGCACGTGGCCGAGGCCCGCTGGCAGCGCTTCTCGGATCTGGCCTTCGGGCTCTCCAGCCTGGTGGTCGCCTTCTTCGGTGGCATGGCGCTGGGCGCGGTGATGCAGGGCTTTCCGCTCACGCATGACGCCGGCACCGTGCCGACCTATGTGGGCGGCGCCTTGCGCTTCATCTCGCCCTTCAGCATCTGGACCGGCATCGCCTCGGTGATCGCGGTGACGCAGGGTGGCGTGTTGTTCATCCGCGCCCGCTTCCACCATGGCGAGCCGATCCGTCGCCAGGCGGCGCGCTGGAGCAGCGTGATCTTTTATCTGGCGCTGGCGGTGGCGATCGTCACGATCGTGTTCAGCATGGCGATCTTCCCCTGGGCGGCGCATAAATGGCTGGGGCCGAATTTCTGGATCTGGGCCATCGTCCTGCTCGCCGTGATCATCTCGGCGGTCATGATGCGCACCGCCGCCAACCGCGATAAGGATCTGAAGGCGCTGATCTGGTTCACGGTGGCGCTGGCGATCATGTCCATCGCTTTCCTCGCGACCCTTTATCCGTGGATGGTGCCGGGGACCTGGACGATCTATTCGGGCGCCAGCCCGGCGGTCTCGCTCTTCACCTTCACCCTGGCGATGGGCGGCTTCTTCCCGATCATGATCATGTACAACGCGTATCAGATCTGGGTGTTCCGCGGCCGCATCTCCGCCATGGAGGTCCATCACTAAAAGAAGCTCCTGGGCCATGGGCTGTGTCGGTGACAACGCCCATGGCCCAGCAGGGTAAAAGTTTTTGCGCCGCTTTTTTCAAAAAGCGGCTGCTTTCCGGCAAGGAATGACGATCTCATGGCCCTACATTCCGCTCCGATACCCCGTGCGACAGCGAAGGCGCTCGATACCTGGCTGCGCAGCCGTGCCAAAGCCGTCAGGTTGCCGCTCACCGCCGCCATCGGCATCGGGGCCTGCGGCGGGTTGCTGCTGATCGTCCAGGCCTGGCTGCTCGCGCATGTGGTCGACAGCGTCGTGATCGACCATCTGGGTCTGTCTTCCGCCTGGCCGTTTTTGTGGGGCATGCTCGCCGTGTTCGTCGCCCGCGCGGTCGTTTCCCTGTTCGCCGACGCCGTCGCCTTCGAGGCCGCCGCCGGGGTCAAGCAGACTTTGCGCGGCGAGTTGACCCGCAAGATCTCCGCCCTCGGCCCCGGCTTTGTCGCGGGCCAACGCACCGGCGACCTCACCAACCTGCTGCTCGAGAGCGTGGACGAACTGGGCAAGTACTATGCCGAATATCTCCCGCAAATGCCGCTCGCCGCCTTCATCCCCGCCGCCATCCTGGTGTTCGTCTTCCCCACCGACTGGGTGTCCGGGATCATCATGCTGATCAGCGCGCCGTTGATTCCGTTCTTCATGATCCTGATCGGCAAGGGCACGGAACGGCTCAACCAGCGCCAATGGCGCAAGCTCGCCTGGATGAGCGCGCATTTCTTCGACGTCATCGAGGGCCTCACGACTCTCAAACTGTTCAATGCGAGCCGTGCCGAGGGCGAGATCATCGGCCGCATTTCCGACGATTACCGCCGCAGCACCATGGATGTGCTGCGCGTCGCGTTCCTCTCCTCGCTGGTGCTCGAATTTTTCGCCACTGTCAGCATCGCCATGGTCGCCGTGTATATCGGCTTTCGTCTGTACTATGGCGATATGCATTTCCTGCCGGGCTTCATGGTGCTGTTGCTGGCCCCGGAATTCTTCAAGCCGCTGCGCGCGATGGGCACGCAGTATCACGCCCGCATGGAGGCGATCGGCGCTTCGGAGCGGATTGTCGCACTCCTGGAAACAAAACTGCCGGAGCGGCCAGCAGGGCAGAATGAGCTGTCCTCCTCCGCGCGTCTGGACATTCGCTTCCAAGATGTCGGCTTCGCCTATCGGGCGGACGAGCTTGTGCTGCGGGGGATCGATTTTGGCCTCGCGCGCGGCGAACGCGTCGCCCTGGTCGGGCCGAGCGGTTCCGGCAAGAGCACGATCGCGCGGCTGCTCCTGGGCTTCGACGTGCCGGACGAAGGCGCGATCACCGTCGACGGCACCGATCTGCGCGACATCGGACCAGAAAATTGGGTCGCGCGCATCGCCTGGATGCCGCAGGCGCCGACATTGTTCCATGGCAGCATCGGCGACAACATCCGCCTCGGCCAGCCCGGCGCCGACGAGCAAGCCGTGCGCCGGGCCGCTTCAGCGGCAAACGCGGCCGCCTTCATCGAGCGCCTGCCGCAAGGCTATGACACGATCGTCGGCGATCGGGGGCAGGGACTGTCCGGTGGCGAGATCAGGCGCGTGGCCCTGGCCCGCGCCTTCCTGAAGAACGCCGATCTCGTCATCCTCGATGAACCGACGGCCAGCCTCGATCCTGAAACGGCCGCGCTGATCGCAGACGCGGTGGAACGCCTCGCGCGCGACCGGGCGATGCTGATCATCGCGCACCGGCTTGAAAGCATTACGGAGGTGGATCGGATCCTGGTGCTGAACGAAGGCCGCATCGTCGAATCCGGCTCCCATGCTGCGTTGCTCGCGCAGAACGGTCTCTATGCGGAGACCAGCGCGCTTTATCATGAGATGTTGTCATGAAGGATTTTCTGCGCCTGCTGTGGCTGTTCAAAGGCTCCTGGCGCTGGGTCCTGGCCGGTGTAGGGCTCACGGCGCTGGTCATTCTGGCCAATGTCGGGTTGCTCGCACTGTCCGGCTGGTTCATCGCCTCCATGGCGCTGGCCGGCCTCGGCTTGCTGCATCTCGAATATTTCATGCCCGCCGCCTCGATTCGCGGCCTCGCCATAATCCGCACCGGCGGGCGCTATCTGGAACGCCTGATCACCCACGAGGCGACGTTCCGGTTTCTGGCGCAGTTGCGCGTCTGGTTCTACGAGCATCTCGAACCGCTGGCGCCGGCGCGGCTGCAATATTACCGCGGCGGCGACCTGCTCAGCCGCATCCGTGCCGATATCGACAGCCTCGACAATGTCTATCTGCGCGTGCTCGTGCCCACCGCGTCCGCTGTTATTAGCGTTTTGCTGATGGTGCTTTTCCTCGCCTGGTTCAGCCCGCATGTCGCGCTGGCCGATTTTGCGGGGCTGCTGCTCGCCGGTGTGGTGGTGCCGCTGATCGCGCTGCGTCTGGGGCGCGGACCTGGCGCGCAGGCCGTTGCCTTGAGCGGGACATTCCGCGCCGATATCGCCGATGCGATCCGCGGTTTCGGTGAGCTGCTGGTCTATCAGGCGCTGGCGCCCAAACTGGCCGCGCTCGATCGCAGCAGCGCGGCTTTGATCGCCACCCAGCGGCACGCGGCGCGCATCAACGGCGTGTGGTCGGCGGCGACCTTGCTGATCGCCCAGCTCAGCCTGTGGGTCTGCGTGATCATCGCGATTCCTCTGGTGGGGCGGGGCATTGACGGCCCGGATTTCGCGATGATCGGGCTGTTCGTGCTGGCCAGCTTCGACGCCGTCAGCGCCTTGCCGGCCGCGTATAACGCCCTGGGCCAAACCCTCGCCGCCGCGCGCCGCATTTTCGAGGTCATCGATACCCGCCCCGCCGTTAGTGAGCCCAGCAGCGAGGTGCTAGCGCCCAGCCAATTCGATCTGCGGGTCGATAACCTCAAAATGCGTTACGGCGAGACGCAAGCCTGGGCCCTCGACGACATCAGCTTCGCGATCCCTGAGGGCAGTTGCTTAGGCGTGGTCGGCCAGACCGGCGCCGGCAAGACCAGCTTGCTCAATGTCCTGCTCCGCTTCTGGGATTTTCAGGAGGGGAATGTGCGGATCGGCGGCGTGTCGCTGCGGGATCTGCACGGGGAGACCGTGCGCGGCCTCTGCGCCGTGGTCGCGCAGCAGACCCATCTGTTCAACACCAGCATCCGCGAAAACCTGTTGCTGGCCCGCCCCGACGCCACCGAGGAAGAACTGTGCGCCGCCCTGCGCGACGCCGATATTTTCGATGAGGTCATGGCGATGCCGGCCGGCCTCGACACCGTGGTCGGCGAAGTCGGCACCTTCCTGTCCGGCGGCCAGGCCCGCCGCATCGCCATGGCCCGGGCGTTCCTCAAAAACGCGCCGCTGCTGATCCTCGACGAGCCAACCGAAGGGCTCGACGCCGTCTCGGAACGAGCCGTGCTCGACACCATCGGGCGCCTGACGCGCGGCCGCACCACCTTGCTGATCACCCACCGGCCGCAGGCCCTGCGTCTCGCTGATGCCGTGCTGGTGCTGGAAAAAGGGAAGGCGCGAGTCAGGGATAAGTGAAGCCTACTTTTTGTGAACAAAAAGTAGCAAAAAAACTTTATTATGCTGGGCTATGGGCGTTGTCGCCGACAACGCCCATAGCCCAGCATAATAAAAGTTTTTGCGCCGCTTTTTTCAAAAAGCGGCTGCTTCCCTAAAAAAACTTTCTTGTGAACGAACAAAAACCTATATTTTCTAATTTTCAGCGTCTCCTATCATTCCCGTTCACGGCAAAGCGCGGTTGACGCGCGCAGATGAGGGTGACGCATGGATTTCAAAATAAAAGGCAAAACGGCTTTGGTGCTCGGCGGCGGCGGTGGCCTTGGCCGGGCGATTGCGTGCTCGCTGGCGGCCGAGGGCGTGAACATCGCCGTCGGCGATATCGACCCGAAGGCGATCGAGGCAACCCGGGCGGCGGTGGCTGCTTTCGGCGTCAAAAGCTGCGGCCTGACCTGGGATCTGGCGGATCTGTCGCTGATCCCGGGCCATATCGCCAAAATCGAGCAAGAACTCGGCCCGGTCGATATTTTGGTCAACAACACCGGCGGGCCGCCGCCGACCCCCGCCAGCGGCCAGGGGCCGGAAGTGTGGACGAAATTCTTCCAATCGATGGTGGTGTCGGTGATCGCCATCACGGACGCCGTGCTGCCTGGGATGCGCGCGCGCCACTGGGGGCGGATCATCACCAGCACCTCGTCAGGCGTGGTCGCACCGATCCCCAATCTCGGGATCTCGAATGCGCTGCGGCTGTCGCTGGTCGGCTGGTCGAAGACCCTCGCGCGTGAGGTGGGCCGTGATGGCGTGACCGCGAACATCATCCTGCCGGGGCGCATCGCCACCGACCGCATCAAATTCCTCGACGAGGCGAAGGCCAAGCGCGAGGGGCGCAGCGCGGAAGAGGTCTCCGCTGAGAGCACCGGCAGCATTCCGGTCGGCCGTTACGGCAAGCCGGAGGAGTATGGCGATGTGGTCGCCTTTCTGGCGAGCGATCGCGCGGCCTATCTCACCGGATCGGTGTTTCGCGTCGATGGCGGCCTGATCGCCAGCGTCTAACGCAATTTCAACGACAGCCATCATTTAAGGGATCGATAAACATGGCTTTGGACCAGAAGACGATTGAGGCCCTCGAAGGCGTGACCACGGCGACGCTGACCACGGTGCTGCTGAAGAAGGGCCTGCGCAATGTGTGGCTGCGCGGCACCAAGCCGCTGAAGCCGGGGCAGAAGCGGGTGGTGGGCCTGGCCTTCACGCTGCGCTTCGTGCCGGCGCGCGAGGATCTGGCGACGCCGGAATCCTGGAGCTCGCCGACCTCCACCCGCGCGGCGATTGAAGCCATGCCGGAAGGCTGCATCGCCGTGGCCGATGCGATGGGCGTCACCGATGCCGGCATTTTCGGCGACATTCTGTGCGCGCGCCTGAAAAAGCGTGGCGTCGCCGCGCTGATTACCGATGGCGTGGTGCGTGACGTCGCGGGTGTGCTCGCCACCGACCTGCCGGTCTGGTGCCAGGGCGCTGCGGCCCCGCCGTCGGTGGCGGGCCTGACCTTCGTGAACTGGCAGCAGCCGATCGGCTGCGGCGGCGTCGCGGTGTTCCCCGATGACGTGATCGTCGTCGATGATGACGGTGCAGTGGTGATCCCGGCGGCCCTGGTCGCCGATGTGGTGGCCGCTTCGGTGGAACAGGAAAAGCTGGAAGCCTGGCTTTTCAACGAAGTGCAGAACGGCGCGTCGCTGCCCGGCCTGTATCCGCCGAATGCCGAGAACAAGGCCCGGTACGAGGCGTACCGCGCCAAGTCCAAGGCCGCGGAATAAAGCGGGGCGGCGATGACGATGGGAGTCAAAAATCTAACGACGTCATCGCCGCGTTTCGCCTATGTCGGCTGTTTCACGACAGAACGGCGCAAGGCGCGCGGCAAGGGGATCGATATCTTTGCCATCGATTCCATCTCGGGCACCTGGTCACCGGCCGGGCATGTCGGCGATCTGGTCAATCCGTCTTTTCTCGTGGCGGATGCCGCGCGCCGTGTGTTGTATGTGGTGCATGGCGATGCCGATTATGTTTCCGCCTTCGCCGTAGACGGCAAAACCGGCGCGCTGCGGCGGATCAGCCACGCCGCCAGTGGTGGCATGAACGGCGTGCACCAGGCGCTCGACCCCACGGGTCGGTTTTTGGTAGTGGCCAATTACGCCAGCGGTTCGGTGGCGCTATTGCCGGTGCGGCCGGATGGCGCGCTCGATGACGTGTCGCACGTGCTCGCTTTGCCGGGCGCGCTCGGTCCGCACCGGACCGAGCAGACGATCGCCCATCCGCATTACGTGGCGTTCGATCCGAGCGGCCGGTTTGTTTTGGTCCCCGATAAGGGGCTCGACCGCGTGTTTGTCCTGAAGCTGGATGTCGCTTCGGGCACGTTAGCGGTGACCGGCGAGGCGACGATGCGGCCGGGCGCCGGGCCGCGGCATATGGTGTTCCATCCGACGCTTCCGTTCGCGTTTGTCGTCAACGAACTTGATTCGACGGTCGCGACCTGCCGCTGGCATGAGGCAACCGGCATTCTCCAGCCGCTTCATCTGGTCTCCACCTTGCCGCCGGATTTTTTCGGCGCCAGCACCACCGCGGCGATCGTCATCACGCCTGATGGCCGGCATGTCTATGTCTCCAACCGTGGCCAGAATGGCATCACCCGCCTTACCTTCGATGCCGGCGCGGAATCATTGACGGTGCGTGGTTGGACGCCGGCCAATGGAAGCGATCCGCGTTTCATGACGCTGAGCCCGGATGGGGAGCGTCTCATCGTCGCGGCTGAGCAGGGGGACCGCATCTCGCAATTCGTCATTGCCAAAAATGATGGAAACCTTGCGCTGACGGGTGGTGTTCTGCCGAGCGCAAGCCCGTGCACGATCGCGTTTATCTGATGCAAAATCATAAAAAATCGACAGGGCGCTTTATGCTCTAACCGGAAGCACAACGCCGAAGGGCGATATCAAAGGAGGAAATTATCATGAAGTCCGGAAAATACCGGTATGTCGTTGCTATCCTGCTGTTTGTGGCAGGCATCATCAACTACATGGACCGCGCCGCACTTGGCGTCGCGGCGCCGTTTGTTAGGAAGGATCTCGGGCTTTCGCCATCGGCGCTCGGTCTTATCTTCAGTACGTTCTTCTTCGGTTATGCGATTTTCGCGTTTGTCGGCGGCCAGCTTGCTGACAAATATGGTCCGCGTATCGTCTATACCTGGGCGGCGGTGGCCTGGTCGGTGCTGTGTGGCCTGACCGGCGCGGTCACCGGTTTTGCGTCACTGTTCATCGTGCGGGCGTTGTTCGGTTTTGCCGAAGGCCCGATGAATTCGACCACCAACCGGGCCATCACCAACTGGTTTCCGCGTGAGGAAACTTCCCGGACGATCGGTTTCACGTTTTCCGGTCAGACGGTCGGCAGCGCCATCGCCGCACCAATCGTCGGCTTGCTCGCGATTGCCTATGGCTGGCGCATTGCGTTCTTCGCCATTGGTGTTCTGGGGCTGATTTGGGTTGTGGCCTGGCTGTATTTCGTCACGGACCTGCCGAAGCAGAATCGTCGTGTTGGCGCCGCCGAGATCGCCCTGGTGACGGAAAGTCGCGCCGCGACGATCGCGACCGCGGAAGACAAGGCGCTGCCGCTGCGTGCCTATCTCGGCCGCGCCAGCACGCTGTCGCTCGGTCTGGGCATGTTTGCCGTGAACTATACGCTCTATATTTTTCTCTCCTGGCTGCCGACCTATCTGACCACCGCGCTGCATATGGATGTGAAGAAAATGGCGTTTGTGGCCGCGATTCCCTGGGCTTGCGGCTTCGTAGGCTACGTGGGCGGCGGCGTGATTGCCGACTTTGCGTATCGCCACATGCGTGACCGGCTGGCGGCGCGGAAACTGACGACGATCCTGCCGCTGGCGCTCGCCGCCGCCGCCCTGCTCGCCGTGAATGTCGCGCCGGATGCGTTGACCGCGGTGACGCTGATCGCGGTGGCAGTGATGATGCTGACCTCTTCGGTGCAATCCTGCTGGGCGACGATTCATGAAATCGTTCCGGAAACGCGGGTGGGCGGCGTGAGCGGTTTCATCCATCTGCTCAGCAACATCTCCGGCATCATCGGGCCGATCGCGACCGGTTTGGCAGTGCAGTATTTGGGTGGTTATAGCAGCGCCTTCGCGATCGCCTCGGCGCTTGCGGTGGCGGGCGTGGTGGCCATGACGGTGTTCGTGAAGAAGCCCGGCGCGCGCGTGGCGACGCTGGCGCCGGCTCACGGGCACGGCCCGGCTTGATCGCGAAGTAAGTAGCCGCTTTTTGAAAAAAGCGGCGCAAAAACTTGTATCGAATCTGGGCCATGGGCTGTGTCGAAGACAACGCCCATGGCTCAGAACTAATCATGCTTTAGGGAGAAGGAGATTATCATGGACGTCCCACCACACCCCGTATTGCTGACCGGCGCTTCCGGTGCGTTAGGCCAGATGCTGGCGAGAGAACTGGCCGGCCGCGGCTGGAAGTTGCGGCTGACGGATCGCGTGGCGTTTCCCGGCAGCGTCCCCGACGGCGCCAGCTTTACGCTCGCTGATCTGAACGATGGGGCGATGATTCTCCGCCTCGCCGAAGGGTGCGGCACGATTTTGCATTTCGGGGGCGTTTCCGTCGAGCATCCGTTCGAAACGGTGATCGGTCCGAACCTTCGCGGGCTGTATCACGTCTATGAGGCGGCGCGGCGGGAAAAGGCGCGCATGGTGTTTGCCTCGTCGAACCACACGATCGGCTTTCACGAGCGCGGCGAGGTTCTTGATGATGACAGCTATCTGCGCCCGGACGGGTATTATGGCCTGTCGAAAGCCTATGGAGAATTGATGGGCCGCCTGTATTGGGACAAGCACGGCGTGGAGAGCGTGTTCCTGCGGATCGGCTCCTGCACGCCAAAGCCGCTCGATGACCGGATGCTGGCGACATGGTTCTCTTATGGCGACCTGTTGCGCCTGGTGGAGCGTAGCACGCTGGCGCCAACCACAGGAAAGAGCGGCTGCATCGTGATCTGGGGCGCGTCGAAGAACAAGCGTATGACCTGGTGGCGCAAAGACGGGCGCAGGATCATCGGTTGGGAGCCGACGGACAGTGTCGACGCGTTCACGCCGGAGCTGGACGGCAAAACCAGTGGCAACCCGGTTGTCGAGCGGTATCAGGGCGGCGGCTATTGCGGCATCGACTATTCCCGCGACACGCCGGCACCTGTCGCGCAGTTTGCCGAGGAATAAACGAGCGAAAGCAAAAAAGGCTACTTTTTGTGAACAAAAAGTAGCAAAAAAACTTTGCTATGCTGGGTCATGGGCGTTGTCCCCGACACAGCCTCAGGCCCAGCATAGCCCAAAAGTTTTTGCGCCGCTTTTTTCAAAAAGCGGCTGCTTCCTTCTGTTCCGACTCATGCAGCAAAGCCTGAACGAGCCGGAACCGCGCCGAGGCGCGGCGCCACAGCAGACCGATGCGGCGCTTCGCAAACGGGACCGGTACGGGAAGCTTGGTGAGGTTCAGCCCGGCGGGCCAGGGCGGCGCCCAGTCGGGCACCAGTGCGACGCCCAGCTCGCGGTCCACCAGCACGGCGATGGCATCGAGCGAGTCCAGCTCGTAATGGTCCTGAGGCCGGATGCCGGTCTGCTGCAGATAGGTTTCCGCGAGGCGGCCGCCCCATTGTTTGCGATCATAGCGAATGAACGGCTCGGTGCCGAGGATCTTGTGCACGTCGCGTTCAGTGATGCCGCGATGCACCAGCAGGACCAGCGGCTCTTCCCGCCAGGTGGTCCAGCCGCAGGTTTTCGGCAACGCGAAGGGCGGTTCGACGATGGCAGCGGCGTCCAGCTCACCATCGACGACCTTGCGGTACAGATCCGCGGAGGTGCCGGGATGGATATAGAGCGTCATGAGCGGATGCTTCTGCGCCAGATGCGCGAGGACCGGGGGCAGGATGCCGGTGAGGGCGCTGGAGATCGCGCCGAGGCCAAGCTCGCCGGCGAAATTCTGCTCATTCGCCATGGTGTGCAGGTCGCGCACGCCGCGCACCAGCAGCTGCGCCTGGGGCAGCACGGCGGCGCCGGCTTCGGTCGGGCGCATGGTGCGGCCCGAGCGCGACACTAACGTCGTGCCAATTTCCCGCTCCAGGGCCCGGATGCGCTGCGTGACCGCGGCCGGTGTGAGGTTGAGCCGCCGCGCGGCTTCGGCGACCGAGCCGTGTTCGACCACCATGACGAAGCTGTCCAAAAATTCTGTATCCATTAGGATAGAAAATATAGGTTCTAAACATACCGGAAGCTATGTTTTTTTTGAGGACTGCGCTTATATGCTCGCCTAAACTAGCCCGGCATTCGAGCCGGAGTGCGCTTTTGAGAGGGAACGATCGATGAGCAAGGGGTTACGCAAAGGGCTTACCAGCTACGGAGATGCCGGGTTTTCATTGTTTTTGCGGACCGCTTTCATCAAGGCGATGGGGTTTTCCGATGACGCGCTGGAGCGGCCCATCATCGGCATCACCGACACATTCAGTGATTACAATCCCTGCCATGGCAACGTGCCGGATCTGATCGAGAGCGTGAAGCGCGGCGTGATGCTGGCGGGCGGCTTGCCGATGGTGTTTCCCACCATCTCGATCGGCGAGAGTTTCGCGCATCCGACCTCGATGTTCCTGCGCAATCTGATGGCGATGGACACCGAGGAGATGCTGCGCGCGCAGCCGATGGATGCGGCTGTGGTGATCGGCGGCTGCGACAAGACGCTGCCGGCGCAGGTGATGGCGGCGGCGAGCCTGGATCTGCCGACCATCGTCGTGCAGACCGGGCCGATGGTCGTGGGCCACCATAAGGGCGAAGTTCTGGGCGCGTGTACCGATTGCCGCCGGCTCTGGGGGCAGCATCGCGCGGGCGCCATCGACGCGGAGGAAATCAAGACCATCAGCGGCCGTCTGGCGCCGTCGGTCGGCACCTGCATGGTGATGGGCACGGCCAGCACCATGGCCTGCATTGTGGAGGCCTTGGGGCTGGCGCTGCCCAACAGCGCCGCCGCCCCCGCCACCCATGCCGATCGCCGCCGGATCGCGGAAATGAGTGGCAAGCGCGCGGCGGAGATGGCGGTGTCCGGCACGCCGACGCCGGCGGCGCTGATCACCGAAGCGTCCGTGCGCAACGCGATGGTCGTGCTGCAGGCGATCGGCGGCTCGACGAACGGGCTGATTCATCTCACCGCCATGGCCGGCCGCGCCGGCGTGACCGTGAACATGGACGAGTTTGACAAACTCGGTCGCGAAATTCCGGTGCTGTTGAATCTGAAACCCTCAGGCCAGCATTACATGGAGCACTTCCACCACGCCGGCGGCCTGCCGGCGCTGATGCGCGAGCTGAAACCATTCCTGGACCTGAACGCACCGAGCGTTTCGGGCGGCACGCTCGGCGATGCCATCGAAGCGGCGGAGACGGTGCCGAACCAGAACGTGATCTTCAGTTTCGCCTCGCCGCTCAAGCTGGAAGGGGCGATGGCGGTCCTGCACGGCAATCTGGCGCCGGATGGCGCGGTCATCAAGCATGCGGCCGCGTCGCCGGCGCTGCTCACCCATACCGGGCGGGCCGTGGTGTTCAACTCGGTTGAGGATATGACCAATCGCATCGATCTTCCGGATCTCGATGTGACTGCGGACGATATCCTGGTCTTGCGCAATGCCGGGCCGAAAGGCGCGCCGGGGATGCCGGAAGCCGGCTATCTGCCGATTCCTCTGAAGCTGGCGCGGCAGGGGGTGAAGGACATGGTGCGCATTTCCGACGCGCGGATGAGCGGCACGGCATTCGGCACGATCGTGCTGCATCTGTCGCCGGAAGCGGCCGTGGGCGGCCCTCTGGCCGTGGTGCAGACCGGCGACCGGATCACGTTGGATGTCGCCGCGCGGCGGCTGGAATTGCTGGTCGACGACGCCGAGTTGCAGCGCCGCCTGGCGATCTGGAAAACGCAGCCGCCGCACCGTGAGATGGCCAAGCGCGGCTACGCGAAGCTCTATGAGCAGAGCGTGTTGCAGGCAAACGAGGGCTGCGATTTCGACTTCCTGCGCCGTGATGGTGGCGCGAAGCCGGACGCCTGAGCTATCGTCAAGACAGTCAAACCACGCGTAACGGGAGCCTGATACATTTCATGAGCAATCGCATTAAAATCCTCTGCACCGGCAAGATGGGCCAGAAGGTCGATGAGGCCCTGGACGCGCGCTACGATGTGTATCGTACGGATGTCCTGGGCCTGGACGAGATCATTGCCGCGCATGGCCAAGAGATTGTCGGCCTCGTCACACGCGGCGGCATTCCGACCAATGAAGCGTTGATCGCGCGCCTGCCGAAACTCGAAATCATCAGCAATTTCGGGGTTGGTTACGATTCCGTGGAGGTCGCCGCCGCCGCGAAACGGGGCGTCGTCGTGACCAACACGCCCGACGTGTTGAACGATGAGATGGCGGATTTTACCGTGGGGCTGACGCTCGCGACCATCCGCCGCTTCCCGCAGGCGGACCGTTTCGTACGCACCGGGCAGTGGGAGAAGGGCGCCTTTCCGCTCGGCGCATCGCTCCGTGGGCGCAAGATCGGCATCGCCGGGATGGGGCGGATCGGCAAGGTGATCGCCAAGAGGCTGGGCGGTTTCGACGTTCCGGTGTCGGTGTTCATGCGCCGGCCGCAGCCGGATCTGGGCTATCCTCATCATGCCACGCTGAAAAGCCTGGCGGAGGCTGTGGATGTGCTGATCGTGGTGCTGCCGGGTGGGGCGGGCACGAAGCACATCGTCGATGCGGAAATTCTCGAAGCCCTTGGCCCGAACGGCATTCTGATCAATGTCGCGCGTGGGTCGGTGGTCGATGAGGCGGCGCTGATCGAGGCGCTGCAAACCGGCAAGATTCTCGCCGCCGGTCTCGACGTGTTCGGCCGCGAACCACATGTTCCCGAGGCGCTGCTGCAGATGGAGAATGTCGTGCTGCTGCCGCATATCGGCACCGCGACGCATCACACCCGCGGGCTGATGGCGCAGCTGGTCGTCGACAATGTGATTTCCTGGTTCGATGGCAAGGGACCGCTCACGCCGGTGGCGGAAACACCGGTTCCGGCACACAAGAAGGTGGAAAAAGCATAATGCATCTCGACCATACTGCCAGCGGCGTTTACGCTATCGCCCCGACCCCGTTCACCCCGGACGGTACGGTGGATGAAAAATCCATTGATCGTATGGTCGATTTTTACCATGCCAGTGGCGTCACCGGGCTGACGATCCTCGGGATCATGGGCGAGGCGCCGAAGCTGGAGGCTGAGGAGTCACGCGCGATCGCCAGGCAGGTGATTCGCAAAGCCAAGGTGCCGGTGATCGTCGGCGTGTCAGCGCCGGGTTTTGCCGCGATGCGCGCCTTGGCACGCGGCGTGATGGACGACGGTGCGGCGGGCGTGATGATCGCCCCGGTGCCGTCGCTGCGAACCGATGAACAGATTCTCAGCTATTACGCCCAGGCGATCGAAGCGGTCGGCACGGACACGCCGGTGGTGGTCCAGGATTATCCGTTGACCCTGTCCGTGGTGATGACGCCGAAGGTGATCCGGCAGATTGTGATGGATAACCCGTCCTGCGTGATGCTCAAGCACGAGGATTGGCCCGGGCTGGAAAAGATCTCCACCCTGCGGGGGTTCCAGAAGGATGGTTCGCTCCGGCCGCTTTCGATTCTCACGGGCAATGGCGGGCTGTTCCTGGATTTCGAGATGGAACGCGGCGCCGATGGCGCGATGACCGGCTATGCCTTCCCGGATATGCTGGTCGACGTGGTCAATTTAGCCAAAGCCGGCAAGCGCGACGCGGCGCATGACCTGTTCGACGCGCATCTGCCGCTGGTTCGTTATGAGCAGCAGCAAGGCGTAGGGCTGGCCGTGCGCAAATACGTGTTGCAGAAGCGCGGCGCGATTGCGCATGACGCGCAGCGCAAGCCGGGGGCGGCGTTAAGCGCCGTGGCCCGACTGGAAATCGACTATCTATTAAGCCGTGTGGCGCGGCACGACGCTCGCGCCGGTTTTTGAGAAGGACGTTGGAATGAGCGATTATGTGATCACGCCACCGCCGGCGGTGACGGTGCCGGTTGCGGGCGGCAAACTCTTCCCGGTTCGGCGGGTTTTTTGCGTGGGCCGGAACTACGCGGCGCATGCACGGGAAATGGGCAACGACCCCAACCGCGAGCCGCCGTTCTTCTTCACCAAGCCCGCTGACGCGCTGGTGACGAACGGCGCCGACACCGCTTATCCCACGGCCACCGCCAATCTGCACCATGAAATGGAACTGGTTGTGGCGATCGGCGTGGGCGGCAAGGACATTCCCGCTGCGGATGCGCTGTCGCACGTGTACGGTTACACGGCCGGGCTCGACCTGACGCGCCGCGACATGCAGGACGAGGCCAAGGCGATGCGCCGTCCCTGGGATATGAGCAAGGGCTTCGATGCTTCGGCGCCGATCGGCGAGATCGTGCCTGCGAGCCAGATCGGCCATCCGGCCGCGGGCCGTATCGCGCTCAACGTGAACGGCGCCAGCCGGCAGGTGGGCGATCTGGCGGACCAGATCTGGCCCGTGCCCGACATCATCGCCGCGCTGTCGAAGCTGGTGGCGCTGGCGCCGGGGGATCTCATCCTCACCGGAACGCCGGAAGGTGTCGCCGCGGTCGTGCGCGGTGACCTGCTGGAAGGTGAAATCGAAGGCGTCGGCAAGGTAAAAACGCGCCTGGTTTAAAAGCAAACAAGGCCTACTTTTTGTGAACAAAAAGTAGCAAAAAAACTTTGCTCCGCTGGGTCATGGGCGTTGTCGCCGACAACGCCCATGACCCAGCATAATAAAAATTTTTGCGCCGCTTTTTTTAAAAAGCGGCTGCTTTCTTTTATCTGGAACCAGCCGCCCGCCGGGCTTATTTCTGGTCCATGCAGGACCGTCCCTTCGCCGCCTTTCTGGGAGAGACCACCCGTCAGGCAGGTTCGCGGCGTGCGATCACCGAGGCTTACCGGCGGGGGGAACCCGAATGCGTCCAGGCGCTGCTGGGTGATGCCACGCTGACGCCGGGGCAAGCGGCGACGGCGCGGGCGATGGCCGAAAAGCTCGTCACGGCGCTGCGCGAAAAACACCGGCCAAATGGTATTCAGGCGCTGATGCGGGAATATACCCTCTCCAGCACCGAGGGCATCGCGCTCATGTGCCTTGCCGAGGCGCTCTCCCGCATTCCCGACAGCGGCACTCGCGACGCACTGATACGCGACAAGCTTGGGCGTGGTGATTGGCGCACGCATCTGGGGCACAGCCCGTCTCTTTTCGTCAATGCCGCGACCTGGGGGTTGATGATTTCCGGGCAGTTGCTCGAGGCGGCGCCGCAGGCGGCACTGGCGCAAGCTTCTGTGAGCATGCTGAACCGTGGCGGTGAACCGCTGATCCGCAAGGGCGTGGATCTCGCCATGCGCCTGCTGGGCGAGCAGTTCGTCCTGGGCCGGACGATCGGCGAGGCCTTGGTCCGCGCCGGTGCGATGGAGGCGAAGGGATTTAAGTATTCCTACGACATGCTGGGCGAAGCGGCCCTCACGCGGGACGATGCCGCGCGCTATGTCGTTTCCTATGAGGAGGCGATCGTCGCCATCGGTGCTGCGGCCAAGGGCGCAGACCTCTACGACCGGCCCGGTATTTCCATCAAGCTTTCAGCCTTGCATCCACGCTACACGCGGGCGCAGCGGGGCCGGGTTCTGGCGGAATTGCAGCCCCGACTGATCCGGTTGGCGATATTGGCGCGGGCGCAAAACATCGGGATTAACATCGACGCGGAGGAAGCCGACCGGCTGGATCTTTCGCTCGATCTTCTGGAAGCCTTGTGCCTGCACCCGGCGTTGGCGGGCTGGGAGGGACTTGGCTTCGTCGTCCAGGCCTATCAGAAGCGCGCCCCGGTCGTGCTCGATCATGTCGTCGATCTGGCGCGCCGCAGCGGTCATCGGTTGATGCTCCGCCTGGTCAAAGGCGCCTATTGGGACGCCGAGATCAAGCGCGCGCAATGCGACGGCGTGGATTTCCCGGTGTTCACGCGCAAGGCGCATACGGATATTTGCTATCTGGCCTGCGCCCGGAAACTGTTGGCGGCGGGGAGTGCGGTTTATCCGCAATTTGCCACGCATAACGCGCTGACGATCGCCAGCGTTGCCGCGATGGCCTCGGCTTATTCCAGCCGTTATGAATTCCAGTGCCTGCACGGCATGGGCGAGGCGCTCTATGAAACGGCGCTGCGGGATTTCCCCGCGCCCTGCCGGATCTATGCGCCGGTTGGCACGCATGAAACGCTGCTCGCCTATCTCGTGCGGCGGCTGCTCGAAAACGGCGCGAACACGTCTTTCGTCAACCGGCTCGGCGATGTTGCAGCACCGCTCGACGAGCTTTTGGCCGACCCGGTGGCGCAGGTTTCCGCTCAGAAACCGGTTGGCGGCGCGCATGAAAAGATTGCGCTTCCGTCCAGCCTGTTCGGCGCAGCGCGGGAAAATTCCCGAGGGTTCGATTTCAGTGATGAAGGCGGCTTACGAGATCTTGCTGAGGAATTGACGGCAACAGCGCCACCGTTGTTTTCCGCCCCTACGGCGACACCTGACGATATTGAAAAAGCTTTTGGCAGCATCGACGGCCTGCCGTTATGGCCGGTGCAAAATCGTCAGGCCGCATTGCAAAGAGCGGCCGATCTTCTGGAGCAAAATCGCGCCCGCCTGTTAGCACTGCTGGTGACGGAAGCGCGCAGAACCTTGCCCGATGCGTGTGCGGAAATCCGCGAAGCCGTCGATTTTCTGCGCTATTACGCGGCCCAGACGCGCGGCTGGGACGACGCCACGCACCTTCCGCTCGGTACCATCGTGTGCATCAGCCCGTGGAATTTTCCGCTGGCGATTTTTGTCGGGCAGGTCGCCGCTGCCCTGGCCGCCGGCAGTACCGTGCTCGCCAAGCCGGCGGAGGAGACGCCCTGCATTGCCGCTCTTGCCGTGACGCTGCTGCATGAGGCGGGCGTCCCGCGGGAGCGGTTGCATTGTCTGCAAGGTGACGGTGAGGTCGGTGCGGCGCTGGTCGCCGATCGGCGCTGCGACGGTGTTGTCTTCACCGGCTCGACCGTGGTCGCCCGGCAGATCAACCAAAAGCTGGCCCTGCGCACCGACCAGCACGGCAGGCCAATTCCCTTGATCGCCGAAACCGGCGGACAGAATGCCATGCTCGTCGATTCCTCGGCACTGCCCGAGCAGGTGGTCGCGGACGTGCTCCATTCCGCATTCAATTCCGCCGGCCAGCGTTGCTCTTCCTTGCGCGTTCTTTGCCTCCAGGAGGACATCGCGCCGCCGTTTCTGGCACTGCTGCAGGGCGCGATGGCGGAGCTGAGCCTCGGGCCGCCTGATCGCCTCAGCACCGATGTGGGTCCGGTGATCTCCGCCGAAGCGGCGCGAAACATCAACGCGCATATCGCCGCCATGCGCGGCGCCGGCTACGAGGTCGTCCAACATCCCGCCGGGCTGGGCGATCTTTTCGTGCCGCCGACATTGATCGAGATTCCCGGCATCGCAATGCTGCAAGAAGAAGTCTTTGGGCCGGTGCTGCATGTTGTGCGGTATCCGCAGCACGGTCGCGAGGCGCTGCTCGACGCCATCAACCGCACCGGCTACGCACTGACCTTCGGCGTGCACAGCCGCATCGACGCGGCGATCGCGCAGGCCACAGGGAAGATCGCCGCCGGCAATATTTATGTGAACCGCAACATGGTGGGTGCGGTGGTGGGCGTGCAGCCTTTTGGTGGGCAGGGGCTCTCGGGCACCGGGCCGAAAGCCGGCGGCCCGCTCTATCTTTACCGCATGCTGGCAAAGGCGCCGCTCTTTCTGCCGGCATCCCAGGAACTCCCCGGCCCGGTCGGCGAGCGGAATGTCTATGAGCTGCGGCCGCGTGGCACCGTGCTGTGCGTCGCCAAGTCGGAACGCGGCCGCCAGGCCCAGCGTGCCGCCGCCGAACAGAGCGGGTGCAACATCAGCCGTGACGTGGCGCAGCCTTTCGATGCGGTGCTCTTCGAGGGAGAGGCCGACGAGGTGCGGGCGTTCAACCAGTTTCTGGCGGCGCGGCCGAGCGCGATACTGCCCTTCCAGGCGCTTAAGCCCGCCGCACTCGACGCCGGAGCGGAATATAACCCGGCCTGGCTGCTGGCAGAGCGAGTGATCTCGGTGAACACAGCAGCGGTGGGCGGGAATGCCAGCTTGGTGATGCTTGGATAGGAAGAGAAGGAAAGTCTTCTTTTTGTGAACAAAAAGAAGCAAAAAAACTTTTATTATGCTGGGCCATGGGCGTTGTCGCCGACAACGCCCATGGCCCAGCATAATAAAAGTTTTTGCGCCGCTTTTTCCAAAAAGCAGCCACTTTCTCACCGCCTCTCTTGACGGCAGAGAAACAATCCGCAAATCGCCCGGTATGACTGACGCATCAGACCGCTCCTCCGGCGAAAAAGCCCTTGTCCTGTTCTCCGGCGGCCAGGATTCCACCACCTGCCTGGCCTGGGCGCTGGACCGTTTTGCCGAGGTCGAGACCATCGGCTTCGATTACGGGCAGCGGCACCGGGTTGAAATGTCCTGCCGGCTCCCCGTGCGCGAGGCCGTGCGGGCGATGAACCCCGCCTGGGCAGCCCGGCTGGGCGAGGACCATGTGGTCGATCTGTCAGTGCTGGGCGCCATTTCCGAGTCCGCGCTGACGCGCGACACGGAGATCGCCATGACGGCGTCCGGCCTGCCGAACAGCTTTGTCCCGGGCCGCAATCTGGCGTTCCTCACCTTCGCCGCCATGGTCGGTTATCGTCGCGGGGCGCGGCATATCATCGGCGGCATGTGCGAGACGGATTTTTCCGGCTACCCGGATTGCCGGCATGAATTCGTGCAGTCGATGCAGCAGACGCTGAACATCGGCATGGCGCATGATTTCGAGCTCCATACGCCGCTCATGTGGATCGACAAGGCGGAAAGCTGGGCATTGGCGCAAAGCCTGGGCGGTGACGCGCTGGTGCGGTTGATCGTCGAGGAAACGCACACCTGCTATCACGGCGACCGAACGCATCGCCACGACTGGGGCTATGGCTGCGGCACGTGCCCCTCATGCGCGCTGCGGGCGCAGGGTTATCAGCGGTTCATCGCGGCTTAAGCGCAGGGAAGCCTACTTTTTGTGAACAAAAAGTAGCAAAAAAACTTTGTTAATCTGGGCCATGGGCGTCGTCGGGGACACCGCCCATGGCCCAGCGTAGCAAAAATTTTGCGCCGCTTTTTTAAAAGCGGCCGCTTTCTTTTTCTCTCTCTATGCTACCGACCCGGCGGCGAACCCGCTGGACCAGGCCCACTGGAAATTATAGCCGCCGAGCCAGCCGGTGACGTCGACCGCCTCGCCGATCACGAACAGGCCGGGTACCTCGGTGGCGCCCATGGTCTGCGAGGAGAGCCCGGCGGTATCGACACCGCCGACGGTGACTTCGGCCTTGGCGAAGCCTTCGGTGCCGGTGGGCCGCATCCGCAGGAAATTGATTTTTTCCCCTAGTTCCTTGAGGCGCTGGTTCGAGGTCTCGGCGATGACCTGCTTTTGCAGAGCTTCCGGCAGCAGCGCCTGCGCCAGGCGCGCCGGAAACATTTCCGCGAGGATCGTTTTCAACTCCGCCTTCGGCCGCGCTGCCTTGCGTTCCAGCAACAGCGCGGAGGCGTCGGTTCCCGGCAGCATGTTGAGCGTGAGATCCCCGGCCTCCGATAGATAGGAGGAAATCTGCAGCACTGCGGGACCGGACAGGCCGCGATGTGTGAACAATGCGTTCTCGCGGAATTCGCGCTTGCCGAAGCGCGCCACGGACTCGAACGACACGCCGCTCAGCCCCTGCATCCAGCCCCAGGGATCGCCTTCAAACCGCAGCGGCACGAGGCCGGGCTTCACCGGTATCACCGCCAGGCCGAACTGCTTGGCAATGTCATAGGTGAACCCCGTCGCGCCGAGCTTGGGGATGGAGAGGCCGCCGGTGGCCAACACCAGCGAGGTCGCCTCAATCATATCTGCGTCGGTCTGCACGGTGAACGCGGCGCCACGGGAGATTTCCGTGACCTTTTGCGACAAGCGCAGCGTCACCCCGTTCTGGCGGCACAAGCCAAGCAGCATGCCAAGGATCCCGCGGGCGGAATCGTCGCAGAACAACTGGCCGAGCCGCTTTTCGTGATAGGCGATGTCATGCGTCTCGACGAGTTTGACGAAATCCTGGGAGGAGAATTTCGCCAGCGCGGACTTGGCGAAATGCGGATTTGCGGAGAGGAAATTTTCAGCCCGCACTGACAGGTTCGTAAAATTGCAGCGCCCGCCGCCGGAGATGAGGATCTTCGCGCCCGCCTCGGCGGCGTGGTCCAGCACCAGGACGCGCCGGCCCCGCCGCGCCGCGGTGGCGGCACAAAACAGCCCCGCCGCTCCCGCGCCGATGACCACCACATCAAACACCGTTTTCGCCAAAACTCCGCTCCAGTCCTCGTGACCGGGGCTGTGTATGCGCTCGACGCTGTTGTGGCAAAGCAAGGAAGGGAAGTCTTCTTTTTGTGAACAAAAAGAAGCAAAAAAACTTTGCTAATCTGGGCCATGGGCGTTGTTGGTGACACAGCCCATGGCCCAGCATAACAAACGTTTTTGCGCCGCTTTTTTCAAAAAGCGGCTGCTTTCTTCTAGCTTGCCTTCCCCTGCGGCATCGCCTCAGGCACCACCGTCTTCACGATCGTGGCATCCAGAGCCTCGAACCCGGCATAATCGATGGTGGCGTAGAGGTTCTTGCGGGTCAGCATCTGCTCCACGCAATTCTGCGCGCCGCCATCGCGGGCGATCGCGGCATACAATTTCTCCTGCGCCAGCGCCGCCACGCGCAGCGAGGTCACCGGCCAGATCACCATTTTATAGCCGAAGGCGCCAAACTCCTCCTTGGTGTAGAACGGCGTGCGGCCGAATTCCGTCATGTTCGCGAGCAACGGGACACCTGGCATGCGTGCGGAAAATTCCTTGAACATCTCCGCCGTGTTCAGTGCTTCGGGGAAGATCGCGTCGGCGCCGGCTTCCATATAGAGTTTGGCGCGGGCGACCGCGCCTTCGATGCCCTCCGAGGCGGCGGCGTCAGTGCGGGCGATGATGTAGAGGTGCCGCCGCGCATGTGCCGCTGCGGCCACCTTCGCCGCCATGTCCTGCGGGGTGGCGAGTTTCTTGTCGTTCAGATGCCCGCATTTCTTCGGCAGGATCTGGTCCTCCAGATGCACCGCCGCCGCCCCGGCATCCTCAAAGCTGCGGACCATGTGCATCACGTTCAGCGCCTCGCCATAGCCGGTATCGCCATCCACCAGCACCGGCAGGCCGGACGCGCGCGTCACCTGGCGGACGAAGAAGCAGACGTCGTCCACGGTGATGATGCCGAGATCCGGCAGGCCCATCGAGGCGGTCATCGCTGCGCCGGAGAGGTAGCAGGCCTCGAACCCGGCGGCCTTGGCCTGCTGCGCGGCCAGGCCATTATGAGTGCCGGGAATACCGAGAATGCCGGGACGCGCGAGCAGAGCGCGAAAGCGGTCGCCGGCGGGTTGTGAGGGAAGGTCGGAGGCGCGGAGATAGGGCATCGGGCGGGACTCCTGAAAAGGGAAGAAAGGACTTCTTTTTGTGAACAAAAAGAAGCAAAAAAATTTTGTTAATCTGGGCCATGGGCGTTATCGGCGGCGACGCCCATAACCCAGCATAGAAGAAGTTTTTGCGCCGCTTTTTTCAAAAAGCGGCTACTTTCTTTTCTCTAACGCTCGGCCAGGGGAATAAACGTCAGGTTTTCGGGGCCGGTATAGTTGGCCGAGGGGCGGATGATCTTGCCGTCGATCCGCTGTTCGATGATATGTGCCCCCCAGCCGGAGGTGCGGGCGATCACGAAAAGTGGCGTGAACATCAGCGTCGGCACGCCCATCATGTGATAGGAGACCGCAGAAAACCAGTCGAGATTCGCGAACATCTTCTTCTGATCCATCATCACGGTCTCGATCCGCGCGGCGATGTCGAACATGTTCCGCGATTTCGCCTCGTCGGAGAGCTGCTCCGCAACGCGCTTGATCACCGCATTGCGCGGATCGGCAACGGTATAAACAGGATGGCCGAAGCCGATGATAACCTCCTTGGCCTCCAGCCGGCGCAGAATATCCGCCTCCGCCTCGTGCGGGGTCGTGTAACGCTTCTGGACCTCGAATGCCGCCTCGTTGGCGCCGCCATGTTTCGGCCCGCGCAACGCACCGATGCCGCCGGCGATGGCGGAATAAAAATCCGATCCCGTGCCGGCGATCACCCGGCAGGTGAAGGTGGAGGCATTGAATTCATGCTCGGCATAGAGAATGAGCGAGGTGTGCATCGCCCGCACCCAGCTCTCCGAAGGCGCCCGGCCATGCAGCAGGCGCAGAAAATGTCCGCCGATCGAGTCGTCCTCGGTCTCCACCTCGATCCGCTTGCCGTTGGTGGAGAAATGGTACCAGTACAGCAGCGCCGAGCCGAGCGAGGCCATCAGCCGGTCGGCGATATCCCGCGCTCCGGCCGGATGATGATCATGAGCCTCGGGCAGCACGCAGCCCAGCGCCGAGACATAGGTGCGCATCACATCCATCGGATGCGCCGCCGCCGGCAGGGTTTCCAGCACGCTCTTCACCGCAGCCGGAATGCCGCGTAAGGCCTGCAACTTCACTTTATAGGTCGCCAGTTCCGCCGCGTTCGGAAGCCGGCCGTGCACCAGAAGATGCGCGATCTCCTCGAACTCGCAGGCCTCCGCCACGTCGAGAATGTCATAGCCGCGATAATGCAGGTCGTTGCCCGTGCGGCCCACCGTGCAGAGCGCGGTGTTGCCGGCCGTCACCCCGGACAAAGCGACGGATTTTTTCGGTTTCGGCAGCGTTGTCGTCTCGTTCATTTTTCTGGTTCCCCTATGGAGCGATATGGCGCAATCGCCCGTGCCAACAAGGTCAGATCAATCATGCTCTGGGCGTCTTGGATAAAAGTAGCCTTCCTCTTCGCCTTCAAAAAATCCCTGGCTTGGACTCGGCCAACGCGCCGGCCGGCAGCGCCACGTTCAGGAGCGAAAGCTCGCCCGCCGCCAGTTTCGGCAGATCCTGCACCGCCTCCAGAAACCGGTTGCTTTCACGGGCCGTGATGACGCCATCGGTCAGGCTCTGGAATTTCCGGATATAATCCTCGCGCTCGAACGGTTTGGCGCCGAGCGGGTGGGCGTTGGCGACGGCCATCTCATCCACCAGCACCGTCCCATCCTTGAAAAACACCTCTACACGCGCGCCGAATGCCTTTTCGGTTATGTCCAGCGAATGATAGCGCCGGGTCCATTCCGGATCCTCTTGCGTCTCGATCTTATGCCAGAGCCGGATCGTATCCTCCCGCTGCGCGCGCTTGGGCGCATAGGAGGTTTCGTGGTTCCACGCGCCATCCTGCAAGGCGACCGCAAAAATATACATGATCGAATGGTCCAGCGTCTCGCGGCTGGCCTTCGGGTCCATCTTCTGCGGATCGTTGGCGCCGGTGCCGATCACGTAATGCGTGTGATGCGAGGTATGGATCACGATCCGCTCCACCGCATCGAAATCTTTGATGTTGCTCCGCATGCGGAAGGCGAGGTCGATGAGGGCTTGGCTTTGGTATTCCGCCGAATGCTCCTTGGTGTAGCTGTCCAGGATCGCGCGCTTAGGCTCGCCGCGGGCGGGCAGGGGCACATGATACACGGCATCCTTGCCGCCCAGCAGCCAGGCGATCACGGAATCCTCGCCCTCATAGATCGGGCTGGGCGCGCCTTCGCCGCGCATCGCCCGGTCCACCGCCTCCACCGCAAGCTTGCCCGCATGGGCCGGCGCGAACGCCTTCCAGGAGGAGATTTCACCCTTGCGCGACTGCCGCGTGGTGAAGCTCACATGCACCGCCTGCTGCACCGCCTGGTAGATCACCTCCTGCTTCAGGTTCAGCAGTGCGCCGATGCCCGCCGCCTGGGCGGGGCAGAGATGCGCGATATGGTCGATTTTGTGCTCGTGCAGGCAGATTCCCTTCACCAGGTCGATCTGGATTTCGTAACCGGTGGCGATGCCGCGAACGAGGTCGCGGCCGGATTTATCCAGGCTCTGCGCCACCGCCAGGATCGGCGGAATGTTGTCGCCGGGATGCGCATAGTCGGCGGCAAGAAACGTGTCGTGATAATCGAGCTCACGCACCGCCGTGCCGTTCGCCCAGGCAGCCCATTCCGGGCTGACCGTGACGCGCGCTGGCGCGCCGAATAGCGTGGAGCCACCCTTGCGTGGGTGCCCCAGCGCCATGCCGCGGGCCGAAACCACCGGGCGGCGGTTGACGGAGGCGATGGCGACGGAGGCATTGTCGATGATGCGGTTGATGATCATGGCCGTCACTTCCTTGGGGACGGCGACCTTGTCGGCGGCGACGCCGGCGATCTTCCACGCCAGCTGGTCCTCGCGCGGCAGTGCGGTCTTGGACGGATAGACGCGAACTTCATTGTTAGTCATGGACAGATCCACTCCGTTTATTTTGCTTTGTTCATCGCGCTAATTTTCCGTGTCGTCCAGCCGACGGCGTCGATAGAAGAAAGCAGCCGCTTTTTGAAAAAAGCGGCGCAAAAACTTCTTTTATGCTGGGCCATGGGCTGTGTCTCCGACAACGCCCATGACCCAGCATCGCAAAGTTTTTTTGCTTCTTTTTGTTCACAAAAAGAAGCCTTTCTTCTCGCTTGCCCTATATAGCGATTGACCCGTTCTTACATCTGGAAGCCCCATGACCGCTTTATTTTCTCCCCAAACCCTCCGCAGCCTGGCCGTGCCCAACCGCATCGTTGTCGCGCCGATGTGCCAGTATTCGGCCCAGGAGGGCCGGGCCACGTCCTGGCATACCGTGCATCTCGGCACTATGGCGCTGTCAGGTGCTGGCATGGTGATCATCGAGGCGACGGCGGTGACGCCGGAAGGCCGCATTACCCCGTGCGATCTCGGCCTCTGGGACGACGCCACGGAGGCCGCCTTGGCCCAGGCGCTGGGCGCGGTGCGGGACATTTCGAAAACCGCCATCACCATGCAGATCAGCCATGCCGGGCGCAAAGCCTCCAGCCATGTGCCCTGGGAAGGCGGCCAGTTGATGCCGCCGGCCGAAGGCGGCTGGGCCACGCTTGCCCCCTCCGCCGTGCCTCAGAAGGACGGTGAGACGGCGCCCGTTGCCCTCGACGAGGCAGGCCTTGCCCGCATCCGCGAGGCTTTTGCGGCCACCGCGCGCCGCGCCGCGCGGCTTGGCATCGACGGCATCGAAATCCATGCCGCGCATGGTTACTTGCTGCACCAGTTCCTCTCGCCGATCTCTAACCAGCGCCAGGATTCTTATGGCGGCGCGCTGGAAAACCGCATGCGTTTTCCCCTGGAAGTGTTCGACGCCGTGCGCGCCGCCTTTCCCGCGGAGCGCCCGGTCGGCATCAGAATCTCGGCGTCGGATTGGCTGCCGGAGGGCTGGGATGTCGAGCAGTCGATCGCCTTCGTCGCCGAGCTGAAAAAGCGCGGCGTGGACTGGGTGAATGTCTCTTCCGGAGGGATTTCGCCGCGGCAGCAGATCAAGCTTGGCCCGAACTACCAGGTGCCGTTCGCGCAGGCGATCAAGGCGTCCTCCGATGTGCCCACCATGGCGGCGGGGCTGATCACCGAAGCGCGCCAAGCGGAGGAGATCATCGCCGCCGGTCAGGCCGATTTCGTGGCCATCGCCCGGGGCATGCTCTACAATCCGCGCTGGGGCTGGCACGCGGCCGCTACGCTCGGTGCTTCGGTTCAGGCCCCGCCGCAATACTGGCGCGCGATACCGCACGAGCACAAGGAACTGTTCGGGACCACGGTGTTCGGCGGCCGCTGAAGCGGAGCAGAAAACTACTTTTTGTGAACAAAAAGTAGCAAAAAAACTTTATTAATCTGGATCATGGGCGTTGTCGGAGACACAGCCCATGGCCCAGCATAAAAGAAGTTTTTGCGCCGCTTTTTTCAAAAAGCGGCTGCTTTCTCTCAGTTGATGTAGGAAACGAGGAGATCTTCCATGTCACTGGCATGGTCCTCCTCGTCGCGGGTGATTTCCTGCAATATCGTCGCGGTTTCGGGGTCGCGTTCCGCGAAATAGCTGATCAGCTCCCGGTACAGCTCCACGACGGCCTGCTCCGCCGCCAGGTTTTCCTGCACCCGCAGGGCGAGTCCGCCCGGCCCTTCATGTGGCGCGGCGTGACGTGAGGCGAGGGCCCGCGGGTCGTAATCCGGCGTACCCCCCAGCTGCACGATGCGTGCCGCCGCCATCGCCATATGCCGGCGCTCGTCGTTGGCCTGCTCCTGGAATTCCGCGCCGATCCAGTCGTTCTTCAGCCCGTCATGGGAGATGGAAATCGCCGTGTAGCGCAGCACGCAGACGATTTCCGCCGTCAGCACCGCTTGCAACAGCGCGATCGTGCGCTGCGTATTGGCGCCCGGCTCGGCACGCCCTTCCTCCAGCAGGTTTGTCGCGCGCTGCCTCAGCATATCGACATCCCTGAGAAACAGATTTTCCGTCAGGACCGCTTGCTCGAACATGGAACCTCTCACGACACAACGGCGACAATTAGGAATTATGCGCAACCGAATGAATTATAATTAGGCAATCACAGGGGCAGGTCAATCGCCCGGCAAAAAAACAAGTGATAACAAGCGATAAATAGGCGAGAGAAAGCTCGCCGCGGCACGTAGCGGCGCATTCCTTGCGACGAGGAATGCGCCGCCGAACCTGCCCTAGGCAAGTGAAAGAAAGGGAAGGCTTCTTTTTGTGAACAAAAAGAAGCAAAAAAAGAAGTTTTTGCGCCGCTTTTTTCTTGGATGTCGCTCTAGATGCCGACCATGACATCGGAGGCTTTGATCACCGCCACCGCCGCGTCGCCGGTTTTCAGCCCCAGCTCGGCGACGGCCTCATTGGTGATCGACGCGGTGACGATGGCGCCGCCGCCGATATCGATCCGGACATGGCTGGTGGTCGCGCCTTTTTGCACGTCGACGATTTTGCCCTTCAATTGATTGCGGGCGCTGAGTTTCATGGCTGTTTTCCTCTCCCGTTCGCCGGTTGGTCTTGTCGTGAGCCTAGCCGTCCCGGGGCGCTTGGGGGAAGCGTTTTCAGCTTTGTGCCGTGCCCAACTTGCGCAGCGCCGCCGGCGCGCCGTCGAGGAAGCGGCTCACGCTCGTCTCGATCAGCGGCGACAGGTCGTCCGGCACCGCGAGGCCATACACCCAGCGGCGGATGGCCAGATAAAACAGCTCGCCATGCAGCCCCCAGGCGATTTCGAGTTCCTGGGCCGAAGGCGGTGCGTCGGAGCGCGTTTGCGCAAGCTCGCGCAGTTCCAGGGCCAGCGGCCCGACCAACCTGTCCTGGATGATGCCGATGTAGCGTTGCGGAATATCGACTCCCTTGAGGCCCGCGAACATAAAGATCCGCACCCAGTCATAGCGGAAGATGACCGGCAGATAAGACTTGTAGAAAGCGATCAGCCGTGCCGCGAGCGGCCGCGACCGGTCGCGCATCAGCGTCTCCCATTCCGGCTGCCAGCGATTGAAATAGACTTCGAGATAGACCCGCTCGATCAGCGCTTCCTTCGTGGGGAAGTAGCGGAACAGGTTCTGATGCGTGATGTCGAGGCGCCTCGCGAGGTCGCGCAACCCACCGCCGAATCCGACCTCCGCGAAAAACTGGATCGCGCCGTCGACGATCTCGCGCTCCCGCGCCTCGGGCGACAACCGCCGCCGTTTGGGGCGCACGGCCTGTTCCGGAGTGGCGGCCGTGGAAATCCTTTGTGCGGCCCTGCTGACCATCGTGCGCGACGTTCCTTTTCCTCTGGAAGAAAGCTAACCATAGGCAGTGACCAAATGGCAATTAATTTGACTTGACGCATCCTTGCCGATAGTTACCGTGTGGTCACTACTGGGTCGCCACTCGGCTGGTAAAAGATGGTTTCGGAAGGCTCGACCATGCGGCAAGGCAGCCGGCATTTAGCGGCCCTCGCGGTATGGCCTGGTCTTCAATCCCGCTTTGCCACCGGCGATTTAAAATATTTTCGCAATCTGGCCGCTCGACCTTGAGCGAGCGTCCGGAAAAGCGCCGTAGCACGGGCCGAACCCGGCACATTTCCCCTAACGACTATCTGGAGAGAGTTATGCTGACTTGTACAGGCTTCGCCGCCCAAACCGCGGATTCGCCGCTGGAGAAATTCACCTTCAATCGCCGCGACGTCGGCGAGAACGACGTGCAGATCGAGATCCTGTTCTGCGGCGTCTGCCATTCCGACCTGCATACCGCCCGCAATGAGTGGCGCGACAGTGTCTTCCCGGTGATCCCGGGTCATGAGATCGTCGGCCGCGTCACCAGCGTCGGCTCGGGTGTTACGAATTTCAAGCCGGGCGACAAGGTCGGCGTCGGCTGCCTGGTCGATTCCTGCCAGACCTGCGCGTCCTGCAACGAAGGCCTGGAGCAATATTGCGACAACGGTTTCACCCTCACCTATAACTCGCCGGAGAAGGTCATCGGTGGCCGGACGTTCGGCGGTTACTCCGACCAGATCGTCGTCGACAAGGGCTTCGTGCTGCGCATCCCCGAGGGCATGGACCTCGCCGCCACCGCGCCGCTGCTATGCGCCGGCATTACTACCTATTCGCCGCTGCGCCACTGGAAAGCCGGCCCCGGCAAGAAGGTCGGCATCATCGGCCTCGGCGGTCTCGGTCATATGGGCGTGAAGCTCGCCCATGCGATGGGTGCGTACACCGTGCTGTTCACCACCTCTCCATCCAAGGTTGCAGACGGCAAGCGCCTCGGCGCCGACGAGGTCGTCATCTCCAAGGATGCCGAAGAGATGGCCAAGCACGCCAACAGCTTCGATCTGTTCATCGACACTGTGGCCGCCAACCATGACCTGTCGCCGTATTTCGCGCTGCTGAAGCGCGAAGGCACCATGGTGCAGGTCGGCGCGCCGGAGCATCCGATGCCGATCGCCGCTTTCGACCTGATCTTCAAGCGACGCAACTTCGCGGGCTCCTTGATCGGCGGCATTCCGGAGACCCAGGAAATGCTGGATTTCTGCGCCAAGCACGGGATCACCTCGGATGTGGAGATCATCCCCATCCAGAAGGTCAACGAAGCCTATGAGCGGATGCTGAAGAGCGACGTGAAATACCGCTTCTCGATCGACATGGCCTCGCTGAAAACCGCCGCCTGAGCGGAAAATCTAACGCAAGGGGAGAAAGGGGCGGTACTACCGCCCCTTTTTTCGTGCGTCCCTCGGGTGGCGTTTCGGAGAAAGGAAGAAGCCGCTTTTTGAAAAAAGCGGCGCAAAAACTTTTGTTATGCTGGGCCTGAGGCGTTGTCGGGGCCACCGCCCATGACCTAGCATAATAAAGTTTTTTGCTTCTTTTTGTTCACAAAAAGAAGCCTTCCCTTCGCTTGCCCAAGCAGTTTCCAGCGCTCGGCCCGCTCCGCGTGCGATTTCACATTGACGTGAATCGTTGGTCACGTAGAAGTAATGGAACTGACAGTTATGCGGCCGATATGTTAGCGCAGCTCCGCAATCGGCGGCCAGTCTGGGGTGCTGTGCCGGTGCGCGAAGGGAGATAGGCTTGACCGCGATTTCGACGACGACGTTCAGCGCCGACACGATGTATCGAATGCTGGTTCAGAGCGTCACGGATTACGCGATCTGCATGCTTGATCCCGAAGGCCGTGTCGTGAACTGGAATGCCGGCGCCGAGCGGGCCAAGAGCTATCGCGCCGAGGACATCATCGGCAGGCATTTTTCCTGTTTCTACCCGGCGGAGGACAGCGCGCTCGGCCTGCCCCAGCGCACCCTGGCGGTGGCGCTGGCCGCGCAAAAGTTCGAAGGGGAGGGCTGGCGCCTGCGCCGCGACGGCTCGTGCTTCTGGGCGCATGTCGTCATCGAACCGATCCGCGATGAGAGCAATGAGCTGGTCGGTTTTGCGCACATCACCCAGGATCGGAGCGAGCAAAAGAAGCAGAGCGACCAGTTACAGGAGATCGCCCGGAATCTCGATCTGGCGCTGGCCAACATGTCGCAGGGCCTGTCGCTGTTCGATGTCGACGAGAAGCTCGTTTTGAGCAATCCGCGCCTGCACGAAATTCTCGACATCGATCCCGCCGCTTTGCGGCCCGGTGCGACATTGATCGACATTCTGCGGGTCGTGCATGCCGCTCAGCAGGTGTCGCCAGAGACCGCGGACGAGCTCGCGCACCGTGCCCGGGAAAGAGTTTTGTCCGGTCTGGCGGAGTCCGGCAGCATCTCCGCCCGCGAATTGCCCTGGCGCGGCCGCGTCATCCAGGTCAGCCATCGCGGGCTGCCGGGCGGCGGTTTTGTCAGCACCGTCGACGATGTGACCGAGCGCCGCGCCATCGAGGACCGGATCACCCATCTCGCGCATCACGATACGCTGACCGCGTTGCCGAACCGCATGACCTTCCGGACGCGGCTGGAAAGCGTGCTGAAGGCGGTCGACGAAACAGCGCCGTGCGCGGTGCTTTATGTCGACCTAGATCGCTTCAAGCCGGTGAACGACACGCTCGGCCATCAGATCGGTGACCTGGTGTTGCAGGCCGCGGCGCAACGCATCCAGGCGCAACTGCGGGAGATCGACGTGGTGGCGCGGCTTGGCGGCGATGAGTTCGCGGTCCTGATCGGGCATTATCACGACATGCAGACGGTGACCGCCCTGGCCGACCGGCTGATCCGTGACATCAGCAGGCCGATCACCATCAAGGGGCTGCAGGTGCTGATCGGCGCCAGTGTCGGCATCGCCTATGCACCGCTTCATGGCAGCGATCCGGACCTGTTGCTGCGTAATGCCGATCTGGCCTTGTACCGCGCCAAATCCGCCGGCCGCGGCTGTCACCGCGCCTACGAACCCGGGATGGAGAGGGTGGAGCAAGAGCGCCGCGAGCTCGAGAGCGACCTGCGCGCCGCCCTGGCCGGGCAGCAATTCACCCTGCACTACCAGCCGATTGTCGATACCGGCCGCAACCTGATCACCGGCTTCGAAGCGCTGCTGCGCTGGGATAGCCCGACGCGCGGCAAGGTGCCGCCCCTCGACTTCATTCCCTTCGCCGAGGAGATCGGCTTCATGCCGGAGCTCGGCCGCTGGGTGCTGGAGACCGCCTGCCTTGAGGCCGCCGGCTGGCCGAGCGACCTGAAGGTCTCGGTCAACCTGTCGGCAAAACAGTTCCGACAGGCCGACCTGCTCGAGCATATCGCCGCCACGCTGGAGAAGACCGGCCTGCCGGCAGAGCGGCTCGAGCTTGAGCTCACCGAGACGGCGATGATCGATGATGTCCGCAGCACCACTGAGATTCTCGAAAAACTGCGCGCGCTCGGCATCCAGATCGCGATGGACGATTTCGGCACCGGCTATTCGTCGCTCAGCTTCCTGCGCACCCTGCCTTTCACGCGCATCAAGATCGATCGCAGTTTCGTTCAGGACGTGGAGAGCAAACCTGAGGCGTTGGCGATCATCCGCGCCGTCTCGCTGCTGTGCGAGAGCCTCGGCGTTTCGGCGACCGCCGAGGGCGTCGAGACGGAGCGCCAGGCGGAAATCCTGCGGGCCGAGGGCTGCCCGGAACTGCAGGGGTTCCTGATCAGCCGGCCGTGCCCGGCTTCCGAGGTGCCGGGGTGGATCGCCGCGTATCGCCACCGTCACGCCGCAGCGTTAGCGTAAGGAAGCAGCCGCTTTTTGAAAAAAGCGGCGCAAAAACTTTTATTATGCTGGGTCATGGGCGTTGTCACCGACATCGCCCCATGACCCAGGTTAGCAAAGTTTTTTTGCTACCTTTTGTTCACAAAAAGTAGCCTTCCCTTTTGTTTGCCTGACGCCGCGCAGGTCTCCTGCGCGCGGGTAAAACCTTGCCAGGACGCGAACGATACCGAACTAGGGCGTGATCCACTTTTCGTGCGTTCGCTAACTCGGAGTTGTTATGCCCCGCCTGTTTGACCCCTACACGCTGAAATCCGTCACCCTTCGCAACCGCATCGCCGTCTCGCCCATGTGCCAGTATATGGCTGAGGAGGGCGCGGTGACTGACTGGCATACGGTCCACTACGCCTCGCTGGCCCGTGGCGGCGCCGGCCTCGTTGTCGTTGAGGCGACCGCCGTCGCGCCGGAAGGCCGCATCACCTGGGGCGATCTCGGCCTGTGGAACGACGCCCAGGCCGAGGCAATGCGCCCGGTCGTCGCGGCGATCCGTGAGGCCGGCGCGGTGCCGGGCATTCAGATCGCCCATGCCGGCCGCAAAGCCTCCGCCAACCGCCCCTGGGAAGGCGATGACCACATTCCCGCAGGTGAGACGAATTCCTGGACCACCATCGCGCCGTCGCCCGTGGCCTTCGGTGCGGGGCTGCCGCGCCTGCCCGAGGAGATGACCCTGGCGGAGATCGCCCGCGTGCAGGCCGACACGGTGAACGCCGTGATCCGCGCCCGCGATCTCGGCTTCGAGTGGCTGCAGCTGCATATGGCGCACGGCTATCTGGCGCAGAACTTCTTTTCACCGCACTCCAACCACCGCACCGACTCGTATGGTGGCAGCGCGGAAAACCGCGCGCGCTATCTCCTGGAGACGCTGATCGCGGTGAAGAAGGTCTGGCCGGAAGACCGGCCGCTGACGATCCGCCTAGGCGTTGTCGAATTCGACGGCACCGACGCGATGCTGGACGAAGCAATCGCGCTGCTGCGCCGCATGAAGGACGAGGGACTGGATTTCGTCGACGTCTCGCTCGGCTTCAACACGCCGAAGGCAAATATCCCCTGGGCGCCGAACTTCATGGGCGACATCGCCCAGCAGGTGCGCCAGGCCACCAGCCTGCCGGTCGCCACCAGCTGGTACATCGCCAAGCCGGAGGACGCTGACGCGCTGGTCCGCGACGAGAAGATCGACCTCCTGATGATCGGCCGGCCGCTGCTGGCCGAGCCGCACTGGCCTTACCGCGCCGCGCAGGAGCTGGGCGTGGAAGAGGCGGCCTGGGCGACACTGCCGGCGCCTTACGCGCACTGGCTCGCGCGCTATCGCTGATTGAAGAAAGCAGCCGCTTTTTAAAAAAAGCGGCGCAAAAACTTCTTTTATGCTGGGCTATGGGCGTTGTCGGCGACAGCGCCCATAGCCCAAAGTAGCAAAGTTTTTTTGCTTCTTTTTGTTCACAAAAAGAAGCCTTCCTTTTTGCCTTTAAGGGCACCGCCGGCGCTTCATCCGGCTTTTTTTGAAGGCGAGCCACAATTGCGCGCGTCGCCAGGCGCGGTCGCCCCTTCCGGAAAACTCGGCCCGGGCGAGGGCACGCCAGGCGCGCCCTTCAGGCGCTTGGGCGTCGATTTCATAGCCGAGTGGCCCGGCGAAAGGCGGCGCGGTAAAATCATAGTCGGGGGCAGGACGGAACTGCTCCTCATACAGCGCAAATCCGTCCACCACATGGCGCTGTGTCGTGAAGCAAAAGAGCATGCGCTCCTTGGTCCGGCGCTGCGTTTCATTCAGCAGCACCGTGACCGGCTCCGGGTGGCCATCTTCGGGAAAGTGATTTTGGGCCGCGCGGCCCGCCTGGCTATGATAGCCGGCGAATTCCCAGACCGGAATGTGTCGCGCCAGCCGCCGCTGCGCCAGGTGCACGGCACAGCAGGTGGCATCATGGTCGAGATGGCCGCCTTCATAGCCATGGGTGAGAATCAGATCCGGACGCATGGTGATCATGATGCCGTGCAGACGCGCGGCGATGGCGCTCATTTGATAGCTGGCCGTCTGGTCGCGGTAGCCGAGCGACACGCTGGCCGCGGTCACGTCGCCCGCCGCCAGCGCCGTCGCTAACTCGCAGCGCCGCGCCTCGGCATAGGCGGCACGGCCCCGAAACCCGTTGGCCCGCGCGGCGCGGCGCGAGGTGGCGCCGTCGGTGGTGTGGACGATGCATAGCGTGCCGCAGACGCCAAGCTGCGAGGCGGCGAACAAGGTCTCGTCATCCGGATGTGCGGCGATCAGCAGCACGCGCTTGCCCGCGAAGGGCAAAGGCGGGGCGGCAGAGCTCATGCTCGAACGGGACCAGAGAGCGGCAGCGCCTGATGCGCAGCACCTTTCAGCCGTATGAACTTGCGCAGGCTGGAGGCCCAGTCCTCATTGCGGCCCTGCCGCACATAGGCGGGAAAGGCCGCGCGCTTGCACACGCTGTCCACCGCACGATGGCCGAAACGCTGCAGCCGCCAGTACAGGGCGTCTGCGTCCGGATATTTGAGGCGGTCCTTCGGGCGGTGATCCAGCCGCGTTTCGCTTAAGTAGGAGTGCCCCGCATCATCATGGATCACGATCGGTTGGTTGAGCGCGTAGATATCGAGGCCGTTTGCCCAGTAGCGGTGCATCTCCTTGTCCACCGCATGGACAAAACGCGGCGTGGCGGCCAGGAATTTTTGGGCGGCGTCGCGGGTGATGACATAGCCGACCGCGCCGGTCTGCATGGGCGCGATGCGGCCGAGCGAAATATCGCAGGTCAAGGGGCGGCATGTTGCGAACACGGTATCCCGTGTAAAATTGCGGTACAGGGTCACGACGTCGAACCGCCCGCTTTGTTGCTGCAACGCATCGAGAACCTGGGCGAAATCCGGCAGCAGCGCGACGTCGTCTTCCAGAATCGCGGCCATCGGCTGGCCGTTCGCGACCAGCGCCTGCATGGCGCGGCGATGGCTCAGCCAGCAGCCGATTTCGTTATCCGACAACAGATAGGGGCTGATCCGGCGCCGGCGGCGGTGATCGACCAGCCCCCGCTCGGCGTCCGTCAGCTTTTGCCCATCCACCGCCTCGATCACGTCGAGGTTGACGCCGGCGGCGGCGGCGGTCCGTTCGATCTGCGCGCGGCGTCCCGTCGCACGAAGCAGATTCAGCACGTAGACATGCATTGACTCTCATCCTGCCAAAGAAGGGGCGCAGAGCGGCCCCGTTTCTTAGGATGAGCTCCTAGCGCAGGTAGCTGACTCCAACCTTAAAACATTTCGTTACATAAGGCGCGCTCCGGCGCAAGCGCCAGCCGGAAACGGCGCGGGCCGGCTGGCGCCGCATCGCCGCACGCACGCCGGCGAGGTTGCGGCAAAAACCCATGTAATCGTTGGCTTTTCGCGCCGCGGCGACGCGCGCTCCGAACGCCGCTCCGCCGGTCAGGATGAGATTCTGGCGCCGGTAGCTGCCTCGAACTTTAAAATATTTCGTTACATACGGCACCCGCCGGCGCCGCAGCGCGCAACGAGGGAAGGGGAAGGCTACTTTTTGTGAACAAAAAGTAGCAAAAAAACTTTATAAATTTGGGCCATGGGCGTTGTCGGGGACAACGCCCATGGCCCAGCACAACAAAAATTTTTGCGCCGCTTTTTTAAAAGCGGCTGCTTTCAGGCGGAAACGGCGAGGAGCGGCTGGCGCCGCATCGCGGCGCGCACGCCGGCGAGATTGCGGTAGAGGTCCAGATAGTCGTTCGCCATGCGCGTCGCGGTGAAGCGCGCGTCGAACGCCGCGCGCACCTCGGCACGGTCCAGCTCGCCGATCTGCCGGACCGCCCGGATCGCGTCGTCCATGCTGTCGACGATGAAGCCCGACAAGCCGTGATCGATCACCTCGGGCACCGAGCCGCAGCGGAAGGCGATCACCGGTGTGCCGCAGGCCATCGCCTCGATCATCACCAGGCCGAACGGCTCCGGCCAGTCGATCGGGAACAGCAGGGCGGTAGCGTTGCCGAGGAAGTCGGCCTTCTGCTGCTCGTTGATTTCGCCGATGAATTCCACATTCGGATGCGCCGCGACCATGGGGCCGATCACCGTGTCCCAATAGGGCTGGTCGGCCTTGTCCACCTTCGCGGCGATCTTCAATTTCATCCCCGCCGCCGTGGCGATCTCGATCGCGCGGTCGGGGCGTTTCTCGGGCGAAATCCGGCCGAGGAAGGCGAGATAGCCGCCCTGCGGCTGCGCCTTGAAAGGCAGCAGATCCTGCGGCAGGCCGTGATACACGGTGCCGGCCCAGTTCACCGGGGGCATCGGCAGGCGCTGATGGTCGGAGATCGAGGAAAGCGGCACTTCGGGGAAAGCCCGGTAGAACGGCATCAGGTCCGGCAGATCCAGCCTTCCGTGCTGGGTGGTCACGGTCCGGTCGGCGAAATCACGGATCAGCGGGTAGTGCACCATATCCACATGGAAATGCAGCACGTCGAATTCGTCGGCGCGCTGGCGCACCTGTTCCAGCATCACGATGTAATGCGGCAGCCAGTCCCTCACCACCGGGTTGAGGCGCAGCGCCATGTCGCCGCAGGGCACCAGGGTCGCCGCGGTCTGCGAATCGCCGCTGGCGAACAGCGTCACATCATGACCCTGCTGCACCAGCTCCTCGGTGAGGTACGAGACGATGCGCTCGGTCCCGCCGTAGAGTTTCGGGGGGCAGCTCTCGAAGAGCGGGGCGATCTGGGCAATCTTCATGGCGAACCTTCAAAAGAAAAGCCGCCATTCGGCACGGTGTTGAACGGCGGGCGTGACCCTCCTTGTAGAAAGTTAATGCGGCGCAATTGCGGCGGCTTTTGGCCGGAATGGTGCGGTTTTCCCCCTCCGCCCCATGTGCGGCGGAGGGGGACCGGAAGATCAGTCGAGCCAGTTTCGGACGGCGTCCTTCAGGAAGGCGAAGTCGGCCGGGTTGGACGAGGGGGTGCCGGCGAGATGGCCGCGGATGCTGGGGATCGGTCGCAGCTCGGCTTTGGCGAGGTGGCGCATCTCCAGCGCGTTATCGGCGACGCGGAAATACAGGTCGGTCTCGCCCGGCAGCAGCAGCACCTTCGCCTTGATCGCGCTCAGCGCCTTCGCGAGATCGTGGCCGTAGAGCGTGTTGGCGCTGATGTCGCCATGCATCCAGGTGACCAGCTGCGCATAGCCGTCGGCGGCGTCGCGTTGCTGGAACGGGGCCGCCCAGTCGTTTTCCAGATAGGTTTCCAGGTCCGGCGCGCCGCCGGCGAGGTGCAGGCGCTCGCGGTAATAATCCTGGCTGATGGCCCAGCCTGCATAGATATGGCCGACGGCGCGCAGCGTGCCGAGCGGCGGGGCGGAGAAACGGCCATTGCCGATATGCTCCGGCGCCGCCTCGAAGGTACGCAGCACGCCGGAGAGAAACACCTTGTTATGCTCTGCCGTCTTGGCGCTGCTGCAGACCACGATGGCGCGCTCCACCGCATCGGGGAACATCGCCGCCCAATGATAGGCTTGCTGCCCGCCCATCGAGAAACCGTAGACGGCATGCAGCCGCTCAATGCCGAACTGCTCGAGCAGCAGGCGGCGCTGCGCCGTCACATTGTCCCAAGGTGTCACCACGGCGGGATAGTCCGGCGTGTTGCCGGCGCCGGAGGAGAGGCCGTTGGAGAACATGTTGGGAATGATGATGAACCAGCGCGTCGGGTCGAGGATTCCGTCCGGCTCGATCAGCCACTCCATGGTGCTGTGCTTGGCACCATAGCTGCACGGGTAAAGAATCACATTGTCGCGCGCGGCGTTCAGCGTGCCGTAGGATTTCCATGCGAGCTTTGCGTCGCGCAGCACTTCGCCCGATTGCAGCGGGAGATTGTCCAGCTGGAATTCACCCTGTTCCGTTGGCCAGTTCATGTCAGCAAACTTCCTTTCCAATGACTGCACCTGTGTCGCGGCGGGCTTATCACCCAATGCAGTCAGCGGAAATCGGCTGGGGCGCGGTGGTCACGTGGCATTGATGCGCCCGTTACAGTTTCTTGCAGTTTGCCCATTTGTTGTGGTGTAATCGTTGGCCGTTCGATACGACGTGGAGGCGTTCATGAAGCGATTGATGATCCTGGCGATGCTGGCTTTGAGCGCGGCGCCGCTGGCCGGATGCGTGGTGTACCCGGCCCAGCCTCATCATGGCGCCGTGTGGGTGCCTGGGCATTATGGGCCGTACGGCTATTGGGTCCGCGGTCACTGGGCCTGAAAGCAGCCGCTTTTTAAAAAAAGCGGCGCAAAAACTTTTGGCTATGCTGGGCCATGGGCTGTGTCAGCGACAACGCCCAAGGCCCAGCATAGCAAAGTTTTTTTGCTACTTTTTGTTCACAAAAAGTAGTCTTTCTCTTCGCTTCAGGTAAGCGCGTGGCCCGAGAGGCGTTCGAGGACGCGTAAGGGCGAGAGTTCCGGCCGCGCCATGGCGCTGACCGGCAAATGGAACGTCTGTTCGAGCGTGTTGCGTCCCGACAGGGCTGCGTGGGACACGGAATCGGTGAAGCATAGCCAGGCCGTGCCCGATGGAAACGTCACTTCCGTACGGGGGGCAGAGGCTTGGTACGCCGCATCCAGTTTCGCGCGGTTATGCAGGCCCAGCATCAGAAAATCATAGGGCGTGCGGCGGCCATGGGTGAGGCTGAGGCCCGCCATCGCGCGGCCGGCGAGGCTGGCGATGATCGGCTTGCCCAAGGGGCCGCGATCCAGCTGCGGCAGAAAACGCGCCGCCACTTGTTCGAAGGGGCCGCTCACCTGCCATTCCCGCTTCGTGCCGGCGGGATCGATGTTCACGAACAGCCGCAGGATCCGTTCGCCCTGGGTCGGGCGCGAGGGAAACGCGTCGGTATGCAGGCGCCGGTCGTCGTGGCGCGGGGCGTAGGTGCGCCCCATGATCTCCGCCGGCCGGAAACTGGCGCGGGCCTTGCGCAACTGCGGGCATAGCGCGGCAGCAGCCCGCAAACGAACGCCACGGCATCGTCGCTGAACCGTGCCAGCAGCACGGCCAGGTCCGCCGCTTGCGGTGGATCCAGTTGCGTGCCGCCCAGTTTCTTGGTGGCGGGGTCGTAGCTGATGTTTTTCCGTGTGCCGGAGAGCGCAGACTCGGTCAGAAAGCTTTGTTCTGCGGGCAGAAGCGGAAAATTCAGGCGTGGAAAAACCAGAACGGTGCCGGCTTCCAGAGCCGGCAATGCGCGCTCCTGGAGCTCGCGGCTAGGCGGCGTCTGCCACCCGGACAGAGGCAGAACCAGAGTGGCGTCCATAAGTCCTCCCGTTTTTCTTTGGTAACGTTCCGGTTACGAGAGGACGGCAAAACCGGTCGGCGGGTCAAGAGAAAAGCAGCCGCTTTTTGAAAAAAGCGGCGCAAAAACTTTTTCTTATGCTGGGCCTGAGGCGCTGAAACAGCACGGGCCCAAAGGAGCAGAAAACTACTTTTTGTTCACAAAAAGTAGACTTTTCCTTCGCTTATTTCTCTAGCCCAGCCAGGCCAGCAGCCCGGAGACCGTGAGCAGCGACAGCACGGTGGAGATTAAAATCGCCCGCGAGGTCACTGCGGCTTCCCGATTATACAGCTTCGCCAGCATGAACGGGCCGGTGCCGATCGGCAGGGCGCTCAGCAGCAGCGCCGTGTCGGCCCATAATTCCGGCATGTCGAAGACGCGGAAGGCGAGCAGGCCGGTGATCGTCGGTTGCACCACGAGTTTCAGCGCCACCAACCGGGTGATGATGCCGGTTTCCTTCGCCGTCTCGGACTGCGCCAGGAACAGGCCGATGGTGACCAGTGCGCAGGGGCTGGCGGCTGCGCCGAGCAAGGAGGTGAAGTGGGTGACAAGGCCGGGCAGCGGCACATGCGCGACGCCGCGCAGCAGCGCCGCGGCGAGGCCCAGAAGCGGCGAGGCCACCAGTGGGTTGCGCAGCAGCGAGAGGCCGACCTTGCGCAGCGTGGCGCCGAGATGCGGTCCTTCGTGCAGGTCTGTCTCGATCAGCACAATGGCGCCTGCGAACAGCACGCAGGCGGTGAGAATGGTGGCGATCACCGCCGGCACCAGCGAGCCATGGCCCAGCGCCACGAGGCAGAGCGGAATGCCCATGAAGCCGGTATTGGCATAGGCCGCGTCCAGTCCCTCGATGCTGCGGTCCGCGAGGCGGTGATGGGCCGGCCGGGCCTTCAGGGGACCGAGCAGGAAAGAGAGCAGAAACGTGATCATCATGCCGCCGGTGAAGGCGGCGAGAAAGCCGGGGTGATCCAACCCCGCCCAGGTGATACCCGCCATGGCCTGGAACAACAGCGCCGGGAGCGCCAGCCAGACGACGAAAGCGTTCAGGCTGTCGGTGGCGGCGGGGCCGAGGATACCGCGGCGCGCGCAGAGGTAACCGGTGAGGATGAGCGCGAAGATCGGGAGGACGGCATTGAATACGGCGGACATGCTGTCTTTTCCCTTGGCCTCACGCGGGATGCAAGGGACGCAAAACACCAGCGAAGCCGCCGGTCTAGGTCTTGAAAAAAGTGTACGATGCAGTACATTTCATCCGCACGTACACGATGGAGTTCTTATGTCGACTTTCTCAGGGGTGAAACTGCTGGGCCTCTCCGGCAGCATCCGCAAGGCGTCCACCAACACGATGATTCTGCAGAGCCTGGCGGAACGGCTCGGGGCCAAGGCCAGCATGACGGTGTTTCCGCTGAACGATGTGCCGATCTACAATGGCGATCTGGAGGGCGAACATCTTCCGGCCTCCGTGCGCGCCCTGAAGGCGGCGATCACCGAGGCGGACGGGCTCATCCTGTGCACGCCGGAATATAATCACGGCATCCCCGGCATGCTGAAGAACGCGCTGGACTGGGCGTCGCGGCCGGTTTTCGTCTCGCCGCTCAAGGACAAGCCGGTGCTGCTGATGACCTCTTCCCCCGGCTATGTCGGCGGCGCGCGCGCGCATACCCAGATGCAGGAAACCCTGGCCTCGACGCTGTCGCGCGTGGTGCTGCGCCCGCAGGTGGTGATCGCCGGCGTGACGCAAAAAATCGTCGACGGCAAGCTGGTCGATGCCACTACGCTCGATTTCTGCCTGAAGGCGATCGACGATCTTTTGGCGGAAATCCAGCTCGTCGCCGGCGCCAAGGCCTGAGGCATGAGCGCAGGCGCGCCCCCGGCCCGCCGCACGCGTCGTGGCGAGGAACGCGATGCGCGCCTGCGCCAGCGCGCGGCCGACCTGTTTCTGGAGCGCGGCTATGACGGCGTCAGCGTCGATGAACTGATCCGCGATGTCGGCGGCTCGAAAGCCAGCGTCTATCAGTTTTATGGCGACAAGGACGGCTTGTTCACCGCGGTGATGGAGGACACGCTCGAGGACCTCATCGTGCCGCTCATGGCGCTGGATCTCGAAGGCCTGTCGCTGCGGGACGGTTTGAAAAGCTTCGCGACGATGCTGCTATCGACCCTGCTGCAGCCGCGGCATCTCGCGTTCCAGCGTCTGGTCATCACCGAGGCGCTACGGCACCCGGCGATCGGCCTCGGCTGGTACCGCGACGGTCCGGCCGCCACCTGTGAGCTGCTGCAGCGGTTTTTGGCCGAGCAGCAACGGTTGGGCCATATCCGTCCGGATGTGGCGCTGGGGCCAGCCTCGGTCCTGTTTCACGACATGGTCTTGTCCACTCTTCTCAACCGGGCGGTGATGGCGATCGAGGGCGGGCCGACGCCCGAAGAGATGGCGGCGAAGATCGAACACGCGGTGCGGCTGATGCTCGCCGGGATCGCGCCGCCGGCCCGCGGTTAGAGGAAAGCAGCCGCTTTTTAAAAAAAGCGGCGCAAAAACTTTTGGCTATGCTGGGCCATGGGCGTTGTCACCGATCACGCCCATGACCCCAGCCCAAAAAGAAGCCTTCCCTTCACTTCCCAGAGCCGGTTCCGGCCAAGGTAAGGATAAGTCATGCGACTACGACGTGAAAGTTTCGGCCTGCTTCTGTTCCTGGGGGCGCTCGCGGCGCTGCCGCCGCTGGCCATCGACATGTCATTGCCCGCTATGCCCGTGATCGCGCGGGCGCTGCACGCGGCGTCGAGCATGGTCGGGCTGACGCTCAGCCTGTTCATGGCCGGCTTCGCCGTGAGCCCCGTGGTCTATGGTCCGCTCGCCGATCGGTATGGAAGACGGCTGCCGCTGCTGGCCGGGCTGCTGCTGTTCACGCTGGGCGGGCTGGCGGCAATGGCGGCGCCGACGATTGCGCTGCTGCTGACCGCGCGGCTGGTGCAAGGGGTGGGGGCTGGGGCCGGCATGACGCTGGCTTTCACCATCGTCCGCGACCTGTTCGAGGGTCGCGCCGCGCAGACGCGGCTCGCCGTCATCACCATCGTCGCCAATGTCGCGCCGATCGTCGCCCCCGCTCTGGGCGCGCTGCTGCTGGGCATGGCCGGCTGGCGCGGCATTTACGGCGTGCCCGGGTTGAGCGGCGTGCTGCTCACCGTTATCGCCGCCGTCAGCCTGCCGGAGACAAGGCCCGGCGCGGCGCCGCCGGCGGGGGTGCGGCGGCTGGTCGGGCAGTACCGGCAGGTTCTCTGTCATCGCGAGGTGATGCTGCATATCGGCCTCAACGCGCTCGGCTTCGGCTGGATGTTCGCTTACGTGTCCGGTTCCTCGCTGGTGCTGATCGGACTCATGCATGTGAGCGCAGCACTCTATGCCGGGCTGTTCGCCTGCACCGGCATGGGCATCGTCGTGGGGGCGTTCTGTAACGCCAGGCTGTCGCATCGCGGCGTGTCCGCGACGCTGTTGCTGAGCCTCGCCGTCGCGCTGGCGCTGACAGCCACGCTCACGCTCTGTTGGCGCGCCGCCCTGGGCCCTGTCCCACTCGGCGAGATGATGCCGCTGCTGGTGCTGGCCACCGCCAGTTTCGGCCTGGCCGCCCCTAGTGCCGCCCATGGCGCGCTGCACCCGCTGCCCGATTGCGCCGGGATTGTCGGCGGCCTGCTGACCTCGCTGCAGATGCTCGGCGGCGCGGGGGCGAGCGGCGTTGTGGCGCTGTTGTTTCCCCGGTTCGGCCTGATGGCGATGGCCGGCACCATGGCCGGCTGCGCCGTCGCCGCCCTGGGCCTGCGGCTTCTTCTGGCGGCGCGGACCCGAGAGGGAAGAGAAAGGCTGCTTTTTGTGAACAAAAAGTAGCAAAAAAACTTTATGAATCTGGGTCATGGGCGTTGTCGCCGACACAGCCCATGGCCCAGCATAGCAAAAATTTTTGCGCCGCTTTTTTCAAAAAGCGGCTTCTTTCCTTATTCTAACGCTCGTCTGGCGTGAACCGTCCCGGCTGCTATGGTGCTACGGCCTGCACACAGTTTGGAGAGAGACATGCAGTATACCAATCTCGGCGCGACTGGCCTGACCGTTTCGCGGCTCTGCCTAGGCACCATGACCTTCGGCCTGCAGACCGAAGAAGACAAATCCTTTGAAATTCTCGACAAGGCCGCGGCGGCCGGGGTGACGTTCATCGACACCGCCGACGTGTATCCGCTGGGTGGCGACGCCGGCACCGTCGGCGACACGGAAAGAATCGTCGGCCGCTGGCTCAAGGGCAAGCGCCATAATTTCGTGCTGGCGACCAAATGTGTCGGCAAGATGGGCGACGCCGCCTGGAACCAGGGCGCCTCGCGCAAGCATATTCTGGATGCGATCGATGCCTCGCTGCAGCGCCTCGGCACCGATTATGTCGATTTGTACCAGCTGCATTCGGATGATCCGAACACGCCGCTGGATGAGACCATCGATGCGCTCGACATCGTCGTTCGCAGCGGCAAGGCCCGTTATGTCGGCGTGTCCAACTTCCTCGCCTACCGCCTGGCGCGCGCGCTCGGCCGCGCCGATGTCAAGAACAAGACCCGCTTCATCTCGGTCCAGCCGCGCTACAGCCTGCTGTTTCGCGAGATCGAACGCGAGCTGCTGCCGCTGGCCACAGAGGAAGGGCTGGGGGTCATCCCCTACAACCCGCTCGCCGGCGGCCTGCTGACCGGCAAGCACAAGCCCGGCGCCCCGCCGGCCGGCACGCGCTTCACCCTCGGCACCGCCGGGGCCCGCTACCAGGACCGCTACTGGAACGACAGCTCTTTCGCCAAGATCGAGGAACTGCGCCGGGTGGTGAACGATGCCGGACTGAACCTGACCACGGTCGCGATCGCCTGGGTTCTGGCCAACCCCGCCGTGACCTCAGCCATCATCGGCGCCAGCCGGGCGGAGCAGTTGAACGACACGCTGACTGCCTGCGAGTTCAAGCTCGATGCCGGGCTGAAGCAGAAGCTCGACGAACTGACCGCGGAATTCCGCCGCGGCGACGCGCCGCGCTAAAGGGAAGGGAAGGGAAGGCTACTTTTTGTGAACAAAAAGTAGCAAAAAACTTTATTTATGCTGGGCCATGGGCGTTGTCGGTGACAACGCCCATGGCCCAGCGGACCAAAAGTTTTTGCGCCGCTTTTTTCAAAAAGCGGCCGCTTCCTTCAAACGACCAGACTCTAACACGATTGATATTTCAGGAGGACATTTCCCATGATCCATGAATTGCGCATCTATCGCGCTGCCGCCGGCCGGATGCCCGATCTGCTCTCGCGCTTCGAGACGCACACGCTGAAGATCTGGCAGAAGCACGGCATCCGCCAAGCCGGTTTCTGGACCGTCGCCATCGGTTCTTCGAATCAAGACTTGTACTATCTGCTCGAATGGGAGTCGCTGGCCGAGCGCGAGCGCAAATGGAACGCCTTCGCGAGCGACCCGGAATGGCTCGCGGTGAAGGCGGAGACAGAAAAGAACGGTGCCATCGTCGACACGCTGAGCAACGCGATGCTCACGCCGACCTCGTTCTCTGCGGTCCGCTAAAGCAACCTCGAACAAAGACCTGGAGCATGATTTCTTTAGGTCTATCATGCTTCCAGGCAGGCTAGTCAGATAGAAGAAAGCGGCCGCTTTTTGAAAAAAGTGGCGCAAAAATTTCTTCTATGCTGGGCCATGGGCGTTGTCGCCGGTGCAGCCCATGGCCCAGATGAATAAAGCTTTTTTGCTTCTTTTTGTTCACAAAAAGCAGCCTTCCCCTTCTCTTGTTTCTGAATTGTCCTGCTGCGCTCAGGATCTTTCAGATTTTCTGCGCCCGCAGCCGTTTGCGTGCTGGTGGGGCTCCGTCCGGGGTTCTGCACCATCATGGATGGCACATGCCATTGTTCAGGGCGGGCGACACAAATATAGGTAAAGACTATCGCCCATTCGAAAAATCATTAAAAATTACAAAATAACAAGGCAGACATTCGACCCTATCATAGCCCCATCCATCAGGATGCTCTAACGATTGATCATGAATGTCTTGGTTTCTCTCCCAAGTCGTTTGGCAGCTAACCGTGCACAGGTCTCCTTTGCGCATCTGATTTTTTATTGCGAGTAAGATACAATATGCACAACCAAATTGTTGACGTCGTTTTCGACTCATCCAAGTTCTGGCCTGTGGCCATCGGTTTTTTCGGCCTGGCGACGGGATATTTGGTGATGGGCGGCCAGGCGCTGTTCCAGTTTCCAAAGGCGAGCCGGGAGGTCGATAAGACCGTCGCGATGTGGGGCCTCTGGATGGCTGGCTTCATGCAGTTCATCACCGGCGTCTATCTCACCGTCGGCCTGACCTGGTTCGGCGTCTTTACGAATGCAGCACCGCTCTACATGGCGGCGGTCGCCTTCACGGCCTATGGCGTGCATTGGTTCGCCGTGTCGCACCGCCGGTATATCGGCAGCAGCGCGGTTCCCGAGGGCTGGATGGCGATCGCCGTCTTCATGCTCTCAGTCCTTGGCGTCATCGTCTTCCAGGGGGCGGGGGACATCCCGGTTGCCATCCTGTTTGTCGGGCTGTCGCTTATCTACATTACCGAAATTCCGACGCGCCTCTTCTCATGGTCCTTCGGTGGGCGGCTGATCGGCCTGTGGCAGGTCCTGACCGGACTCTGGCTTATCTACCTGACCTATGGCGTCGTTCTCAACTTTGCGCTGGGCTACCATTGGTGGGTCTAAGCACGGAGTGACGACCGGCGGGCCGGCTCGTCCGGCCCGCTGCGCCTTTGGGCCCGTGCTGTGTCAGTGCCACAGGCCCAGAGGCGCAAAAGTTTTTGCGCCGCTTTTGATCGAAAAAGCGGCCGCTTTCCTTCATCTGGTTCGTGACGATAGCCGGAGCCTCCTGCATTTCCGCTGGACGCAGATTGCTGTAGCGATAACATCAGCTTCAGACCGCGTATCAACCCGATGAAATGAAAGGCTCTTCAATGGCCCCCTTCGACACGTCCCTGGTCTCGCCGGAAATCGCCGCCCGCGCCGTCGCCATCCGACGCGACCTGCACCGCCATCCCGAGCTGGGAATGACGGAGTTCCGCACCGCGAGCGTGGTGGCGCAACGCCTGACCGAACTGGGGGTCGAGGTGAAACTGGGCCGCGAGGTGATCGACTCTGCCAGCCGCTTCGGCCTGCCTAGCGAGGCGGAACTGGACCGTGCCTATCAGCGCGCCGCTGACGCGGGCGCGCCGGCGGAGTTTTTGCCCGCTTTCGCTGGTGGGCATACCGCGGTGGTGGGCGTGCTGCGGGGCGCGTTGCCGGGCCCGGTCGTGGCCTTGCGCGTGGACATGGATGCGCTGCCGATCCTCGAGGACGATACCCAGGCGCATCTCCCGTCGCGGGAAAAATTTGCCTCGGTGAATCCCGGCGTGATGCATGCCTGCGGCCATGACGGCCACACCGCGATCGGCCTGGCGGTGGCGGAGGTGCTGAGCGGCATGAAGGAAAACCTGCGCGGCACGGTGAAGCTGATTTTCCAGCCGGGCGAGGAAGGCGGGCGCGGCGCGCTGCCAATGGTGAAAGCCGGCGTGGTCGACGATGTGGACGCTTTCATCGCCGTGCATTTGGGCACCGGCGTGCCGAGCGGCGTGTTCCGCCCGGCGGCCTGGGGGCATCTGGCCAGCGCCAAGCTGGACGTGACGTTTCGCGGCCAGTCCTCCCATGCCGGCAGCCATCCCGATGAAGGCCGCAACGCACTGCTCGCCGCCGCCAATGCCGTGACGGCGTTGTACGGCATCTCCCGGCACGGCGCTGGGCGCTCGCGGGTGAATGTCGGCACGCTGCGCGGCGGCGCCGGCCGCAACGTGATCGCCGATGAGGCGTTCCTGCAGATGGAAGTGCGCGGGGAGACCGAAGTGATCACCGATTACATGCTGCGCCGGGCGCAAGCGGTGCTGCGCGGCTGTGCCGCGGCGCAGGAGGTGGAGGTGGAGATCCGTACGGTCGGCCGCACCACGACCGCCGCCTCGGACGCGGCGCTGGCGGAAAAGGTCGCCGCGGCGGCGAAAACCGTGCCGGGCCTCGATGTCGACTCGGCGCCGCATCTCACCGGCGGCAGCGAGGATGCGACCTTCTTCATGCGCCGGGTGCAGGAGCTTGGCGGCCAGGCGGTCTATGCGGTGCTCGGCTCGGACATCCCCTCCGGCCACCACACGCCGAATTTCGACATCAACGAAGCCGATCTGCCCTGGGCGATCGAGACCCTGTCCCGCACGCTGCTGAAGCTCGGCGCTGAGGTCCCCGCCAAGGCATGACACACGCCATCAACCTGGTTGTCTCGGCGATTCTGACCCTGGCCGGCCTGGTGATGGAACTGATCGGCGTCATCGACGGATTTCTTGTCACGTTGATGACGTCGGTCGGTCTGCCGCCGCTGCTGCAGGTGCTGATTCTCATCGGCGTCGCCTTGTGGCTGGTGGTGGCAGCATTCCGCGTGCTCGGCCGCGTGTTCGCGCTGCTGATCCTCATTTTAGTCGTGCTGCTGCTCGTGCATTGGATGATGCACGGGGGCGGGGTGCACCGGTTCAATCCGATGCAGGATCTGCACATCCCCGGCGCTAGGCAGATTTAAGAAAGCAGCCGCTTTTTGAAAAAAGCGGTGCAAAAACTTTTGGCTATGCTGGGCCATGGGCGTTGTCGGCGACAACGCCCATGGCCCAGCATAAAAAAGTTTTTTTGCTACTTTTTGTTCACAAAAAGTAGTCTTTCTTTCGCTTCCTACGCTTCGTCCAAGATGCGCAGGCACGCTTCGGCGGCGGCGCTGCCGGGGCGGCCGGTTTCGGCGTGCCGTCCATACACCACCGCCAGTTCCCAGCACGGTTCCGGTTCGGCCAGGGTGGCGAAGCTGATTGGCGCCTGTGGTGCGGCGCGCATCCGGCTTTGCACCACCAGTTCCGGCACCAGCGCCACGCCGAGTCCGTGCGCCACCATGTCCAGCTGCATCGCCAGGTCGTTGACTTCGAATTCCGAGCGCCGCGCCAGGTTGGCGGCGGCAAAGCTCTGATTCACCAGCTGCCGTGTGCCCTGGCCGGAAGGCAGGTCGATGAAGGCCTCCTCGGCGATGGCGCCGAGGCTGAGGTCGCGCTGGCCGGCGAGGCGGTGGTTGCCGGGGCAGGCGAGGACCAGCGGGTCGCAGGCGAGCATGCGGGCGGCGAGTTCGGGCGGCGGCGTCTCCACGAACTGGGTGAAGGCGATGTCCAGCCTGCCGTCCAGCACGCCCTCGATCAGCGCCGCGGTGTCGTCGAAGCGGAGCTGGATTTCCACCTGCGGGTATTGCCGGCGGAAGGCGCCGAGCAGGCGCGGCAGGTCGATGAAGGGGCTCAGGCCCTGGATCGCGCCGACCAGCAGCCGGCCGCGCTTCAGCCCCTGTACTTCGGCGACGACGTTGCGCGCCGCCGTGGCGGCGTCGAGCACACGCTGTGCCTCAGTCAGAAACGCCGTGCCGGCCGGGGTGAGATTGACCCGCCGGGTCGTGCGCAGAAACAGCGCCGCCCCCATCTCCTCTTCCAGCGCCCGGATCGACGCGGAAAGGCCGGACTGCACGATATGAAGCCGGGCCGCGGCGCGCGTGAAATGGCGTTCTTGTGCGACCGCCACGAAATGTTCCAACTGCCGCAAGTCCACGTTAACCTCCAGGCTCATTATACGCAGACACAGATCAGACTGCGCAAAATCTTCTATTGGAAAGCTGAAATAGCACCTCCATGTCAGGGGGCAATGTGGAACCTGGCCAAGCTGTGTCGAACGGGCCGGCGTTGATCAGGTTCCGCTTCGTGCCCAAGCAGGAGTGTGAAATATGAGTGCCGACGAGAAGACCAAGACCGCGCCGCAGGACAGCATGCGGAACAGCGCGTATTTCGACGTGAAGGCGATCGCCGCGTCGCTGCCGGAGACGGCCGACACCATGCTGATCGACACCCGCCTGACCGACGAGGTTGCCGCCAGCTCGCGGATTTTCCGCGCCTATCACCCCGTACCGCGCCACTACCACGCGACCTGCGATGAATATCTGTACCTGCTCTCCGGCCGCACCACCTTCGAGGTGGATGGCGGTGAGCCGCGTGAATTGCAGGCGGGCCAGATGGTGTTCTTCAAGAAAGGCGTCGTGCACGCGATCCCTGAATTGCTCGAGCATCCGGTGATCTTCCTCACCGTCGACACGCCGCGCCGCGATCCGCGGGACGTGGTTTTCGTGAACCCGGAAGAAGGCACGGTCGATACGTTCATCAAGGCGCACGGGCCGAAGCCGGAATAGGCTTGATTTGTCACGGGCGGGTTTGCATCGCGCCGTGACATAGCGCGCCGGCCCCATCCTCGCGGTGGGGCCGGGCTTGCCTGATGTCGTGAAGGCCATCAATGTCGGTGTCGTCGCCTTGCTCGTCAACGTGGTGGTGCCTGTGGTGGTCACGCGGTGACCGCTTGCGGCCGTCTGAAGCCGGCAAGCGAGGCCATCGAGCAAGAGCAACAGGAACAATGTGATGTTTTCAGACTGGACCAATCCTTATCCGACCATCCGCATGCCGGTGATGGCGCGCAACGTGGTCTCGACCTCGCAACCGCTGGCAGCGCAGGCCGGCTTACGCATGCTGGCGTGCGGCGGCAACGCGGTGGACGCCGCCATCGCGGCGGCCGCGGCACTGATGATCGTCGAACCCGTCTCTAACGGCCTCGGCAGCGACGCATTCGCGATTCTCTGGGACGGCAAGGAATTATCCGGCCTGAACGCCTCCGGCACCGCGCCCGCTGCGTGGAACCCGGCCTATTTCCGCGGCAAATACGGCGAGGCCGCGAATGGCCTGGCCAACCGGCCGATGCGCGGCTGGGACAGCGTGACCGTGCCGGGCGCCATCGCCGGCTGGGAGGCGCTGCATGGGCGCTTCGGCCGTCTGCCCTTCGCCGACCTGCTGCAGCCGGCGATCGAGCTGGCCGAGCGTGGGCATGCCGTGGCGCCGATCGTGCAGCACAAATGGGCCGCGCTGGTGCCGGTGCTGAAGGACCAGCCGGGTTTTTCCGCCGCGTTCATGCCGCATGGGCGGGCACCGCAGGTCGCCGAGAAATTCGTCTTCAAGGAGGCCGCTGTCACGCTGCGCATGCTCGCCGAGCAGGGCCCGCGCGCCTTCTATGAAGGCGAGATCGCCGCGCGCATCGCTGCTTTTTCCAAGGAATGCGGCGCCGCGATGACGCAAGCCGACCTTGCCGCCTATCGCCCGGAATGGGTCAAGCCGATCAGCCAGTCCTATCGCGGCTATGATGTGCATGAGATCCCGCCGAACGGGCAGGGCATCGCCGCCCTCATCGCGCTTGGCATCCTGCAGAAATTTGACCTCGCCGGCATGAAGGTCGACGGTGTGGATTCGCAGCACGTGCAGATCGAGGCGATGAAGCTCGCTTTCGCGGACATCTACCGCTATGTCGCCGATCCGCGCGCCATGACGGTGACCGCGGAAGAGATGCTGAGCGACGGTTACCTGACCGAGCGCGCCAAGCTGATCAGCATGGACAAGGCGCAGCGCCCGAGCTTCGGCATGCCGAAGGCGGGAGGCACCATCTATCTCTCCGCCGCCGACGAATCCGGCATGATGATTTCCTTCATCCAGTCGAACTATAACGGCTTCGGCTCCGGCGTTGTGGTGCCTGGCTTCGGCATCAGCCTGCAAAATCGCGGCTACGGCTTCTCCTCGGACCCGGCCTCGCCGAACGTGGTCGCAGGCGGCAAGCGGCCGTTCCACACCATCATCCCGGCCTTCCTCACCAAGGACGGCAAGCCGCTGATGAGCTTCGGCGTGATGGGCGGCGACATGCAGCCCCAGGGCCATCTGCAAACCGCGGTGCGCATGCTCGATTACGCCCAGCAGCCGCAGGCGGCGTGCGATGCGCCGCGCTGGAAGGTGAATCGCGACTTTACCCTCGACGTCGAGGCGACGATGCGCCGCGAGACCATCGAAGGGCTGCAGGCGCGCGGCCATCAGCTGAAATCCGTCGACGATCCATACATGGATTTCGGCTCCGGCCAGTTCATCATGAAGCTCTCCGACGATCTCGATCACGGCTATGTCGCCGCCAGCGACAGCCGCCGCGACGGCCACGCCGCGGCGTTCTGAGGCCAGTAAAGCAGCCGCTTTTTGAAAAAAGCGGCGCAAAAACTTTTATTATGCAGGGCCATGGGCGTTGTCGGCGACATCGCCCATGGCCCAGCATAGCAAAGTTTTTTTGCTACTTTTTGTTCACAAAAAGTAGCCTTTTCTTATTCTTACGAGGTGGCACAGATGACCATTCCGACCGTCACCCTGCCGGATGGGACCAAAGTCCCGGCTTTGGGCCTGGGCACTTGGCATATGGGGGAGGCCGCCGGCCGTGCCGGGGCTGAGGCCGCGGTGCTGCGCAAAGGCATCGAGCTGGGGCTCAGCCTGATCGACACGGCGGAAATGTATGCCGATGGCGGTTCGGAGAAGGTTGTGGGCGAGGCCATCAAGGGCCAGCGCGAGCGCGTGTTCCTGGTCAGCAAGGTCATGCCGCAGAACGCCTCCTCCAGCGGCGTCGTCAGCCATTGCGAGGCGAGTTTGCGGCGCCTCGGCACTGACCATCTGGATCTTTATCTGCTGCATTGGCCCGGCCGGTATCCGCTGGAGCAGACCATCGCCGCGTTCGAGACGCTGCGGGCGGCCGGAAAAATCCGCGCTTGGGGCGTATCAAATTTCGACGCCGGCGACATGGAGGAAGTTCTGGCTACGCCGCATGGGAAGAACTGCGCCACCAATCAGGTGCTCTACCATCCTGACGAACGCGGCATCGAATTCGATCTGCTCCCCTGGTGCCGGAGCCAGAAAATGCCGGTGATGGCGTACTCGCCGCTCGGCCAGGCGGGCAAGTTGCTCCGTTCACCGGCCTTGAAGGCGGTGGCGCAGCGCCACGATGCGAGCCCCGCGCAGATCGCCATCGCCTGGAGCCTGCGGGACGGCAACACGATCGCGATTCCAAAATCCGCCGACCCCGCGCATCTGCGCGAAAATGCGCGGGCGGCGGCGATCAGCCTGAGTGCGGCTGATCTCGCGGAGATCGACCGCGTTCATAAGCCGCCCGCGCGTAAGATGTCCCTCGGTATGCTCTAGGAAGGGAAGGCTTCTTTTTGTGAACAAAAAGAAGCAAAAAAACTTTATTAATCTGGGCCGTGGGCGTTGTCCGCGCCAACGCCCATAGCCCAGCATAATAAAAGTTTTTGCGCCGCTTTTTTCAAAAATCGGCCTCTTTCTTGTGGTTTTTGGACTATTCCGGGCTGGGATCCAGTACCGGGCGCCGTGGCAACTGCACGGTGAATGTCGCGCCCTGACCGGCGCGACTGACCACCGTGACGCGGCCCTTCATGGCGGCGACCAGCCGGCCTGTCAGCCACAGCCCGATGCCGATGCCCCCGCCCAAAGGCGGAAGTTCCGCCTGCACGAAGCGGCCGAAAAGATGCCTTTGCTGTTCGGCGCTCATGCCGATTCCGAAATCTTCGATGCTCAGCGTCACCCATTCATCCGCTTGTGCGAAGCGCAGCCTGACCGTTTTTCCGTTGCCGAACTTAAAAGCATTGGATAGAACATTTTCCACGATCTGCGTGAAGGCGAGGGGATCGAGGCAAGCTCTCACCCCGGGTTCGATGTGCAGTTCGAGTGGGGAGCCTTTGCGCAAGGAGGCGTTTTCATATTTGGCGGCAATGGTGCCGACGGTGGCGGAAAAATCCGCCTCGACCGAACATAGTTGCAGTTTGCCGGCGTTGATTCGGCTGAGGTCCAGAAGCCGCGTGGCGCGGTCGACAAACTCCTGGATCGAGACGTTCATGCGCTCGAGCAGGGACAAGAGCGCCGGCGGCACCGGCGGCTCGGCTTTGCGCGCGGCATTCAGCGCCAGATGGCAAATGCCCAGCAACGGTGTCATCGGATTGCGGAGTTCGTGTGCGGCTATGGCGATAAAATCATCGCGCGCTTGCAGCGCGGTTTTCAGGCGAGCAATTTCTGACTGCAGCGAAATGAGCGCGTCGCTGCCTTCCTCCTGCACGGACGTATGAGGGCTCATGAGCGGTCGCCTTGTGCGCGCGGGAGATCGCCTGGCTCAATCGAAAAGCGACGCGTTTCGATGGCGAGCGATGTCGTTCTCGCCAAGCTGTGCGGGAAGGTTTGTTCGGTCAATGCCTCATCTCCGCTTGCCCTCAGCGCCATTGCTACGCGGTTCTGGCATGAGTGGCTTGATCAAAAAAATTCTAGTATTTTACAAAGGCAATTCAAACAATTTAAAGCTTCAACTTGACGTTGCGGTCTCTCTGGATGGCGCTGCTTGTTTCATCTCGTTTCTATATAATAATAAATTGATTTAAACAAAATTAACAGTTTTTCCGGAGAGCTTCTTTCACGAGCCTGTGACGCCGGCGGCGCCGCGAGATCGGTACCGGGCGGCCTGGGTCGTGAAAATCGTGACGAGGTTATTAAACTTGCGGCTGCGCGCGAGCGGGTCTTGATCCGCTCCCGGATTGTCCCAGGTCAAGGGTCAAGCAGCGTCGCACGGTAGAACTTGCAAAGGAGAGGAACAACATCATGGACAATCGCGCGACCATCGAACAATTGGTCCGGGTTCGGGCGCACGAGCTGTGGCTGGAGGCCGGCCGGCCCAAGGGGCGGGAAAAAACGTTCTGGCCAGAGGCGCGCAAGCAGGTGATCCATTCGGGGGCTGCCAGCAAAATCGCCGTCCCGAATGCCGATCTCGATCAGGCAGGTGAGGACAGCTTCCCCGCCAGCGATCCGGTCAACCGCACGTAACAGCGTTCAGGCATCTGGGTTGTGGGCGTTGTCGGCGTCAACGCCCGCGGCCCAGCATAACAAAAATTTTTGCGCCGCTTTTTTCAAAAAGCGGCCGCTTTCTTTAAAAAACCGCGGCCGCTTTAGGCGCCCGCGGTTTTCGTGGTCATTCGTGGTCAGCCGGTCCGCGTTGCAGCGAGGAGCCGGCTGGTTCCGCCGCATGTTTCTTCCGCTTGAGCCGTTCGCTGAGCTTCGCCGCCACCACGAAGAGCGGGGCGATGAAGACCACGCCGACCAGCGTCGCCACGACCATGCCGCCGAACACCGTGGTGCCGATCGACTGCCGCGCCCCGGCGCCGGCGCCGGTCGCGATCACCAGCGGGGCCACGCCGATGATGAAGGCGAGCGCCGTCATCATCACCGGCCGATAGCGGATCCGCGCCGCTTCCTCGCCGGCGTGCTCGATGCTGATGCCGCCTTTCTCCAGCCGGTCCTTGGCGAATTCCACGACCAGGATCGAGTTCTTCGCCGACAGGCCGATCAGCAGCACCAGGCCCACCTGGCCGTACACGTCCAGCGGCATGCCGCGCAGATGCAAGGCGACCAGCCCGCCCATCAGCGCGAAGCCGACCGGCAGCGTCACCGCGAAAGGCAGGAACCAGCCTTCATAAAGCGCCACGAGGAACAGGAAGGAGAACACCACGGCGAAGATGAAGGCTGAACTTTCCTGACCCATAGCGAGCAACTGCTGGTAGGTCATGCCGGTCCAGTCATAGCCGAACCCGTCCGGCAAGGTCTTGGCCGACACCTGGTCCATCGCGGTGATTGCCTGACCGTCGCTGTAGCCGGGGGCCGGCTGGCCGTTGATTAGCACCGCCGGATATTCATCGTACGTGATCAGCGCATTGGGACCCGTCACGTTCTTGATGGTGACGAGGCTACTGATCGGCACTTCCTGTCCGGTCGAGCTCTGCACATAGAGGTTATTGATGTCGGAGATCTTGCTGCGGTACTGCTGGTCCGCCTGCACGATCACCTGATAGACGAAGTTGTCATAATTGAAGAGATTGACGAACTGCGAGCCGAGATAGGCCTGCAGCGTCGTGTAGACCACTTCCGGGGAGACCCCCAGCAGCTCCGCCCGGGTGGTGTTCACGGACACCTCCACCTGCGGCTGGCTGGCGTCGAAGCCGCTGAACACGTTGGTCAGGTTCTTATTTTGGTTGGCGGCGAAAATCAGCCCGCGCGCGGCCGCGGCCAGTTGCTGCACACTCTCGCCGTTCTGCGCTTCGAGCACGTAGTTGATGCCGCCGGTCGCGCTGACGCCGGGGATCGGCGGCGGATCGAAGGCCGCGATGTCCGCCGAGGGGATCGCATTGAAGGTCGGTTTCAGTTTCGCCATCAGCGCCTCGGCGGACTCGCTGCGGCCGCGTTGGCTCCAGGGGGTGAGGATGGCGATGACCAGACCGCCGCTCGGTTCCTGCGCGCCAGTGACGATGCTGAAGCCCGAGACGCCGATCACATGCTCGACCCCCGACGTCTTGTGCAGGATGGTGGTGAGCTCGTCCACGACGTCGTTGGTGCGCTCCAGCGAGGCGCCGTTCGGCAGCTGCACGTTGATCAGGAAGTAGCCCTGATCCTCGGCCGGCAGGAAGGCGGTCGGGGTGTGCTCGAACACGCCATAAGTGATGACGAAGACGGCGATGATGCCGGCGATCGCCAAGGTCAGCCGGCGCGTCAGCACCCCTACGACATTGCCGAACCGGTTGCGCATGAAGTCGAACAGGCTGTTGAACCAGCGGAACCCGACGAAAGTGACCGGCTTCGGCGGCTTCAGCATCAGCGCGCAGAGCGCCGGGCTCAGCGTCAGCGCGTTGATCGCGGAGATCACCACCGACACCGAGATCGTCACCGCGAACTGCCGGTACAGCGCGCCGGTCACGCCGGAGACGAAACCGACCGGCGCGAACACCGCCACCAGCACCAGCGTGGTCGCGATCACCGGGCCGGTGATCTCGGCCATCGCCTTCTCGGTGGCGTCGGCCACGCTCATGCCGTGATTTTCCTCGAGCGTGCGCGTCACGTTCTCGACCACCACGATGGCGTCGTCCACCACCAGGGTGATGGCGAGCACGATGGCGAAGAGATCGATCGTGTTCGCCGAGTAGCCGAGCACGTACAGGACCGCGAACACGCCGATCAGCGAGACCGGGATGGCGATGGTGGGAATCACCGTGGCCCGCCAGTCCTGCAGGAACAGGTAGACCACGGCCACCACGAGGATCAGGGTGATTACCAGGGTGCGGAGGATCTCGTCGATATCCGCGGAGACGAAGTTCGAGGCGTTATAGGCGACCGTGTAGGTCATGCCCGGCGGGAAGTGCACGGACATCGCCTTCACCGCCGCCTGCACGTCCCGCGAGACCGCCAGCGCGTTGGCATCAGGCGCCTCGTAGACGGCCAGGGTCGAGGCCGGCAAATGGTCGAGCTCCGCCGCGTTGTTATATTGCTCGGCCGCCAGCTGCACCCGGGCGATGTCGGAGAGCCGGACAATGCCGCCATTCGGCGTGGCTCGGATCACGATGTTCTTGAACTGCTGGACGTTGCTGAGCTCGCCCGGCGCCAGCACCGTGAGCTGCTGAGCTTGGTTGTTGTAGGTCGGGGCCTCGCCGATCTGCCCAGCCGAGACCTGGAGATTCTGCGCCTCGATCGCCGCGGTCACCATAGCCGGGGTGATGCCGAGGCCGGTCATCTGCACCGGATTCAACCACACACGCATCGCATATTCGCGTTCGCCGAAAATCTGCGTGTTGCCGACCCCGGGCAGGCGCGAGACGACCTGATACAGATGCTGGTACTCGTAGTTCGAGATATAGATCTGGCTGTATTTATTTGTCGGCGAGAACAGGCTGACCGCCAGCACGAAGGTGCTGGACGCGGCGCGCACGGTGATACCTTCAGACTGCACCTCCGTCGGCAGCTGCGACTCGGCGATCTGCACGCGGTTCTGCACGTTCACCTGATCGATGTACGGATTGGTGCCGATCGCGAAGGTCACGGTCAGCTGATACTGACCGGAGCTGGAGCTTGAGCCCTGCATATAGAGCATGTCCGGCGCGCCGTTCACCTCCTCCTCGATCGGTTCGGCGATGGCGTTCAGGACCGTTTGCGCGCTGGCGCCGGGATAGTTCACCGAGATCGTCACCTGCGGCGGCGTCACGTTCGGGTATTGCGCTACCGGGATCGCCGTCAGCGAGACGAGACCGGCCAGCGTGATGACGATGGCGATGACGATCGCGAAATTCGGGCGGTAGATAAAGAATTTGGAGAGCATGTTTATCCTGTCACCCCAAGGGCAGCATGGCGGTCATGGTTGTGGTGCGCGCTGCCCGGTTACGGAACGGCGGCACGGGCGCCGGGTCCATCCCGTCCATTATTCCGAGGTGGTGTTGTCGGCCGACATCGTGGCGCCGGGGGCAACCGTTTCCGTGACGGCGCCGCCGATTTTCACCTTCTGGACGCCATCGACGATCACCATTTCGCCTTCTTTTAGT
>NZ_DASXFO010000099.1:0-30945 GCF_036489515.1 Acidocella sp.
GATCAGCACTGCCGGATATTCATCGTAGGTGATCAGCGCGTTCGGACCCGTCACGTTCTTGATGGTGACGAGGCTGCTGATCGGCACTTCCTGCCCGGTCGCGCTCTGCACATACAGATCGTTGATGTCGGAGATCTTGTCGCGGAACTGCTGGTCCGCCTGCACGATCACCTGATAGACGAAATTGTCGTAGTTGAAGAGATTGACGAATTGCGAGCCGAGATAGGCCTGTAGCGTCGTGTAGACCACTTCCGGCGAGACGCCCATCAGCTCCGCCCGGGTGGTGTTCACGGACACCTCCACCTGCGGCTGGCTGGCGTCGAAGCCGCTGAACACGTTGTTCAGGCTCTTATCCTGGTTGGCGGCGAAGATCAGCCCGCGCGCGGCCGCGGCCAGCTGCTGAACGCTCTCGCCGTTCTGTGCCTCGAGCACGTAGTTGATGCCGCCGGTCGGGCTGACACCGGGGATCGATGGCGGATCGAAGGCCGCGATGTCCGCCGAGGGGATCGCATCGAAGGCCGGTTTCAGTTTCGCCATCAGCGCCTGGGCGGATTCGGCCCGTCCGCGCGCGCTCCAGGGGGTGAGGATGGCGATGACCAGACCGCCGCTCGGTTCCTCCGCGCTGGTAACGATGCTGTAGCCGGAGACGCCGATCACGTGCTTGATCCCTGACGTCTTGTGCAGGATGGTGGTGATCTCGTCCACCACGGCGCTGGTGCGCTCAAGCGAGGCGCCGTTCGGCAGTTGCACGTTGATCAGGAAGTAGCCCTGATCCTCGGCCGGCAGAAAGGCGGCCGGGGTGTGGGCGAACACGCCATAAGCGAGGACGAAGACGACGATGATGCCGCCAATCGCCAAGGCCAGCCGGCGCGTCAGCACGCCCACGACACTGCTGAACCGGTTGCGCGCGAAGTCGAACCCGGTGTTGAACCAGCGGAACACGAAGAAGGTGACCGGCTTCGGTGGCCGCAGCATCAGGGCGCAGAGCGCCGGACTCAGCGTCAGCGCGTTAATCGCGGAGATCACCACCGAGACCGAGATCGTCACCGCGAACTGCCGGTACAGCGCTCCGGTCACGCCGGAAATAAAGCCGACCGGCGCGAACACCGCCACCAGCACCAGCGTGGTCGCGATCACCGGGCCGGTGATCTCGGCCATCGCCTTCTCGGTCGCCTCGGCCACGCTCATGCCGTGATTTTCCTCAAGCGTGCGCGTCACGTTCTCGACCACGACGATGGCGTCGTCCACCACCAGGGTGATGGCGAGCACGATGGCGAAGAGGTCGATCGTGTTCGCCGAGTAGCCGAGCACGTATAGGATCGCGAACACGCCGATCAGCGAAACCGGGATGGCGATGGTGGGGATCACCGTGGCCCGCCAGTCCTGCAGGAACAGGTAGACCACACCCACCACCAGAACCAGGGTGATCACCAGGGTACGGAGGATCTCCGCGATATCCGCGGAGACGAACTTCGAGGCGTCGTAGGCGATCGTGTAGGAAAGGCCCGGGGGGAAGTGCGCGGACATCGCCTTCACCGTCGACTGTACCTCCCGCGAGACCGCCAGGGCGTTGGCACCGGGCGCCTCGTAGATGGCCAGCGTCGAGGCCGGCAGGTGGTCGAGCTGCGCCGCGTTGTTATATTCCTGGGCCGCCAGTTGCACCTTCGCGATGTCGGAGAGCCGCACGATGCCGCCATTCGGCGTGGCCCGGATGACGATGTTCTTGAACTGCTGGACGCTGGTCAGCTCGCCCGGCGCCAGCACCGTCAGCTGCTGCGCCTGGTTGTTCGCGGTCGGTGCCTCGCCAATCTGCCCGGCCGAAACCTGGAGGTTCTGCGCCTGGATCGCCGCGATCACCATGGCCGGCGTGATGCCGAGCCCGGTCATCTGCACCGGATTCAACCACACGCGCATCGCATATTCGCGTTCACCGAAAATCTGCGTGTTACCAACCCCGGGCAGGCGCGAGACGACCTGGTACAGATGCTCGTACTCGTAGTTCGAGACATAGACCTGGCTGTATTTATTCGTTGGCGAGAACAGGCTGACCGCCAGCACGAAGGTGCTGGACGCGGCGCGCACGGTGATGCCTTCCGACTGCACCTCCGCCGGCAGCTGCGCCTCGGCGATCTGCACGCGGTTCTGCACGTTCACCTGGTCGATGTACGGATTGGTGCCGATCGCGAAGGTCGCGGTCAGGTTATAGACGCCGGAACTGGAGCTCGAGCCCTGCATATAGAGCATGTTCGGTGCGCCGTTCACCTGCTCCTCGATCGGTTCGGCGACGGAGTTCAGGACCGTCTGCGCGCTGGCGCCGGGATAGGTCACCGAGATCGTCACCTGCGGCGGCGTCACGTTCGGATATTGCGCCACCGGGATCGCCGTCAGCGAGACCAGACCGGCCAGCGTAATGACGATGGCGATGACGATCGCGAAATTGGGGCGGTAGATAAAGAATTTCGAAAGCATGTTTATCCTGTCACCCCAAGGGCAGCATGGTCATGGTCATAGCGCCCGCGTCGAGCCGCCCGGTTAAGGAGCGGCAGGGGCACGGGCGCCGGGTCGTTCGGATGGATGGTAGCGACGTATGGTGAAGTGTCACGCCACGGCGCCATGCCGTCCACTAGTCAGAGGTGGCGTCGTCGGCCGACATTGCGGCGGCCGGGGCGATGGTCTCGGAGACCGTATTGCCCACCTTCACCTTCTGGATGCCATCGATGATCACCATCTCGCCTTCCGTCAGCCCGGAGCGGACGATGTCGTTCTGCCCGATCTGGTCGCCGAGCGTCACCGTCTCCTGCGTCACCTTATGGTCGGTGCCCACGACCAGCACGAACTGGCCGTCCTGACCGGTCTGCACGGCGGTGATCGGCACCAGCAGCGCCTCTTGCGCACTGGCCGGCGCGGTGATCACGTTCACATAGGCGCCCGGCAGCAACTGCGCTTTCGGGTTGGGAAAATTGGCATACACGTTCACCGTGCCGGTCGAGGTATCCACCTCGTTGGCGAGGAAGGCGATGTGGCCCTTGAACGGGTAGGGCTGGCCGTCGGGCAGGTCGATGCTGATCGCGAATTTCGAGCCCAGCGGGCCGTTCTGCGCCGCCTGCGCCGCCGCCAGGATCGGGCTGGTGCTCGGCACCGGGAACTCGATCTGGATCGGGTCGAGCTGGTTGATCGTCGCGATCGACCCGGTCGTGGGGGTCATGAGGTCGCCCGTGGTCGGCGGGATATAGCCGATCCGGCCGTTGATCGGTGCGACGATCGTGCAATAGCTGAGATTCAGCTGCGCATTGGCGACGTTGGCTTCGGCCGCGAGCACGTTGGCCTGATCCTCGTTGCGGGTCGCGAGCGCCGTATCCAGCGCCGACTCCGCCTCGAACCCGGTGGTGCGCAGATTGGCGGCGCGCTGATATTGCAGCTGAGCATTTTCCAGCGCTGCTTTCGCCGAGGCCAGATCGGCCTGGGCCAGCTCCAGCGCCGCTTGGTATTGCGCGGTTTGCAGCGTGAACAGCACCTGCCCGACTTTCACGTCGGTGCCCTGCTTGACATTGACCTTGTCGAGATAGGCGGTGACCCGCGGTATGATTTGGACCGAATTGATGGCGATGACGTGGCCCATATTGCTGAAGCTCGGCGCGATATTCTGCTCAGTCACTGGTGTGACCGTCACGGCGGGCAGGGGCGCTGCAGCGAAAGCCGGCAAAGCAAACAAAGATGCCGCCAGGCCAAGCCGGCGGGAATTCAGAAGTGAGCGCAATCCAGCCTCATATGTCTCAAAAGTTAATTCAGTCGCCGGGAACCGGCGGCGTCAACGGCCTTTCCCCATATAGGGGATGACCTAAATGACACAATGCCGTCAGGGCGTATGTTAAATTACGTTACGACCGTCCGGGGTGCCCATCATCACCCCTTTAAAGAAGGTCAATATGCTGGACGCAATCTTTGCTCAACCCATCCCGGCCGGGACGATTGTATGGCAACACGAAAAGCCGCCGCCTTGGGTGCCGGAAACTTGGCCGTTACCCTAGCGCATACTCGGCTTCCGGCGTGTAGGTCGGCTGGTCCTTGCCGAGAAAAGAGCTGAACAAAGTTACGTTATCGGCGCGGATCGGCGTCGAGCGGTACAGGTTATGCGCCTGCACGAAGCCGGTCAGCTGCGGCGTCACCGACATGTCCATGCGCGCGAGTGCCACATGCGGGGTGTAGCGGCGGCGATCCGGGGGCAGCCCGATCCGGCCCAGGGCAGTCTCCACTTTGGCTTGCAGCCGGCCCAGATCGGCATTGCGCTCGACCCCGACCCAGAGCGAGGAGACCCGCCCGGCCTTCTCGAACCAGCCCAGGCCGGAGAGCGAGAACGCAAAGCTGCGGCCGCGCAGGGTGGCCAGCGCCAGATCGATCTCCTCCGCCTGCAGCCGGCTGGCCTCGCCGATGAAGCGCAGGGTCAGGTGGAAATTATCCGTCGGAACCCATCTGGCGCCGGGGATGTTGCAGGAGAGGTCGTTCAGCTCTTCCTTGACCTCCCAGGGAAGGTCGAGAGCAACAAAAAGGCGCATGTTCGGCCACCTCTCAATGCAGAGTCGAGTCGAGAATCGACACTTGAATTTTGCGCTATCAGCTTTCCCGGGGTCAATGGTTATATGGTTGCAGTTGCTCGCCCCAGCCATTCCTGGACCGCCGGTTGTCCGGTCAGATGCGGGGAGAGCGCCTCGCGCACCCGTGCATGATAGGCGTTCAGCCAGGCCAGCGCGGCGGGCTCGAGCAGCGCGGGGTCGATCAGCGCGCGGTCGAACGGCGCCAGGGTCAGGGTCTCGAAGCGGAAGAATTTTTTAGACGCGCCGGGGAAAACCGCCTCTTGTACCAGCAGCAGGTTCTCCATGCGGATGCCGTAGGCGCCGTTGAGATAGAAGCCCGGCTCGTCGGAGAGGATCATGCCCGGCTGCAATGGCACCGGCTTGGCGGCGCGCGAAATGGCGGCCGGGCCTTCATGCACCGAGAGATACGCGCCGACGCCATGCCCGGTGCCGTGGTCGTAATCGAGCCCCGCTTGCCAGAGGGCCTGGCGGGCGAAGGCGTCGAGATGCGGCCCCGCCACACCTTCGGGGAAGACCAGCATCGCCAGGGCGATATGCCCGGCCAGCACCCGCGTCACATGCGCCCTCAGGGGCGCAGGTGCTGCGCCGGGGCCGGTCCAGAGCGTGCGGGTGATGTCGGTGGTGCCGTCCAGATACTGCCCGCCGCTGTCGATCAGATACAGCTCGTTGGGGCGGATCGGCCGGTTGCTCTCGGGCGTGACGCGGTAATGGATGACCGCGCCATGTTCGCCGGCGCCGGAAATCGCCGGAAAACTCTCGCCCCGGAAATGTTGCTCCTGGGTCCGTTCGGCCAGCAGCCGGGCGGCGGTGGACATCTCGGTCTCAGAGCCCAGCGGCAGGGTTTCCGCCGCCCAGGCGAGGAAACGCACCATCGCCACACCGTCGCGCAAATGTGCGGCGCGGGCGCCGTTCTGCTCCACGTGGTTTTTCGTCGCGCGCGGCAGCGCCACCGGGTCCGCGCCCTCGCTGATCGTGGCGCCGGCAGCGGCAAGCGTGGTCTTGAACCACACCGGCTGCGTCGCCGGATCGTAGCGCACGGTCTTTTGCTCCAGTGCCGCCAGCGCTGCGGGCAACGCTGAGCGCTCGGCCAATGTCACTTCATTGCCAAGATGCGCGCGGGTTTCCGCCGGTAATTTTTCGCCCGCCATGAAGAGGCTGGCGGTGCCGTCGGCGAACAGCAACGCATAGCCCAGCGCGATCGGCGTGAACTCCACATCCGTGCCGCGGATGTTGAACAGCCAGGCCAGGGAGGCGGGATCGGAGAGAATGGCCGCATCCTGCTTGGCCTCCCGCAATGAAGCCGCCAGCCGGGCACGCTTCGCGGCGGAAGTCTCGCCGGAACAAAAATCCGGTTGCGGCACGGCTTGCCCCATCGGCGGGGCAGGGCGGTCGATCCAGATCTCGTCCAGCGGGTTGCTCTCCACCGCCACCATGTCCGAGCCTGCGAAGCGCGCCAGCCCGTCGGCGCTGATCAGCAGGGGGTCGTAGCCGATGCGCCGCCCCGCCGCATGGGTTTTCAGCCAAGCCTCCGGCTTCTGCTCGACGAGATGCAGCCGCTCCCAGAGCGCGCCATCCGTCTGCTGTTCGAGTTGCAGCGTGTAACGCCCATCAGACCAGACGGCCGCGCGGTCGGCCAGCACGATGGCCAATCCCGCGCTGCCCGTGAACCCGGTGAGAAAAGCCAGGCGCTCGGCCGATTCCGGCACATATTCTCCGAGATGCTCATCGGCGCGGGGGACCAGAAATCCGTCCAGGCCGTGCTGGGCGAGGGCCGCACGCAGGGCGGCCAGGCGATTGTGTTGTTGTGATGGCATGGAGGCCCCCCCTTGTTATGCGTGACGCGCGTGTCTGTTCTGGCGGCAGGCACCGCCCAAAATTGCATCGTTTGGTCTATATGGTGCGCTGCAACGGTGCTGCTGGCTCACTCCGAATCGGCCGTCGTTGGTAGACAAACAGGTGCGTGTCATGTCGTCCAATATCTCCAACCCGTCCTCCCTGAGCAAGCACGGCGAGCAGCTGTCGGCCCGCCAGGTCCCGCAGAACGGGGCGGTGTGGCTTAAATCCCTGCTCGACGGGTTCCGCGCGTGGCGCGCCGCCCGCGCCGCTGAGGCCGAGCTGTACGCGTTCTCCGACCGCGAACTCGCGGATATCGGGTTGAACCGCCACAGCATCCACGCCGCCGTGCGCGGTGTGGCGAGGCGCTAGGAAGCGAAGGCAAGCCTACTTTTTGTGAACAAAAAGTAGCAAAAAAACTTTACTATGCTGGGCCATGGGCGTTGTCGGCGACAACGCCCATGGCCCAGCATAAAAGAAGTTTTTGCGTCGCTTTTTTCAAAAAGCGACCGCTTTCTTTCTTACTTGCGCAGAATCAGGATCGACCAGGCCCCATCGGTGAGGCGCCGTTCCAGCCGCAGCCCGGCGCGGCGATGCGCTGAGACGACCCAGTTCACCTGCGTCGTCAACAGCCCGGCCAGGATGGCCACACCGCCCGGCGCCATGCTGTCGCCAAGCTGGTGCGCCATGGCGCAGAGCGGCCGTGCCAGGATGTTGGCGAACACCAGGTCATAGGGCGCGCCGCGCTCGAGGCGCTTGTCGGCCCAGCCATCGGCGCGGATGGCCTGCACCAGATGCGCGACCCCGTTCAATTTTGCGTTGGCGTTCGCCACCCGCGCCGCCCGTGCGTCGATGTCGCTCGCCAGCACGCGGCGGTGCATCAGCTTGGCGGCGGCGATGGCGAGAATGCCTGAGCCGGTGCCGAGATCGAGGATGCGCAGGGGCCGGTAGGATTTGGCGATGTGCTCGAGCGCGACCAAACAGCCGCGTGTGGAATTATGCTCGCCGGTGCCGAAGGCGAGCCCGGCATCGAGCGTCAGGGTGATCCGCCCCGGCAGTGCTGGCGCAACAATATGCGTGCCGCGTACGACAAAGCGGTCGCCGATCTTCTGCTCCGGAAACGCCGCCTTGGTGCGCGCCAGCCAGCCGCCCACCGGCACCAGGGAGCGGGTGATCTCCGGCGTCTGGCCGGTCAGCATTTCCGCGACCAGAAGGGCCGAAGCCAGTTCCGCCTCGTACGCGCCGCGCTCCTTCACGCCCTGGATGTTCCAGATGTCGCGTTCCTCGTCCTGATGGAAGAACGACACCGCGCGGCAGACTGAGCCGAGCGCCGCCTCGAAATGGTCGAGCGCGTCGCCCGCCACCGTGACGGAAATGCAGTCTAGTTCTTCAGACATCATGGCGCTCCACGAACCGGTCGAGCACGCGCTTCTCGCCGGAAGTTTCAAAATCAATATCCAGCCGGTCGTCATCGGCCGCGATCACCCGGCCGTAGCCGAATTTCTGGTGGAACACGCGCGCCCCCACCGGGATTCGTTCGGTCCGCGTCGCCCGGGCGGGGGTTTCCCAGCGATCCGCCTCGCGCGGGCGCCGCGCCTGCATGGGAAAGCCCATCGCCGCTTCCGTGCGCGTCTGGTTCATCGTCGCCGAGCCGGTATGGGTGACCACGTGCTCCGGCAATTCTTCGATAAAGCGGCTGGGGATGCTGTCCTGCCAGTTGGCAAAAATGCGCCGCCTTCCGGCATGGCTGATGATCGCCCGCTTGCGCGCCCGGGTGATGCCGACATAGGCCAACCGCCGCTCTTCCTCGAGGCTCTTATTTCCGCCTTCATCCAGCGCCCGCTGGTTGGGGAACACGCCCTCCTCCCAGCCGGGGAGGAACACGGTGTCAAATTCCAGCCCTTTCGCGCCGTGCAGCGTCATCATCGAGAGTTTCGCGTCGTCGTCGCGCTCCTCGTTCTCCATCACCAGCGAGACATGGTCGAGGAATCCTTGCAGCGCTTCGAAATCGGCCAGCGCGCGGATCAGTTCCTTGAGGTTTTCGAGCCGCCCCGGCGCCTCGGGCGACTTGTCCGCCTTCCACATGTCGATATAGCCGGACTCGTCCAGCATCGTCTCGAGCGCGACCACATGCCCCTCGCGCCCCAATATCTCGCGCCAGCGGTCGAAATTTTGCAGCAGATCGCGCAAGGAGTCGCGCAACTTGCCGCGCAAGGTGCCGGTCTGAACCAGTAAAGCGGTCGCGGCATAGAGAGAAACCTGATCGGCGCGCGCCCGTTCATGGATGGTGCGCAGCGCGCCATCGCCGACGCCGCGCTTGGGCGTGTTGACGATACGCTCGAACGCCAGATCGTCCGCCGGCTGCGCCAGCACGCGCAGATAGGCGATGGCGTCGCGGATTTCCGCGCGCTCATAGAAGCGCAAGCCGCCGATGATGCGGTAGGGCACGCCGAGCGTGATCATCCGCTCCTCGAACGCTCGGGTCTGGAAACCGGCACGGACCAGGATCGCCATCTCCGCCAGGGAATCGCCCGAGCGCCGGTAGGATTCCACGCGGCCGCCGACCATCCTTGCCTCCTCTTCGGAGTCCCAGAGCGCGACGACCTCGACATTGTCGCCGCTCGCATCATTGCGCCCGGGATGCAGGGTCTTGCCGAGCCGTCCCTCGTTATGCGCGATCAGATGCGCGGCGGCGGTGAGGATCGGCGCGGTGGAGCGGTAATTCGCCTCCAGCCGGACGATTTTCGCGCCGGGAAAATCCCGTTCGAATTTCAGGATGTTCTCGATCTCGGCGCCGCGCCAGGAATAGATGCTCTGGTCGTCGTCGCCGACGCAGCAGATGTTCTTGTGCCCCTGCGCCAGCAGCCGCAGCCAGTAATACTGCACTAGGTTGGTGTCCTGGTATTCGTCCACCAGGATGTAGCGGAACATCCTGTGATAGGTCGCGAGCACCTCGGCGTCGGTCTTCAGCAGGTTGACGCAGAGGAGGAGAAGATCGCCGAAATCCACCGCGTTGAGCGCCTTCAGACGCTCCTGATACGCGGCATACAGCGCCTCGGCGCGGCCATTCGCAAAATCGCTGGTCTCGGCCTCGGGAATCCCCGCGGGCATGAAACCCTTGTCTTTCCAGCGTTGGATCTGCGCCATCAGCGCATTGGGCGGCCAGCGTTTGGCGTCGATCCGGGCCGTCTCCATCACCTGCTTCAGCAGACGCAGCTGGTCGTCGGAGTCGAGGATCGAAAAATTGCTCTGCAGCCCGACCCGGTCGGCGAAGCGGCGCAGCATGCGCGCGCAGAGTGCGTGGAACGTGCCGAGCCACAGCCCTTCCGCCGGCTGTCCGAGGATATGCCCGACGCGCTCGCGCATCTCCCGCGCAGCCTTGTTGGTGAAGGTGACGGTGAGGATCTGGTTGGGAAACGCCTTGCCGCTCAGCAGGATATGCGCAAAACGCGTGGTCAGCACGCGGGTCTTGCCGGTGCCGGCGCCGGCCAGGACCAGCACCGGGCCCTCGGTCGCTTCCACCGCCTCACGCTGCGCCTGGTTCAGGCTGTCGAGATAAGCGCTCATGGTTCCCGGCCCGGTTTACGCCGCCGCCGCGGTCGCCGGTTTCACGCCGAGAATGCGGGCGATGGCGTAGACCAGGTCCGGCCGGTTGAGCGTGTAGAAATGGAATTCGTCGATGCCGTTGGCCTGCAGGATCCGCACCTGTTCGGCGGCGGTGGCGGCAGCGACCATGCGGCGGGTTTCCACGTCGTCGTCGAGCCCCGCGAACAACTCGCCCATCCATTTCGGCACCACGGTGCCGCAAGCGGTGCAGAATTTCGCGGCCTGGGTGAAATTGGTGACCGGCATGATCCCTGGCACGATCGGCGCCGTGATGCCGGCGGCCAGGGCGCGGTCGAGGAAGCGAAGAAAATTGTTGTTGTCGAAGAACACCTGGCTGATCGCCCGGGTCGCCCCGGCATCGAGTTTGCGTTTCAGGTTGTCGAGATCCTGTTCGGGGCTCCGCGCCTGCGGATGCGTTTCCGGATAGGCGGCAACGGTGATCTCGAAATCCGCGACGCGCTTCAGCCCGGCGACGAGGTCGGACGCATAATCGTACCCGCCCGGATGCGGGGCATAGCTCTGGCCGGCCGGCGGGTCGCCGCGCAGTGCGACGATATGTTTCACGCCCGCCTCCCAATAGCGGCGGGCCACCGCGTCCACCTCCTTCCTCGTGGCGCCGACGCAGGTCAGGTGCGCGGCGGGGGTGAGGGCGGTCTCCTGCACCATGCGGACGACGGTGGCATGGGTGCGCTCCTGCGTGCTGCCGCCGGCGCCGTAGGTGACGGAGACGAAACTGGGTTGCAGCGTCGCCAGCCGGTCGACACAGGCCCAGAGCTGCGCCTCCAGCGCCGGGGTTTTCGGCGGGAAGAATTCAAAGGAGATGGCCGGCACCGACTCGGCTTCCGGGGCCGGCAGCGGTGCTACGCGCGCGCGGGCCGCCCAGCGGGCCAGAGTGTCGCGGTGTGGGGAATGGGTCATCATCAGCTCCGTTTGGTGGCAGCACTGGCGGCTTTTCGCAAGGGGGAGGGATGTCGGCGGGGCGGCTTGCTGTGGCCGGGGAATCACGCCAAACGCGAACATGAAAAAGCCCGGTTGAACCTGGGTTTATGAACATCAAATATGATCTCAGTACGCTCGGTCATGAGCATGCGGCAGAGGAGGCCTACAAGGTGCGGTTGCAGAAGACGAATGATACATTGGCGGTGCAAGCCAAGCGGGTTTGCTGCCTGGGGGCGCCGGCGCTTCTCCTCGCCACCGCCTTGTCCGGTTGCGCGCACGCACCGCCGCGAGCCGATACCGCGGCCTATGAGGCGTATCAGCAACAGAACGACCCGATCGAGCCGACCAACCGCTTCTTCTACGCGGTGAACGACAAGATCGACCGTTACGCGTTCAAGCCGGTCGCGCAGGGCTATGTGGCCATCACCACCCAGGGCGTCCGCAATCATGTCGGGTATTTCATCACCAATATCGGCGAGCCGGCGCGCATGGTGAACTTCATGTTCGAAGGCAAGTCGCGCGACGCCGGCACCTCGCTGGTGCGCTTCGTGGTCAATTCCACGATCGGCATCGGCGGCATCTTCGATCCGGCCACAGCACTCGGCTACCAGGAACAGGACACGGATTTCGGCATGACGCTCGCCGAATGGGGCGTGGCCGAAGGGCCGTATCTGTACCTGCCGGTGTTCGGCCCGTCGGGGGCGCGCGATGTGTGGAACATTCCGGTGGAATTCTACGCCACGCCGATGGAACTTGCCCCGGAGAGCGCCGCGCTCAACGATTTCGGCTGGGCCCAAACCGGGCTGCATCTGATCAACACCAGGGCGGAATATATCCAGCCGATCGATCAGATCCGCGCCACCGCGCTCGATCCTTACGCGACCTTCCGCAGCCTGTACCGGCAGTCGCGCGCGTCAGAGCTGCAGCAGATCAACCAGCGCAACGTGCTGACGCAGCCTGACTGGGTGTGGCCAGCGCACTAGAGCGATGGAATCGCTCGCGTAAACAAGCTGGAGCATGATTGACGTCAGGCAATCATGCTCCAGGTTCCGTCAATCCGGAGGACGTTAAGCATGTATTTCCGCCGTTTCATTCTGGGCGCCGTTGCCGCTGCGCCACTGCTTGCCGCGATGGCCGGCGCCGCTCAGGCGCAGACTGTCGCTCCCGATGCCGCCCGGGCGTTCATCCAGCAATCCGGCCAGCAGCTGGTGAGCATCGTCAACAGTTCGGCCACACAGGCGCAGAAGGCCGATCAGTTGCGCGATCTGGTCAACCGGATCGTCGCCGTCGACCAGGTCGGCGACTACGTGCTCGGCCGCTATCTGAATGCGCTGACGCCGCAGCAGCACCAGCAGTTCCAGACGCTGTTCCACCAGCTGCTGTCCTACAACATCACCTACCAGATCAAAGCCTATCAGGGCATCAGCTTCACCGTGAACGGCGCCGCGCAGCAGGGCAACGACATGGTGGTGGACACCACCATCACGAGCCCCGGAAAGCAGCCGGCGGATGTCGGCTGGGCGGTGGATGAGATCGATGGCAGCCCGAAAATCGTCGACGTGATCGTCGCCGGCACCTCGCTGCGCATCACCACCCGCAACGATTACGCCGGCGTGATCACCGACCATGGCGGCCAGGTTTCCGCGTTGCTCGACGCCATGCAGGGGCAGATCACCCGGATCGCCAACGCGCAGTAGGTTAATTTGGGCCTGGGGCGTTGTCGGTGACAACGCCCCAGGCCCAGCATAGTCAAAAATTTTTGCGCCGCTTTTTTTTAAAAGCGGCCGCTTTCTAAAACGCCGCTTCGGCGAAGATTTTCGTCACATCGCCCTTCCAGGGGCCTTCATACCGTTGCAGCCAGAACTCCGCCTGGGTTGGCCCGCCGGCGGCGATTTCTTGCAGCGGCGCCAGGTACACGCTCTCATCCGCGCCCGCAGCGTTGCGCTTCGCGCGGTTTTTCAGCCCGTCCGCGGCGATGGCGACCGCCTCGCGCGCGAGGTCGCGCAGCGTGCCGGCGCCGAAGCGCGTATGGATCCCGGTGGCCGGCACGGCGGCGCGCAAGGCCATGATCTGCTCGTAGGGCAGGGACTTGAGGAGCGCCGTGGCCGCTTTAAGCGCAGCGGGATCGTAGAAAATCCCGGTCCAGAAGGCCGATTGCGCGAGCATCATGTCGGGCCGCCCGGAATCGGCGCCGCGCGTCTCGATATAGCGCTTCAGCCGCACATCCGGGAACGCCGTGGTGCTGTGGTCGGCGAAATCCCCCAGCGTCGCCACCTCGCCGGGAAGTGCTGCGAGCCGTCCGGCCATGAAGTCGCGAAACGAGGCGCCGGCCACGTCATGATACGCGCCGTCGCGGTAGACGAAGTACATCGGCACGTCGAGCAGCCATTCGGTATAGGCCTCGAAGCCGAACCCGTCCGCGAAAATCATCGCCGGGATGCCGGCGCGCGCATTGTCGGTATCGGTCCAGACCTGCGCGCGGTTGGACAGCTTCCCGTTCGGCTTGCCCTCATAGAAGGGCGAATTGGCGAACAAGGCCGTCGCCAGCGGCTGCAGCGCCGCGCCGACGCGCATCTTCGCCACCATGTCGGCTTCGGAGGAGAAATCGAGGTTCACCTGCACCGTGCAGGTGCGGAACATCATGTCCAGCCCGCGCGTGCCGACCTTGGGCATATACTGGCGCATGATCTTGTAGCGGCCCTTCGGCATGGTGGGCATGTCCTCGCGCCGCGCCAGCGGGTGGAAGCCGAGCGGTGCGAAGCCGAGCCCCAGCTTCGGGCCGACTTCCTGCAGCCGCGCCACATGCGCGTCCAGCTCCCCCTTGGTCTCGTGCAGGGTGGCGAGCGGCGCGCCGGACAGCTCGAACTGCCCGCCCGGCTCCAGCGACAGCGAGGCGCTCCCGCGCTTCAGGCCGATCGTGTTGCCGCGGTCGAGAATCGGGTCCCAGCCCTCGCTCTGCCCGATCGTGGTCAGCAGGTCGCGGATGCCGCCCGGCTCTTCATAGGTCGGGGGCAGGAGATCGGTGCGATGAAAGCCGAACGCCTCATGTTCGGTGCCGATCGTGAAGGTTTCGGCCGGTCTTGCGCCGGCCGCCAGATACGCCGCCAGGTCGCGGGTGTCGTTGATGGTGGTGACGTCAGCGTCTCCAGGATTGGACAACTTCTACTCCTCTCAAGAGTGGGATGCGAGGAGCAGCGCGAGCCCCGCGATGGCGGCAGTTTCCGCCCGCAGGATACGGCGCCCAAGCGACACGCGACTAACAATGGGTGCGGTTGCGATACCTTCAAGCTCCGCATCGGTAAAGCCGCCCTCCGGACCGACCAGCAGCGCGCTAGGCTGGGCTGCGCCCGGAGCGGGCGCGAGCACGGGGGCGGTGCGGCGTTCATCGGCCACGTAGAGACGGCGCTGCGGCCAGGAGGCCATCAGTTTATGTAATGGCAGCGGTGCACGGATTTCGGGAACCACCAGCCGCTCGCATTGCTCCGCTGCCTCCACGGCGATGGCGCGGAGCCGTTCCAGGTTGACATGGTCGGCCTGGGTGCGCGCGGTGATCACCGGCTGGATCACCGAAGCGCCGAGCTCGGTCGCCTTCTCCACCACGAGATCGGTCTTCTGCCGCTTCAGCAGCGCGAAGCACAGCCAGCAATCGGGCTCCGGCTCCGGCGTCCGGGTCTGGTGCCGTACCGTCAGCACCGCCTGCTTGCGCGAGATCTGCGCGACCTCGGCCTGCCATTCCCCCGCTACGCCGTTGAACAGGCGCAGCGTATCGCCTTGCTGAAGCCGCATGACGTTGCCGAGATAATGCGATTGCGCCGCCTCGAGCGGCAGCTCCGTGTTGTCCCCCAGAGGGGCGTCGATGAACAGGCGAATTGACGTGGCACTCATGGCGGGCACATTACCATCCATGGATGGATTTACCGATATCCGCGCGCGCGGTTGGGTGCGGCATCTGCCGGAATGGCTGATTCCCTACGCGCTGCTGGCGCGCTTCGACCGGCCGATCGGCTCCTGGCTGCTGTTCCTGCCCGGGCTGTGGTCGATCTCCTTCGCCGCCTCGGACATTTTGATAGGAATGTGGCTGGTCCTGCTGTTCGCCATCGGTTCGGTGGTAATGCGCGGGGCCGGCTGCGTGGTGAACGACCTCTGGGACCGCAAGATGGACGCGCAGGTGGAGCGCACACGCGGCCGGCCGCTCGCTTCCGGCCAGCTGCGCCCGCGCCACGCGCTGGTCTTCCTTGCCATTCTCTGCCTGATCGGGCTGGTGATCCTGCTGCAGCTGAATATGCAAGCGCGCATCCTCGGCGTGCTGAGTCTGGTGCCGGTGGCGCTGTATCCGCTCGCCAAGCGTGTCACCTGGTGGCCGCAGATCGTGCTCGGACTGGTGTTCGGCTGGGCGGCGCCGATGGGCTATGCCGCCGCCGCCGGTGATCTCGCCTGGCCGGTTCTTCCGCTCTACCTCGCCGCGATTCTCTGGATCGTCGGTTATGACACGATCTATGCGCATCAGGATCGCGAGGACGACGCGCTGATCGGCGTCAAGTCCACGGCCAGGCTGTTCGAGACCAGGACCAAAGGCCTGCTGATCGTCTGCTATACCGGCACCATTCTGCTCCTGGCGCTGGCGATGGGCATGCAGGGGCTCAGCCTGGGGGGGCTGCTGGTGCTGATGCTGCCGGCGGCGCTGCTGGCGCGGCAGGTGGCCCAGCTCGACGTGAACAATCCGGGCCGTTGCCTGGCCCTGTTCAAGTCCAACCGCGAGGTCGGGCTGGCCGTGGGGCTCGCTATTCTCATCGGCCAGATTTAAGCAAGCAGCCGCTTTTTGAAAAAAGCGGCGCAAAAACTTTTATTATGCTGGGCCGTGGGCGTTGTCGGCGACAGTGCCCATGGCCCAGATTAATAAAGTTTTTTTGCTTCTTTTTGTTCACAAAAAGAAGCCTTTCTTCCCTTGTTGACCTGACGTGGCAATGGCGTAATCTTTCCGGCACCGGGGTGCCCGCCTTCCGCGAGCTGAGATCATACCCGCCGAACCTGCCTGGGTAATGCCAGCGAAGGGAGACAGGGTGTCCATGACTTGCGTTTCCAGTGCGGCACGGCCTCCGGAATTTTTCGCGGCCTGCGCCGTTCACCTTAGGGAAGCGTTCCACCCATGAAACTCGACCGTCGCTCATTTCTGGCCGCCTCGGCCGCCACCTTGGCCGCACCTGCCGCGTTCGCGCAAAGCGCCGCGCCGGCACAAAAATTCACCGTGATCCTGGACTGGTTCGTGAACCCGGACCACGCGCCCTTGTTCACCGCCCGCTATATCGGCGCCTTCGACCGTGCCGGGCTGGACGTGGCCCTGGTGGCGCCCACCGACCCGGACCTGCCGCCGCGCCTGCTCGCTGCCGGCAAGGCCGATGCCGCGCTCAGCTACCAGACCCAGCTCTATCTGCTGGTCGATCAGGGGCTGCCGCTTCGCCGCACCGGCACGCTGATCAACAAGCCCCTGAACACGCTCACCGCGCTGGAACGCAGCGGCATCAAGAACCTCGCCGATCTCAAGGGGCGGAAGGTCGGCTATTCCGTGGCCGGCGTGGAAGAGGCGCTGATCGGCACGATGCTGCGCCATGCCGGGCTCAGCCTCTCGGACGTGACGTTGGTGAACGTCAATTTCGCGCTGGTGACGGCGCTGATGTCGAACGAGGTGGACGCGGTGATCGGCACCTACCGCACCTACGAGGACATCCAGCTCGCCCAGGCGGGGCTGAAGCCGGTGATCTTCTTCCCCGAGGATTACGGCGTGCCGCCATCGGATGAGTTGATCGTCCTCTCCAACACGTCCGGCCTCACCAACCCGGCTCTACCGAAATTCCTTGCCGCGTTGCAGGAAGGTGCCAACTATCTGGTGCGGCACCCGGACGAGATGCTGGCGCGCTTCGTCAAGGACCAGCCGACCCTGAACGACAAGCTCGACATCGCCTCCTGGAAGGCGCTGCCCGGCTATTTCGCGCAAGATCCTGCCTACCTCGACGCCGCGCGCTACACCACCTATCGCGACTTCATGCTCCGGGAGAAGCTGATCAAGAATTCCCTGCCGCTCGAAGACTACGCGGTGCAGATCAAGGTCTAAGCCCATGGCCCCGCCGGGCATCACCGTCGAGAGCCTGACCCTGCGTTATGCCGGGGTCAGCGTGTTCGAAAATCTGAGTTTTCAGGTGGCGCCCGGCCAGTTCGTTGTGCTGCTGGGGCCGAGCGGCGTGGGCAAGACCAGCCTGCTACGCATCATCGCCGGGCTGGAAATTCCGGCCGAGGGCACCGTGCGCGCGACGGACGGGCAAAAACTCGCCGGCCGCGTCGCCTATATGGGGCAGCAGGATTTCTTGTTCCCGTGGGCGCGCGTGCTGGACAATGTGATGCTCGGCTCCCGGCTGCGCGGTGACCAGGCCGATCCGGCACGGGCCAGGGATCTGCTGGAACGTGTCGGACTCAAAGGGCGGGAAGGGGCGTTGCCGGCCGAACTCTCCGGCGGCATGCGCCAGCGCGCGGCGCTCGCCCGCACGCTCTACGAGCGGCGGCCGATCGTGCTGATGGACGAGCCGTTTTCGGCGCTGGATGCGCTGACCCGCGCGCGCATCCAGGATCTGGCGGCGGAACTGCTGGCCGGCAGCACTACGCTGCTGATCACCCACGACCCGCTGGAGGCCTGCCGCCTTGGCCACCACCTCGTCGTACTCTCCGGCCAGCCGGCCCGGCTGGGCGCGCCGATCGCGGTCCCCGGCGCGCCGCCACGGGCGCTGGACGATGCCGCCTTATTGCAAACGCAGGGGCAGTTGCTGCGCCTGTTGAGCGACATGGCATGAGCCTGCTCCGCCCGCTGATCACCTTTTTGGGGTTTTTGGCTGTTTGGTGGGGCGTCACGCGCTTCACCGGTATCCCGGCTTTCATGCTGCCGGCACCTGGGGATGTGGCGCAGGCGCTGTGGACGCAGCGTGACCTGTTGTTCTGGAATACGCTGACGACGCTGAGTGAAATCCTGCTCGGCCTGTTGTTCGGCACGCTGTTCGGCGGCATCTCGGCGATCGCCATTGTCGCTTCGCCGCTGCTGCAACGCTGGCTGATGCCGGTGCTGGTGCTGAGCCAGGCGATCCCGGTGTTCGCCCTGGCGCCGCTGCTGGTGCTCTGGCTCGGCTTCGGCATCACCTCGAAAGTGGTGATGGCGGTGCTGGTGATCTTTTTCCCCGTCACCGCGAATTTCGCCGACGGGCTGCGCCGGACCGATCCCGGCTGGCTCGACCTCGCCCGCACCATGAATGCCAGCCGCTGGGCGATGCTGCGCCATGTCCGCCTGCCGGCGGCGCTTCCGGCCTTCGCTTCCGGCCTGCGCGTGGCCACCGCCGTGGCGCCGATCGGCGCGATCATCGGCGAATGGGTTGGCGCCTCCTCCGGCCTCGGTTTCGTGATGATCAACGCCAATGCACGAATCGAGACAAACCTGATGTTCGCCGCTTTGTTCATCCTCGCCGTGGTGGCGATTGCTCTTTACGTCCTGGTCGACCGGGGATTGCGGCTTTTGCTGCGCTGGTCGCCGGAGTCCACGGGGTTCGGGTAAAGGCGAAGGGAAGGCTACTTTTTGTGAACAAAAAGTAGCAAAAAAACTTTATTTATGCTGGGCCATGGGCGTTGTCGGTGACACAGCCCATGGCCCAGATTAGCAAAATTTTTGCGCCGCTTTTTTAAAAGCGGCTGCTTTTCTTCCCTTTCTACAGCGCGGCCCCTGAACCGTCCCCCGGCGCCTGTGGCGGCGGTGCGGTTTCCAGTTGCGACCAGTCGAGCGGCGGCAGGTCGCCCACTTTTTGTCCGTTCACCATCACCGCGCCGTTGCCGTAGGTCGCCTTGAAGGTCAGCGTCTGGCCGCCATGGGGCGTGCTGGAGAGATAGGGCGAGAGCTTCGCTTCCAGCGCGTTCACCGTGCCCTGCACCTGCGGGTAGGCGGCGGTGATCGCGGCGCTGAACGCGTCCAGGTGGTCGGCGCTGAGGTTGGCATGGCCTTGCGGCTGCACCTTGGAGTCGAAGGCCATGTCGCCGGCGGCGTGCAGCGTGCTCGGGCCGATCGCGAGGTCGAGGCCGGCATCGCCGCTACCGCCGCGCGCCGCCCAGTCATGCAGTCCCTGCGCCATGACGCGTATGCGGCCGTCAGTATCGTCCGCCGCGACTGCGTTATAGCGCGCCGCCAGCGCCGGCAGGTCGGCCGGCACCGGCCCGTTGAGGTTCAGGTTCCAGCCCAGATGCGCGACCCGGCCATCGAACGGGATCGAGGCGAGCCGTGTGAGCAGCGGCGAGACGGCGATGTTATCCAGCGCGCCGCTGGTGGCGAACAGGCTCTGCCCGGCGCCGGCATGACGGTTGAACGTGCTGTGCGCGTGGTAGGCGTCGGCATGCAGCACCATCAGGCTGCCGCTACTCGCCAGCAGGTCGATATTTTGCGCCCGCGTGTCCATGGCCGCGAAGGGCCCCGGCTCCCGGCGCAGCAGGGCGGACAGATCCAGCCGCTCGGTCTGTGCGATGCTGCCGAAGGTCAGCACGAAATCCCCGCGCTCGGCGCTGACGTCGATGCGGTTCGGCAGGACGAAATGCAGCAGCAGCGGCGTCGCGGCGTCGATCTCCAGGGCGAAGGCCGGCAGGGTGATGGAGAGCGGCGCGGCGGCGGGGCTGGGCTGCACCACCAGCCGCAGATTGTTCACCGTGACCATGGCGGCAAGCGGCGAGCCGCTGTGCTCGATGCTGTCATAGCTTACCTGCACGTCGCCGCCCGAAGACAGCCCGTTTGCCCAGTCGATGAAGCCCGCCTGCATCTGCTGCTGCGCGTACCACCACAGCCCCAGCCAAGCGACCACCCCAACCAAGACGACCGCCAGCAAGGGTTTGAGGATAGTCCGCATGAATTTTCTCTCCGTCCGACTTGATATGGTCTAGGCTGGCTTCTCAGAGGCAAGCAAGCGGCCGCTTTTTAAAAAAAACGGCGCAAAAACTTTTGTTATGCTGGGCCATGGGCTGTGTCGCCGACAACGCCCATGGCCCAGATTAATAAAGTTTTTTTGCTACTTTTTGTTCACAAAAAGTAGCCTTCCCTTTCTCGGCTTGACCTGCGGCGAAGCGTTGGGCCCTTTGGGGCCATGAAAATTTTTTCCGATTGGCTTGGGCTGCCGGCGGCGGCGCAAGGGGCGGCGGTGGCGCTGGGCAATTTCGACGGTGTGCATCTCGGCCATGCCGGGGTCGTCCGGGCAGCGCGCGCCGCGCGGCCTGGTGCGCCGCTCGCGGTGCTGACCTTCGAGCCGCATCCGCGTAGCTTTTTTCGCCCGCAGGATCCGCCCTTTCGCCTCACCTTGAGCGCCGAGCGTGCCGCCGCGCTCGAAGCTCTGGGCGTGGATCTGCTCTATGAGCTGCCGTTCGACGCCGCCTTCTCGCATATCAGCGGGGAAGACTTCATCGACCGGGTGCTGCATGCGGGCCTGCGGGCCGTGCATCTCGCCTGCGGCGGGGATTTTGCCTTCGGCCACCGGCGGGGTGGCGATGTCGGCATGCTCATCCGCCGTGCCGGCGCGCTCGGCATGGGGCTGACGGTGGTGCCGCCCATCGCGGACGCGCAGGGGCCGATCTCCTCCACGCGCATCCGCCGCTTGCTGCAGGACGGCTATCCCGAGCACGCCGCCGCTCTGCTGGGGCGCAACCACACCATCCGCGGCATGGTGGCGCATGGCGACAAAAGGGGGCGGACCATCGGCTTTCCCACCGCCAATATTCCGCTCGGCGAGCATCTTGAGCCGGCGCGCGGCGTGTATGCCATCACGGCCCGTTTGCCGGATGGCAGTACGGTGAAGGGGGTGGCGAATATCGGCCTGCGCCCGACCGTCGGCGGCAAGGAGTCCCGGCTGGAGGCGCATCTGTTCGACTTCGCGGGCGACCTCTACGACGCAGAGCTGACCGTGGCGCTGCATGCGTTTTTGCGCGAGGAGCGCAAATTCGAGACGTTCGGCGCGCTGAAGGCGCAAATCATCGCCGATGCCGGCGCCGCGCGCGCGCTGCTTGACAGCCAGCCAAAACCCGCCAATCCCCTAGCGCCATGAGCGATTCTAAGGCCGATTACAAATCCACCGTGTTTCTTCCGACCACGGCGTTCCCGATGCGCGGCGAACTGCCCAGGCGCGAGCCCGAGATGCTGCGCCGCTGGGAGGAGATGGGCTTGTGGGAGAAGCTGCGCGCAGACTCTCGCGGAAAACCCAGCTTCATCCTGCATGACGGGCCGCCTTACGCGAACGGCAATTTGCATATCGGCCATGCGCTGAACAAGATCCACAAGGATGTGATCAACCGCGCGCAGCAGATGTCCGGCCGTGACGCCAACTACATCCCCGGCTGGGACTGCCACGGCCTGCCGATCGAATGGAAGATCGAGGAGCAGTATCGCAAGAAGAACAAGGACAAGGACGAGGTTCCGGTTCTGGAATTTCGCAAGGAATGCCGTGAATACGCGCAGCATTGGCTGGCCGTGCAGGCCGAGGAGTTCAAGCGCCTAGGCGTCGCCGGCGATTGGGCGAACCGCTACGCCACCATGGATTTCGAATCGGAAGCGCGCATTGCCGGCGAGATCGGCAAGTTTCTGCTCAACGGCGCGCTGTATCGCGGCTTGCGTCCGGTGATGTGGAGCCCGGTGGAGAAGACCGCTTTGGCCGAGGCCGAGGTCGAATATTACGACAAGAAGGACACCGCGATTTACGTGCGGTTCCCCAGCACCGCGACGGAAGGCGAGCTGGCGGGGGCTTCCATCGTCATCTGGACCACCACGCCCTGGACCATTCCGGGCAATCGCGGCCTCGCCGCCGGCGCCGACTTCGATTATCTGCGCCTCCGTGTTGACGCGGTCGCCGAGGGTAGCCTGGCCATGCCGGGCGAGACGCTGATCGTCGCCCAAGCGTTGCTCGAAGATTTCCTGAAAGTCGTCGGCATCACCGCGCATACGGCGTTGAGCACGTTCAAGGGCGCGGCGCTGGAGGGGGCCAAATTCCGCCACCCGCTGGCCAGTCAGGATTCTGGCTTCGACTTCGAAGTGCCGTTGATGCTCGGTGATTTCGTCACGACCGAGGCCGGCACCGGCATCGTGCACATGGCGCCCGGCCATGGCGAAGACGACTTCTTCCTCTGCCGCGCGCATGGCATCGCCGTGCCCGACACGGTGCAGGGTGACGGCACTTATTACCCCTCGATGCCCCTCTTCGCGGGCGTCCATGTGTACAAGGCGGCCGACCCGGTCTGTGCCGCCTTGAGCGCCGCCGGCACGCTGCTGCATCGCGAGGAGTTCATGCACTCCTACCCGCATTCCTGGCGCTCGAAGGCGCCGCTGATCTACCGCGCCACGCCGAACTGGTTCATCCGCATGGATGGGGAAGAGCATATCCGCGAGAGCGCCCTGGCGGCGATCGACGCGACCAGGTTCGTGCCCGAAATCGGCCGCAACCGCATCCGCTCGATGGTCGAATCCCGGCCGGACTGGTGCATCTCCCGCCAGCGCGCCTGGGGCGTGCCGATCCCGATCTTCGTGCACAAGACCACGCATGAGCCGTTGCGTGACCCGGCGGTGATGGAGCGGGTGTTAGAGCTCTTCACTGCGGAGGGCGCGGATGCCTGGTATGCCCGCCCGGCGCAGGATTTTCTCGGGCCCGAGCACAAGGCTGATGACTACGAGCAGATTTTCGACATCGTCGATGTCTGGTTCGAATCCGGCTCGACGCATGCGTTCGTGCTGGAAGCGCGCGGTCTGCCGACCCCGGCTGATCTCTATCTCGAAGGCTCGGACCAGCATCGCGGCTGGTTCCAGGCTTCGCTGCTGGAATCCGTCGGCACGCGCGGCCGGGCGCCCTTTAAGACGATTGTGACCGACGGGTTCGTGCTCGACGAGCAGGGGCGGAAAATGTCGAAGTCGCTCGGCAATGTCACCGCCCCGCAGGAGGTCAACGACAAATACGGCGCGGACATCCTGCGCCTCTGGGTGATGAACTCGGACACCTCCGAGGATTTGCGCATCGGCCCGGAAATTCTCAAACAGCAAGCGGAATTGTACCGCCGCCTGCGCAACAGCCTGCGCTGGATTCTCGGCTCGCTGGACGGGTTTTCCGAGGCCGAACGGGTGCCGGAACAGGACTTCCCGGCGCTGGAAAAATTCCTGCTGCACCGGCTGTGGGAGCTGAACGCGAAAATTGCCGGTGCGATGGAGACCCATGACTGGACCGGGGTGTATCCGGCGCTGCATCATTTCTGCGCCACCGATCTCTCGGCCTTCTATTTCGATATCCGCAAGGATTCCCTGTATTGCGACCGGCCGGATTCGCTGCGCCGTCGCGCCAGCCGGAGTTTTCTGGACATTCTGTTCCGCGCGCTCACGGCCTGGCTGGCACCGGTGCTGCCGTTCACGGCGGAGGAGGCGTGGTGCGCCCGCTTTGGCGACGAGCTTTCGGTGCATCTCACGCAGTTCCCCACGATTCCGGAGACCTGGCGGAACGACGCGCTGGCCGAGGATTGGGCGAAAATCCGCGAATACCGGGCTGGTGTGACCGGCGCGATCGAGGTGATGCGCAAGGACAAGCAGATCGGTTCCTCGCTCCAGGCGGAAGCCATTCTCTCAACCGAGGCGAAGGCGCTTCTGGGCGATGCCGAGACCTGGGCAGAAATTTGCATTTCCTCTACGGCCGTGTTCGGTGCGCAAAACACCGCCGCCCTCGCGCCGGGCGAAAAATGCGAACGCTGCTGGCGCGTGCTGCCGGAAGTGGGAGCGGACCAGAAACATCCGACGCTGTGCCGCCGCTGCTGCGAGGCAATGGGATAATGGACCGCCGCGTCGCCGGGTATCTGCTGGCTCTGATTGTGCTCGCCGCGGACCAGGGGGTAAAATACTGGGTGCTGCACGGGCTGCATTTGCAGGACGGGCATCTGCTGGTGGTGCTGCCGGTGGTGAACTTCGTGCTGGTCTGGAATCACGGCATCACGTTCGGGATGTTCGCGGGGGACGGGGCCAAACTGCTGCTCGCCACGGTCGCCTCCGCCGTCATCATCGCGCTGTGCGTCTGGCTGTGGCGGAGCAAGAACTGGGTGAGCGTGCTGGCGATCGGCGCGATCACCGGCGGGGCCATCGGCAATGTCGCGGACCGGCTGCGTTACGGCGCGGTGGTGGATTTTATCCAGGCGCATATTGGCGGGGTGTATTTTCCCTGGGTCTTCAATGTTGGCGATTCCGCGATCTGCTGCGGGGTTGCTGTGCTGATGCTGGAAAACCTCCTGCGCCGCCCAGTTGCGGCCAGCGACGGGCAGAGATAGGAAAGCGCTATGACAACAAGATTCGCCGCTGCCGGCTGCACCATCGTTCTCGCGCTCGCTCTGACCGGTTGCAGCAATGCGACGCAGAAAGAGTTTGGCCTGGTGGCCAATCCACCCGACGCGTTCCAGGTCGGCACCCAGGCGCCGTTGTCGCTGCCGCCTGAGCTTGGCCAGCTGCCGGCGCCCAATCCCGGCCAGCCGCGGCCCCAGCAGGTGGATGCCGCGAAGGCGGGCGCCGAGGTGCTCGATCCCGAGAACGCGCTGACCCCTGCTCCCACCGTCGCCAGCCCCGGTGCGCAGGCGCTGCTGCAGCAGGCCGGCCCCACCCCGCCGACCGGTATCCGCGCCCAGGTCAACCAGAACGCGCTGGTCGCCAGCAAGCCGCCGGGCTTCGTCTCGTCGCTGATGGGGAACAGCCCCACCCCGTCCCCGACGGTGAATGCGCCGGCCGAGGAGCGCCGCTTGCAGGAGAACGAGGCGCTGGGCCACCCGGTGACGCAGGGGGCCTCGCCGCAGAACAGCAATACCAGTCCGACCTTCCTGGACCGGCTGGCGAACTTATTCTGAGTTGGGGATGCGGCCAATGACGTTTCGCGCTCTCTGCCTTGCGCCGGTGCTGGCGATGCTGGCTGCCGCACCCGCTTTGGCGAATACCAAGCTGGTGCTGGCACAGCCCGGCCCGCGATCGGTCGTCGCCTTGCCGCTGCGCGTGCTGGTGCTGTCCTTCAGCGCGCCGGTGGACGTGGCCTTTTCCGACGTCACCATCACCGATTCCCAGGGCGATCCGATCGCCGCCGCACGGCCGCAGGCGGTTGCCGGGCAGCCTTTCGAGCTCGCCGTGCCGGTGAATATCACCCATGGTGGGCGCTACACCGTGACCTGGCAGGTTTCCGCCTATGCCCAGCACACCACCGGCCACTACAGCTTCACGGTGACGCAGTAGGCTCTGGGCCTGAGGCTGTGTCGGCGCCAACGCCCATAGCCCAGCATAAAAAAAGTTTTTGCGCCGCTTTTTTCAAAAAGCGGCTGCTTCCTTCTCACTGATCAGGCGTCAGCAGCCGCCGCAGATAATGATGTGTCGCAGCCGGAAGGGCCGGGTCGGCATCGCGCTTGATGATTTCCTGCTCGATCGCATCGGCGGGGTTGCGGCGTTGGAAGCCGAGATCGGGGACGGCGTTGTCGTCGTTGGAGCCGTTCTGGCTGTCGCCGAAACCGTGCGCGCCGGGCATGCCGCCATTGGCGTCAAGCGACAGGCTCTGCTGCATGCTGCGTTGCAGCGCCGCCGCGGCCTGCTGAAGATTCCGGATCGCGGCCGATTCCGCCGATTGTGCGCCTCCCTTATCCTGCCGGCTGAGGGCCGACTGCGCCGCCTGCATGGCCCCTCCCGCCTGGCCCAGGCCCGGCAGGGGGCCGATGCCGGCTTTTTGCAGCCCGGCGCCCAGGCTTTGCAGCCCGGCGCGCAGTTGCCCCTGCTGGCCCGGCGTGGCGTTGCCTTTGGCGGTCTGGTCGAGCAGCTGCGCCTGCTTCTGCATCAGCTGGCTGAGCGCCTGCGCGCTTTGCGCCGCTGCCTGCGCCCGTGCCGCCTCGGCGGCGGACATCGGCCGCGCCGATTGCAGCGCCTGCAGTGCCGCTTGCAGCTGTTGCAACTCGGCCGCCGCCTGCTGGCTGCGCCCGGCCTGCTGGTCGGCCGCGATCTGCTGCGCCAGCCGGCTCAGCGCCGAGCTGTCGAAATTCTGCCGCATCTGCCCCTGGGGCGTGCTGGATGATTGGCTGAGGGCGGCCAGATGCTGGGCGAGGGCCTGCTGCATCGCCTGCAACAGCTGGTTCAGCGTGTTTTTGTCGGCATTGCCTTGCCGCAGGGCCTGGAGCAACGCCTGCGCGGCGCGCGCAAATGCCTGGGAGGGGGCGTAATCGGGCCCGGCTTCGATCTGCCGGATCAGCATCAGGAGACGGGCGACGGTCTGGGCCGGGCTGGCGTCGCGCAGGTGCAGTTCGGTGGCCAGCATCGCGAGTTGCACGTCCACGGCGTAGGAAATGCGGCTGGGCGGGGCTTGCGCCGCCTGCATCAGCTGCCGGGCGATGGCGGGGGCTTGTTCGGGCCTCAGCGCCAGGTTCTGCCGGGCGATGCTGAGCAGCTGCGCGGTTGCGTCGTGCAGCGGCAGCAGCGGCAGGGTCACGCTTCGCGCACCGGACACGGCCGCTCGCCCGGCGAGGTTTTTCGCCTGCAGCGTCACGTCCACGGGGAGACCGCCATAGGGGGAGTCGGAAACATCCAGCCGGGCCGTGCCCTTGCCTGTGGCGGTCGGCAATGTCGCCTCTTCCGGCAAAGCGTGGGGGTAGCCTTGCGGATGCAACGCGGCCCGCAACGAGGCCAGGCCGTAAGGGTCGCTCGCCTGCCAGGAAAGTTGCGGGGAGCCGCGCGTCAAAATGATCGGGGTGAGCGTCAGGACCGGCGCGCCCGGCGGCACGGCGGTGACGCGCCAGCGCGCCAGACGGTGCCACCACGGGCCGACGCTGATGAGGCCTGAGGCCGTCAGCACGCCGTCGGCGCGCCGGCTATGTGCGGCCAAAGTCGCAGTGGGCAGCTTGGCCCCGGCGAAGCGGATCGCATCGGCGCTGCCATTGACGATCACGGTGAGCTGGCTGCCCTGCAGCACCGTCACGTCCTGCCCTTGCGCCAGCAGCACCGGCGCCTGGCCGGTATAAGCGGGCGGCGTGATCCAGGCGCTTACCTGAGGACCGGCGAAGATCGGCCAGGTGGGGAGCGAAAGCGTGCCGGAAAACCGGGCAGGCAGGTCCGGCCCGGCGATCACCAGGCCGGTGATGAGCAGCAGCCAGAGTAGCGCGCGCAGGGAATAGGGGTCGCGCAACGCGGCCAGCGGGGCCGGCCAGCCGGTACGCGCGCCAGCCAGGGAGGCGGCTGCCCGCGCCTGGTGCACGGCCCAGATTTCCGCGCCCCAGGCGCCGTCGGTCTCGGACTCATCCTGCAATGTGAGCAGCGGCCGGTGTTTCAGGCCTGAGGCCGCCTCGATCCGGCGGTCGATTTCTTCTCCGCGCGGCGGGGTGATGCGGAAGATTTCCCAGCTGAGGGCCGCCAGGGCCAGGATGATCGCGGCGGCGAGGAGCAGAAAACTGCCGAGCCCAAAAATCACCGCCACCAGCCAGGCGGCGAGGATGCCGGCGGCGGGCATCGCCGCGTGGCAGAGTGTCTCAGTCCAAAGCACAAGAGCGGCGCGCCGCCGCAGGCGGGGCAAAAGCCTGTCGGGCGCCGCGCCGCTCATCCCGCTCCCGCCAGAGGGGGCAGAAACTCGTCTGCCCAGAGGTTTTCGATGGTCTGGCGCGGCGTGATCAAATGGAATTTGCCGGCCTCGATCAGCACCGCGGCGGCGCGGGGGCGGGCGTTATAGGTGCTGCTCATCACCGCGCCATAGGCGCCGGCATCGAGGATCGCGACGCGCGCGCCCGGTGGCATGGAAGGCAGGTCGCGGCCTGTGGCGAAGCTGTCGGCGCTCTCGCAGATCGGCCCGACCACGTCGGCCGGGGCGCGGGGGGCGCGGAGCTGCACCGCCGAGACCGGCAGGATGCCGTGCCAGGCATCGTACATCGCCGGGCGCATCAGGTCGTTCATCGCCGCGTCCAGCACGACGAAACGTTTGGCGCCCTGCTTTTCCAGGATCACCGAGGCGAGCAGCAGCCCGGCCGGGCCGACCAGATAGCGGCCGGGTTCCATCAGCAGTTCCACGTCCAGACCGCCGACCTCTTTCTTCACCACGCTGGCGAAGGCGGCCAGCGAAATCCCCGGCTCGTCGCCATAGCCGATGCCGAGCCCGCCGCCGAGATCGAGCACCGATATTTCTGCTCCGGCGGCGCGTAGGCTGCGCACCATCTCCGCCGCTTTGGCATAAGCGGCAGCGTAAGGTGCGGGCGAGAGGATCTGGCTGCCGATGTGCAAAGCGAGGCCGACCGGCTGGATGCCGGGCAGGGTCGCCGCATGGGCGTAGAGGTGCAAAATATCCTGGGCCGGGATGCCGAACTTGTTGTCGGCGAGTCCGGTGGTGATTTTTTCATGGGTGCCGGCATCGACATCCGGGTTCATGCGCAGCGCCACGCGGGCGGTGCGCCCGGAGGCGGTGGCGATGGCGGAAATCATCTCCAGCTCTTCGGCGCTCTCGACATTGATCTGCCCGAGCCCGGCGGCGATCGCCGCCGCCAGTTCCGGCGCCGATTTGCCGACACCGGAGAACACCACATCGGCGGCCGGGACGCCGGCCTGTTGCGTGCGTAAAAATTCGCCGAGGCTGACCACGTCGGCGCCGGCGCCGAGGGTTTGGTACAGGCCGAGAATGGCCAGATGGTCGTTGGCCTTCACCGCGTAATGGATGTGCACGTCGAGCCCGGCCTCCGCCAACGCGGCGGCCAAAGCGCGATAGCGGGCGCGCAGCGTGCCGGCGCCGTACACCCAGCAGGGCGTGCCATGCGCATCGGCGATGGCATGCAGCGGCACGCCCTCGAAGCACAGCCCGTCTTGGGCGTGCATGGCCAGGGCCGGACGCGAGGCCAGCAGGTCGTCGAGTTCGGGATCGGCAGTCATCGGTTGCGCGAGAGCCATGTCAGTTCGCCGGATAGACGTGGGGATAGATGATGTCCGCCGCCGGGCCGGGCTGGGTGTTCGCCCCGCGCCGCCCGCAGCCGGACAGCGCCAGACAGAGGGCGAGCGCAATCAAGCAAGTCTTCATGACAGTTGGTCCAGCCATTTCTGCGCCGCGCGGGCGACATTGCCGGGAGCGGTGCCGCCATAGCTTACGCGCGAGGCGACCGAGGCTTCAACCGTCAATACGTTGAACAGCTCGGCGGTGATGCGCGGTTCGACGCCCTGCATTTCCGCCAGGCTCAGCCCGGCGAGGTCGAGCTTTTTCTGCTCCGCCAGCCGGACGATCTGCCCGGTGACGTGATGCGCGTCGCGGAAGGGCATTTTCAGCACCCGCACCAGCCAGTCGGCGAGATCGGTGGCGGTGGAGAAGCCGGAGCCGGCCAGCTCGGCCATGCGCGTGGTGTCGGCATCCATGTCGCGCACCATGCCGGCGGTGGCGGCGAGGCAGAGGGAGATTGCCGCGGTGGCGTCGAACACCGGCTCCTTGTCCTCCTGCATGTCCTTGGCATAGGCCATCGGCAGGCCCTTCATCACCATCAACAGGCCGACCAGCGCGCCGGTGATGCGCCCGGTTTTGGCGCGGGTCAGCTCGGCGGCGTCGGGGTTGCGCTTTTGCGGCATGATCGAGGAGCCGGTGGTGAAGGCGTCCGACAGCTTGATCAGGCTGTAGGGCGACGAACACCAGATGATGACCTCTTCCGCGAAGCGCGAGAGATGCATCGCCAGGATCGACAGGGCGGACAGATATTCCAGCGCGAAATCGCGGTCGGAGACGGAGTCCAGCGAATTCGCGGTCGGCCGGTCGAAGCCCAGCGCCGCGGCGGTGGCGTTGCGGTCGATGGGGAAGGAGGTGCCGGCGAGTGCCGCGGCGCCGAGCGGGCATTCGTTCAACCGCGCGCGGGCGTCGCGCAGGCGGCCGGCATCGCGGTTCAGCATTTCCACGTAAGCGAGCAGATGATGCCCGAACGTGACCGGCTGCGCGGTTTGCAGATGGGTGAAGCCCGGCATCACGCTGCCCGCATGGTCGGCGGCGCGGGTGGCGAAGGCGCGCATCAGATCCTGGATTTGCAGGAGCAGATTGTCGATCGCGCCACGCACATAGAGGCGGAAATCGGTCGCCACCTGGTCGTTGCGGCTGCGCGCGGTGTGCAGGCGGCGGGCGGCGTCGCCGATCCGTTCGGTCAGCCGCACCTCGATATTGGTGTGGATGTCTTCCAGCGCGTCGGCAAAGGCGAAGGTGCCGGCTTCGATCTCGCCGGCGATCGCGGAGAGGCCGCTATTGATCGCCGCGGCGTCGTTGGCGCTGATGATGCCCTGAGCGGCCAGCATCGCCGCATGGGCGCGGCTGCCGGCGATATCCTCGGCCCAGAGCTTGGCATCGAATCCAATAGAGACGTTAATGGCTTGCATCACCGCATCGGGTCCGGCACCAAACCGTCCGCCCCATTGCAGTTGCTGAGAAAGTGGAGTGTTGCTCTTGTCAGTCAAACCGTCGCGCCCATTCCTGCTGTCCCGCCGATCCCTCATCGCCGGTGCTTCAGGATTAGCCCTCGCCGGGGGCTTGGGCAATTCCGCCGTTGCGCAAATTGCCGAGGGCGATCTGCCGGACGCCGCCGCGGCGCTGACGCAGGTGATGCCGACCGCAGCACCGAAGCTGCGCTTCACCGACACCACGGGGCGGCAGTTGACCTTGCAGAATTACCACGGGCACACGTTGGTGGTGAATCTCTGGGCCACCTGGTGCGGCCCCTGTATCGCGGAAATCCCCAGTTTCGCCGCGCTGGCGCAGCACTTGAAAGACAGCGGCGTGTTGATTCTGCCGATTTCGATCGATTTGACCGGGGCGGCCGTGGTGCGGCCGTTCTTTGCCCGGCACGGCATCCGCAACCTGCCGATCTTGTTGAACCAGGATGGCAGCGACATGCAGGTTCTGGACTCGAATGGCATTCCGGTGAGCGTGGTGATCGACCCGCACGGCCG
>NZ_DASXFO010000070.1:0-15816 GCF_036489515.1 Acidocella sp.
ATATGCGCGCCCGCTGAAATACCCATGCCGGTGATGTCGCGCCCGGTCAGCCCCGCCGCCGCCAGCGCCTGGGGCACGGCAGCGCAGAGTGCCGCATACCATTCAGCCGGGTCCTGCTCCGACCAGCCGAATTGCGGCACGTAGCTGGTAACCGGGTGGCTCGCCTCGCCCTCCACCACGCCGGTCGCGCTGATGATCGTCGCCTTCAGGCTGCCGGCGCCGAGATCAATGCCCAAAAGATGAGAGGCCACGTTTGTATCCTCGATGTGAAGACGCTGAGCGAAGAAAGCAGCCGCTTTTGAAAAAAGCGGCGCAAAAACTTCTTTTATGCTGGGCCATGGACTTTGTCGCCGACAACGCCCATGACCCAGCATAAAAAAGTTTTTTTGCTACTTTTTGTTCACAAAAAGTAGCCTTCCCTTCCGTTCCGGACTTCGCTGAACCCGAAACCGGCGAGGCGTTCGCGCATCGCCTCCGAAACCGGTGATGCGCCGGTGAACCAGGCCGCGTCCGGCCGCCGTGGCGTTGCAGGTAGTTTCTCCGTCACGGCCAGGGTCTGCCGCGCCACCGGCAAAGCCGGGTCGAACCAGGCGATATTCGGGTACAGGCGCGAAAATTCCGGGACCAGAAACGTGTAATGGGTGCAGCCCAACGCGACCGCATCTATGTCTGCGCCCCCCGGCCGCGCGAAGAGCGGCGCCACGAAAGCCGATGGGTCCACCGCCTCGCCTGCGAATTTTTGCTCCGCCAGTTCGGCCAGGGTTGGCGTGCCCAGCGTATGCACCGTGCAGTCCGCTGCATATTTTTGCACGAGATCGGCGAGGTAAGCGCGCCGCACCGTCGCCGCCGTCGCCAGCACGCCGATGTTTTTGCTCCGGCTCACCACCGCTGCGGGTTTGACCGGGGGCACGCAGCCGATGAAGGGAACGGCGTAAGCTGCGCGCAAGCCGGCCAGCGCGATCGTGCTGGCGGTATTGCAAGCCACCACCACCGCATCAGGGACCAAAATATCGATCGCCGCGCCGATCAGGCGCAGAATATGCTTCAGCAATTCGGCGTCCGGCTTCTCGCCGTAGGGAAAGAACGCGTTGTCCGCGAGGTAAGTGATCCCCGCCTCCGGCTGCAGCTGCCGGATTTCCCGCACCACGCCCAGCCCGCCGATCCCGGAATCAAAGACCAGAAGATTCACCGGCGTCAAAGATCCCTGGTGGCGAATTCCACGTCGCGATGCACGTGCACCGACATCAGCACGCCAAAGCCCAGCATCACCGCGGTCAGCGCCGAGCCGCCATAGGAGATCAGCGGCAGCGGCACGCCGCCCACCGGGATCAGCCCCATCACCATCGACAGGTTCACGAAACAGTAGAGAAAGAAGTTCGCGGCGATGCCGAGCGCCACCAGCCGTCCGTATTGATGCGAGCAGCTGACGGCGGTGTAGAGCGCGATGGCGACGATCGAAAACAGCAGCGCCAGCACCGCAACCGAGCCCACAAAGCCGAACTCCTCGGCGATGATGGTGAACACGAAATCCGTCTGCTTCTCCGGCAGGAAGTTCAGCTGGTTCTGCGTGCCGTGCAGATAGCCCTGGCCGGTGAGGCCGCCGGAACCCAGCGCGATCTTCGACTGGATGATGTTATAGCCAGCCCCCAGCGGATCGGAGCCGGGGTTGAGAAAGGTGATGATCCGCGCCCGCTGGTAGTCGTGCAGATGGTGATACAGCACCGGCGCCGCGGCAGCGATCACCACCAGGATCAGCGCGAATTTCCACCAGCGCACCCCGGCCCCCAGCATCACCGTGCAGCCGATCAGCCCGGTGATGACGGCGGTGCCGAGATTCGGCTCCTTCAGGATCAGCCCCACCGGCAGCAGGATCACGAACACCGCGGGGATCAGAAACAGCACGTTGCCGACACGCTCGTAGCTGGCGCGCTGAAAATAGGAGGCGATCGCCATGGCCAGAAACAGCTTCATCAGCTCGCTCGGCTGGATTTCCATGCCGCCGATCGTCATCCAGCGTTTCGCGCCCAGGCCGACATGGCCGAATTTCATCACCATCAGCAGCAGCAGGATGCCGAACGCATAGGCGACCCAGGAGACCTTCGCGATCACCCTTATATCGACCATCGCGATCACCAACATCATCACCAGAGCCCCGAAGAACCGGTAGATCTGGCCGTTGGCATAGGGCTCGGGCGCGCCGCCGGCGGCGGAGTACAGCGCGGCATAGCCGACACCGGCGAGCAGGCAGACGCACAGCACGAACAGCCAGTTGATCGCCAGAAGCTTCCGCACCAGCCCGAAGGAGCGGTCATGGAAGGGCCGGCGCAGGGGCCCGGTGAACGTGTTCATGACGGCACCGCCGCGTCGGAAACCTGCGTCCCGATCGGCGTATCGCGCCCGGCCGGATCCCTGGTCAGCGCATAGGTGAGCAGGTCGCGGGCGATCGGCGCCGCCGCCGTCCCGCCCCAGAGCCCATGCTCGACCACCACCGCGGCGGCGTAGCGCGGATTGTCAACCGGCGCGAAGGCGATGAACAGCGCGTTCGGCCGTTGCGCCCAGGCCATGCTGTTATCGTTGAAATTGCGCACCCGCTCGGCGGCGGTATTGTCATGCACCTGCGCGGTGCCGGTTTTGCCGGCCATTTGCATGCCCGGCAACGTGAGCCGTGCGGTATAGGCGGTGCCGGAAGGGGTGTTCACCACCTCGAACATCCCCTGCCGCACCACCGCGAGATGCTCCGGATCGACGTCGAGCATCTCCCAGTCGGCACGATCCATGCCGGGCTGCGGTTCGCCGTTGAGGCGCCGGGTGATATACGGGCTGACGGCGCGGCCGGTGGCGATGCGGGCCACCGCCGTCGCCATCGAGATCGGGGTCAGCGCGGTGTAGCCCTGGCCGATGCCCTGCACCACCGTGTCCCCCTCGACCCAGTGAATGTTCCGCGATTTCGCCCATTCATGGGTCGGCACCAGGCCGGTGGCGACGTCGGGCAGGTCGGTGTCCAGAACGGTCCCAAGGCCGAGCTGGGTCGCCATCGCTCCGATCGCGTCGATGCCGGTACGCATCGCCACCTGATAGAAGAACACGTCGCAGCTCTGCTGCAGCGCGGTGGTCACGGGGATCCTGCCGTGCGCGATATGATTGTCGCACCAGAAGACATGGTCGCCGACCTTCAGGAACCCCGGGCAGTCCAATATGGTGTCGGCGGTCAGGGCGCCGGTCTTCAGCGCCGCCAACGCCACGGTCGGCTTGAAGGTCGAACCCGGGGCGAACAGGCCCGAGGTCGCCTTGTTCTGCAGCGGATGCTCCGGGTCGCTCATCCATTGTTTCCAGACATCGTCCGGCACGCCCTTGTCGAACAGGCTGGGGTCGAAGGACGGCGTGCTCGCCATCGCGAGAATTTCGCCGTTGGTCGCATCCAGCACCACGGCGGCGCCAGTATTGGTGCCGAACCGCTGCATCGCCAGAGTCTGCATTCCGGCATCGAGCGACAGTGTTACCGTCTGCCCGGGCGTGCCGTTGTCACGGTCCACCACGCGCACGACCTGGCCATGCACGTTGGTCTCGGTCTGCACGAAGCCCGGCGCACCGCGCAGAACCTGGTCCTGCGCCAGCTCGACGCCGCTACGGCCGATGCGCATGCCCGGCAACGCCAGCACCGGGTCGTTCTTGGCTTCCTGCTGGTTCGGCCGCGCCACATAGCCGACCCCATGCGCCAAAGCCGGGCCGAGCGGATAGAAGCGCGAGGACCCGACCTCGACGATCACCCCCGGCAGGTCGGGTGTGTTGACCTCGAGCGCCGCCATATCCGGCCAGTCCAGGTAATCCTTCAGCACCACCGGGATATAGCCGGGCCGGTCGGCGAGATCGGCCTGGATGCGCGTCTTCTCCTCATCGGTCAGCGGCACGAGCCGCTCGAAATTCGCGAGCACCGCCTGCGGGTCCGGCGCCAGCGCCTGCATGAAGGAGGCGCGCCAATGCTGCTGGTTGCCGGCCAGAACCGTCCCGAACCGGTCGGTGATCAGCCCGCGCAGCGGCGCGGTCAGGCGCTCGGAAATCGAGTTTGCCTTCGCCATCGTCGCATATTTGCCGTGCTGCGAGACCTGCAGGTTATAGAGTTTCACGCCGATCGCGCCGAAAATGCCGAGCTGCGCCGTGCCGATCAGCAAGGCGCGCCGGGTGAAACCAGCTTTATTCTTGGTCTCGCGCTTCATGCCCGCACCCGCCGAAAAGTCATCAAGCCAACTCCACCGCCGCGGGGCCGCGATGGGCCCGGATGAAGAACCCCGCCACGGCCGGATACAGACCGGCCGAGAACAGTGCCTCGATCACCAGCGGCTGCGCCGGCAGCATTTTCAGGGTCAACAGCGATTCCAGAATCCAGGCCAGCCCCGAGCACGCCATGGCCAGGCCGCAAAACACCAGCCAGGTGAGGAGAAACGGCTGCTGGGCCAGCCGCCGCCGCGCCGCCAGCACCACGCCCTGCAGCACCAGCAGCAGCACCGCCCACAGCCCGAGCGGGGAGAGACCGAGCAGGCCCAGCAGCACCCCGGCGAGCGCCACCACCGGCGCCGGCAGCGAGGCCGGGCGGTAGAGCGACCAGAAATACACGCAGGCGATGGAGTAGACCGGCCACAGCTCGGCCTGGCCGGGCAAGCCGAACGGCATGCCGATGACAAACAGGCCGAGCATCATGCTCGCGGCCGGAAACGTATAGCGCGCCGCGACGTCGAGCTGCCGCCAGAAGCCGGTCGGCCGGGCGATGGGTCCGCGCGCCATCAGCGCCTAACCCCTGCCACGCTCAACTCCGGTGCTTCTGCTTACGGGCATGCGCATGCGCGGCTACCCTTTCTGCCTCATGCGGGATTGGCGTCAGCTGCGGCAGGGAGACCGGGTAGCTGAACAGGCGCAGCAGGCGCAGCGAGGCGAGGTCGGCCAGCGGCAGCACCTCCGGGTCGTTCTGCCCGTCATAATGCACCACGCCGACCGGCAGCCCTGGCGGAAACGCGCCGCCCACCGCGCTGGTCAGCACCACCGCGCCCTCGGCCGGGGGATGGCCCGGCGCCCAATAGAGCAAGGCCGGATCCGGACCGTTAGTGCCGGCCATCATCGCCGGTTGGCCGGTCGGACCGATCGCCACCGGCACACGGCTGTTCAGATCGGTGATCAGCAGCACCCGCGCCGCGCGGTCGCCCGCGTCCACCACGCGCCCGGCCACGCCGCGCCCGTCCATGGCAACGGCGCCCACCACGTCGCCTTCGCCGCTGCGCGGCAGTTCGACCAGCACCGAGCGCGCATAGACGCCGCCGAGATCGGCCACCACGTTGCCGGTGAAGAAATGCGGCGCCGGCGACGGCACGTAATTCAGGCTCGCTTTCAGCGCGGCGTTCTGCGCCTCGAGCGCCATCGCCACGCCCTGCCATTGCAGCAGCGTGGCATTCTCGGCGCGCAGCCTGGCGTTTTCGGCATCGAGGTCGAACAGATGGCCGGCTATCCCACCGCCATGCTCCACCGCCTCGATCGGTTCGTCGACAAGCTGATAGGCGGGCGCCAACAGGTCATCGAGCCCGATTTGCAGATGATCGGAGAAATTCTGGTCGGCGCGGCCGATCAGCACCAGGCCGAGCGAAAACATCAGCATCACCGGGAGTGTGAGCCGCGATAACGCCTGCCGGAACGGGACCGATAACCTGATCACCGAAAACTCTCCATAAGAGGGCTGAAACCAGACGAGGCCATACTCGTTATTGACGTCCAAGCCCAGGGAGAATCTTAAAAATTTCCACCTGGGAATTAACTTTTTACCACTAAACCAGATTTTTCTTCGCGCGTCACGGCGCCGGGCAACTTGCCCGCCGGGTTCGGCCGGGAACCAAAAATGGCGGACCCGACCCGCACATGCGTCGCCCCAGCGGCAACCGCCGCCTCGAAATCCCCTGACATGCCCATGGAGCGCACCGGCAATCCGTGCGTGTCAGCCAAACTCGTCAAATGATGGAAAAAAGATAACGGGTCCCGATCCGCGGGCGGAATGCACATGAGGCCCCGCAGGGCCGCGCCGAAACGCTGCCGCGCGGCGCGGATGAACGCGTCCGCCTCCGCCGTCGCCACACCGGCTTTTTGCGGCTCGTCACCGATATTCACCTGCACCAGCAACTCCGGCAAGCGGCCTTCCTTCTCCGCCGCCGCGGCGATGGCGTCGCTGAGCCGCGCGCGGTCGAGACTGTCGATGCTGTCGGCCAGCCGCACCGCCTCCAGCGCCTTGTTGGTCTGCAACCCGCCGATGATGTGCAGCAGCGCTCCCGGAACCGGGAATTTTTGCGCCGCCTCCTGCACGCGGTTTTCGCCGAACAGGACCTGCCCGGCGGCGCGGGCAGCGAGCACCGCCTCGCGCGGGTGCGTCTTCGACACCGCGATCAGCGTCACCGCAGCCGGATCGCGCCCGGCGGCAAGGGCCGAAGCGGCGATGCGGGCATGGATGCCGGCGAGGTTTTCAGCGACCGTTTGAGCGAGCGATTTCATCGCTCAATTGCACCGCGGCGCGCGGTAATTTCAAGCCGTGAAGAAAGTAGCCGCTTTTTAAAAAAAGCGGCGCAAAAATTTTTTGCTATGCTGGGCCATGGGCGCTGTCGCTGACAGCGCCCATGGCCCAGCATAGCAAAGTTTTTTTGCTACTTTTTGTTCACAAAAAGTAGCCTTCCCTTTCTTGGTTCCTCTAGGGTCGGGCATGGATCAACGGTTACTCAGCTGGGCGCGGACGGTGAAGCGCGGAAACCTGCCGCCGCTGTTCCTGTTCACGGACCCGGCGCGGATGGACATCCTGACATTGGTGCGAACCCTGCCGCCCGGCCTGTGCGGCGTGGTGTTCCGGCATGACGGCGTGCCGGACCGCACCCAGCTGGCGCGACGGCTGAGTGCGATCTGCCGCGCCCGGCGTCTCACTTTGGTCATCGCCGGGGATGCGAAACTGGCGCTCTCGTTGCGCGCCGGCCTGCATTTGCGCGGCGGCCAACCGCCGGACCTGACCCGTCTGCCGCGCCATGCGCTGCGCACCGCCTCGGCCCACGATGCGCGCCAGCTGCGCCACGCCCGCGATAGTCTGGCAAACATCGTGTTTATTTCTCCTGCCTTTCCGACCCGCAGCCACCCGGATGTGGGGGCCCTTGGCGCGTATCGCTGGCGCCTGCTGGCGCGCCGCATCGGGCCGGCAAAAGCCTACGCCTTGGGAGGGATAGACGGAAAATCCATTCACCGCCTCGGCGCGACCTGCGCCGGCGCTGGAGCCATCGATGCGATTTCATCCTCACAATGAATTGAACGTTACAGATCCGTCCCCCCGGATGGATGACTTCTTTTAATTCCCATCAGACAAATAGACTTACAACACATCATTTCATGCTGCACTGCAACTTAACAGTATTTTTCGAGATGTTTTTTCAGGCATTTAACAGCAATGTCATATACATGTGGCAACACCGCCACACTGCGTATTAATTGCTGCATTGTTGCTATTCGGTCATTGCGTAACTCGCGCATCCGAGGTTTTTAGCTCGCGTCCGGGTTTTTCGGCACGCCGCCGAAATGCTCAGAGAGATACGCCCACAAACTGTTTTGTGCCGGGTGACCGGCTTCTTGGAGGATTTAATGCGCAAGTTACTGTTGGCCTCTGCGGCCACCATGGGCGCGCTGCTCGTCACCGTCGGTGGCGCACAAGCCCAGCCGGTCAGCCAGCCCGCCCCCGGCACCATCGCCGTGCATCTCAATGGCTACCTGCAGTTTTCCATCGGCGACTTCGGGTCCACCCTCAACTCGCATGCCGGCAACAAGCTGAACCCGATCACCACCGATGGCGACGCCCGCCTCTATGGCGGCTTCGACGCCCAGACGCTGAACGGCATCAACTACGGCGCGCAGATCGAGCTGCGGACCACCAAGTCCAACGCGGGTGAATCTGTTGGCAGCAACTCCACCAGCACCGCCGGCACCTCGTCCTTCTATGTCAAGCGCGCTTACGGCTATATCGGCACATCCGAGGCTGGTTATGTCCGCCTCGGCCAGACCGACAGCGCCTTCTCGCTGTTCCAGACCGGCGTGCTCGAAGGCTTCGGCGACGGCGCGCAATGGAACACCGACGGCGGCCTCATCAACGCGCTGCCCACCCAGGTCGTGCCGAGCACGTTCATCTACGCCGACGCGTCCGCCCTCTACGCCACCGACAAGGTCGTCTATCTGTCGCCGTCGATCGCCGGCTTCAGCGTCGCCGCCGGCTATGAGCCGAGCTCGAACGGCTTGAAGGAAGGCACCGCCAACTGCGTCCAGACCTCCCTCAACCTTTGCAGCAACATCTCCTCGACAAACGTTACTCAGAGCCTCAGCCAGCGTAAGAACACGATCGACGCCGCTGTGCAGTATTCCGGGGATCTCGGCGGTTTCGCGACCAAGGCGAACCTCGGCATCATTAACGCCGCCCCGGTCAACTTTACCGGCGTAACGACGGCCGCCAGCGCTGCCCCGTTCGGCGTTAAAGAAATGACCGTCTATCAGGCGGGTGTGCAGAGCAGCTACGCGGGCGTGACCCTGGGCGCCGCCGTCAAGTGGGGCGCGGTCGAAAACGGCTACGCCTTCGTGCCTAAAGGCTCGCGTAACGGCCTCGCCTACATCGTCAACGGCACCTACGTGGTCGGCCCGTATGTGGTCGGCGCGAGCGTCTTCGACGAGCAGAGCGCGGGCGGCTTTGTCGCGGGCAGTACAGCTGATGGGCACTTTGCCCGCACCCTGTCCGAATACGGTGTTGCCACCGGTGCGAACTATGTGGTCGGCAAGGACCTCACCCTGTTCGTGCAGTACATGTATGGTCACCAGCATCAGCCCGGCAACACCGGTCTGGGCAACGACGGCAACACCCAGGTGCAGGTGGTCTCCACCGGCGCCACCTTCAAGTGGTAATGGCCTGAACCATCCCGGGCAACCGGACCAGAAGAAGGGTGGCGGGCAACCGCCACCCTTTTTTTAACCAAACGTCAGGGCATCGCCGCGAGCCCTTGGCGCAAGCCGGCGCGGCGGCGAAACCGCGCTTGCGATAGCCTAGCCAACATCGCGTTTATTTCCCCCTTCCCGACACGCTGCCGCCTAAAGCCCACGCGCCGCGCGGGATTGACGGGTTCATTTCATGCTGCACGGCAACTTCTCAGTGTTTTTCAAGGCCTCTTTTTAGGCATTTAACAGCAGTGTCATAAACATGTGGCAACATCGCCACAGCCGCGCATGAATTGCCGCCAAATTGCCATTCGGTCATTGTGCATCTCGCGCATCCGGGGTTGTTAGCGCCCGCCCGGGTATTTCGGCACGCCGTCGGAATGCTCCGGGACGGGGTTAAAGCGCCCTGAATTGTTATGGCCGGGAGACCGGCGTCTTGGAGTATTTTTAATGCGCAAGTTACTGTTGGCATCTGCCGCCACCATGGGCGCGCTGCTCGTCACCGTCGGTGGCGCACAGGCCCAGCCGGTCACCCAGCCCGCGCCCGGCACCGTCGCCGTGCATCTTAATGGCTATCTGCAGTTCGCGATCGGCGACCTCGGGTCCAGCTACAGCGACGTCGCTGGCAACAAGCTTAACCCGGTCACCACCAACGGCGACGCCCGCCTCTATGCCGGCTTTGACGCCGAGTCACTGAACGGCATCGACTACGGCGCACAGATCGAGCTGCGGACCACCACGTCCAACGCGGGTCAGTCTGTCGGCAGCAACACCACCAGCTCCGCTGGTACCTCGTCGATGTATGTCAAGCGCGCCTACGGCTATCTCGGCACCCAGCAGGCCGGCTTCGTCCGCCTTGGCCAGACCGACAGCGCCTTCTCCCTGCTGCAGACCGGCGTGCTCGAAGGCTTCGGCGACGGCTCGCAGTGGAACATCGACGGCGGCATCCTCCAGACGTCGCCCGTCGTGCCGAGCACGTTCGCCTACGCCGACACCTCCAAACTCTACGCCACCGACAAGATCGTCTACCTGTCGCCGACGATCGACGGCTTCAGCATGGGCGTCGGCTTCGAGCCAAGCTCGAACGGCCTGAAGGAAGGCACCGCCAACTGCGCCCAGGCCACCCTCAACGATTGCTCCAGCATCAGCTCGTCTGCGTCGACTCTGAGCCTCACCCAGCGCAAGAACACGATCGACGCCGCTGTGATGTATTCCAGGAATTTCGGTGGCTTCGCGACCAAGGCGAACTTCGGCATCCTGAACGCTGCCCCGGTCAACTATACCGGCCCGGCGGCGGAGGTCACGTCGGCAGCGGGCGTCGTTGAGGCGACGGGCTCTGCCGCCGCCCCATACGGCGTTAAAGAAATGACCGTCTATCAGGCGGGTGCGCAGACCAGCTACGCTGGCCTGACGCTCGGCGCCTCCGTCAAGTGGGGTGCGGTCAATAACGGCTACACCTTCGTGCAGAAAGGTGCACGTAACGGCGTCGCCTACATCGTCAACGGCACCTACGTGGTCGGTCCGTATGTGCTCGGCGCGAGCTTCTTCGACCAGCAGGCCGCGGGTAACTATGTGGCGGGCAGCAACAGCTATGCCCGCACGCAGACGCAGTACGGCGTCGCGACCGGCGTCAACTACGTGATCGGCAAGGACCTCAGCCTGTTCGCGCAGTACATGTACGGTCAGATCCATCAGCCGACGACCCTCGCCACCGCGCGGACCAACCTGCAGATGCAGATCGTCGAGACCGGCGCCACCTTCAAGTGGTAATGGCCTAAAACATCCCGGGCGACCGGCGCAGAAGAAGGGTGGCGGGCAACCGCCACCCTTTTTTTAACCAAACGTCACGATATCGCCCCGAACCCTTGGCGGAAGCCGGCGCGACAGCTAAACAGCCTGCAGTTTAGGGCTTGGAGAGAGAGCTTGCGGAATTTGAAGACGATCGCCGGCGCTGCCGGTTGCGTTGCCGTATTGGCGTTGAGCGGCTGCGGCACCCACCCGACCACCAACACCGCCATCTACAATCCGGAAACCGCGAACGTGCCCGCCCAGATGAACGAGGGCGGCAACACCGGCGGCAACCTGTTCACCTTCGGCCGCGGCACCAATAACAACGGCAACGCCGCGGGCGCAGTGCAGGTCAACGCCTATCTCTGGCGCGGCACGCTCGACACCCTGGCCTTCATGCCGCTGGTCTCGGCCGATCCGTTCGGCGGCGTGATCATCACCGACTGGTACGTGCCGCCGGCAACGCCGGATGAGCGTTTCAAGGTCAACGCCTATATCCTCAGCAACCAACTGACCGCCGACGCCATCAAGGTGAGCGTGTTCCATCAGGTGCAGCAGAACGGCCAATGGGTCGACACCCCGGCCGACCCCTCCACCGCCAATGGCCTGGAAGACCGCATCCTCGCCCAGGCGGCGAACCTGCAAGAAGCCGCGCGCAACAACCACTGACCCGAAGCGAAGGGAAGGCTACTTTTTGTGAACAAAAAGTAGCAAAAAAACTTTATTATGCTGGGCTATGAGCGTTGTCCGCGACACCGCCCATAGCCCAGCATCACCAAAAATTTTTGCGCCGCTTTTTTAAAAAGCGGCCGCTTTCCTTTTCTAGCCTACAGTCACCACCACCACATGTTCGGCGTCGGTTTCCGCCAGCGCCTGGTGCAGCGCGCCGATGGCGGCAAGCATCTGCTCGCCCGCCTCCTCATCCTCTTCCTCGGTAAAATCCTCATAGGCATCGGCCAGCTCTTCCACGGAAAATTGCTCCGGGTTCAGCTTGGCGAGGTATTTTTCCTGGTCGTCGACGGTGAGAATGAACACCAGCGTTTCCAGCGCCTCGGCGATGTCGGCCACCACCTCGTTCTCGCTGGTCTCAAGGTCGATGTCGTAATCATCGCTAAGGATCGGCAGCAGCGCCGAAAAGATCTCGCCATTCTCGTCGAAATCGGCGACCGAGCTGCCGTTGGCGGCGAGAAAAGCCTGGAACGCCTGCGGGTCCTCATCCGTGGCGGCCGTCACCAGCTCGCCCAGATCGGTGCGCGGCAGACGGGTGAAGGTGGTAGAGACCGGCATCGCAAAGCTCCGTGTTCAAGGGGATTCGCGCCTGCATAACAAGGCGCTTGGCCCCTGCCAACCGGTTTTCTCGGCAGAAGAAAGGAGCCGCTTTTCGAGCCAAAGCGGCGCAAAATTTTTACGATGCTGGGCCATGGGCTGTGTCGGTGACAAAGCCCATGGCCCAGACTCATAAAGTTTTTTTGCTACTTTTTGTTCACAAAAAGTAGCCTTCCTTACACTTACTTGATGTTCTGCATCGCCTGGGTCAGATCATCGATCAGGTCCTGAACGTCCTCGAGCCCGACCGAGAGCCGCACGGTACCGTCTGTGATGCCGAGCTTCGCCCGCTCCTCGGCGCCGATGCGCATATGCGTGGTCGTGGCCGGGTGCGTGGCGAGGGATTTGGTGTCGCCCAGATTGTTAGAAATGCTGATGATACGGAACGCGTTCATCATCGCGAAGGCGGCGGCCTTGCCGCCTTTCAGCTCGAAGGTCACGAGCGTGCCGCCGCCGCTCATCTGCGCCATCGCCAGGGCGCGCTGCGGGTGCGAGGCCAGTGTCGGGTACAGGCTGCGTGCGACCTGCGGCGAGGCTTCCAGAAAAGTGGCGATTGCTTCTGCGGATTTCGACTGCGCGGCGACGCGCAGGCTCATCGTCTCCAGCCCTTTGAGGATCATCCAGGCGTTGAACGGCGAGAGCGACGGGCCGGTGTTGCGGAAGAACGGCTGGAACACCTCCTCGATCCATTTCTTGCGACCGAGCACGGCGCCGCCCAGCACGCGGCCCTGCCCGTCCATATGCTTGGTCGCGGAATAGACCACCACATCGGCGCCGAGCTCGAAGGGTTTTTGCAGCAACGGGGTGGCGAACACATTGTCCACCACCACCAGCGCCCCGACTTCATGTGCAAGTGCGGACACCGCGCGCAGATCGACGATCTCCAGCATCGGGTTGGAGGGGCTCTCCAGCAGCACCAGCGCCGCCGGACGGCTCAACGCTACGCGCCAGGCGTCCAGATCGGCGCCGTCCACGAATTCGGTCGCGATACCGTATTGCGGCAGCAGCGTGCTGACGATCCAGTGGCACGAGCCGAACAGCGCGCGCGCCGCCACCACGCGGTCGCCCGCCTTCAAGCCGCACAGCAGCGCCGCACTCACCGCCGCCATGCCGGTCGCCGTGCAGCGGCAGGCCTCCGCGTCCTCGATCGCCGCCAGCTTCTGCTCGAGCATGGTCACGGTCGGGTTGGCGAAGCGCGAATACTGGAAATGCTCGACCTGGTTGGCGAACACCGCCTCTGCCAGATCGGCGCTTTCATAGACGAAGCCCGAGGTCAGGAAGAGCGCCTCGGCATTCTCGTCGAGATTGGAGCGGATGCGTCCGGCATGGATCAGCTGGGTCGCGGGGCGGAGTTTGGGGTCGGGATCGGACATGGCGCGGCTCTTTCGTTCAACAAGACGCCCGGCCACGGGAAGGGTGACGCCTGCCCGGCCCACCGCCGGTCATTCAGCATCACAGCCTCTTTAGCGCGCTTGTTTTGCTCCCGGCGCCCGTCCATCACAGGACCCACGCCAGCCTCGCCGCAATCCGGCCGGACAAATCACGAGGTCTGGCACCGCTATCGCGCCCGGCCTGCGCGGTCAATGCCGCTATTAGGACCGCATGCGCGGTCAACGTCGCAATGGACCGCTTGCGCGGTCCGGGCCGGCAGACTATTCAGGGCCCAGCGCGGGTATGATGTAATGGTAGCCTGCTAGCTTCCCAAGCTCGATGCGCGGGTTCGATTCCCGCTACCCGCTCCAAATCTCTGCGTACAGCGCCCGACCGCACGAAAAGAACCCGCCAGCCTCAGGGCCGACGGGTCAAGTCAACAGGGAGGCTTCACGTCTGGGAGACGTTGGGACAAAGTCCCAATCCGATCCCTCGAGACCGGATGACGTCCGGCTCGCACCGGACATGTTGTATATAGGCCACAAGAAAACTCTTTTAAGTGTTAAAAGGGTAATGTTGCCGTCACCGGGCAACGCTCCTGTAACGCCCCGCCGGCAAATCCGCCAAATCGCTGGGAATTACGACTTGAGGGCGTTACGTTCTGAAATGCTGTTCACGAGAAAGTCACGAAACACCGACACGCGCTTGCTGTTCCGGAGCTCCTCCGGATAGACGAAGTACATATCGACGTTCGGCTTCTTCACGTCCGGCAGGATCGCCACCAGGCCGGCCGGGTCCTGCACTAGGTAGTCCGGGACCGCGCCGATGCCGATGCCGGCACGAATGCAGATCAGCATCGCCTGCAGCGAGTTCACCTCCATCAGCCCGCGGCGCGGCGTTCCGTCCTTGCGGCCGACCTCGGCCAGCCAGTTCACATCCAGCACCGGAGGCTTGCGGTCGCCGAACAGGATCAGCTTGTGATTGTCGAGATCCTCGGCAATCTGCGGCGTGCCGTGAGCCTTGAGATAGTCCGGCGAGGCCCAGATCTGGCTGCGGATTTCGCCCAGATGGCGCTGCACCAGGTCGGGCTGACGCGGCGGGTGCATGCGGATCGCCACATCCGCCTCGCGCATCGCGAGATCGAGTTCGCTGTCATCCAGCAGCAGCGACACGGTCACGTCCGGATGTTGGTTGAGAAACTGTTTCAGCCGCGGCGCCAGCCAGGTGACACCGAAACTATGCGTGGTGGTCACCTTCAGCCGCCCGGCCGGCTTCTCCTTGCTCTCCGCCAGCAGTGCCTCGGTCATCGCCAGCTTGGCGAACACCTCGCGCACGGTGCGGTTCAGCGCCTCGCCCTGCTCGGTGAGGATCAGCCCGCGCGCGTGGCGGTGGAACAGCGGCACCGACAGCGCCTCCTCCAGCGCGGAAATCTGCCGCGATACCGCCGACTGGCTGAGATTGAGCGTGTCCCCCGCATGGGTGAAGCTGCCCGCCTCCGCCACCGCGTGGAACACGCGCAACTTGTCCCAATCCATCTTTTGACCTGTCATTCTGCTGCCTCGCTGACGTGAAGCGGGATGTTGCTCAAGAACCGCTCCGCCTCGAGCGCCGCCATGCACCCGGTGCCGGCGGCCGTCACGGCCTGACGGAAGATCTTGTCCTGAACGTCGCCCGCTGCGAATACGCCAGGAATGGAGGTTTCGGTGGTGCCGGGCCGGGTGACGATGTAGCCCTCGTCGTCGGTCCTCACCTGGCCGGCGAAAATAGCCGTGGTCGGGGAATGGCCGATGGCAACGAACACGCCGTCGACCGGCAATGTTTGCAAAGCACCGGTCTTTACATGTTTCAGCCGTACCCCGGTGACCACCGCGGGCGTGCCAGCCCCTAGAATTTCGTCCACTTCATGGTCCCAAACCACGGAAATTTTGTCGTTGGCGAACAGCCGATCCTGCAGGATCCGCTCGGCCCGCAGGCGGTCGCGGCGATGCACCAACGTCACATGGCTGGCGTGATGGGTGAGGTAGAGCGCCTCTTCCACCGCCGTGTTGCCGCCCCCGATCACCGCCACGCGCTTGCCGCGATAGAAGAACCCATCGCAGGTGGCGCAGGCGGAAACCCCGGCACCCTGATAGATCCGCTCGGAGGGCAGGCCGAGCCAGCGGGCCTGCGCGCCGGTAGCGATGACTACCGCGTCGGCGACAAATTCCAGCCCGCCGTCGGTCCAGACGCGGAACGGCCGGGCGGAAAAGTCAACCTTGGTGGCGAGATCATAGAGGACCTCCGTGCCGACATGCTCGGCCTGCTTCGCCATCTGCTCCATCAGCCAGGGGCCCTGGATGGTTTCGGCGAAACCGG
>NZ_DASXFO010000022.1:0-36300 GCF_036489515.1 Acidocella sp.
GACGCGACCGGAGGCCTTGATGCCCGGCGGGTACTTGGCGTCCACGCCTTCCCACGGATCGGCCTCGAGCTGCTTCATGCCCAGCGAGATGCGCTGCGTGTCGGCATTGAAGCGGATGACCTGCACCTTGACCGGCTGGCCGATGACCAGGGCCTCGGCCGGGTGGTTGATACGCTTCCAGGCGATGTCGGTGACGTGCAGCAGGCCGTCGACGCCGCCGAGGTCCACGAACGCGCCGTAATCGGTGATGTTCTTCACCACGCCGTCGAGGATCTGGCCTTCCTTGAGGCCAAGGATCAGCTCGGAGCGCTGCTCAGCGCGGGTCTCTTCCAGCACTGCGCGGCGCGAGACGACGATGTTGCCACGGGCGCGGTCCATTTTCAGGATCTGGAACGGCTGCGACATGCCCATCAGCGGGCCGACATCGCGGACCGGACGAATATCGACCTGGCTGCCCGGCAGGAACGCGGTGGCGCCGCCGAGATCAACGGTGAACCCGCCCTTGACGCGGCCATGGATCACGCCGTTGACGCGGGTCTGCGCCTCGAATGCCTTCTCGAGCTGGGTCCAGCTCTCCTCGCGCCGCGCCTTTTCGCGCGACAGCACCATCGAGCCGTCTTTGTCTTCGTAACGCTCGATATAGAGGTCAAAAATATCGCCGATGGCGACTTCCGGCTTGGCGCCGACGGGGGCGAACTCGCGCAGCGGCACGCGCCCCTCGCTCTTCAGCCCAACGTCGACGATCACGAAATCGTCATCGATCCGGAGAACCTTTCCGGAGACAACGGAACCTTCGAACCCGGCATTGGCGCCGAGTGAGGAATCCAGGAGAGCGGCAAAATCATCGGCGCCCGAATAGGCGGGGGCATCGGAATGGCGGAGATTGGAAGAAGCCATGTGGCTGTATATGTCCTGGGGCGGGAGGCCCGTTTGGTATGCGCCACCCGAGTCGCGGGCAACGGCTAGAGCACCCCCAACAAGCCTGCGGGGATGTCCGGTGAAGTGAATGCCCGGTGTCTTAGTCTTCTGCCCCTGGAAGTCAAGCATTTGCGCGCGTTGCACGGCGCGCCGACGAAAAAACCGTGCGCCGGATGGCGGGCCGGTTGCGGCGCGCATGCGCCCGCTTCGCAGGCGCATTTTAGCTGCTATAAGCCTGTCGCAATGACAAAATTTTCCTCCGGCTTCGCCCGTTCGTCGATGCTCGCCCTGTTCATAGGGCTGGCTGGCTGCGCCTCCAGCGGCGGCGGCCACAACCCACACGCAGGTGCCGCTGCCGTCCTGCCGCCGGCTGACGTCCTCTACCAGCAAGGGGTCGAGCATATCCAGAAGGAGGAATACTCCCAGGCGGTCACCGCCTTCGACCAGGTCGAGGAAAACTACCCCTATTCCAGCTGGGCCACGCACGCCCAGCTGCTCGCCGGCTATGCCCAGTACAAGCAGCAGGATTACGACGACGCCCTGAGCTCGTTGAACCGCTACATCGCCCTGCACCCGGAAAACCAGGACGTCGCCTACGCCTACTACCTGAAGTCGCTCTGCTATTATGAGCAGATCGACGACGTGCAGCGTGACCAGACCACCACATACGAGGCGATCCAGGCGCTGACCGACGTCACCACCCGCTTCCCCAACAGCGCCTACGCCCGCGACGCACTCATCAAGCTGCGCCTGGCGCAGAACCGTCTAGCTGGGCATGACATGGTGATCGGCCGCTACTACGAGAAGCAGCATCTGTATGCCGCCGCGATCGGCCGCTACCAGGACGTGATCACCAGCTTCCAGACCACCACCTACACCCCGGAGGCGCTGGAACGTCTGGTCGAATGCTATCTCGATCTCGGCCTGACCGACTCCGCGCAGCGCACCGCCTCGGTGCTCGGCTACAACTATCCGGGCAGCAGCTGGTACCAGACCGCCTATGCCAAGCTGAGGGCGCATGGGCTGGTGCAGAAGACCGCCGCCACCACGTCGCACCAATCCCATGGGCTGTTCTAGCCTTCCATGCTGAACAGCCTCTCGATCCGCGACGTCGTGCTGATCGAGCGGCTGGACCTCTCTTTCGGCCCCGGACTGACGACGCTGACCGGCGAGACCGGTGCGGGAAAATCGATCCTGCTCGACAGCCTCGGCCTGGCTTTGGGCGCGCGCGCCGATGCCGGGCTGATCCGCTCCAGCGCCGAACAGGCGGTGGTGGCCGCGGCCTTTTCCGTCGCCTCGATGCACCCCGCGCTAGGCCTTCTTAGAGAGCACGGGCTCGCCTCCGGACCGGATATTTTCCTCCGCCGCATCGTCAACCGTGACGGCCGCTCCCGCGCTTTGGTCAACGACCAGCCTGTCAGCGTGTCGTTCCTGCGCACGCTCAGCGCCCTGCTCATCGAGGTGCAGGGCCAGCACGAGCAAGTCGGCCTCGCCGATCCCACCAACCACATGGCCCTGCTGGACGCCTTCGGCGTGCCCGCCGAGACCCGCGCCGCCACCGCCGCCGCACACAAAACCTGGCGCGACGTGGCCGCACGCTTAAAAGCCGCCGAGCAGAAGATCGAGGACGCCGCGCGCGAAGAAGATTTTCTGCGCCACGCGGTGGACGAACTCTCCCGGCTGAACCCGCGCCCCGACGAGGAAGAGACGCTGGCGAGCGAGCGGCAGCGCCTGCAATCGGGCGAGCGGCGGGCCGAGGCGATCGCCGCCGCCCTCGCCGAACTCACGCCCAAGGATCGCCGCGCCTCCGGCCCCGCCGCGCACCTCCGCGCCGCCGCCCGGGCGCTGGCCAAGCTCGCCACGCCGGGCGAGGAAACCCACCCCGCCGCCGACGCGATGGCGGCGATCGAGCGCGCCGAAGAAGCCCTCGCCGAGGCCGACGACCTGCTGCACCGCCTCGCCGCCGAGGCCGAGGATGACCCGCGCGCGCTGGAGGCGACCGAGGAACGGCTGTTCGCGCTCCGCGCCGCCGCCCGCAAACACGGCGTGCCGGTCTCCGAGCTGCCCTCCTTCCTCGCCGAATTGCGCAACCGGCTGGCCGCGTTGGAGAGCGGCGCTGCCGACATCGCCACCCTCACCCGCGAGGCCGCCGCCCGCCGCGCCGCCTATGTCGAGGCCGCCGCCGCACTCTCAACCCTGCGAGAGCAGGCCGGTGCGGCGCTGATGCAGGCGCTGGCGACGGAACTGCCGCCGCTCAAACTGGAACGCGCCCGCTTCTTCGTCGAACGCACCATGCTCCCGGAACCCAACTGGGGGCCGCGCGGTGCCGACGGCATCAAATTCCTCATCGCCACCAATCCCGGCGAGCCGCCCGGCGCGCTCGACCGGATCGCCTCGGGCGGCGAGCTCTCGCGGCTCATGCTCGGGCTCAAAGTGGTCTTAAGCGGCGGCGCCGCGGTCGAGACGCTGATCTTCGACGAGGTCGATTCCGGCATCGGCGGCGCTACCGCCGCCGCGGTCGGCGAACGCCTCGCCCGGGTGGCAGAAGCCGTGCAGGTGCTGGTCGTCACCCACTCCCCGCAGGTCGCCGCACGCGGCCAGGCGCAACTCCGCGTCGCCAAGCGCGTCACCGGCGAGCGCGCAGTGACCGCCGTGGAGACCCTGAACGCCGCCGAGCGCCGCGAGGAAATCGCCCGCATGCTGGCCGGCGAAACCATCACCGACGCCGCCCGCGACGCTGCCTCCAGCCTGCTGGCGGTATAAAGGAAAGCAGCCGCTTTTAAAAAAAGCGGCGCAAAATTTTTATTATGCTGGGCCATGGGCGTTGTCGGGGACAACGCCCATGGCCCAGCATAATAAAGTTTTTTTGCTTCTTTTTGTTCACAAAAAGTAGCCTTCCCTGCGCTTTTTTAACCTTGTTGGCCTGTGCGATTGAACATCACCACCGCAGCCTGATATCTGGTCCCATGACTACAAAGACCCGTCTCGACGCGCTGCTGGCGCGCATCAAAGCCGCCGACGCTGCCTATCACACCCAAGACGCCCCGCTGATGACGGATGCGGAGTATGACGCGCTGCGTCGCGAGGCCGAGGCGCTGCTCACCGCCCACCCCGAACTGGCCGCGGCGGCTTTGGCCCTCGCCAGGGTCGGCGCCAAGCCATCCGCCGGCTTCAAAAAAGTCCTGCACGCGGTGCCGATGCTCTCGCTCGACAACGTGTTCGCGGCGGAAGAGTTCGCCGAATTCTGCGCCCGCATCCGCCGCTTCCTCGGCCTGGACGAAGCGCCGCTGGAGTTCGTCGCCGAGCCGAAGATTGACGGGCTGTCGATCTCGATGACCTATGAGGACCAGAAATTCGTCCGCGCTGCCACGCGCGGCGACGGCACCGAGGGCGAGGACGTCACGCAAAACCTGCTGACGCTGCAAAACCTGCCCCGTGCCCTGCCCGCCTCCGCCCCTTCGCGCATCGAAATCCGCGGCGAGGTGTACATGACCAAGGCGGATTTCCTGGCGCTGAACGACTCCCAGGAGCGCAAATTCGCCAACCCGCGCAACGCCGCCGCCGGCTCGCTGCGCCAGCTCGACCCATCGATCACCGCCAAGCGCAAACTTTCGCTCTTCGCCTACGCCCAGGGCGAGACCGCCACCCCCGTCGCCAAAACCCATTGGGAGTACCTGCAGACGCTCGAAACCTGGGGGTTCGAGGTGAACCCGCTCTCGCAAAAAATCGCCGAGAGCGGCGCAGAAGCGTTTCAAGCGCAGATCGGCCTGGAGCGCGCCACCCTGCCCTACGACATCGACGGCGTGGTCTATAAAATCAACGACCTCGCGCTGCAGACGCGGCTTGGCTTCGTCGGCCGCGCGCCGCGCTGGGCCACCGCCTGGAAATTCCCCGCCGAGCGCGCCAGCACAGTGCTTGAGGCGATCGAAATTCAGGTCGGCCGCACCGGCGCCCTCACCCCGCGCGCCCGCCTGGCCCCGGTCAATGTCGGCGGCGTGCTGGTGCAATACGCCACGCTGCACAACGAGGACGAGATCGCCCGCAAGGATGTGCGCATCGGCGACACGGTGGAGCTGCAGCGCGCCGGCGACGTAATCCCGCAGATCCTTAGGCTGCTGCAGCGCGGCGCGGATACCGTGCCCTTCGTCTTCCCCACCCATTGCCCGGCCTGCGGCAGCCTCGCCGTGCGTGACACCGACGAGGCCGTGCGCCGCTGCACCGGCGGCCTCATCTGCCCGGCCCAGGTAACCGAACGGCTGATCCACTTTTGCTCACGCGGCGCCTTCGACATCGACGGCATGGGCGAAAAGACCATCTTGGAGTTTTTCGCCGACGGGCTGCTCAAATCCGCCCCGGATATTTTTCGCCTGCCCGAGCATGAAGCCGAAATCGCGAAGCGCGAAGGCTGGGGGCCGGTGTCGGCGGCCAAACTCTCGGCCGCGATCGAGGCCAAACGAACCATTTCCCTGCCGCGCTTCATTTTCGCGCTCGGCATCCGCCGGGTCGGCGAGAACAACGCGAAACTGCTGGCCCGGCATTACGGCTCCTACGCCAACTGGCGGGCGAGCATGGCGGCGGCCACGCTGATCGGCTCCGACGAGCGGCTGGAGCTTGGCTCCATCTCCGGCATCGGCCCGGCCATCGCCACCGACCTCGCCGCCTTCTTCATGGAAGCGCACAATCTCGACACGCTGGCCGAGCTCGAATCCTTTCTCACCATCGAGGATGCGGTGAATGCCACCGCCGCCGATTCGGAGTTTTCGGGCAAAACCATCGTCTTCACCGGCACGCTCAGCATGGCCCGCCCCGAGGCCAAGGCGCGCGCCGAATCCCTCGGCGCCAAGGTCACCGAGTCGGTGTCGAAAAAAACCGATTTCGTGGTGGTCGGCGCGGATGCCGGATCGAAGGAGAAAAAGGCCCGCGAACTGGGGTTGAGAATTCTCAGCGAAGATGAATTCCGCGCGCTCGCAGGGTTATAGGCAAAAGGAAGGCTACTTTTTGTGAACAAAAAGTAGCAAAAAAACTTTGCTACTTTGGGCCATGGGCGTTGTCAGCGCCAACGCCCATGGCCCAGCATCACCAAAAGTTTTTGCGCCGCTTTTTTCAAAAAGCGGCTTCTTTCTTTAAAACGCCCCCATGAATATTTCCCTGCGTGCGGTCACCCCGGACGACCACGAGCTGATTTATCAGCTCACCGAAATCACGTTGCGCCCCCTGATCGAGGCCGAAGCAGGCACATGGGATGAAGCCGCGCAGCGCGCCGAAGTCAGCGCACGCCTCGACCCCGCGACCCATCACATCATCCAGATCAACGGCGAGGATGGAGGCCTCCTGATCCTGGAAGAGGCTGACGACCGTCTCCATCTGAAAGCGCTGCTGATGCACCCCGAGATTCAGGGCCTGGGCATCGCGAAATCAATGCTGCTCCAGATCCAGGCCGAAGCCCTGGCGCGCAACCAACAGATCCGCCTGACCGCGATCAAAAACAGCCCGGCTTTCGCCTGGTACCAGCGCCAAGGCTATGTCCTGACTGAAATGTCCGGACCCTACGTGGTCATGGCCTAAGGATGGCTTTTTGTTATGCTGGCGTTGTCAGCGACAACACCCATAGCCCAGCATAACAAAAGTTTTTGCGCCGCTTTTTTCAAAAAGCGGCCGCTTTCCCTTACGAGAATTGTGTGTGGAGCCACCCTGGCCGTTGGCGTTTACATCCTCCCAAGGCCTGCTTGTGCAGGTGGGCGCCAGTTACCCGGGCCAATGGACCGGGCAGAGCCAGCTCCCGAGGGAGATGCTTACGGCCCTGGGGATGATTTGCCTGACGAACCGGGCAGCTCCAAATCTTGTTTAGGCGTCCGTGAGGTCGGCTGCAATCTCTTCCGCGCGCGCGGCGACGCGGCGCAGCTTTGCGCGCCGCTCACTGTCGTTGGGCGCCGGCACCGCTTTTGCTTTCTCGCCGCTGCGCAGGTCGTGCAACTCGTCAGCCAGCAGCAGCGATGCCAGCATCAGCAGCCGCGCCTCGCCGGACTGGCCGCCGATCGACTTGATGCTGGTGATGCGCTGCTCGATCTCGGCCGCCATCTGTTCCAGATGCGGCTCCTGCCCATCCTCGCAGCCGACCGTGTAAGCATAGCCATTGATCCGGATCGTCACTTGCGCCATGGCGTCTACTCCGTAACGTGATCATCCGGCTTGGCCGGTTCCAGCCCCGCGCGCAGCCGCGTAATCAGCATGTCCAGCGAATGGGCCAGCGCGTCCCGGTCGATCTCCCGCCCGCCCGGCTTCGGGGTCTGAACGGCGCCGGCGATCCGACGCAGTGCGACCTCGATGCGGTCCAGGATGTCGTCTTCGGATTCAGACTCGGGCATAGCGTCTATTGAAGCCGACACAGCGTTGGCAGGTCAAGTTAGAGAACATGACAGAGATCTCACCTTCCGTAATTATTTATGATCTGCACCAGGCGCGGCACGTCCTTGGGCTGCAACGCCCCGTCACCCTGCTCTCCGCCCCGGGCGCTGCGTCCCAGGCCGGTTGCCTGTGGTGGAAGCTGCTGATCGATGCTGCCGGCGCCTCAGAAATCAGCTTTTTGGACTGCGATGACGCCGCCGGCCGCGCTTTGGAGGCCTTGCGGCTCGGCCTGCACGGGATCATCCTCCGCCCCCAGCCCAGCTTCACGACGGTGGCCGAAATCGCCGCCGCGCAGGGTGCGATTGTGCTATATCAAGCCCCGCCGGCGCTCGATCTGGCGGCGCCCGGCGCGTTTTACCGCCTGCGGGCTTGGCTCGACGGATGACACGCGCACAGCCTTGGGTTACACCGATCTTGGTTCTCACAGAGAGGTGACATGCACATCACGGAGCAGGTTAAAAAGATTCTGTCGCATTATGAAAGCGACAATCCCGGCACCAAAACCAACCTCGCGCGGATCCTGATGGCGGGCAAGCTGGGCGGCACCGGCAAGCTGGTGATTCTCCCCGTCGACCAAGGGTTCGAACATGGTCCGGCCCGCTCTTTCGCGCCCAACCCCGCCGCCTACGACCCGCATTACCATTTCCAGCTCGCCGTCGATGCCGGCCTCTCCGCCTATGCCGCCCCGCTCGGCATGATCGAGGCCGGCGCCGACAGCTTCGCCGGCGCGATCCCCACCATCCTCAAGGTCAACTCCGCCAATTCACTCGCCACCGAGAAGAACCAGGCCCTCACCGGCTCGGTGAATGACGCGTTGCGCCTCGGCTGCTCGGCGATCGGCTTTACCATCTATCCGGGCAGCGAATTCGCCTTCGACATGATGGAGGAAATCCGCGAAATGGCCGAGGAGGCCAAATCCGCGGGCCTGGCCGTCGTCATCTGGTCCTATCCGCGCGGCCCCAACCTCGACAAAGCCGGCGAGACCGCCTTCGACATCTGCGCCTATGCCGCGCATATGGCAGCACTGCTCGGCGCCCACATCATCAAGGTGAAGCCGCCGACCGCGGTGATCTCGCTGGAAGCTGCGAAAAAGAGCTACGCCAACATCGACGGCTCGACTATGGCCAAGCGCGTGCAGCACGTCGTGCAGTCCTGCTTCGGCGGCCGCCGCATCGTCGTGTTCTCCGGCGGTGAAGCCAAGGGCCTGGACGGGCTGTACGAGGAAGTGCGTGGCTTGCGCGACGGTGGCGCCAACGGCTCCATCATCGGCCGCAACACCTTCCAGCGCCCACGCGAGGAGGCCCTCGCCATGCTCGAAAAAATCATCTCGATTTATCAAGGCAAGTAAGAAAGTAAGTGGAGGGGCTCTGCCCCTCTACCCCGCCGGGGCCGTGAGCCCTCCGAGGCCATTCCATCGGCGCTACGCACCGATGGAACCTTGGGCCTCTCCGCCCCGGACCCCTTAACTTTAAAATACGGATACTCTGGTGGCTCAGGCGAATTGCAGGCTTTATCTTATCACGCCGCCGATCCTGCCGGATAAGTTCGAGGACCAGCTGGCCGCAGCGCTCGATGCCGGCGATGTCGCCGCCGTGCAACTGCGGCTCAAAGACGTGCCCGACAACGTGCTGCAGAAAACCATCGACCGGCTGCGCCCCGTCGTGCAGAGCCGCGATGTGTCGTTCCTGCTCAACGACCGCCCCGATCTCGCGGTCAAACTCGGCTGCGACGGCGCCCATGTCGGCCAGACCGACACGCCGGCCACCCAGGCGCGCAAAATCCTCGGCGACCTGACCATGGGCGTGACCTGCCACAACTCCCGGCACCTGGCGATGGAAGCCGGCGAGGCCGGCGTCGACTATGTCGCCTTCGGCGCGTTCTTCCCCACCGCCACCAAGGAACCGCCGGAAATGGCGGACATCGAAACACTGCGCCTCTGGGCCGAGGTGATGGAAATTCCCTGCGTCGCCATCGGCGGCATCACCGCGACGAACTGCGCGCCGCTCGTCCATGCCGGCGCGGAATTCCTGGCCGTGGTCGGCGCGGTCTGGAGCCACCCCGACGGCCCCGCATCAGGCGTGCAGGCAATGCTGCGCGCCATCCGCCAGGCGGAAGAGAGCAAAGGAAAGTAAGACTACTTTTTGTGAACAAAAAGTAGCAAAAAAACTTTGTTAACCTGGGCCATAGGCGTTGTCGCCGACACAGCCCATGGCCCAGCATAACAAAAATTTTTGCGCCGCTTTTTTAAAAAGCGGCCGCTTTCTTCTTAGTTACAGTCGTTACCGCGCAAGGTGAAACTGGACACTTTGCCCTCCTTCAGCACGAAGGTCGTCTCGCAGGAATAGGTGATCACCTGAGAGGCCAGGCCGCCCCCATAATACGCCGGATAGAACCCGCCATAGAATGGGCCGCCATACGGCCCATACCAGCCGCCGGGGGTGATCTCCTGGTGCCACTGCTCATAGGCGACATACTGCACGCCGTTCACGGTGATCTGCTTATCCGGCACGCCGAAATGCTGCACCAGGGTCGGCATATCGGCGCCGATATAGGCCGCCATGCGGCTGCTTAGGCTGGGACCAGTGGCGCATCCGGCCAAAGCCAGCAAAGACAGAAAAACAAAAAGGTTGCGACGCATGGAACGCCTCGTGAAACGGCCAGAAAAACTAACAGAGATATAGACAGCCCGCCGAAAAGTTCAGCCCTGCAACCACATCACATCACTGATCCGTGATGCGCCGCAGGCCAGCATCGCCAGGCGGTCGAAACCGAGCGCGATGCCGGCGCAGGGCGGTAACCTGTCAACGGCCGCCAGGAACGCCTCATCCAGCGCCCAGTCTTCCCCTCCATATAGCGCATGCCGGCGGGCCCGATCTTCAAGGAAGCGTGCCCGCTGCTCCGCCGCATCGGTCAGCTCCACGAAAGCATTGGCCAGTTCCATGCCGCCGCAGAAAAGCTCGAACCGTTCCGCGACGCGCGGGTCCGCCGGATCGCGCCGCGCCAGCGCCGCCTGCGAGGCCGGCCAGTGCGTGAGGAAACAAGGGCGTTCGCGCCCCAGCTCCGGCTCCACCCGCTCCAGCAGGAGCCGAAAAAACAGATCCTCCCAGCCCTCGCTTTCGCGCAGTTTTGCGCCCGCGGCCGCGGCGAGCGCCGGGGCATCCCCCTCGGTCGCCAGCACATCCGCGCCCACGTAGCGAAAAAACGCTTCCGCCACGGTGATGCGCTCGAAGTCTTGCAAGGAGATGGTCCGGCCATTGCGGACCAAAACCGGCGGCAGCACGGCGCGCAGCAACGCCTCGGTCTCGTCCATCAGCGCGGTGAGGTCGGGGCGCAGATTATACCATTCCAACATGGTAAACTCCGGCGCGTGCGAAAAACTGCGCGGCTCGTCCCGCCACACCCGCGCCAACTGGAAAATCGGCCCGCAACCGCCCGCCAGCAGTTTTTTCATGGCAAATTCCGGGCTGGTGTTGAGGTATTTGTCACCCGCCGGCACCGCGCGCAGATGCACCTCCTCGCCCGGCGCCACTACGGCATAAGGGGTCTCCACCTCCATATAGCCGCGCGCCGCGAAGAATGACCGCACCGCCTGGGTCAGCAACATGCGCCGCCGCAGCATCGGCATCCGGTCGGCCAGGGTTTCCCAGGGTTGAGACATGTACGCTCCCATTCTACACGATCCTCATGCCAGACGGTTTATCGTCCCCCACCCGCACCTTGCGCCGCGTTGAAGACCTGATCTCGGCGGGTCTGGCAAGCGCGGACGCTCGCCCGGCGCTGGAAGCGGTGGCTCAGCGCTACGCCATCGCCGTGCCGCCCGCCTTGCAGGCCCTGATCGCCACACCAGACGACCCGATTTTCCGCCAGTTCATCCCCGACCCGGCGGAGCTGATCACCGCCCCCCATGAGTCCGGCGACCCGATCGCCGACGAGGCGCTTTCCCCCATCCCCGGCATCGTGCACCGCTATCCCGACCGCGCGCTGCTGAAACCGCTACTGGCCTGCCCGGTCTATTGCCGCTTCTGCTTCCGCCGCGAACAGGTCGGGCCGGATGGCGGCGTGCTCAGCGATGCCGCACTTGAAGCCGCCTACGCCTATCTGGAGGCTCAACCCGGCATCCGCGAGGTGATCCTCACCGGCGGCGACCCCCTCATTCTCTCGCCCCGGCGCCTCGGCGCGATCCTGCGCCGGCTGGGGTCGATCCCGCATCTTGAAGTGCTGCGCATCCACACCCGCGCCCCGGTCGCCGATCCGGCGCTCGTCACCACGGCACTGGCCGAGGCGCTGGACATCGACACCCCGCTCTTTCTGTGCCTGCACGCCAACCATGCGCGCGAGCTGACCCCGGCGGTGGGCGCAAGCTTACGCCTGTTGCAGCGGCGCGGCATTCCCATCCTGGGCCAGACCGTGCTGCTCGCCGGGGTGAATGACAGCGAGACCGCCCTCGGCGATCTGTTCCGCGCCATGCTGCGGATGCGCATCAAACCTTATTACCTACACCAGCTGGACGCCGCCCCCGGCACCGCGCGCTTCCATGTGCCGCCCGAGCGCGGCCGGGAAATCCTTACCAACCTGCGCGGCCATATCAGCGGCACCGCGCTGCCGACCTATATTTTCGACCGCCCCGGCGGCCTCGGCAAAATCCCGCTTTAGGGAAGCAAAAGGGAAGCACTACTTTTTGTGAACAAAAAGTAGCAAAAAAAACTTTATTAATCTGGGTCATGGGCGGTGTCGCTGACATCGCCTCAGGCCCGAAGGAGCAAAAAACCGCTTTTTTCAAAAAGCGGCTGCTTTCCTTTACATGACACTGCGGTGACTTGCCGAACGAGCGGCAGCATCGTAAGCCCCGGCTTCGAACCGCAGTCCCATTTCCAGGCAGAGATTTATGAAGCAGCAGGCAAACCTCATCCGCGCCGGTCAGGTCATCGAACACGAAGGCAACCGCTGGACCGTGCTCAAGCAACAGATCATCACGCCCGGCAAAGGCGGCGCCTTCATCCAGGTGGAAATGCGCAACCTCAAGACCGGCAACAAAACCAACGAGCGTTGGCGCACCGCCGACACCGTGGAGCGGCTGAGCACCGAGGATAAGGACTACACCTATTCGTACACCGACGGTGACAACCTGGTGCTGATGGACACCGAGACCTTCGAGCAGTTCATGGTTCCGGTCGCCATCCTGGGCGATTCCGCCCCGTTCCTGCAGGACAACATGGCGGTCTCAGTCGGGCTGGTCGAAGGCGACCCGGTCTCCATGACGCTGCCGCCGCATGTGACGCTGGAAATCGTCGAGGCGGACCCGGTGGTAAAGGGGCAGACCGCCTCTTCCTCCTACAAGCCGGCGAAACTCTCCAACGGCGTGAAGACGCTGGTGCCGCCCTTCATCGAGGCCGGCGAGCGTGTGGTCGTCCGCACCGAGGACGGCAGTTACGTGGAACGCGCCAAAAACTGATCTTCTGCTCCCCCCCGGCCGGGAGTGCTCGGCCTGGGCACGGGCCTTGCCCGTCCGCCTTGATTTTTAGGAATCTTTTTCCATGATGCCACGCCTCTCCGCGCATATGACGGTGATGCATGCCGCCGCCCAAAAGGCTGCGAAGCGTCTGCTGCGCGATTTCAACGAGGTCGAGAACCTGCAGGTGAGCATGAAGGGCCCGGGCGACTTCGTCAGCCAGGCCGATCTGCGCGCCGAGCAGACGCTGCGCGAGGAGCTGGAAAAAGCCCGCCCCGGCTACGCCTTCCTGATGGAGGAGAGCGGCGCCTCCGGCAGCGACAAATGGGCCTGGCGCTGGGTCGTCGACCCGCTCGACGGCACCACCAACTTCCTGCACGGCATGCCGCACTGGGCGATCTCCATCGGCCTGGAACGCCGGCTGCCGGATGGCGGCTCGGAAATCGTCGCCGGCGTGGTCTATTCTCCGGTGAACAACGAGCTGTTCTGGGCGGAAAAAGGTGTCGGCGCCTATGTCAACGACAAGCGCCTGCGGGTCTCCGCGCGGCGCGAGATGCACACCGCGGTATTCGCCACCGGCATTCCCTTCGCCAAGGCCTCGGGCGCCAACCGCCTCTCCTTCGCCCGCACGCTGAGCACGCTGATGCCCCAGGTCGCCGGCATCCGCCGCTTCGGCTCGGCCGCTCTGGACCTCGCCTGGGTCGCCGCCGGCCGCTATGAGGGCTATTGGGAGACCGGCATCCATCCCTGGGACATCACCGCCGGCATGCTGATCGTGCGCGAGGCCGGCGGCTACGCCACCGATGCCGAGGGCAAGGATAACCTGGCGAACACGGTGGTGGCGGCCAATCCACACCTGCATCCGCGGTTGCTCGAGATCGTGCAGGATGGTCTTTCGGCCTCTAGAGGTTAACGCTATGGTTCCGGGGTGAAATTCTTTTTGCTCCTGATCCTGGCGGCGTCATTCTTGCCGGGCGCGGCAATCGCGCAGGTCAGCGTGAATTCTGATGCGCTCGCGCAGTTGGACGGTGTTTCGGCCGCGCGCCCCACCGCCCCCGAGGCCGCGCCGAGCGTCCGCCACACCCCTGAAGTGCGGCATAGGCGCCACGTCGTGACCGAAGCGAAAAAACCGCCTGTCGTGATCGTGCCGGTGGTCGCCCGTGCGGCGCCAGCCGCCCCCAAACCGCCCGTGCCGCCCGTGCCGCCCGTGCCGCGCATCGTGCCCCCACCCGTGCCCGTCAACATCGCCTTTGCCGCCGACAGCGCCACGTTGCCGGCGGGCGCCCAGCCCCGTCTCGCGCCGTTTTGCAAGGTCTCCGGCCCGATCGTCATCAACGCGCGGGCGCCAGCCGACCCGGAAGACAACTCGCACAGCATGCGCCTGTCTTTGGCCCGGGCTCTGGCGGTCCGCGCCGTGCTTAGCGCCTGCGGGGTCGCGTCGCAGAACATCTTCCCCCGGGCGCTCGGCGCCGCCCCCCGTGGCGCCACTGACAACACGCAAATCCAAGCGGGGCTGAACCCATGACCAAGCCGACCAGTTACCTGATCCGCATGATCCTGTTCTGCCTCGTCGTGTACGGGGGTGTTGCAGTGATCTCGCCCCAGCTCGCCCGCTTCTTCATGGCCAATCCGGTGATCAACAGCGTCATCGTGCTGGTGGAGGCTTTCGGCGTGTTCTGGAACCTGCGCCAGGTGCAGCGGCTGTCCCCTGAAGTGGCGTGGGTCGAGGAATTCCGCCGCGCGCGCCAGAAACTCGAACAGGCCCCGCCGCCGGTGCTGCTGGCGCCGATGGCCCGCATGCTGCACGGCCGCGCCGACGGCGAGCGGCGCTTCACTTTGTCCGGCCAGGCCATGCGCACCATCCTCGACGGCATCTCCAGCCGCCTGGACGAGAACCGCGAGCTCTCCCGCTACGTCACCGGCGTGATGATCTTCCTGGGCCTGCTCGGCACCTTCTGGGGCCTGCTGCACACGGTCAGCTCGGTGGCGGCGGTGATCAACGGCATGACCCTGTCCGGCGGCGACGTGAACGCGATGTTCGCGCAGCTGAAATCGGGCCTGGCGAAACCGCTGGACGGCATGGGCACCGCCTTCTCGGCCTCGATGTTCGGCCTCTCCGGCGCGCTGATCCTGGGCTTTCTCGACCTCACCGCCGGCCAGGCGATGAACCGCTTCTTCAACGAGCTGGAAGAATGGCTGGCGGGGCTCACCCGCCTCTCCACCGGTGCGATCGGCCATGACGGCGAAACGGCGATGCCGGTCTACGTGCAGGCGCTGCTGGAGCAGACCGCCGAGAACATGGATTCGCTGCAGCGCGTGCTGACGCGCGGCGAGGAAGGCCGCGCCCAGGGCAATGCCGCCTTGATCGCGTTGAACGAGCGCATGAGCACACTGGCCGACACGCTGCGCACCAACCAGCAGCTGATGGTCAAGCTGGCCGAGGCGCAGGTGGCGCTGGGCCCGACCCTCTCCCGCCTCGGCGAGCGCCAGGGCGGCCAGGATGACGTGGCCCGCGCGCATCTGCGCAACATCGAGCTGCTGCTGACACGCCTCCTCACCGAGAGCGAACAGGGCCGCAACGCGGGCCTCTCCGAGCTGCGCAGCGACCTGAAAATTCTCACCCGCACCGTCGCCGCGGTGGCACGGGACGAAACCCGCGCATGAGAGGACGCCGCAACGGCAACGGTCTGGAGGCCTGGCCGGGCTATGTGGACGCGCTGTCCACACTGCTCATGGTCACGATTTTCGTGCTGCTGGTGTTCGTACTGGCCGAGGCGTTCCTCTCCTCGGCCCTGACCGGCAGCGACAACACCATCACCCGGCTACAGCAGCAGATCGCGGCCCTGTCGCAGAGCCTGTCACTGGAAACCAGCAAGGACACCACCCTGGCGCAGGAGATGGCGGCGCTGAACGCCCAGCTCGCCGCCGCGCAAACGGCGAATACCGGGCTGACGCAGCAGCTCGCCACCGCGAACAGCACCATCACCGCGCTGAACGCCAAGGAAACCGGGCTCGAATCCCAGCTATCCGACGCGCAGGCCCAGGCGAGTTCCGCGACCAACCGGATCACCGCCTTGCAGGAGCAGATGGCCACCCTGGCGCAGCAGGAAAGCCAGGCCGGCCCCAGCCTGCAGCAGCAATTGACCACCACGCAAGGCAAGCTCGCGGAGTCGCAAAAGCTCACGCAACAGCAGCAGGACCAGATCGCGCTGCTGAACCAGCAGATCGCGGCCATGCGCCTGCAGCTCGCGGTGCTGAACCAGGCGCTGGACGCCGCCCGCACGCTCGATGCCAAGGAGAATGTGCAGATCGCCGATCTCGGCCAGCAGCTGAACGAGGCACTGGCGCGCAAGGTGGAGGAGCTGCAGCAATATCAAAGCGCCTTTTTCCACGCGATGCGCGACGCCCTGGCGAACGAGCCCAACATCAAGATCGTCGGCGACCGCTTCGTGTTCGAGAGCGACGTGCTGTTCTCCGTGGACCGGGCGACGATCACCCCGGCCGGCCAGAAGGAGATCGCCCAGGTGGCAAGCGCCATACAGGAGATTTCCAAAAAAATCCCGCCGAACGTGAATTGGGTCCTCAGCGTCGACGGCTATGCCGACTCCCAGGCGATCACCGGCGGGCCGTATCACTCGAACTTCGACCTCTCCTCGGCACGCGCTCTGGCGGTGCTGGACCTGCTGGTGAAGGACGGCGTGCCGCAGGAACGCCTCGCCGCCACGGCGATGGGCTCCAACAACCCACTCGCCACCGGCACCACCCCGGCCGATTACGCGCAGAACCGCCGGATCGAGTTCCGGCTGACGACGCCGTGAAGCATGAGCGGAAGGAAGAGAGACTTCTTTTTGTGAACAAAAAGAAGCAAAAAAACTTTTTTAATCTGGGCCGTGCTGGTTTCGGCGCCACGGGCCCATTGGAGCAAAAGTTTTTGCGCCGCTTGGCTCGAAAAGCGGCTTCTTTCTGATGGACACCAACGCGGCCAAGGCAGCACTGCGGGCGTTGGCGATCGCACGGCGCGCCGAGTGCGACCCGGCCACGTCTGGCGCGCGCCTCGCCAAACATGTGCTGCGCGACCTGCCGCCGCCACCGGATGCGATCGTCTCCGGCTTCTGGCCGATGGCGCATGAGATCGATATTCTGGTCCTTCTGGAAGCACTGGCGGCACGCGGGCAGAAACTCTGTCTGCCGGAAACACCGAAACGCGGCCTGCCGCTGATCTTTCGCGCTTGGCGCCCCGGCGATGCGCTGGTGGAAGGCCGGTTCGGCACGATGCATCCCGAAGGTGAGATCGTGCGCCCCGATTTTCTGCTGGTGCCGCTGCTGGCATACGACGCCAGCGGCAACCGCCTCGGCTATGGCGGCGGCTATTACGACCGCAGCCTGGCAGCCCTGCCCCACGCCTTCCGCCTGGGCTGTGCTTTCTCCGCGCAGTTGTTCGAGCATGTGCCCACGGAACCCACCGACCTGCACCTGCACGCCATAGCCACGGAACTGGGCATCACAAGGTTTTAAAAAAGCGGCGCAAAAACTTCTACTATGCCGGGCCATGGGCTGTGTCACCGACAACGCCCATGGCCCAAATTAACAAAGTTTTTTGCTACTTTTTGTTCACAAAAAGTAGGCCTTGCCTAACCTTATCGGTCAGAACCCCGCCGGCACGCGCTCGTGCCAATCGGTCACGGACTGATACGCCCAGCCGATGCGGAGCGCCGTATCCTCGTCATAGCCGCGGCACACGATCTGCAGCGAGGTTGGCAGCCCCGCGGCGGAGATGCCGGTCGGTACGGCAAGGCCGCAAAGGTCCAGAATGTTCACGAAACGGGTGAAATGCGAGGGCATGACCGACTGATCGACGTCTTCGACCGGGATCGCCGTCATCGCCGTCGTCGGCGTCAGGACCGCGTCGAATTCGGCAAAGGCGGCAGCGAATTCCGCCTTCAGCACGTCGCGCGCCCGCAGCGCGTTGAAGTAGTCGGCGGCGGAGATTTTCGCGCCGGCCAGAATGCGGGCGCGCACGCTCTCGTCGATCGGCAATGTCTCGTCCAGCGCCAGATCACCGACCAGCCCAAACGCTTCCGTCTGCATGATCTGGCTGGTCAGCAACGTGTAGTCGCCGAATTTCTTCGGCAGCGCGATGGTGCTGACCTGCGCGCCGGCCCGTGCCAGCGTCTCTAACGCCTGGTCGTAGGCGGCGAGGATGTCCGGCGCCACGCCGGCGCGCTCGCTCTCAGGGATCCGCGCCAGGCGCAGGCCGCGCACGCCGCGCTTCAGCGCCGCCAGCGGCGCCGCAGCGGGCTGACCGATGGTCAGTTTATCCAACGGGTCCTCGCCCTGCAGCAGCTGATAGAGCAGCGCCGCGTCCTCGACCGAACGGGCGATCGGGCCCGGCGTGTCGAGCGTCGGGGTCAGCGGCAGCACGCCATGGCAACTGATGCGGCCGATCGTCGTCTTCAGCCCGGTCACGCCGCAGAAGGAGGCGGGCAAACGCACCGAGCCACCGGTGTCCGTGCCGATCGCCCAGGGCACCAGGCGCGCCGCCACAGCCACGCCCGAGCCGCTGCTGGAGCCGCCGGGCACGCGATGCGTGCGCATGTCCCACGGGTTGCGCGGCGTGCCCATGTGCTGATTGGTGCCCCAGCCGCCGAAGGCGAATTCCACCGTATGGGTCTTGCCGATGACGATCATGCCGGCGGCGATCAGCTTGCGCGCCAGCGTGGCGGTGCGGGTCGCCCGCCGCGCCGCCCAGACTTTCGAGCCGCCGGTCGCGATCCGGCCTTCCATCTCGACCAGGTCTTTCAGCGCGATCGGCATGCCGTGGAACGGCCCGATCGCATGGCCGGAGCGGATCGCCTTGTCCGCCGCTTCCGCCGCCAGCCGCGCCTCATCGAGATAGGTCTCGACGAAGGCATGGAGCTGCGGCTCCTGCGCGTTGACCTTGGCGATCACCGCGTCGATCACCTCGACGGGTGAGACGCGCCGCGCGGCGATGTCGGCGGCCAGAACATGCGCCGGTAAGTGGGTCAGATCATGGACGGTGGACATTGAAAAAAACCTCCAGCAAGCGAAGGGGAAGACTTCTTTTTGTGAACAAAAAGAAGCAAAAAAACTTTGTTAATCTGGATCATGGGCTTTATCAGCGTCAACGCCCATGGCCCAGCACAACAAAAATTTTTGCGCCGCTTTTTTCTAACTAACAGCGCGGCCGGGATAATCCTCGCCCAGCAGGATCGGGAACGGGCCTGGGAACGGCTCGACGAACGCGCTCTGCGTCACGAAGCCCTGCTCCGGTGTCCAGGAATGCAGTAAAAATGCCGAAGGTTCGAGATTGAAGCCCATCTCGATGTCGGCGTCATGGGTAAGCATGAACTGGTAGGCGATCGAGGGCGCGACGAAGCCGATGGCCTGGGCGACATTGCCGACGATCATGCGGTGATGATGGCCGCTGATGATACGGGTGACCTGCTTGTGGCGCGCGATCAGGGCACGGAATTCCGCGTGATTGCGCAGATTGATGTCGTCGAACTGCTTGACCCCGGTCAGGAATGGTGGGTGGTGCAGCGCGATCATGGTCTCGCGCTCCGGCTCAGCGGCCAAGGTCCGCTCCAGCCAGGCGAGGCGCGCGGGGCAGAGCTCGCCATGCGTCTCGCCGGCGACGACGCTGTCCAGCAGCACCAGGCGGACCGGAAAATCTTCGACGCTGTATTGGATAAAGTCTTCGCTATGGCGCAGCCCCGGCAATTGCGCCAGCATTTCCTCCCGGCGATCGTGATTGCCGGGGATGAGAAAGACCGGCAGCGGGGCGAGGCGTGCAAGGATGCCGTTCAGCCGCTGATATTCTTCCGCGAAGCCGCAATCGGCAAGGTCGCCGGTGATGATGACGGCATCGGCACGCACGGCGAGCTGGGCGATGGTCTCGCAGGCGCGCTGCGCCAGTGCATGGCTATCGACGACGCCATAAGCCTTCATGCCCTCGGGGCACAGATGCAGATCGCTGAGATGGAGGATGTTCATGGGCCTGTCCCGGGTTGCGACGAGGCGCAACCTAAACGATCAGTCCGGCGGGCAACAGGGCGCGTAGCGCAGAAAACTTATGGGGTCTGGGGCCTTTCGGCCCCAGCGAGGTCGAGGGGCAGAGCCCCTCGCCTTACCTGCCAGATTAAGCCGCGCGGGAGGCGCGCTTGTCCTGGTATTGCGGGCGCTTGGGCTTGGGCTTGCGCACGATCATGTCCGGGTGACGCTGCGGCTTCTTGGCCGGCTGGGCGTGGGCCGGGCGGGTGCCGCTGGCGACGTCCATTTTCACGCCGGTCAGCTTCTCGATCGAGTTGAGATAGGGCAGCTCGGTCGGGTCGCAGAAGGCCACGGCGACGCCGCTCGCACCGTTACGGGCGGTACGACCGATGCGGTGCACGTAGCTCTCCGGCTCGTTCGGCAGCTCGTAGTTGATGACGTGCGAGACGCCGGTCACGTCGATGCCGCGGGCGGCGAGGTCGGTGGCCACCAGCACGCGCACGGCGCCGGACTTGAAGGAGTCCAGCGCGCGCTGGCGGGCGTTCTGGCCGAGATTGCCGTGCATCGCCGCGGCGGAGATCTTTTCCGCGTTGAGCTGCAGAGCGACCCGGTCGGCGCCGCGCTTGGTGCGGGTGAAAACGATGGCGCGGGTCATTTCCGGCTCGCGCAGCAGGCTGGTGAGCAGCGATTTCTTGCCCGAGGCGTCGACGAAATGCACCGACTGGTCGATGCGCGTGGGGGTGGAGGCCACGGCCTCGATGGTGACGCGCACCGGGTCGCGCAGCAGGCCTTCGGCCAGATGCGTGATCTCCTTCGGCATGGTGGCGGAGAACAGAGCCGACTGGCGGCGGCTCGGCAGGGCCGCGACCACCTTGCGGATGTCCGGCATGAAGCCGAGGTCGAGCATGCGGTCGGCCTCGTCCAGCACGAAGAACTGGCACTGGTCGATCAGCAGGTTACGGGTGCTCATCAGGTCGCAGATGCGGCCCGGCGTGCCGACCACGATGTCAGCGCCGCGCGACATGCGGTTGACCTGGCCGGAACGGCCGACGCCGCCGACGATCAGCACGGTGTTGAGCGCGAGGCCGGTGCCGAATTTCTTGAACTCCTGCTCGATCTGCACCGCGAGTTCGCGGGTCGGCGAGAGGATCAGCGCGCGCGTGGCGAAGCGGCGCGGGCGCAGCGGGTTGGCAGCCATCTGCTGCAGGATCGGCAGCGCGAAGGCGGCGGTCTTGCCGGTGCCGGTCTGGGCGATGCCGAGCACGTCGCGGCCAGCCAGGCCGGCCGGAATGGCGCCTGCCTGAATCGGGGTGGGGATGTTGAAGCCGCTGTTGGTCAGCGCCTGCAGGATGGGGGCCGCAAAGCCAAGGGCTTCGAAAGTGAGTTGATCAGTCATAAACAAACGTCTCCGGCGCTTAGGAACAGAGTTCGAAAGCGGTCTTGTCCGGTATCCACGCGCGATTTTGGAATGGACGGGATAGGAAATGCCCGAGAGGCGTCCCCGCCCCTATCAGCAAATCGACCGCCAAGGCCGGGGGATCCCCGGTCGCGCATTCGCGGTCAACGTGGGCCTTATGCCCGGCTTGACCGTCGCGCCGCAAGGAAAAGATGCGCGACTCTGCCCTGCGCGGCGAAATTTTTTTCTTTCCCCGCGCGATCGCCGCCGGAGCGCCGGTCCGGCGGCCGGACCGACGCCTTCGCCGGCGCCGGTTTGGGCCGGCGGGACGGCCTGGCGAGGAGGGAAACGCCGACCGCGGCGAGGTAGGGCAGCGACTGGGCGAACAGCACCGCGCAGCCGAGTTTCGTCGCCGGCGTCGCCCCGTGATGGAAGAGGCCCACCCAAAGCAGCGCGCCCCAGATGAGAAGCAGCGGCCAAAATTCCTGGCGCGCCACCGCCTGCCCCCGCACCGGAGCCGGGGGACGGTTGGTAAGCAGCCCTCGCCACACCGCCTTGGCGGTGCTGTGCGAAAGCGCCAGCCCCGCCACCGCGGCGCCGATCCGGCCCCTCAGCCCACCCCTGCCAGAGAGCGCAAACATCTGCGCGACCTTGAAGGCCAGCAGACCGATCGAAGGCAGCACGAACAGCGCGATCGGAAAGGCGAAGCCTGCCTCGCCCAGGATCAAGCCGGCCGACCAGGCGAGGCCCATGGCCAGACATACCAGGCCCAGCGCATCGCCAATCCAGGGCAGCCAGCCGGCAACGAGCTGCCAGCGCTGGCGGGGCGTGAGCTCCGGGTTGAAGGGGTTGAACAAGGCGTCGGCATTGGCGCGCAGGATGCGCATGGCGCCATAGGCCCCGCGCTCGCGCCGCGCGCGGAAGGCGGCGAAATCATCCGGCATCGCGTTTTTGCCAAAACTCTTTTCGGCACGCCCCGCCTCATACCCGGCGCGCAACAGACGCAGGCTCAGCTCGGCTTCCGCGGCGCTGCACCATTCCGCCCAGCCTTCCGCGTCGAGCAGCGCCTGCTTGCGGACCAGCGTGAACCCGGCACGTTCGCCGAACATCAGCCGCTGAAAGAGGCTGCCGTCATGATCATCCTGCCGCGACTGGGCGAGCCCCAGTTTCGGTTCGGCGAAAGCCGGCGCCATCGCGCGCAGCCAATCCGGCGCGACGATGTCGCCGCTGTCGATCACGCCGATGAGCTCCGCGTCCGGCGCGGTTTCACCCAGTGCGAAATTCAACGCGCCAGCTTTGAAGCCTTGGTGCCGGCCCAGCGTGAAAAAGCGGAATTTGGGGCCCAGCCGCGCGCAGTGCTCGGCCACCGGCTCCCAGAGTTGCGGGTCCGTGGTGTTGCTGTCGATCACCAGCACTTCGAAGCGGTCGTAATCAAGGGCGGCGAGCGCATCGAGCGTGGCGCGCACAATCTCCGGCGGCGCGTTGCAGATCGGCAGATGAATGGACACTTTCGGCCATGCCGCGCCCCAGGAGCCGGCTCCGCCTGGGCGCGCCTTGCGGACGGAAACAGGCGCCGGATGGCGCAGGGGGGACAACTGATACGTCATGACATGGGCCCAAAACCGACGGGACAAACCCCGCCTGTTACAGTTTATGACGGATCAGTGCGGCGACGGATGGGCATGATTAAGGCCCAAACAAGGCAAACCTCTGATTTTTAAAGGGAGATTCGCCCTGTTTTTTACAACGAAACGGGTTAGGAGAAATATATGCACCTTGTTTTGCTTCTGCTGCTCCTCCTCGCCCTGATTCTCATCAACGGCGCCTTTTCCCTGGCGGAACTGGCGCTGGTCTCGGCGCGGCGGGCGATGCTGATGCTGATGGAGCGGCAAGGCCTGCGGGGCGCGGCCAAGGCCCGGGCGCTGGCGGATAATCCGCAGAGTTTTCTCCCCGCCTCGCAATTCGGCATCACTTTGGTCGGCATCATGACCGGCGTGCTCGGCGGGCGGCAGCTGGCGGTGTATCTTGCCACGCCGCTCAGCCATGTCGCAGCCCTCGCCCCCTATGCCGACCCGCTGGCGCTGGTCATCACCGTGGTCGCGATCACCTTCCTGACCCTGGTGTTCGGGGAGCTGGTGCCCAAGCAGCTCGCGCTGCGCCATCCGGAGCGTGTGGCGGCGGCGGTGGCCGAACCGCTCTCCATCGTCGCGACCATCGCCGCCCCGGCGGTCTGGCTGCTCGGCCAGGCCACGCGCCTCACCCTCACCGCCTTCGGCCCGGCGGCGGACGACCGAAGGGCAATGAGCGAGGAGGAGCTGAAAGCGATGCTGGTCGAAGGGGCGGAAACCGGCGTGCTGGAGACCGAGGAGCGCGACATGATCGAGCGCGTGCTGCGCCTGGCCGACAAGCCGGTGCGCGCGATCATGACCCCGCGCACGGAAATCGCCTGGATCGACCGCACCGCGCCGCGCCCGACCATCATCGCCGCCTTGCGCGCGGCGCCGCATTCGCGCTTCGTGGTCTGCGACGGCGCCATCGACAACGTCACCGGCATCGTCCAGGCCAAGGACATTCTCGACCGCGTGCTGGACGGCAAGGATTTCTCGCTGGCCGCCGCCTTGCGCCAGCCGATGGCCATTCCCGATTCCGTCTCAGCTCTGGAAGCCCTGGAGCGGCTCAAAGCCGATCCGCTCGGCATCGCCATCGTGCTCGACGAATATGGCAGTTTCGAGGGCATGGTGACGGCCTCAGACGTGCTGGAGGCGATCGTCGGCGACGCCGAGGATGTCGGGCCGAAAGAGGGCGTGCCGGAACAGCCCAATGACACGTTCGAGCTGGACGGGCTGACGCCGGTCGACGAGATCAAGGCGCGGATGCACTTGCCGGACCTGCCCAACGAGGGCAGCTATCACACGCTGGGCGGGCTGATCCTCGCGCTGCTGCAGCGCCCGCCACGCAAGGGCGACGCGATCGTCTTTGGCGGCTGGAAGTTCGAAGTGCTGCTCATGGACGGCAGGCGAGTCGAGCGCGTGCGCGTGGCGCGGGATCAGTCAGAATAAAGGAAGCAGCCGCTTTTAGAAAAAGCGGCGCAAAAATTTTTGCTCCGCTGGGCCATGGGCGTTGGCGGCGACAAAGCCCATGGCCCAGCATAACAAAGTTTTTTTGCTACTTTTTGTTCACAAAAAGTAGTCTTCCTTAACTTCCCTGTGCTTTTTCCAGCGCCCGGGCAACGCGCAGCACCGTGTCATCACGATAGAGCGGCGCCGCGATCTGCACCGCCAGCGGCATGCCGGCTTCGTTCACGCCCATCGGCAGCGACAGTGCCGGTTGCCTTGTCAGGTTGAACAGGACCGTCCAGGGCGCCCAGTCCTGCCAAATCGCCGCCACCGGGTCGGACGCCGGCGCGTCGGCCAGAGGTGCCGCATGCGGCACGCAGGGGCACAGCCATGCATCTACCTTTTGCGCCGCCATGGCGTGGGCGGCCTGCACCCTCAGGGCCTCGGCTTCCAGAAAATCCTGGGCGCTGACATGTTTATACCGTGCCGCCACTTCCAGAAGTCCGGGGTCCATCAGTTTGTGGTCCGGCTCCGGCAGGCCTGCCACCACGCGGGCCAGCCCCGCCCCCCAGAGCTTGGTGAAAATTTCCGAGCTATCCGGCAGCGCGATGTCCAGCTCCTCCACCAGCGCGCCCTGCCCGGCCAGAAGATCGCGCGCCGTTTGCAGGGCCAGAAGCCCATCCGCATCGACTTGGGCGGCAAAGCCCGGCCGGCGCAGAATCCCGATGCGCAAGCCCGCCACGCCGTCCTCGATGCCGGCGAGGAAATCACGCGGCGGCTCGGGCAACGAGAACGGGTCGCGCGGATCGAACCCGGCGAGTGCGGAGAGCAGCAAGGCCGCGTCGCGCACGGTGCGGGCGATCGGTCCCGCCACGGAAACGGGCCCGAACGCACCCAACGGCCATTGCGGCACCCGGCCGAAACTCGGCTTCAGCCCGACCACGCCGCACCAGGCGGCGGGAATGCGAATGGACCCGCCAGCATCGGTGCCGACATGCAGCGGCCCGAAACCCGCCGCCGCAGCCGCCCCGGCCCCGGCGGAGGAGCCCCCCGGCGTGTGCGCCTGGTTCCACGGATTGCGGGTGATGCCGGTGGCAGGCGAGTCACCCGGGGTCTTCCAGCCATATTCGGTGGTGGTCGTCTTCCCGATGATCACCGCCCCGGCACGGCGCAAGGCCGCCACCAGAGGCGCGTCCTCGCGCGCCGGTTCGGCCGGCGTGGTCTTGCTGCCGCGCCGCGTCGGCAAGCCGGCGACATCGATCAGGTCTTTCACCGTCACCGGCACGCCGTCCAACGGGCCGCAGGGTTTTTGCGCCGCCCAGCGCGCCGCGCTTTCCCGCGCCGCCGCCAAGGCGCCCGGATTCATCACCGCGAAAGCGTTGATCCCGGCATTCTGCCTGGCGATACGCTCGGTCACCGCCTGCAGCGCGTGCAGCGGCGTGAAGGCACCGCTGGCATAGCCCGCCAGCAGTTCCTCGGCGTCCAGAAGTGCTGGATTATCGCTCACAGCCAGCCCGGCACGGGCAGGTTCTTGGCGCGCAGGAATTCCGGGTTGAACAATTTGCTCTGATAGCGTGCGCCGCCATCGCAGAGCATCGTCACCACCGTATGCCCAGGCCCGAGATCGCGCGCGACAGAAATCGCCGCCGCGACATTGATGCCGCTGGAGCCACCGACCGAGAGCCCCTCATGGATCAGCAGATCAAAAATCTGCTCCAGCGCCTCGGCGTCCGAAATGCGCACGGCATCGTCGATAACCACACCCTCGAGGTTGGCGGTGACGCGCCCCTGGCCGATGCCCTCGGTGATGGAGCTGCCGCTGACCGTCAGATCATTATTCTTCACCCAGCCATAGAGCCCGCTGCCCTCCGGATCGGCCAGCACGATTTTGGCGTCCCGGTTCTGCCCCTTCAGCGCCAGGCTGACCCCTGCCAGCGTGCCGCCGCTGCCGCAGGAGCAGGTGAAGGCGTCCACCCTGCCCGCGGTCTGCGCCCAGATCTCCGCACCGGTGGTGAGGCGATGCCCCTCGCGGTTAGCCAGGTTGTCGAACTGGTTGGCCCAGAACGCGCCGGTCTCCTCGGCAATGCGCCGCGACACATGCACGTAATTGCCCGGGTCCTTGTAAGGCTTCGCCGGCACCAGTCGCAGATCCGCGCCGATCATGCGAAGAAAGGAAATCTTCTCCTCGCTCTGCGTCTCCGGCATGACAATGATGCACTTATACCCCAGCGCGTTCGCCACCAGCGTCAGCCCGATGCCGGTATTGCCCGCCGTACCCTCGACGATGGTGCCGCCCGGCCGCAGCGTGCCATCCCGCTCGCCGGCACGGATCATCGCCAACGCCGCCCGGTCCTTCACCGAGCCGCCCGGATTCATGAATTCCGCCTTACCCAAAATCTCGCATCCCGTGGCCGCGGAAGCCCTCTTCAGCCGGATCAGGGGCGTGTTCCCGATCGCCCCTACCAACCCATCCAACCCTGTTTCCATGGCCTCTCGTCCTCGCTATGCTAGTCGCAATCGTCCATCCGAACGAATCGGGGGTTACTATGATCGAAGATGTGGCGCCGCGACAGGTCTGGGAGGCCCTGATGAGCAACCCAGCCGCGACGCTGTGCGACGTCCGGACCAATGCCGAATGGAGCTTTGTCGGCCTTCCCGACCTGACGCAGACCGGCAAACAGCCGGTGCTGATCCAGTGGCAAATCTTCCCCTCGATGCAACCCAACGGGAAATTCCTCGAAGCCCTGGCGCAGGCCAATCTGGAGCTGAGCGACCACCTCTATTTCATCTGCCGCTCCGGCGGCCGCAGCCTAGCCGCCGCCAAAGCCGCCAAAGCCGCTGGCTACAAACACGTCTATAACGTGAAGGACGGCTTCGAAGGCCCACAAGACGCCCGCGGCCATCGCGGCACGGTCGCGGGCTGGAAGAGTGAGGGGCTGCCTTGGAAGCAGGGCTAAGCGAAGGAAGGCTACTTTTTGTGAACAAAAAGTAGCAAAAAAACTTTGTTAATCTGGGCCATGGGCGTTGTCGGCGCCAACGCCCATGGCCCAGATTAACAAAAATTTTGGGACCTATATACGTGACTAGCCAGGGGCATTTATTGCCATGGCGGCCCGTCATAATCGGCTGGCGGCTCAATCAGCGCCCAATCGTTGGCCACCTCTTGGCACGAATCCTCCATTCGGGTTCGAAGCCGACTATAGGCCGTAGGCGCTCGGACGACATTTTGACCGAAGATATCGAAGGAAAGGCAGAGCTTCGGCAGCGGTTCGATATTAACCTTCACCTTTTCAAGCGCCCAATGGACCGTAGCGGCCACGAATTTGGTGCGGTTTTCGATATTTTTTCTGGCCTGGGCGGTGCTTGCTGTAAACATAACGCAACCGCCAGAGTTGAGGGCGCCGTTTTTAGCTGTTTCCAAGATCGGCGGGCTAAGGCGGCAATTGACGGAGACGCCAGCGACCTTGAATGCAACATCTTCGTAAGAATGGCCGAATTTAAGGTTCTGAAGCTTTCCGCTGGAATAAGTCGCGATGAAGGCGTCTATCACCATTATACAGCGCAAAATCTCGCTTTTCTCGGTGCCAATTTCATTCTTAGCCTGTGTCGTCAGCTTTGCTCGGTGAAGGTCAAAATAGGATGTTTCCCCGTTTCCGTTGCGCAAAAACTCACGGAAGTGTGGCATAATTCGCTGATAGGCTGTGATCGGTGGTTTTTTCGGAAATTTGGCCGATTGCATAATTCGCGCCCGTGGCCCGGCATCAATCGTGCAAAGGTAATCCGCGAGCTGATTTGCGGAGAACCGAGGATGTTTGTTAAGTTTGTATCTGGGAGAATTGCTCATGGATGACCGAATCCTAAAAGCAAAAATAGATGATGTTACAACGCTTTATGTGTCCCCACTCGATCCGCAGGTTTTTTCCGAAAACCTAGATGAAGATAATCTTGGCGGCTGCGATGGTTATTTTGTCACCAAGACCATAGGTTTTGGCAGAGATCAGAAATTCGAAATCCTGGCAAAAGCTCCTTCGTTTGAGGCGGCAGAGGACATTTTTGACATGATCACTGGCTCGACTTCTCCGCGCGGACGGTCAAACGAATCGAAATTGAAATGGTACTAGGCCTGCAACTTCGCGATTCGGGTCAAGGCCCGCCTATAAAAATATGCGCCGCTTTTTTTAAAAAGCGGCTGCTTCCTTCCTTACTTCCCCTTCCCGAACACCACCACGCTCTCGACATTTTCTGAGAACGGAAACTGGTCGATCGGCGTGGCGTTCAGCACCGTGTAGCCGGCGCGGTGCAGTTGTGCAGCGTCGGCCGCCAGCGCCTCGGGATTGCAGCTTACATAGATCACGCGCGGTGCTTTGGCGGCGATGAGAAAGCGCATCTGCGCCGCCGCCCCGGCGAAAGGCGGGTCCACCACCACCGCGGCGCGGCCGGCAATGTCCCCCGGCTGCAGCGGGCGGCGATGCAGGTCGCGCAGGGCGATGCTCATGCGCCCGGCCAAGTTCTGCGTGCGGATCGCCTTGTCCTGCGCCGCCACGGCGGCGGCGTTGCCCTCATAGGCTTCCACCCGGGCGCGTTGCGCCAGCGCGAATGACAGCGTCCCGGAGCCTGCGAACAATTCGGCGATGCGGGATTTGTTGGTGAGCTTCGGCAACCCCGCCAGCACGGCGGCGACGATGGCCGCCTCGCCCTCGGCGCTCGCCTGCAAAAACGCACCCGGCGGCGGCTCGATCTTGACGCCGGCGAAGGAAATCACCGGCGGGGCGAGCATGATCGCGGGCTCCGGCTCGTCGGTGCCGGTGGCGATGCTGATGCGCAGCACGTTGTGCGCGCGAGCGAAGGCGATGATTTTCGTCTTGTCCGGCCCGGTGAACGCGGCATCCATGCGGAGCAGAATGTCAGGACCCTCGTCTAGCCAGTTGATGACCACGGACCCGGCACGGCGCAACGCTTCCAGGCTGCGCAACAGCACCCGCAACGGCGGCAACAGGCGCAGAATGTCGGCGCGCAGCAGCACGCATTCCTGCATGTCCACCACCTCCGCGTCGCGCGCCTTGTGCAGGCCGAGCGAAATCTCCGCGCCACGCCGTGTCACGCCCAGATCCGCGCGCCGCCGCGTGCCGAGCGGCGCTGCCACCAACGGCGCCACTGGCGCCTCCAAAAACCCTGCCCGTGCCAAGGCGTTTTTGAGGCGCAGAGATTTATCGATGGCGTGACGGTCGTCCACGGCGCAGCCGCCGCAAACGCCGTAGTGAATACAATGAGTCATGCGCTAGCGATGCGGTCGGCCGAGGAAAGCTGCAAGAGGAAGGCTTCTTTTTGTGAACAAAAAGAAGCAAAAAAAACTTTGCTAATCTGGGTCATGGGCTTTGTCAGGGACAACGCCCATAGCCCAGCATAATAAAAATTTTTGCGCCGCTTTTTTTAAAAAGCGGCCTCTTTCCTTTGTCTGAGCTTTTCTAATCCGGCAGCGCAAGGGGCGCCAGGCGATCAAACAGATCGCCCGGCCCGGGGTTTTCCGGCGCCGTCGTGCCGCCAAAATGATGCATGATGCCCCAGACCGCGTTAAGCGCCGTCTGCACCGCGCCCTCCACCCAGCCGGGCGTCCAGGAAATATCGTCACCGGCGAGAAAGATGCCGCGCTCGGCCGGGGTCAGGCTTTCCTGCATGAAGTGGCAGAACATGCGGCGGTTGTAGCGGTAATGCCCGGGCAGCGCGCCTTTGAACGCGCCGAGGAACCCGGGATCGTTTTCCCAGGAGACGGTGATCGGGTCGCCGACGATATGCTGCTTCAGATCGAGATCCGGATAGATTTTTTCGAGCGCGCCGAGCATCAGGGTCACCCGCTGATCCGCCGAGAGCGGCAGCACCTTCATCGCATCCGACATCCAGGAATAGGACAGGCAGATCACCCCCGGCTGGTCCGGCCCATTATCGAACAGATAGGTGCCGCGCGTCAGGCGGTCGGACAGCGTGGTGCTCATGCGGTAGCGGTTGGTGCTGGCGTCACGCTCGCGCCAGAACGGCCGGTCCACCATGACGAAGGTTTTGGAGGATTGCATATAGCGCGTGCGATCCAGCGCCATCCACAGCCTGTGCGAAAACAGCTGCTCATCGGTGGCGATCGAGGTGGTCAACAGCCAGGACTGGCAGGTGGCCAGGACCGCGCCATAGAGCCGCGTATCACCCCAGCGATCCGTCACCGCGATCCGGTCCGCCGAAGCGCGGGCGAGACGCACGACCCCCGGGCGTGGCGCGCCACCATGCAGCGCGTTCAGGGACACGCCGTCCACCTTGTGGTTCCACAGGCGGCGCGGCAGCTGTTCGGCGCCGCCCACCACCAGGCGCTGCCGCTCATCGAACGCGGTCACCACCACGCGCAGAATTTCCAACATGGAGTTGGGGAAATCAGCATCCCAGCCGCCCGTGCCAAAACCGACCTGGCCAAATATTTCGCGATGGCGGAACGACAATTTCTGGAATGACGGCGCGGTGGCTACGAAATCATAGAAGGTGCGTCCGTCCCAGACCGGGACCAGCGCATCCCAGATGGCTTTCACCCTCGCCACGTCGCGCCCGCGGATCGCCGCCGACAGGGCCGAGAATTCCGCACACTCTTCGAGCGCCTCTTCCCAGGCTTGCGCCACCTCGCGCAGCACCGGCGGCAGGTCGGCCGCACTTTCGATATAGGAAATCTCACCTTCGAGATCGATCACCGTGCTCGGGCTCGCCGGGTCCAGCGGGTTGGGAAACGGCCGCGTCTTGAGCCCGACCAGGTCGAGATAATGATAGAAACCGCGGCTGGAGGTGGGAAAGCGCATCCCTCCCAATTCGGCGACAATACCCGCCGCACTTTGGAAAGGTTGCGAGCGCAGCCGCCCGCCGAGGCGCCCCTGCTCGTACACCACGGGCCTGAAGCCGAGCTTCATCAGCTCATAAGCGGCGACGATTCCCGCCAACCCGCCACCGACAATCGCCACTTCCGCGCCACGCGCGATGTCCGGAATCCGGCCCAGGCCCGAAGCATGCTTGAGCCAGTCGTCGTAGGCGAAGGGAAAATCCGGCCCGAAGGCGGTGACGTGTTCAGTCATGAAGAAAGAAGCCGCTTTTTGAAAAAAGCGGCGCAAAAACTTTTGTTATGCTGGGCCATGGGCGTTGTCGCTGACAACGCCCATGGCCCAGCATTTCTTCAGGCCGCCATGTCCGTGCCGTCATCCGGGTCCAGGGTTACGTCCGCTTCATCGATCGGCTCATCGAGGATCGCCTTCAGCGGCCCCCGGCGGCGGATCAGCATGAAAGCCGGAACGTCGTTGCCGAAGCCACGCACCGACGGGCCATCGCCCCGCTCGTTGCGGTCGCCCCGATCGCGGTCACGGTCACGGTCGCGATCACGGCGGCGCGGTTCCTCGCGGTCGCGAGGCTCCTCGCGACGCGGCTCGTCCCGGCGCGGCTCGCGCGCCGGCTTGGCGGCACGCTCACGCGTCTCTTCCTGCGGCTTGTCGCCACGGGTGGGCTTCACCGGCTTGCCACGGCCCCGGAAGCGACCACGGCCACCGGCGCCCTCGGCCCATTCGACCACGTCGAGGCCGGGAATTTCCACGCGCGGAATGGGGGCGGAGATCAGCTTCTCCACCGTCTCCACCGACAGCCGGTCATCCGGCGTGGCGATGGTATAGGCGCGGCCTTCCTTGCCGGCGCGGCCGGTACGGCCGATGCGGTGCACGTAATCCTCGGCATGGTGGGGCACGTCGAAATTGAACACGTGGCTCAGCCCGCCAATGTCGATGCCGCGCGCCGCGACATCCGAGCACACCAGCAGGCGCAGCTCGCCGGCCTTGAATTTCTCCAGCGTGGCGAAGCGCACCGATTGCGCCAGGTCGCCATGCAAGGCGCCGGCGGAGAAGCCGTGCTTGAGCAGCGACTTCAGCAGAATGTCCACATCGCGCTTGCGGTTGCAGAAGATCAGCGCGTTCTGCACGTCCTCGGAGCGGATCAGCCGGCGCAGCGCCTCGCGCTTGTCATGCTCGTTCACCAGCACCAGCCCCGCGGTGATGGTGGTGGCCACCGACGCCGGCTTGGAGACGGTGATCTCTTTCGGGTTGCTCAGGAACGCGTCAGCCAGGCGGCGGATTTCCGGCGCCATGGTGGCGGAGAAGAACAGCGTCTGGCGGGTGCGCGGCAGCATCGCGACGATGCGCTCGATATCGGGGATGAAGCCCATGTCCAGCATGCGGTCGGCCTCGTCGATCACCAGCACGCGCACGTCGGTGAGCAGCAGCCCGCCGCGCTCGAACAGATCGATCAGCCGGCCGGGCGTGGCGATCAGCACATCCACGCCCTTGGTCAGCGCGTCCTTCTGGTCGCTCATGCTCTCGCCGCCGATCAGCAGCGCGTGGTTGAGGCGCAGATACTTGCCGTATTGCACAAAGTTTTCCGCGACCTGCAGCGCCAGCTCGCGCGTCGGCTCGAGGATCAGCGAGCGCGGCATGCGGGCGCGGGCGCGCGAGCCGGAAAGAATGTCCAGCATCGGCAGGGTGAAGCCGGCGGTCTTGCCGGTGCCGGTCTGCGCCGTGCCCAGCACGTCGCGGCCCATCAGCACCGAAGGGATGGCCTGCGCCTGGATCGGCGTCGGCCGCAGATAGCCCTTGTCGTGCAGCGCGCGCAGAATCGGCTCGGACAGGCCAAGCGCTCCGAAGCCATCCTCCTCGACCTGCTCTTCCGCGTCGGCTTCGGTTTCCGCTTCCGCCTCGTCTGCGGCGTCCGGCGCAGGCATCTCCTCGCCGTTTTCCGCCGCGCTCTCCACGTGAGCGGCTTCCGACGGGCTCACACCAGCCACCGCCTCATCCGGTACGGTCTCCTGGGCTGTGGCCTGGTGGATGTCGCTGTCTGGCGTCGTCGCCGGCGGAACAGCGTTCTGTTCCACGTCGCTCTCAGGGATATCTGACAAAAATCTGGATCCGTTCGTCTTGTGTTAGGGCGCGCCCCGGCGCGCAGCGCGCAATCGCGCTCCTCATCGCCGCCCCCGTAACGCTAAAAGGTCCGGAAAGTCAAGAAATCACGGCGCTGCGGGCGGCGCTGCCCCGCCGGTTCAAACAGGCTGCGGAATGATCACGGGGTCAGATCATGTCCGCATGTGCCGGCCCGAGCGCATCCAGGATCGGACAATCGGGCCGATCGTCACCGTGGCAGGTGGAGGCCAGGTGTTTCAGCATTCGGCTCATCGCCGCAAGCGCCGCCGCCTTCTCGTCCAGTTCGGCGACGTGCCGCAGGGCGATCGCCTTCACCTCCGCCGAAGGCCGCCCGCGGTCGCGCCAAAGCGCCAGCAACTGGCGAATATCGTCGATGGAAAACCCCAGATCGCGGGCACGGCGAACAAATCCCAACGCCTGCACCTCGCTCGCGCTGTAATGCCGGTACTGGTTCTCCCCCCGCGCCGGCGCCGGAATCAGCCCGATACTCTCGTAATGGCGGATCCTCTTGGCCGAGACGCCACTGGCCGCGGCGGCCTCCTTGATGGTGATGAGATTCATGGGTTGAATTTAAACCTTACCATGACAGGAACGTCAAACCCTAAAATGCGGTCAGCTGACACGCATCCCCGACAGGATCGCGAACAGCACCACCAGCAGCACGACCAGCACGACAATCGACGCGCCCCAGCGCAACGCGAGATAATTGGCCGCCACCACGTTGCGGCCACGGCCGATCGTCTCCACCACGATGGTGAGGAAAAACCCGACCAGGAGCAGAAACAGCGCCAGAGCCGGGGCCGAAAAATGCAGCGCCACCGCAAGCGCAACCCAGCCGATGATGGCGGGCACCACGCCGAACGTCAGCAATTGCCGTTCCGCCCCCAGCACCGCCGGCGGCAACGTTTCACCGCCCACCGGGTGCGCCGTATCGCGCAACGCGAACCCCCAATGCACCGCGCCGACAAAGGAGAGCACCACCGCGCTGTAACTGATCAGCAGTTGAACCGCGACCGGCGCATCCAGCGGATGGAGCAGCACCACCCCTCCCAGCAGCAAAAACGGCACCGTTCCCACCCCCGTGAGCAGGACCGCCATCATGAAAGGTTGGCGAAACATTTTTACTCCCGCGTTTTTCCCTGTTTCTTACATAAAAGAAAGCGGCCGCTTTTTAAAAAAAGCGGCGCAAAAATTTTTACGCCGCTGGGCCATGGGCGTTGTCACCGACAACGCCCATGGCCCAGATTAGCAAAGTTTTTTTGCTACTTTTTGTTCACAAAAAGTAGGCTTCCCTTATATCTACTGCGCTTCTTCCGGCAGCCGTTCGCCGGACCCGTCATCGCCTTCCGATTCAGGGCGCGGCAGCGCCGGCAGCTGCGCCTCGGTCACCTCGAAGGCCAGCTGGCCGTCCTTCAGCGTGACCTTCACGGACCCGCCCTTCACCAGCTTGCCGAACAGCAGCTCTTCCGCCAGCGGCTTCTTGATCAGCTCCTGGATGACGCGCGCCAGCGGGCGGGCGCCATAGAGCGGCTCGTAACCGCGCTCGGCCAGGAACTCCTTGGCGGCCGAGGAAAGCTCGATGGTGACGTTACGGTCCGCCAGCTGCGCTTCCAGCTGCATGACGAACTTCTCCACCACGCGGCCGACGATTTCCGGCGTCAGGCCGGCGAACGGAATCACCGCATCCAGGCGGTTGCGGAACTCTGGAGTGAACATGCGTTTGATCGCGTCCTCATCCTCGCCCTGGCGCACCTGCCGGCCGAAGCCGATGCCCGCCTTCGCCATATCCGCGGCCCCGGCATTGGTGGTCATGATCAGGATCACATTGCGGAAATCGATCTTCTTGCCGTTGTGATCGGTCAGCTTTCCGTGATCCATGATCTGCAGCAGAATGTTGAACAGATCCGGATGCGCCTTTTCGATTTCGTCGAGCAGCAGCACGCAGTGCGGGTGCTGGTCGATCGCATCGGTGAGCAGGCCGCCCTGGTCGAAGCCGACATAGCCCGGCGGCGCGCCGATCAGGCGGGAGACGGAATGCCGCTCCATGTATTCCGACATGTCGAAGCGGGTAAGCTCGATGCCCAAGGTCGCCGCCAGCTGCCGCGCCACCTCGGTCTTGCCCACGCCGGTCGGGCCGGAGAACAGGTAGTTGCCGATCGGTTTTTCAGGGTCGCGCAGCCCGGCCCGCGACAGCTTGATGGCGGCCGAGAGCGCCTCGATCGCGGCGTTCTGGCCGAACACCATGGATTTGAGGTCGCGCTCCAGGGTCCGCAACACCTCCTTGTCGTCGGCCGAGACCGATTTGGGCGGGATACGGGCGATCTTGGAGACCATGTCCTCGACATCCTTGAGCGTCACGGTCTTGCGGCGCTTGGACTCCGGCTGCAGCATGCGCGCCGCCCCGGCCTCGTCGATCACATCGATCGCCTTGTCCGGCAGCTTGCGGTCATTGATGTATTTCGCCGCCAGTTCCACCGCCCCGCGGATCGCCTCATCGGTGTAGCGGACCTTGTGGTGCTTCTCATACGCGACCTTCAGCCCGCGCAGGATCTTCACGGCATCCTCGACGGACGGCTCGTTGACGTCGATTTTCTGGAAGCGCCGGACCAGCGCCCGGTCCTTCTCGAAATAGTTGCGGAATTCCTTGTAGGTGGTCGAGCCGACGCAGCGCAGCGTGCCCTGCGCCAAAGCCGGCTTGAGCAGGTTCGAGGCATCCATCGCCCCGCCGGACGTCGCCCCCGCGCCGATGACCGTGTGGATTTCGTCAATGAACAGGATGGCGCCGGGCGAGTTCTCCATCTCGGTCACCACCGCCTTCAGCCGCTCCTCGAGATCGCCGCGGTAGCGGGTGCCGGCCAGCAATGCTCCCATGTCCAGGGCGAAGATGGTCGATTTCGCCAGAACCTCCGGCACGTCGCCCTCGACGATCCGCTTCGCCAGGCCCTCGGCGATGGCGGTCTTCCCCACGCCCGGATCGCCCACGTACAGCGGGTTGTTCTTCGTCCTCCGGCACAGAATCTGTATGGTCCGCTCGATCTCCAGCTCGCGGCCGATCAGCGGGTCGATCTTTCCGGCCATCGCCTTCTTGTT
>NZ_DASXFO010000068.1:0-103151 GCF_036489515.1 Acidocella sp.
CCAAACCTCAACCAGACCATCATCAACATCCCGAAACCCAAACCAAAGCCCAGATCCCGAAACCAGCCCCACAGGTCACCCCGCAAAACCGGAAACGCCACCAACGTATCCCTTCCCAGCCTATTCAATTGTCAAACAGCAATTCCGTCCGCCCCAACCATCAGCCAATTAAAAAGGCACCGTTTCCGGTACCTCAAAGCAGCCGACGCTCAAAGCGTGGAGCGCCTTCTACAGCCCACCAACCCACACTGTCAACGACGGCTCATCCGCTGATGAGAGAGCCGTTTTTTGTTAGAAATCCAGGCCACAGCAACCAATCAACCCGGCGCAAAGGATTTTCTTCGCCGGCAAGCCGGCCATGCGTCCATCGCATGGCCGGCCGCCCATCCCCTCAAAATCCTCAAGGGTTACCTTGGCAACAGGCGCTTACGCCGCCTCCGCCAAATGTCCGTCAATGACCAAGCCCGCGTCGGATGCCGTCACCTGGACGGTGTCACCATCCTTCACCGCCCCCTCCAGAATGAGCCCGGCCAGCGGATTCTGCAGGTTGCGCTGGATGACGCGTTTCAACGGCCGGGCGCCGTAGACCGGATCATACCCCGCCTCCGCCAACCAGGCTCTCGCGCTTTCATCCAAGGCGATGCGAATGTTCCGATCGGCCAGCAAACGTTCCAGATGCTTCAGCTGGATCGACACAATGGTCGCCATGTCGGCCCGCTGCAGGCGGCGGAACAGCACGATCTCGTCCAGCCGGTTCAAGAATTCCGGCCGGAAATGCTCGCGCACCCGCGCCATTACCGCCGCCTCTGCCATACGCACATCCTCGCCCTCGGCCTGCGCTGCCAGAATGTCGCTGCCCAGATTCGAGGTCAGCACGATGATCGTGTTGCGGAAATCCACCGTCCGCCCCTGCCCGTCGGTCAGCCGCCCGTCATCGAGCACCTGGAGCAGGATGTTGAAGACATCCTCATGGGCCTTCTCGACCTCATCGAACAGGATCACCTGATAGGGCCTGCGGCGAACGGCCTCGGTCAGCACGCCGCCCTCATCATAGCCCACATAGCCCGGCGGCGCGCCGATCAGGCGGGAGACGGCGTGCTTCTCCATGAACTCGCTCATGTCGATGCGCACCATCGCCCGCTCATCGTCGAACAAGAACTCCGCCAACGCCTTCGTCAGCTCGGTCTTGCCCACGCCGGTCGGGCCGAGGAACAGGAAACTGCCGATCGGCCGGCTTGGGTCGTGCAGACCCGCCCGCGCCCGCCGCACGGCGTTGGAGACCGCCAGCAACGCCGCCTCCTGGCCAACCACGCGCTGCCGCAGATTATCCTCCATCTGCAGCAGCTTCGCCCGCTCGCCCTCCAGCATCTTTTCCACCGGCACACCGGTCCAGCGTGAGACAATGGCGGCGATGCTCTCCTCGGTCACCGCGTCATCGACCATCCGCTCATCGCTGTGCACCGAGAGTTTCTTCTCCAGCTCTGGAATTTTGCCGTAGAGCAGTTCCGAGGCTCGGGCGAGGTCACCCTTGCGCTGCGCCAGCTCGACATCATTGCGCGCCTGGTCGAGCTGTTCCTTCAGTCTCTGCGTCTCGGTCAGCTGGTCTTTTTCCGCCATCCATTTCGCGGTCAGCGTGTTGGATTTCTCCTCCAGCCCGGCCAGCTCCAGCTCCAGCTTCGCCAACCGCTCGGCGGAAGCCGGATCATCCTCTTTGCGCAGCGCCTCGCGTTCGATCTTCAGCTGGATCAGCCGGCGGTCCAGCTCGTCCAGCTCTTCCGGCTTGCTGTCCACCTGCATGCGCAGGCGCGACCCCGCCTCATCCACCAGGTCGATCGCCTTATCGGGCAAGAAGCGATCTGTGATGTAGCGATTCGACAAGGTCGCGGCCGCGACCAGCGCGGCATCGGTAATCCTCACGCCGTGATGCAGCTCGTATTTCTCCTTGATGCCGCGCAGGATCGAAATCGTGTCGGCGACACTCGGCTCGGCCACATAAACCGGCTGGAAGCGCCGGGCCAAAGCCGCGTCCTTCTCCACATGCTTGCGATACTCATCCAGCGTGGTGGCACCGACGCAATGCAGCGCGCCGCGCGCCAGCTCCGGCTTCAGCAGGTTGGAAGCGTCCATCGCCCCGTCCGCCTTGCCGGCGCCGATCAGCGTGTGCATCTCATCGATGAACAGAATCACCTCGCCTTGCGCGCTCTCGATCTCCTTGAGCACGGCTTTCAGCCGTTCTTCGAACTCGCCGCGGAATTTCGCACCGGCCACCAGCGCGCCCAGGTCAAGCGCCAGGACCCGCTTGTTCTTCAGCGATTCCGGCACGTCGCCATTGGCGATGCGCAGCGCCAGCCCTTCGACGATGGCGGTCTTGCCCACGCCGGGCTCGCCGATCAGCACCGGATTGTTCTTGGTCCGCCGCGCCAGCACCTGGATGGTGCGGCGGATCTCCTCGTCACGGCCGATCACCGGGTCGAGCTTCTGGTCGCGGGCCAGCTGCGTCACGTCGCGTGCGTATTTTTTTAGCGCGTCGAACTGCTGTTCCGCGGTGGCGCTGTCCACCTTGCGGCCCTTGCGCAACTCGTTCACCGCCTGCTCGAGCGCCTTGGGCGTGGCCCCCGCGGTCTTCAGGGCCCGTCCCGCCGGCGTGTCGCTGGCGGCGAGCGCCACCAGCAGCCGGTCCTGCGCCACATACTCGTCGCCCGCCTTGGCAGCACCTTGCTGTGCCGCATCGAGCACCCGCACCAGGTCCGGCGTGATCATCGGCTGGCCGGCCCCGGCCCCCTGCACTTTGGGGATGCGCGCCACCGCCGCGTCCACCGCCAGTTTTGCGCCGGCCGAGTCGCCACCCGCCATGCGGATCAGCCCGCTGGCGGCGCCCTCCTCATCGTCCAGGAACGCCTTCAGCAGATGCTCGGGCGTGATCTGCTGATTATATTCGCGCACGGCAATGGTCTGCGCTGCCTGCACAAAACCACGGGCCCGTTCCGTAAACTTCTCAAAATCCATGTCTGGTTCCTCGTTCTCAGGCAACCGCCCCGACCGCCCCTCACTAGGCAACGGCCAAAGCTTGCCAACCCGATATGGGCGAGGCCATGATTTGCCTCAAGAGGTTAGGACGTAATGCATATAGACTCCCTGTACCGCTATCCCGTGAAGGGCCTGACGCCGGAGCAGCTGAACCGCGCCCGCCTCACGCCGGGCCGCTGCCTGCCCTGGGACCGCGCTTTCTCCCTGGCGCAGGGCGATGCCGCATTCGACCCGAAGAACCCGGCCTGGGTGAAAAAAACGCATTTCATGTGCCTGGCGCGCAACGCCAAAGTCGCCGGGCTGAGCAGCCGCTTCGACGAGGCGACCGGGATTCTGGCCATAACCACGCCGGAGGGACAGCGCCTGAACGCGGACCCTCTCACCGCGGCCGGCCAGGACGCGCTGACCTCGTTCCTGACGGACTATCTGGGCGCGGAAGCGCGTTATGGCGCGGACGGCAAAGCCCCGCGCTTTCATCATTTCCCGAACCACAGCTTCTGCGACCACAAAACGCAGGTGATCAGCCTCATCGGCCTGGGCTCGCTGGCCGCGTTGGAGGCGGCCGCCGAGGCCCCGCGGGACAAAAGGCGCTTCCGCGCCAACATCTATATCGAAGATATCGAACCCTGGGCCGAATTCGCCTGGATGGGACGGCGCCTTCGCGTCGGCGAGACGGTCATGCAAGTGCAGGAGACAATCGACCGCTGCGCCGCCACCACGGTGAACCCCGACACGGCAGAGCGCGACGCCAACCCGGTCAAGGAACTGCAACAGCATTTCGGCCATATCGAACTCGGCGTGTTCGCCGAGGTTGTTCAGGGTGGCGAGATCAAGCCAGGGGATGAAATCACCCTGCTCGATTGAAAAAGAAAGTAGCCGCTTTTTGAAAAAAGCGGCGCAAAAACTTCTTTTATGCTGGGCCATGGGCGTTGTCGGCGACAACGCCCATGGCCCAAATTAATAAAGTTTTTTTGCTACTTTTTGTTCACAAAAAGTAGCCTTCCCTTCCTAAATCTCCGCCACCCGGCGCTCGCCGGGCGGATAGAATTTCAGGATCACCAGCATCAGCGCCATTGCCGGCAAGGCCGCGAAACTGGTGGCGATGAAGAACGGAATAAAGCCCAGGCCCGCCGCCATCACCCCGGACAGGCCGCCGATTGTGTGCAGAGCGAGCGGCGAGAGCGAGGACAGCAGCGCGTATTGCGTCGCCGTGTATTCCGGATTGCACAGCCCGGAGAGGTAGGTCAGGAACCCGGCATAGGCGAGCGCGCCGGCGAAGGACTCCACGACCGAGGTTGCCACCAGCATGGCGGGATGCCCGGGAAACAGCCCAAGCGCCGGATACATCAGCAAGGCCACGGTCTGGAACAAGGCGGTGACCAGCAGGGCCCGCCCGACGCCGAGGCGCGCCACCAAAACCCCGCCCAAAGCAGCACCGGCCAGGGTCGCGAGCAACGAGACCGGGCCATTCGCCACCGCGATCGCCGCCCTGTTGAAGCCGAGCGACGTGTAATACGGGGCGAGCATGCCGCCCGCCAGCGCCTCACCCAGGCGGAACGAGACGATGAAGGCGATCACCACCACCGCCCCCCGCCGCGACAGGAATTCCGCGAGCGGCACGCGCACCGCGGCGGTAAAGCGGGCGGCAAATCCCGCCGGCCCGCTCTGCCGCGTCACTTCCGGCTCCGCCGCCAAAAGCGTCGCCAGGGGGCCGATGAGCGCCAGGCAGGCCACCAGCAGAATCGCCACATGCCAACCGGTCCGCGCCGAAAGGGCGATGACGCCCGCACCCGAGACCAGCATCGCCCCGCGATAGCCCCAGATATAAGCGGCCAGCGCCGCGCCCTGCCGGCGCGGTGCAAAACTCTCGATCCGCCAGGCGTCGATCAGAATGTCCTGGCTGGCCGAGACGAACGCCACCACCGCGCCGATCGCCAGCGTCAGTCCGGCATGCCCCACCGGGTTGGACAGCGCCAGCGCCGCGATGCCGGCGACCAGCAGCACCTGCACGGTCAGCAGCCAGCCGCGCCGCCGCCCCAGCCACAATGGCGGCACCTCGTCAAAAACCGGCGCCCACAAAAATTTCAGCGTGTAGGCGAGGCCGATATTCGCCGTCAGCCCGATCACGCCCAGCGCCAGATGCGCCGAGGTCAGCCACATCGACAGCGTAAAGCCCGACAGCGCCAGCGGCAGGCCGGAGGCAAAGCCCAGGGCCGTCATCAAGCCAAGTTGCTTCATCCTGCTACTGGTTGGCCGGATCGTTGATATTGTCGGCCTTGCTGAACGTGCCGTTGACGATGTTGCCCTCGTCGCCCGGCATCATGCCCGGCAGGCAGGCGCCCTGCCATCGCAGCTGTGCCGCGATAGTGATCGGGCCGGACGGGAGTTTCAGCTGCGCCTGCAGCTGCACGTCCTGGGGGCTCGCATAGAACAGGGTTTCGTGGATCGTCATGTACTGTCCCTGGCCCCGGCAGGCGCCGTTGATGGCAAAATGCTGCCCGGCACCGGAAATGCGCAGATCCGTACAGGCACTCTCGCCGCTGGTGAAAAATTTCGCGTCATTGTCAGCATCGACACAGCTGACGGTCACGACATTGTCGGCATTGGGCAAAACCTTCCCGTCCGGGCCGCGCACGGTGGAGACGCTCTGCCACAATCCCGGTGCCCGCGCTGGCAAGGTCGCCGCACCGGCCGCCTGCGCCATGAGCGATCCCAAAACCGCCAGCCAGATTCTGCTCCGCATTTTTCTGCTCCCCGGCGTCTTCAGGCGCGGCTCACCTCTGACGCCGCACGACCACGCACTCAGTTCCGTACGCTGACATTCTCCGGCATTTCGATGTCGATCTCCAATGTCGACACCTGGCTACCACGGTCCAGTTTCACGTTCACCTTGTCGCGGTCGATCGCGATATGCTTGGCGATGACGGCCAGGATTTCCTCCTGCAGCACCGCCGCCAGATCGGCGCGACCGTTGAGCACACGTTCGTGCGCCAGCAGCAATTGCAGGCGCTCGCGCGCCACCGGCGCCGAACGCTTGCGCATAAAAAGGTCGAAAATGCTCATGCCATCGCCTTCCGTCCGAAGATCCGGCTCATCAACCCGCGGCGCTCGATCGGCGTCGTGACCTCGACCTTCTCGCCAAGCAGCCGGCGCGCCGCCTCGACATAGGCACGGGCCGGGGCTGAATCCGGATTGTTCAGCGTCACCGGGCAGCCCATGTTCGAGGCAGTCAGAACTTCCTGGCCTTCCGGCACGATGCCGAGCAGCGGAATCGCCAGAATTTCCAGCACGTCCTCCACCTTCAGCATCTCGCCGCGTGCGGCGCGGGCCGGGTCGTAGCGGGTGAGCAGCAGGTGTTTTTCCAGCTTATCGCCATTCTCGGCCTGGAGCGTCTTGGAGTCCAGCATGCCGATGATGCGGTCGGAGTCGCGCACCGAAGAGATTTCCGGGTTGGTGACGACCACCGCGATATCGGCGAAGCGCATCGCCATCATCGCGCCCTTCTCGATCCCCGCCGGGCTATCGCAGATGATCCAGTCGAATTTTTTACGCAATTCGGTGATGACCCGCTCCACGCCCTCTTCCGTCAGCGCATCCTTGTCGCGGGTCTGGGAGGCCGGCAGGATCGAGAGCGTCTCGATCCGCTTGTCGCGGATCAGCGCCTGGGCCAGCTTGGCGTCGCCCTGCACCACGTTCACCAGATCGAACACCACGCGGCGCTCAGCGCCCATGACCAGATCGAGATTGCGCAGGCCGACATCGAAATCGATGATCACCACGTTCTGCCCGGCCTTCGCCAGCGCCGCCCCCAGCGAGGCCGAACTCGTGGTTTTCCCAACGCCCCCTTTTCCGGACGTCACCACCAATACTTTAGACATTCTCTCTCCTCTTCCCGCGTGATGTACGGAACGCCCTATTCGAGCGGCGAAATTTTCAGACTATCTGTGTCGAGCTGGATCTGTACCGCGCGGCCATGGCGTTTGTCTCCCCAATGCTCGGCCATATCATAGATCCCGTCGATGGCGATCAGTTCAGCCATCAGCTTCTGGCAAAAAATCCGTGCCGCCCCCCCGGTGCGAATCCCGGCAATCGCCCGGCCCCTCAGGGAACCGTAGACATGGATCGAGCCCCCGGCAATCAATTCGGCGCCGGAGGAGACCGAACCGACGACGATGATATCTCCGTCCTCGAAGACAACCGACTGGCCCGAGCGGACCGGCCGGTCGATCAGCAGTGAGGGCAGCCTCGCCGGCGGTTCTTCCGCCACGGCAGCTTCCACCGGTTTTTCAGCGACGGCCTCGGCCGCTTCTTCTGGCTCGGAAGCGCCCGGCACAACAATTTCCCGGTCCGTCGTCGCCTGCGCCCGCATCTCGCGGCCTTGCTGCAGTTTCGGCAGGCGCTCCCACCCGGTCCCGGACAGACGTACGGGGTCGATCCCCTCCAGCCCAACGATGCGCAGATCCCGTGAGGCCAATGCATCGAGCACTTCGCCCAGATTCTGGCTCCCGTCATCAATCGCTGCCAGGTTGACGATGATCGGCCGGTCGACAAAAAAACCCGCGGAACGCAGCATCTGCTCGTCCAACGCCGCCAGCCAGGGTTCGAGCGGCGCCTCAGGGGCGACGATCAAAGCCATGAAACTACGGCCCCGAATCAGAACTTTGGGCAGTTTTAGCGTTTCGGTCGACACTCCCGAGGCCTAGCTGGAGCGGCTCCGTGGTGTCAATGACATTCGCCGCGCTTTGAAGCGTAGGAGGCGCAAAGGAAGACTTCTTTTTGTGAACAAAAAGAAGCAAAAAAACTTTGCTATGCTGGGCCACGGGCTTTGTCGCTGACATAGCCCATGGCCCAGCATAAAAGAAGTTTTTGCGCCGCTTTTTTCAAAAAGCGGCCACTTTCTTCGACGCCGGCGGATCGACCTCGACCGTCGTGGTCATGCCGGCCACCAGCTGGATCCCGGGCGGCACATGATCGAGTTGAATCCGCACCGGCACACGCTGCGCCAACCGCACCCAGGTGAAAATCGGGTTGACCGTGGCGAGCCCCAGTCGATTGGGCTGTGCATTCGGCACACCGATCGCCCGGGCGATGCTCGCCACATGCCCGCTGAGCACTTGGCGGTAGCCGAGCAGCTTGACCTTGGCCGGGTCGCCTACTTGGATCGCGTGCAGACTCGTCTCCTCGAAATACCCGTCGACCCAGTAGGAATCGGCGTCGACCACCGCGAGCTGGGAGGCGCCCACCTTGGCATAGTCCCCCAACTGGGCCTCCAGGTGCGTCACCCAGCCATTGGCCGGGGAGCGTATCTGCGTCCGCTCGAGATTGATTTGCGCCAGATCCAGCTGGACCTGCGCCTGCTGCAAGGTCGCTTCGGCCACCAGCACCGCGGTGTCGGCGCTCTGCTTCTGTTCCACCGGCACGGCCTGGTTGCTCAAATTCTGGCGCCGCGCCGCCTCGCGCTGCAGGTTCACGAGATCTGCCTGATCCTGCTGCACCACCGCCTGGGCCAGCTTGACCGCGATCTCATAATCCCTGGGGTCGATCACCATGAGCAGCTGGCCTTTATGCACATACTGATTGTCGTGCACCGGCAGAGCGACGATGATCCCGGCGACTTCCGGCGCCAACTGATCGACATAGGCCCGCACCGTGCCATCGCGGGTCCATGGCCCTTCCATATAGGCGTACCACATCGCCCAGGTCAGCGGCGCCGCAAGGAGCACTGCGATCAGGGTGATGAGCACGGGCAGGATCGCCCTGTGCCGGGGTTGCGGCTCGACATCCAGCATGCGGCGCAGATGCTCAGACGCAGCATCGCTCGCCGGCGTTGGATCGATTTTCAAGTGAGACGCGGCCATGAACCCCCTCGGGAAGCAACAAACAAAACCATCGACGACAGCACGATCATGTAGACGGCGAAGATGAACAGCCCCGGATGCCAGACGTAGCGGAGCAGGCTGAAGCGGTCGGCGATCCGGCGCAGGATGACGACGATGAGCCACGAGGCGCCGAGCATCGGCGCCATGGGCGCGACATACACGCCGAACAGGTTGATCTCGGTGAAGCTCACGGCCGTGCTCCTTGCGTAAAAAACCCACCATGCTGGGTCAGCGCCTCGGAAATCGCCAGAATGCTGGCCCGCGCCTTGAGGGATGCTTCTCCCGGACGTTCCACCGCCATCACCCCGACGCGGCGGTCGAGCACCGCCAGACGGTCGATCGCGAGCTTTGGTTTGCCGTCGATAAACGCGGCGAGGGCCGTCTCCAGCTCGGCTTGCAAGCCAAAGCGCGGCGCGGCGCGGCGTAGCCGGATGATCTCCTTGCCCACCGCCAGGGCCGCCAACAGCTGCGCGCGCTGCACCGGTTCGGCCAGATCCGGCAACACGTACAGGCGATGGAAAACGCGCCGCTCCCACCGCCCCGGGCTGGGCGCCGGCAGCACCGCCAGCCGGCGCAGATCGTGCAAGGTGAGAGACAGCAGCCGGCGCACACGCACCGCAGGCGGCACCGGCGGCACAAGCCGGCACGCCACCGTGGCGATGATCGTGCCACCGACAATGCTGACGACGTTGTTGAAAAAAATCGTGGCATCGTAAGACATGGCGTTGGCGACGCCGAGCAGGGGCAGGGACGTCAAGACCATGCCGGCGAACAGCGCGGTGTTGCGCAGCCGCGCCATGCACCAGCCGGCCGGCACCAGAAACAGCGCCAAAACCAGGCAGAGACCGCCAAATCCCGTCATATGCGGCAGCATCAGAAAATTGGCGGCGCCGGCGTAAAGGGCTGCCAGGATCGTGCCGATGGCAAATCCGTCGGCGGCGGGCCCCACCTGGTCTCCCCGTGGCGAAAACAGCAATACCGAGATCGCCCCGAACACCATCGCCTGCGGGCCGCCCGGCCAGGCGTTGAGCCCCCATAAAAATTCGATCGCCGCCAATGTGACAAACACCCGCAGCCCACTGACGAAACAAGGCAACAGGTCAGGAACACGCAAGTGCAACCATCCGGGACTTGGGCGCGACTGGCGCGGCACAGCCAGCAGCGCGAGGCCGTTCAAGGCCTGGTCCAACCCCAGAAACGCCTCGGCTGTCCAATCCGACAGCAGGCGTTGCGAGGCGGTCTCAGCCGCCCCCTTCAACTGCGCCTTTGCGCCCACCAGGCAGGATCTGCGCAACCGCACCGGATCGGCACGCCAAATTCCGGCATAGTTGGGGTGCGCCGCCGCGAACATCTCCGGGGGAATTACGTCCCGGATCAGCGCGGCCGCGCGCTCGCTTTGTTCCGGGGGCAGCACTTCAAGATGGCGGGCGACCACGCGCCATGCGGAGAGCGTCGAGAGCAACCCGCTGGTGGCGCGTTCAAGACGTGGCGAATGCGGGCGCAGATCCGACGACTCCCCCATCACCTCATCGACCGTGACATCCAGCGCGATGACACGCCGGGTCAGCTCCCGCCTTATCATCCGCGCCTCCGCCTCGCCGGGTCCCGCCAACAAAAATGCACCCAGAAAATGCCTGGAAATTTCCTGGGTAAGACCGGCCAGCTGGGTGGCCAGGCGCTGCCGCGCGCCACCGAAATCAGTGCCCGCCAGCACCACGCCGGCACTGGCGATGCCGATGCAGATCTCCGTCGCGCGCGTAACGGCGATGGTGAATGCATCGCCGTTAAAGCCTCCCGTAACGCCGATCTCACCCGCCGCGACAATGACTGCGGTATACCCCGCCAGCGCCGCCGCATACGAGGCGAAATTCCGCAATAGTCTTGAGGCAAATCCACAAGCCCCGCCCCATACCGCAAGGCCCAGCAGAAACCACAGACGCTGCTGCGGAAACAGCCCGGCGAGAACCACGACGGCGACAGCGCCGACCACCGTGCCGACCATGCGGAAATAGCCTTTGCGCAACGAGGCCCCGAGGCGCGGCTGACAAACCACGGCGGCACTCATGCCGGCCCAATAGGCGTCGTCGAGTTCCAGCTTGAAGGCGATGAACAATGCCAGGCAGACAGAAGCCCACAACCGCACGCCAAACAAAAAGCCGGGCGAGGTCAACGCTAGCGCCGCGCGACGCGGCAGGCGGATCGCCACGTTCATGCCCAGGTCATTCTCGGCGCGATAGAAAATATTTTACGTTCGATTGATTTGCCTGATGCAAAACGATCTTGGCAAAACACTCGGTCAGCGCCAATTCCGCTTTCCGAAGATAAAGGATTTCTCTTAATCAATCGACGATCAAAAAAACTGTGCAGAGGGCCGACGCAGCATAAGATTTTAAAAAGCGTCTGAGCGCCCATCGCTTTCGTCGGCATCATGCGCTCATAGCGCCTATCAGTCTGCATTTGGCCTGCAATTCAAGCATGGTTCACATGCTGGTAGCGTACGAAACGTCATTACGCAGCGGTTCTGGTAAGCGTTGGAACCTGCTCAGGCAAGGAAAGCGAAGGCTTCTTTTTGTGAACAAAAAGAAGCAAAAAAACTTTATGAATCTGGGCCATGGGCGTTGTCCCCGACAACGCCCGTGGCCCAGCATAACAAAAGTTTTTGCGCCGCTTTTTTCAAAAAACGGCCACTTCCCTCCTTTCAAGAAATTTTTCTTCTTCCGTGCAAAAAGCCTATCGCTCCCCACCATCTGCCATTAAGCTCAACGCGCTCAAGCCCGCGGTCAGCGGCATAGAAAGATAAAGAGGGAGGATTGTTCATGCCCAGGAAGGGCCCCGAGCATAGTGCCATTTTCGACTACATCATCGTCGGCGCCGGTTCGGCCGGCTGCGTGCTCGCCAACCGGCTGACGGAGTCCGGCAAGTACCGCGTGCTCCTGCTCGAAGCCGGCGGTCCCGATACCAACATGTGGATCCACATCCCCATCGGCTATGGAAAACTGTTCAAGGACCGGCGGGTCAATTGGATGTACGAGACCGAACCCGAGCCGGAGCTGAACAACCGTCGCATTTTTCAGCCCCGTGGTAAGGTGCTGGGAGGCTCGAGCTCGATCAACGGCCTCATCTATTTGCGCGGCCAGCGGCAGGATTGGGATCTTTGGCGCCAACTCGGCAATGCCGGGTGGTCGTTCGACGACGTGCTGCCCTATTTCAAGAAATCCGAGGATCACGTGCAGGGCGCCAACGGCTTTCACGGCACCGGCGGCGGCCTCGCGGTCTCCTACCCGCACCGGCACCCGTTATGCGACGCGTTCATTCAAGCCGGTGTCGAGACCGGCCTGCCGCAGCGTGAGGAGTTCAACGCCGGCGAGCAGGAGGGCGTCGGCTATTTTCCGATAACGTCGCGTAACGGTCGCCGTTGCAGCGCCGCCGTGGCGTTCCTGCATCCCGCCATGAAACGTCCCAACCTGACTGTGATCACGAACGCGCTGGCGCAAAAAATCCTGTTCGAGGGCAAACGCGCCGTCGGCGTACAGTTCAGCCATGCGGGGCAAGTCACCGCGGCTCGTGCCGCGCGTGAAGTGATTCTTTCAGGCGGCGCCATCAACTCGCCGCAGCTCCTGCAACTCTCAGGCTGGGGGCCAGCCGATCTGCTGCAACAGCACGGCATTCCGGTGATTGAAAATGCCCCAGGCGTCGGCAACAACCTGCAGGACCATTTGCAGGTGCGCATGGTTTTCAAATGCCGCCAGAAAGTCACCGTGAACGACGACTATCACCATCTCGGCCGCCGCGTCGCCGCCGGCCTTGAATACCTGTTTCACCGCCGCGGCGCGCTGACCACCGCCGCAGGATATGCCACGGCTTTTTTTAAAACAGATCCGCGTTATGAAACGCCCGATTGCGAGGTTCATTTCATTCCCTTCAGCACCGACAAGATGGGCGATGCGCTGCATCGCTTCTCCGGCTTCACCGCCTCGGTCTGCCAGCTGCGCCCCGAGAGCCGCGGCAGCATCCGCATCAAAAGCGCTGATCCTGCAATCCCCCCTGAGATCCGCATGAATTATCTGTCCGCAGAAGCCGACAGGCGCGTCAACGTAGACAGCTTGCGCATCCTGCGCGGCATCGTGAACGCGCCTTCCATGGCGGATTATCTGCTCGAGGAATACGAGCCCGGAGCCGGCATCACCGGCGATGACGACCTGCTCGCCTATTGCCGCGCCCGCGGCAGCACCATTTATCACCCCACCGGCACGTGCGCGATGGGCCCGAATTCCGGCGCGGTCGTATCGCCGGCACTGAAACTGCAAGGCGCCGAGGCCATCCGTGTCGTCGACGGTTCGATCATGCCACGTCTCATCTCCGCCAATGCCAACGCCTCGATCATCATGATCGGAGAAAAAGCGGCGGACATGATTCTGGCCGACGCGCACGGCAATTAGAGTGAAAGGAAGACTTCTTTTTGTGAACAAAAAGAAGCAAAAAAACTTTATTGATGCTGGGTCATGGGCGTTGTCGCCGACACCGCCCATGACCCAGCGTAGCAAAAGTTTTTGCGCCGCTTTTTTCAAAAAGCGGCTGCTTAAAAAACCCGCCTTGAACAGACTAAAAACATTCCAAAAGGGAGAAAAAATAACGATGAACACAACAAGATTCTCGGGTCGGACCGCGATTGTCACCGGCGGCGCGTCAGGCATCGGGCGGGGGATCGCCGAGCGGCTGCTGGCCGAAGGAGCGCGGGTGAGCCTGTGGGACGCCAACCCCGCCGTGGGAGATGTCGCGGCAGAGCTCAAGGCCCATCACAGCGTGCAGCTGGACGTGACTGATCCGCAGGCGGTGGCGGACGCCGCCGACGCGACCGCGCGGGCGCTGGACGGCATTGCCATTCTCGTCGCCAGCGCCGGCATCACCGGCCCCAACGTCCCGGCCTGGGACTATCCGATCGAAGCCTGGCAGCAGGTGATCGAAATCAACGTGAACGGGGTTTATTACTGCAACCGCGCCGTCATTGCGCATATGCGGCGCACCGGATACGGCCGCATCGTCAACATCGCCTCCATCGCCGGCAAGGAGGGCAATCCGAACGCCTCCGCCTACAGCACCTCCAAGGCAGCGGTGATCGGCCTGACCAAGTCCCTCGGCAAGGAACTGGCGGAAACGGAAATCCGCGTGAACTGCATCACCCCGGCCGCCGTCGCGACGCCGCTCTTCGAGCAAATGACCGAAGCACAGATCGCCTTCATGCTGTCGAAAATTCCGATGAAACGCTTCGGCCTGGTGCCGGAGGTCGCCGCCCTCGTAACCTGGCTGTGCAGCGAGGAATGCTCCTTCTCCACCGGCGCGGTGTTCGACATTTCCGGCGGCCGCGCCACCTATTGAAAGTAAGGCAAGCGGCCGCTTTTTGAAAAAAGCGGCGCAAAAACTTTTGGCGATGCTGGGCCATGGGCGCTGTCGGGGACAACGCCCATGGCCCAGCATGAATAAAGTTTTTTTGCTACTCTTTGTTCACAAAAAGTAGCCTTCCTTCTCTTCCCTAGGTTTTTTCCGGCTTGCCGATATGATGCTGCGTATACAGCTCAAGCCCGAGCCGGCCGATGAGGTCGAGCTGCGTCTCGAGAAAGTCGATATGGGCTTCCTCGTCCTGGATCAGGCTCTCGAACAGGTCGCGTGTCGCGTAATCCTTGACTCCGTGGCAATGAGTCGCGGCCTCCAGATAAAGAGTCCGGGCGGTGTTTTCGGCCTGAAGGTCATTCTCGACGACCTCCTTGGGGTTTTTTCCGATATGCAAGGCATCGAGCGTCTGCATGTTCGGAAAGCCGTCAAGGAAAATGATGCGGTCGATCAGCTTGTCGGCGTGATGCATTTCTTCAATCGCTTCTTCGCGCCACTTGGCAGCGAGCGCATTAACGCCCCAATTGTCGAGAATCCGGTAATGAAGCCAGTATTGATTGATTGCCGTAAGCTCATGGCGCAACGCGTCGTTGAGATATTCTATGACTTTTGTATCGCCCTTCATGCGGAAGCACTCCTGACGCGCAAGTCTTGTTTATAAAAACATTCCTCCTGGACCGCTCATCCGTCAAGCATTGTTTGGCGCGCTATGCTCCGAGAGAGGAAAGCCGCCATACAAACTTTTATGCTCCGCTGGGCTGTGGGCGTCGTCAGCGACAACGCCCACGACCCAGATGAGCAAAGTTTTTTTGCTACTTTTTGTTCACAAAAAGTAGCTTCCCTTTGCTTGGGCTCAGGCCGCCTTGACGCTCGCGCGCTCGGCGATACGGGCGCGCCAGGCCTTCAGATGCGCCAGATCGGCCGGCACTTCCACCTTGAGGAAATCAAACACGTTCAGCCCCGCGAACGCGGTGATGTCGGCCATCGAGAAGAAATCGCCCGCCAGGTACGGCTGCTTGGCCAGCACGCTGTCGAGGTAACGCGCCCCCTCGATGGCGCGCTTGCGCTGGTACTCGCCCCATTCCTTGTTCTGGTAGATCTCGATATCCGGGCCCAGGCCCGGCGTGGCGTGGTGCAGATAGGTGACGATGGCATCCAGCAGGCCGGCTTCGGCGCGGCGCTGCATCATGTGCACGATGCCGCGCTCGCGGGCGGTGCGGCCGGTCAGGCTCGGCTTGCCATCGAGATTGTCGAGATACTCGGTGATCGCGGTGCATTCCGAAATGCAGGTGCCGTCGTCGAGTTCCAGAACCGGAACCGCCGCGGTCGGGTTCTTCACCAGGAAGGCCGGCTGGCGATGCTCACCGCCGAGCACATCGACCTGGATGAACTCGGCCTTGTCCAGGATCCCTTTCTCGGCGAGCGCGATGCGCACGCGGGCGGGATTGGGGAACCCTTTATACTCATAAACCTTCATGATTAGTCCTGTCCTTAAGATCGGCGTTCTCACAAATCCCCGCGCCGGTGACCGGCGCGGGGATTTGTGCACTGCACATAAAGTGCATCCGGCAAGGTTCAAGCCACGTCTCGCCATGATTGGACGACTTCCCGCTATGCTTGCGCGGCCCTTGGCCCCGCCGCTAAAGGAACGGCGACCTTTTCGGGCCGACGGGAATGGCCTTCATTCACGCCCCCGGCAAAGCCAGCTTTGATCGGACTTTTCATGACGCCCAGCCAGACGCTGCCTACCCTCGTCACCCATAGCGGGAAGTTCCATTGCGACGAGGTGTTCGCCTATGCCGTGCTGCGCCTGGCGCTGGGCCGCGACCATATTTTGCATCGTACCCGCAAGCCTGAGCTAATCGAGAGCGGCGACATCGTCTGGGATGTGGGCAGCGTGTACGACGTGAGCGCGAACCGTTTCGACCATCACCAGCCGGGGGCCCCCACACGGGCCGACGGCACGCCTTTTTCATCCGCCGGGCTGATCTGGCAGGTTTACGGCGCCCGCGCCATCGCCACGCTACTGAATGAGGCGGACGCCCCCTTGGCTGCGGCAATCGCGGCGGAGCTCGATAACGGTCTGGTCAAGCGGATCGACGAGGTCGATAACGGCGTGTCCGTCGAGGGCCCGGTGAAGCGCGACTCCCTCGCCCTCGCGGCACTCATCGGCGACTTCAACCCAAGCTGGGACAGCCCGGAAGCGAACGGCCCGACCGCCGGCGACGCCGCCTTCCTCGAGGCGACGGATTTCGCGGAAGGCGTGCTGCGCCGCAAGGTCGACTTGTTGCGGTCACGGCTCCAGGCCGAGGCGGAGGTGCTTGCCGCGCATCAGGCCGGCGCCGACCCGCGGATTCTCGTCCTGGCGCGCGGCATGCCCTGGAAGAATGTGATTTTCAGCCACGAACTGCCCGTGCTGTTCGCGGTCTCTCCGGCCTCGAACGGCAACTGGATGGTCGATACCATGCCACCGGAACCGGGTTCGTTCGCGCAGCGCCTGCCGCTGCCGGAAGCCTGGGCCGGGTTGCAGGCCGAGGCGCTGGCCGCCGCCAGCGGCGTGGCCGATGCGGTGTTCGTGCATGTCCGGCGCTTTGTCGGTGGCGCGAAGTCACAAGCCGGGGCGATTGCGCTGGCGCAAAAGGCGATTGAAGCCGCCTAAAGAAAGCAGCCGCTTTTTGAAAAAAGCGGCGCAAAAATTTTTGCTCTGCTGGGTCATGGGCGTTGTCGCCGACAACGCCCATGACCCAGATTAATAAAGTTTTTTTGCTACTTTTTGTTCACAAAAAGTAGTCTTCCCTTAGCTACACTTGGACCAGCCGCACTGGTGGCAGGTCAGGCAGGCGCCCTCCTTTGTCACCCCCGGCTGCGCGCATTCGGGGCAGAGCATGCCGAGCGTGCCGGCGGCCGGCGCGGGGCTGTGGGCTTGGTGCGGCCCCTGCCCTTCAACGACCAGGAACCCGGTCTCGATCATGTGCTGCTCGATGATGCCGCCGAGGGCGGCGATTAGCGACGGCACGTACCGCCCGTTGCTCCACTGCCCGCCACGCGGATCAAAGATGCCCTTCAGCTCCTCGGCGACGAACGCCACCTCGCCGCCGCGGCGGAATACCGCCGAGATCATCCGGGTCAGCGCCACCACCCAAGCGAAATGCTCCATATTCGCCGAGGAGATGAACACCTCGAACGGCCGCCGTTGCCCGGCTTCCTCGATGTCGTTGATGGTGACGTACAGAGCGTGCTTGGCGTCCAGCCAACGCAGCTTGTAGGTGCTGCCGGTGAGCTTGGCCGGGCGCGGCATCGGCGCATGGTTCGGCTCCACCGGCACCGAAGTGGCCGCGGCCACCGCCTCCGCGTCATTCGCCGGCGCGGGCGTGACCGACAGAACCGAACCGGTGATCGCGTTCGGCCGATAGGTGGTGCAGCCCTTGCAGCCTTGGGCGTAGGCCTCACGATAAACTTCCTGGAACGCCTCGAAGCTGATGTCCTCGGGCACGTTCACGGTTTTCGAAATCGCGCTGTCGACATGGCGCTGCAGCGCCGCCTGCATGCGGATATGCTCGGCCGGGGTCAGGGTCTGCGCGGTCACGAAATGATCCGGCAGCGGCGCATCCGCGCCGAATCTCCGGCGGTAGGCCCGCACCGCATAATCCTCGACCAGCTCCTCCCGCTTCGACCCGTCCGGCTCGGTGACCTTGCGGACGAAACTATGCGCAAAGACCGGCTCGACGCCTGAGGAGACGTTATCGGCCAGCAGCGAGATCGTGCCGGTCGGCGCGATCGAGGTCAGCAGCGCGTTGCGGATGCCGTGTTCGCCGATCAGCGCGCGCACCTCGGCATCGAGCTCGCGCACCGTCTGACCGGCGAGATACGGCTCGGCGTCGAAGAGCGGAAACGCGCCCTTCTCCGCGGCGATCCGCGCCGAGGCCATATAGGCCGCGCGATTCACCTGCCGCGCCCAGCGTTCCGCCGCCTGCTCCGCCGCTTCCGACCCATAGCGCAGCCCCACCATCATCAGCGCATCGGCGAGGCCGGTCAGGCCCAGCCCGATCCGGCGCTTGGCCATCGCCTCCTGGTGCTGCGCCTCGAGCGGGAAGCCGGAAGCGTCGATGGTGTTGTCCATCATGCGCACCGCGACCGCGACCAGTTCCTCAAGCGCCGTTTCGTCGACATGGGCGGCGGGCGTGAACGGCTCGCGCACCAGCGTCGCCAGGTTGATCGAGCCCAACAGGCAGGCGCCATAGGGCGGCAGCGGCTGCTCGGCGCAGGGATTGGTCGAATGGATGGTCTCGCAATAATACAGGTTGTTGCGGTTGTTGATGCGGTCGATGAACAACACGCCCGGTTCGGCATAGTCGTAGGTCGCGCGCATGATGCTGTCCCACAGCGCGCGGGCGCGTAGCGTGCGGTAGGTGACGCCGCCGAACACCAGGGGCCAGTCGGCATCGGCCTCGACCGCCGTCATGAACGCATCGGTCACCAGCACCGACAGATTGAAGTTGCGCAGCCGCCCGGGCTCGCGCTTGGCGGCGATGAACGCCTCGATATCGGGATGGTCGCAGCGCATCGTCGCCATCATCGCGCCGCGCCGCGCCCCGGCCGACATGATGGTGCGGCACATCGCGTCCCACACATCCATGAACGAGAGCGGGCCGGAAGCATCGGCGCTCACCCCCTTCACCACCGCGCCTTTCGGCCGGATGGTGGAGAAATCGTAGCCGATGCCCCCGCCCTGCTGCATGGTCAGCGCGGCCTCGCGCAGATGCGCGAAAATCTCGCCGAGATCGTCCTCGATGTCGCCCATGACGAAGCAGTTGAACAAGGTGACGCGCCGGTCAGTCCCCGCGCCGGCGATGATCCGGCCGGCCGGCAGAAACTTGAAATCCTCCAGGGCGGCGTAAAACCGCTCTTCCCACAGCTCCGGCTGCGCCTCGACGGCGGCCAGCGCGCGGGCGATCCGGCGCCAGCTATCCTCGACGGTGCGATCGATCGGCGTGCCGTCGGCCTGCTTCAGGCGGTATTTGTCCGCCCAGATCTGCCGCGAGATCGAGGCGATCCGTTCATGGGCAGGAATTTTGGGCCGTTCGGCAATCACGTTCATCATACCTATCCTGTTTCTTGACCCGCCGGAGGGGCGGCCCTGGGCGATCCGCACTTACCTGCCCGCCGGAAAAGCTCGCTTATGGCATAGGAAGGAGAAGATTTCGATTCGCTCCTTTTATGCCTTTCCGGCCCAAAAATTACAACATTTTGTGTTAGTGTTCGCAACTGCACACTAAATGAAGAAATTTCCATGACACCCAGCCGCGCCGTCGGCGGTTAAGCCGCGTTTCCGGCGTCTGCAGACATATGACGTTTTCATGCCTCCCCTTGGCGTCCCGCAGCCACCGCTTTATGGGGCCGGCAGAACTGAAGGACGTTCATGATGAACCAGAGCCGGCCGAAAATCGCGGAAACCATCATCGACCCCAGCGTCTCCTTGCGCGAGGCTGTCATCGGGGTGCATTGCGAGGTTCTGGAGCGCTCCCATGTCGAGCACGCATCGCTCGGCGACTTCTCTTATCTTGGTCCGGACTGCATCGTCGCCGATGCCGAGATCGGTAAATTCTGCGCCATCGCCGCACGGGTGCGGATCGGCGCGCCGAACCATCCGATCGACCGGCCCTCACTGCACCGCTTCACCTACTGCCCGGACTATTACAGCTCGGCCCCCCGCGACACGACATTTTTCGCCGCGCGCCGGGACGATCGCGTGCGCATCGGCCATGATGTGTGGATCGGCCATGCCGTGACCGTTCTGCCGGGCGTCACCGTCGGCGACGGCGCGGTGCTGGCGGCGGGCGCCGTCGTCGCCAAGGATGTGGCACCCTACACCATCGTCGGCGGCGTGCCGGCCAAGCCGATCCGCGAGCGCTTCTCCCGCGACATCGCCGCAAGGCTCGCACGCATCGCCTGGTGGGACTGGCCGTTCGAGACGATCATGCAGCGCCTCGCCGATTTCCAGACACCGGACATCGAAGCGTTCTGCGCGCGGTGGGAAGCGTAAAGAAAGGAAGACTACTTTTTGTGAACAGAAAGCAGCAAAAAAACTTTATTACTTCTGGCCATGGGCGTTGTCGCTGACACAGCCCATGGCCCAGCACAAAAGAAGTTTTTGCGCCGCTTTTTTCAAAAAGCGGCTACTTACTTACGCCGGGCGCAGCACGTGCACCGCGCGCTTCTCGATCATGTCGCTCACCGAAGCCGCATAGGCCGCCATGTGCGGCGCTTTGGCATGCGCGCTCAGCGCCTCGGCGCTTTCCCATTTCTCCACGACCACGAACGTGTCCGGGCCGAACGCCACCTGGCCAAGCCCCTCGGCATCGACCACGGGACCATATTCGATGCAGCCGGCTTCGGCATGCACGTTGGGGATGTTTTTATGGAACGCGGCCAGCACCTCGGCGCGTTTTCCGGGCTTCGTGGTGATAAAGGCGAGCACATGGATCATTGTCATTAACTCCTATGGTTGTAGCGAGCCTATTGCAGCGCCTGCCGCAGGACAACCGGCCAACGACCGGCGCCGGTCGTCCAGCTTGCCTCACAGCATGAACTACGCTTTGAGACCGGCCGCGCGAAACCAAAGGAACAGCACATGAGCGACCAACCCGCCCTGCAAGCGGTGATCTTCGACTGGGCCGGCACGATGGTCGACCATGGCAGCCGGGCGCCCATGGGCGCCTTCGTCAAAGCCTTCGCCACCTTTGGCGTGACCATCACCATCGCCGACGCGCGCGGGCCGATGGGCATGGCCAAACGCGATCACATCCGCATGGTTGGCCAGGCACCCGCCGTCGCCGCGGCCTGGGAGCAAAAATTCGGCCGTCCCTTCGGCGAAGCGGATATCGATGCCATATTCGAGGTGTTCGAGCCGATGAACATCGCCTCGGTCCGCGATCATGCGGATTTCATCCCCGGCGCGCTCGAGACCCTCGCGCAGCTCAAGGCGCGCGGCCTGCGCATCGGCTCCACCACCGGCTACACGCGGCCGATCATGGAGGCGCTAATGCCGCTTGCCGCCGCGCGCGGCTTCGCCCCGGAAATCGTCGTCTGCGCGGGCGACCTGGCCGCCGGCCGGCCGAGCCCGCTGATGATGTGGCACGCCATGGCGCAGATGGGCATCTGGCCGGCGCAAACGGTGGTGAAGGTGGACGACACCCTGCCCGGCATCGGCGAGGGTGTGGCCGCCGGCACATGGACGGTGGGCGTCACCCTCTCGGGCAATATGGTCGGCCTCTCGGCGGAAGAACTGGCCGCCCTGCCCGAGGCGGAACGCAACGCGCTACGCGAGCAGGCCAGCGCCGCCATGCTCGCCGCCGGCGCGGACATCGTCATCGACTCGGTGGCCGACCTGCCCGGCGCCATCGAAGGGATTTCCGCCGCCCTCAAAGCGGGCAAACGCCCCGGCCACGCCTAGGAAGCAAGGCTACTTTTTGTGAACAACAAGTAGCAAAAAAACTTTATTAATGCTGGGCCATGGGCGTTGTCGGTGACAACGCCCATGGCCCAGCGGAGCAAAAATTTTTGCGCCGCTTTTTTTAAAAAGCGGCTGCTTGCCTTTAAACAGTGTTGAACAGCGCCATGAAGCCGAAATCCATATGCGACTGCATATGGCAGTGGAACAGCGTCTTGCCCGTCAGCCCCGGCGTGAAATCAATGTCCAGGGTCTGATAGCCGCCGATCATCGCGACATCCTTGCGCACGCCGGAGGTGGGGTGGCCCGCGATGTTCGTGATCTCGAACGTCGTCCGGTGCATATGGATCGGATGGGTGCTGGGGTTGGCGTTTCTCATGCGCAGGCGGTAGCGCGTGCCGCGCTTGACCGTGAACATGGTCGGCATGGTCTCCATGTCGAAGGCGACGCCATTGATGGTCCAGCGGTTGAAGCCGCCATCCGCGCCGCGGTTCCGGGCGAAGACCATCTCGAGGATTTCATCCGGCTTTTGCACCTGCCCATGGGGATCGGCAAAGTACCGGTAGTCCCAGGCGAACGAGGTGGGCGCGCGCCACACCGGCTTGCCGCTGGCGCCGGCATACTCGACGACGATGCCCATGCCGAGATTGCGCGAGCCGTCATCCGTATCGCCCATGACCCAGACGCCCGGCTGCTTCATCTCGACGATGGCGCTGACGCGCTCGGCGGTGCCAAGCCACAGCACGGGCACCTCAGCCTGCGTCGGCACCGGATTGCCGTCCAAGGCCACGACCCTGAACGTATGCCCCGGCAGATACAGGCTTCTGATTTCCGTAGCGCTGCCGTTCACGATGTGGAACATCACGCGCTCGCCGGGCTTCACCTTGATGGGGTCGCCAAAGCCAAGCTGCCGCCCGTTAATGGTATAGACATTATACGCCAGATCGTAGGGCTTCACACCCGAGGCGATAGAGGGTGCATCCGCGGCTTTGCTGGCGGTCTTGAGGGCGGGAACGATATCCGTCGGGTACAGGAAGGTCGGGCCGGGCGGGCCGTCCTGCGTGGTAAAATAAGGCGAGAATTCCTTGAGCATCAGGAACACTTCGCGGTCATAGGCGCCGGGCTCATTGCGCGGGTCGATATAGACGGTCCCGACCTCGCCCGTGTACTGGCCCATGTTCAGGTTGGCGCCGGCGGTCAGATGCGTATGGTAGAAGCGCAAACCCGCCGGGGCCGGCGTGAACACCTGGCGGCGCATGCCCTGCGCGGGGATATAGGGCGTACCTTCCTCGATCGCGCCGTCGACCACGTCGGGGAGGTACTGGCCGTGCCAGTGAAACTGTTCCGGCGTATCGGTGTTGTTGTAGATGTCGACGGTGGTTTGCTGTCCTTCCTTGAAGCGGAGCAAGGGACCGGGAAAACCACCATTGTAGCAGGTCGTCGACAAAAAGCTGTTCGGCGCGTACTCGATCAGGCCGGTGCCGATTTGGATCGTATAATCCGCTTTTCCGCCGACCGGAGAGGTCGTTGATGACGCGAACGGCCCTGATGCCGGCGCCACCTCCCGAGCGGGCGTCATGCCCGCCATCGGCGACGGATCGGGCGACATGGACATGGCGGCGTGCGTCACTTCAGGAATGGTGCTGCCCAGCGCCGCCAAGCTTCCGAACTTCAAAAAATCGCGCCGGTCTACAGACATAGACTTAAGTCCTTTTAACACAAACAGCCGACATATTCAGGCCCCTGTTTTCAAGAGACTGCGGCATCCGGAATAACGGTCTCCAGATATTGAAGTTCCAGCGGCACGACAAATAAGATGTATGCATTCCGATTATGCCGGACATTCACACCCTGTGATGTTCTGTTCTGTCTCCGCCTTCGGGGTTTGGCCACAAACGCCCCTCCGCCGTCACAGCACCCTTGCTTCATAAAAATCTCGACAATCGGCTCTTTCACAAATCCGCCGGTTTTGATAAGCCTACCTCCACGCATCAAGTTTTCACCTCACACCTGATCCGTTTTCAGGACCCACACCAATCTTCACTGATCGGGTTGGCATTGCCGAATAATCCCCCCTTGATTGCAAACAACTCTTTGATTGCAATTGTCGATGATGACGAGTCCGTTCGCGAGGCCATCAAGGGCCTTCTGCGCTCCATGAAGTTCACCGCAGAGACGTTTTCGTCCGCCGAAGACTTCCTCCGCTCCGCCCATGTTAACCGCACCACTTGCCTGATTGCCGACATTAATATGCCCGGCATGAGCGGGTTCGATCTCTATCGCCATATATCGAATCTCAGCCGGCGCATTCCGATGATTCTGATTACCGCCTACCCGAACGATGGTGTTCGCGCGTCTCCCCCGGGAGCGGGAATTTTTGGCTATCTGATCAAGCCTTTCAGTGACGATGACCTACTCAAATCCTTGAGATTTGCCTTTTCCGCCGCCCCTGATCGCGACGATGCGCCATGACCGGCCAGGCCCGCTCATTGCCAATCTCATACAAAACCATCACATCACCATCTTATACCTTCGTATCGGTGTCGCTTTATCAAACGCGGTGATATTGTTGGGTTAGATCAATCATTCTCCAGGCTGGCTTCTCGGATGGAGGGAAGCGGCTGCTTTCCTAATCATGCTCCAGCAAAAATTTTCATCAGCGTGCGCAGTCGCTGCGGTGAAGGCATGAGACGTTTGTCCGACCGGAGCCGATCAGCGTCGAAGCCGGCCTCGGTGCTGGCTTCCGATTTATTTCCACAGAGGTTCCATCCGCCACTAATCACAACGGGTCTTTATGATAATATAATCAAATATGATTAGCTTATCACTCTATGTCTTCCAGTTGAGGTATCAAGGTGAAATCTCCCCTTCCCGCCGCCGCGCCGCAGCCGGAGCCGCGCGGCGAGCGCCGGAAGCGCGAGACACGCTCCCGGCTGCTGGAAGCGGCCCTGCGGCTGATGGCGGAGAAAGGGATGGGCGGGGTGGCGATCAACGAGATCACCCAAGCCGCGGATGTCGGCTTCGGGTCGTTTTACAATCATTTCGAGTCCAAGGAGGCAATCTACGCGGCGTTGCTGGATTGGGGTTTTGAGGAGTTCGGCGAGACCCTCGCCCGCCTCGTTCGCGACGTGACCGACCCTGCCGAGGTCATTTCCGTCTGCGTCCGCCACACGCTGTTGCGGGCCCGGCGTGAACCTTCCTGGGGGCAATTCCTCGTACGCGAGGGCTTTTCGGCAAAGGGGCTCGAACGCGGCCTCGGCCTGCGGCTGCTGCAGGACATCGAGACCGGCGTGAAGACCAAGCGCTTTCCTATCGACGACCTCCTGATGATGTGCACGTCGGTGGGGGGAACGGTGCTCACCGCGGTCTCCATCGAGCTGCAATTCGGGTCTTCCCCGGGAACGCTGCCGGCGGGATTGAAACGGCGAGGTTTCAGCGTGGAGGGATTACCCGAACGCGCCGCGGCGACCGTGCTGCGCACGCTGGGCCTCGGCCAAGCCGAAGCGGAAGCCATCGCCCGCCGCAGGCTGCCTGATCTCAGCTAAGCGAAGGGAAGGCCTACTTTTTGTGAACAAAAAGTAGCAAAAAAACTTTATTTATGCTGGGCCATGGGCGTTGTCACCGACAACGCCCATGGCCCAGCATAAATAAAGTTTTTGCGCCGCTTTTTTTAAAAAGCGGCTGCTTTCCTTCACGTTTTAACGACAACCGCAAGGCGTGAAGAGGCCGTCGGGTGGCGCGTTTGTCGCATTTGTGATTACGCCCTCGCCATCGCAAGTGATACTATCATCAGCTATGATATAAATGTCACATCGATAAGCCGCAGCCAATTCTCTCGCCTTCCAACGATTAAGCCCAGTAAAGCAAATTTTACCGCATCAGGCGGCAAAATTTGTAAATTTGCCTCTTTATGCGAATAAAATACCCTCTGGAAGCGCCCGGGCTGGGACGTGCGGGCGGGAAGAACGAGAGGAGCGAGGTCTACCCGAGGAGTCAAGAATGAAGGAGACGTCAGCGAACGTTATCGTCATTGATGATGATCAGAGCGTTCGGGAAGCCCTCGGGAGCCTGCTACGATCCGTCGGCTTCCAAGTGAAACTGTTCAGCTCAGTTGACGAATTTCTGCGAACAGGGCCGCCCCAAGGACCCACTTGCCTGGTCCTCGACGTGCGCCTGCCCGGACAAAGCGGCCTCGAACTGCAACGCGAACTCGCGACGACGAGCAACCAGTTGCCGATCGTCTTCATCACCGGGCATGGAGACATTCCAATGTCTGTGCAGGCGATGAAAGGTGGGGCGATCGAGTTCTTGACGAAACCGTTCCGGGACCAGGATCTGCTGGACGCCATTCAACTTGGGCTGGCCCAGCATCAGGCATGGTTCGAGACTGAACAAGCGCTCGCAGCCCTGCAGAAGCGCTTCCTGACTCTAACGCCCCGTGAGCGCGAGGTCATGGCCCTGGTCGTGGAGGGCCGGCTCAACAAGCAGATCGCCGCGGCGCTCGGGGTCAGTGAAATCACCGTGAAAGTCCATCGCGGCCAGGCGATGCGGAAAATGGGCGCGCCGTCGTTGGTCGATCTCACCAGGATGGCAGACAAACTGACGCTCCGGCCGGAAAAGGTCAAAACCCATTAAAAGGTAAGCGGACGCTTTTTGAAAAAAGCGGCGCAAAAATTTTTGTTATGATGGGCCATGGGCGTTGTCGGCGACGAAGCCCATGGCCCAGCATAACAAAGTTTTTTTGCTACTTTTTGTTCACAAAAAGTAGCCTTCCCTTCACTTGCCTCCGACACGGTTTACACAAAAGCTGGTGCCCTTATGAAGCATACACTGTCACACCCCGGAGGCGCTTGCCATGGACACGTCGTCGACAATCCCCTCGCCTCTTGCGGCCCATATTGCCTCCGTCATCGAATCCATGCTGCGCCGGGCCCGGGCTTGCACCGACGACAAGGCCGCGATGCGCGTGTATCTCGAAATCCTGCGCATCGATGCGACGCATCACCCCGCCTTGCGCGAAATTGGCCTTCTTGCCCTGATGAACGGCCACCGCACGGCGGCCAGGACGGCCTTTCAGCAAGCCGCTCAATATTATCCGGATGACCTCACCGCGCGGGTCACGCTCGGCAATATGGCGATTGAGGATGACGATCTGCCGGCCGCCCGTAGCCATTATCACGGCGCCCTGGCGCAAGACCCCGCATGCGCCCAAGCCCACCAGGGCATGGCCCGCGCTTTAACCCTCTCGGGTGACGCCGCCGCCGCACAACCGCATTGGGAGCTGGGGTTTTCCGGACATGCCGTGGTCAGCCGTCATTATCGCGGCATCGAGCCGGGTCTCGACGTGCTGTTCCTGGCCGCTTCGCGCGGTGGCAATGTGCGGCTCCGCCCCTGGATGGATGACCGTATGTTCGCGGTCACCGTCATCTATGCCGATTATTATGACATGGCCCAGCCTCTGCCGGCGCACCGGCTGGTGGTGAACGCCATCGGCGATGCGGATTTGTGCGGGGAGGCGCTGATCAAAGCGCAGGCCATCGTCGCGCGCAGCGCAGCACCGGTCATCAATCATCCCGCGCATGTGCAGGAAACGGGGCGCGTCGCGATATCGGAACGCTGCACCGGCATCGAGGGGCTGATCGTCCCCCGCATTTCGCTGACATCACGGACAGCCCTGCTTACGGCGGCGCCAACAACCTTTCCGCTGCTTCTGCGCGCGCCCGGATTTCATACCGGTCAGCATTTCGTGCGGGTTGAGGCGCCAGAAGACCTGGCGCCAGCCATGGCGCAACTTCCCGGCGACGCGCTTTTCACGATCGAATATCTGGATGCCAGCGGCACCGACGGCATGACCAGAAAATACCGCGTCATGTTCATCGATGGTGCGATCTATCCCTGGCACCTGGCGCTCGCCACCGATTGGAAGGTCCATTATTACACCGCCGCGATGACCGATTCCCTTCCCCACCGCGAGGAAGAAAGACGGTTTCTCGACAACATGCCGGAGGTCCTGGGCCCTCGCGCGATGGCGGCACTGCAAACACTCCAGCGTACCCTGGCGCTCGATTATGCGGGCGTCGACTTCGCCCTGGCGCCGGATGGTTCCGTGCTGCTGTTCGAGGCCAACGCCACGATGGCCATGAACGCCCCACCACCGGACCCCATCTGGGATTATCGGCGCGCAGCTGTCGCCACCGCGCAAAAGGCGGTCGCGGCGATGCTGAAGAAAGCGGCCACTTTTTGAAAAAAGCGGCACAAAAACTTTTATTATGCTGGACCATTGGCGTTGTCACCGACACCGCCCATGGTCCAGATTAACAAAGTTTTTTTGCTACTTTTTGTTCACAAAAAGTAGCCTTCCCTTTCCCTTGCCTGAAGCCATGCCGCTCTAACCACTGCCGCTGGAATGGTACCGGATCTGGCTTGCAAATCGCGGCGGCGATACAAGCTGGAGTACGGCTCGTCACCCTGAACCCAAACAACAACAGAAAGGAATGTTCATGAAAAAAATCTTCCACCCTGCGCTCGCCGCTTCGATGGCCCTGCTCGGCGGCATTGCCGTCGCGGCGCCGGCCGCCCCCCTGCCGGTGCGCGGCACCATCACCGCCGTGAACGGCTCGACCCTCGCGATCACCGAGACGTCCGGCGCCAAAGTATCGGTACAACTCGCGCCGAACGCCGCGGTCGTCGATCTCCTCCCCAGCTCACTCGCGGACGTTAAGGCCGGCAGCTATATCGGTACCGCGGCAATCCGGGAGCCAAGCGGAACGTACCGGGCGATGGAACTGCAGGTGTTCCCCGAGAGTATGCGCGGCGTTGGTCTGGGCACCCGCCGCTGGAATCTCAAGCCGCACAGCACGATGACCAACGGCACCGTCGGCGGGCTCACCAGCGCCGGCGGCACGGTCAGCGCAGTCAACGGATCGGGCAACCTGACGCTCACGGTCAATGACGGCAAGAGCACCAAGACCGTGCTGGTTCCGGCCGGTGTCCCGGTCGTCACCTACGCCCCGGGCACCACCGCCGATCTGCAGCCGGGCGCGCATGTGATCTTCTTCCCCACCAAGGCGGCGGGCGGAACATTGACGACCAGCCGGATCAATGTCGGCAAAAACGGGCTCGTCCCACCGATGTAAGTCGGCACCGGAGGGTATGGCCATGGGCATTGTCGCCGACACCGCCCATGACCCAGCATAACAAAAGTTTTTGCGCCGCTTTTTTCCAAAAAACGGCTTCTTTCTTACTTAACCTTCAGCGGCAGCCCCGCCACCATCAGCACGACATGGTCAGCCTGCGCCGCCAATTGCCGGTGCAGGCGCCCGGCTTCGTCGCGAAAACGGCGCGCAAGGGCATTTTCCGGCACGATACCAAGCCCCACCTCGTTAGAGACCAGCCAGACCGGGTTTTTGGTCCGCCGTAGGGTCGCCAGCAACGCGTCCGTCTCCGTCGCCACATCCTGCCCCGCGAGCATCAGGTTGCTCAGCCATAAAGTCAGGCAATCAACCACCACCACGTCATCCGCGCCCACGCTTTCGAGCGCCTGCGGCAGGTCGAGCGGGGCTTCCACCGTCCGCCACGCATCGCCGCGTTCCCGGCGATGTTGTTCGATCCGCTGCCGCATCTCATCGTCAAACGCCTGGCCGGTCACGATCATCACCAGCCGCCCGGCGGGGAGCCCATGCGCCTCTGCCTGCACCTCTGCCTTCGCCTGGGCAAAACCGCTTTTGCCTGAGCGCGCGCCGCCGAGCACGAGTGTCAGAGCCATGGGATCCTCCAGATTGACCGTGCCGTCCTCTACCCACTACAACATCCCGGCGATAGGTTCCTCGAAAGAGGATGAAAACGGGAATTGGGTGCGACGCCCAGGCTGCCCCCGCAACTGTAAGCGAGGAGTTCTGACGCCATCACGCCACTGGGCTCCGGCCCGGGAAGGCGCGTCAGGGTGATCATCCGCGAGCCAGGAGACCTGCCTGCCGCTGTCGTCTTTCGTCCGGCCGGGGTGCGCCGCGCGAACGGGTGGTTCTCCCGGATGGCGATGTGTTGCCGCGCCGTTGCGCGGCAGGTCGGTCAATGCGGGAGATGACGATGTGCGGCGTGCAATCCGGTAGCGGCGAATGAGCGGCGCAAATTATTACCGCCATGGCGGCCGCGTGGACGAGGCCGCTAAGCAGTTCCCCGACGCGACCTTGCCGTGGATCGATCTCTCCACCGGCATCAACCCGCACGCCTGGGCCGGCCCGCGCGCGGATTTCGCAGCCCTGCGGCGCCTCCCGGACCCGGCCGAGACCGCCGCGTTGGAAAAAGCCGCTGCCGCCGCCTTCAACGTCGCCGATCCAGCGATGGTGGTCGCCATCCCCGGCGCGGAAGCCGGGCTGCGCCTCCTGCCCGGCCTCACCGGCGCCGCCAGTGTCGGGATTCTGCTCCCCACCTATGGCGGCCACGCCGAAGCCTGGGCCACGGCCGGCCGTGAGATCCGCGCCGCTTCACTGGAAGCACCGCCCGACACCGCCGCCCTCGTCATCGTCAATCCCAACAACCCGGATGGAAGAACCGTCCCCCCCGACCATCTGCGCAGCCTGGTGACGGAGACCCGTCTGCTGATCGTCGACGAATCCTTCGGCGAGGTCACGCCGGATCTCAGCGTGGCGCCGCACGCGCATGACCGGCTGATCGTGCTGCGCTCGTTCGGCAAGTTTTATGGCCTGGCCGGCGTGCGGCTGGGCTTCATCATCGCCGGCCCCGCGATCATCGCACAGGTCCGCGCCGCCTTCGGCGACTGGCCGGTCTCCGCCGAGGCCCTCGCCGCCGGCACGGAAGCCTATGCAAACCACGCCTGGGCGGAGGCCACCCGCGCCCGCCTGCGCCAGGAATCTGAGCGGCTGGATCTCATGCTCGGCCGTGCCGGGCTGGCGTTGCTGGGCGGCACCACCTTGTTCCGCCTCTGCGCCACATCGCACGCCGCAAGCTGGTTCACGCACCTGGCGCGCCACGGTATTCTGATCCGGCCCTTCGCGCAGCAGCAAGACTGGTTGCGCTTCGGCCTGCCTGGCACGGAGGCGGAATGGACGCGGCTGGAAGCCGCATTGCAACAGGGGCTCTCATGACCGACGAAACCGAACGCAACCGTCTCCACGCCGCCGAGCGCAAAGCCGTCAGGGCCGCGCGCGAGGAGATGATGCAGACCAAAACGAAAACCGGCGGACTGCTGATGGTGCATACCGGTGCCGGCAAGGGCAAAACCACCGCCGGCTTCGGCATGGTCGCGCGCGCCCTCGGCTGGGGCATGCAGGTAGGTGTCGTGCAATACATCAAGGGCAAATGGATCACCGGCGAGCGCCGTTTCTTTGCCCGCTTCCCCGACCAGGTCCGCTTCGAGATCATGGGCGAAGGCTTCACCTGGGACACCCAGGACCGCGCCCGCGACGTCGCAGCCGCCGAAGCCGCCTGGGCCAAATCCCTGGAAATGATCGCCGACCCTGGGCTCGATTTCGTCCTGCTCGATGAGCTGAACGTGGCCCTGCGCTATGACTATCTCGATCTCGGCACGGTCGTGGCAGCGCTGAAAGACCGGCCGCGCGACAAGCATGTCTGTGTCACCGGCCGCGACGCCAAGCCGGAACTCATGGAGATCGCCGAGCTGGTGACCGAGATGAGCCTGGTGAAGCACCCGTTTCAGCAGGGCATCAAAGCCCAGCGCGGGGTCGATTTTTGATTTTTTCCCCGTTCCTCGACCCCTGGCGCACGCTGGCCGCGCTGGTTCTTGAGGCGGCGGTCGGCTACCCCGACCGGCTGCACCGGCTCATCCCCCACCCGGTCACCTGGGCCGGGCGCGGCATTTCAGCCCTTGAGCAAAGCTGGAACCGGCCGGACTGGCCCGCCGCGATCCGCCGGCTGCTCGGTGTGGTCACTCTGGTCCTGATCGCCGGCAGCGCCGCGCTAGCCGGCCTGCTCATCGATTTTCTGCTCCCGAACAGCCTCTTGTTCGCGCTGATAACGGTATGTCTGGCGACCACCGGCCTCGCCCAGCGCAGCCTCTACACCCATGTCGCTGCTGTCAGCGCGGCGCTGGAGCAAGACGACCTGCCGCGTGCGCGGCAGGCGGTCAGCAAGATCGTGGGCCGCGATGTCTCCGCTTTGGACCGGACCAAAATTGCCGCAGCAGCACTCGAAAGCCTGGCGGAGAGTTTTTGCGACGGCGTGATCGCCCCCGCTTTCTGGCTGCTCACCTGCGGCCTGGCCGGGCTGTTCGCCTACAAGGCGATCAATACGGCGGACAGCCTGATCGGCCATCGCGAGCCCCGCTGGCGCGCCTTCGGCTGGGCTTCGGCCCGCACCGACGATCTGTTCAACCTGATCCCCGCCCGCCTCGCCGGCTGCCTGCTCGCCGCGGTTTCCGGCGGCGGCTGGCGCGTGATGTGGCGCGACGCCAGAAAACACGATTCCCCCAATGCCGGCTGGCCCGAAGCCGCCATGGCCGGGGGGCTGAAAATCCGCCTCGGCGGCCCCGTCGCCTATGACGGCGCGCCGCACCCACGCCCGTGGTTCGGCGACGGCACGCTGCCGGACGCCGCCACGTTGCGCCGCGGCTTGGGCGTCTATCTGCGCGCCTGCTTCCTGTTCTGGATTTTGCTGGCGGCGGGAGGTCTCACATGGCGGCACTGATGATCCAGGGCTGCGGCTCGGATGTCGGCAAATCCACCCTGGTGGCCGGGCTGTGCCGCCTGTTCACCAATCGCGGCCTCAAAGTCCGGCCGTTCAAGTCGCAGAACATGTCCAACAACGCGGCGGTCACCGCCGATGGCGGGGAGATCGGCCGTGCCCAGGCGCTGCAGGCGCTGGCCTGCCGCACGCCGGCCAGCGTGCATATGAACCCCGTGCTGCTCAAGCCGCAAAGCGAGACCGGCGCGCAGCTCATCGTGCGCGGCCAAATGGTGGGCAACCGCAGCGCCGCCGGCTACCAGGCCCGCAAGGCCGAACTGCTCGACATCTGCCTGGAAAGCTTTCGTAAACTGGAAGCCGAATGCGACCTCGTTTTGGTGGAAGGCGCCGGCAGCCCGGCCGAGACCAATCTGCGGCGCGGTGACATCGCCAATATGGGCTTTGCCCGCGCCGCCAATGTCCCCGTGGTGCTCACCGGCGACATCGACCGCGGGCATGTCATCGCCGCCTTGGTCGGCGCACATGCGGTACTGGATGACGACGACCGCGCGATGATCAAGGGGTTCCTGATCAACAAGTTCCGTGGCGACCCGGCTCTGTTCGCCGCGGGCCGCACGGAGATCACGCGTCGCACCGGCTGGCGGGATTTCGGCATGGCCCCGCACCTCGCCGCCGCCCGCCGCCTGCCCGCCGAAGATGCGGTCGCCCTGGACCAGCACCGCGCCTCTGCGGGCGGGCGGCGCAAAATCATCGTCGTGCCGCGCCTCTCCCGCATCGCCAATTTCGACGATTTCGATCCGCTGCAACACGAGCAAGCGGTGGATTTCCGCTTCATCCCTCCAGGCACCGCCTTGCCGGGCGATGCCGATCTCGTCCTCCTGCCCGGCAGCAAAGCCACCCTCGCCGACCTCGCCATGCTGCGCTGCGAAGGCTGGGACATCGACATCGCTGCCCATGTGCGCCGCGGCGGCCGGGTGCTCGGCCTGTGCGGGGGCTACCAGATGCTGGGGCGGCGCATCGCCGATCCAAACGGTGTCGAAGGGCCCCCTGGGCAAGCCGAAGGCCTAGGCCTGCTAAACGTTGAAACCACGCTGACCGGGAGCAAAATCCTCACTGCGACGAGCGGCCATCTGGCCGCCGACAACGCCCCGTTCGAAGGCTACGAAATCCATATCGGCCGCACCCAGGGGCCGGACACGGCGCGCCCCTTCCTGCACACACAAACCGGTCCGCAAGGTGCGATGTCCGCGGACGGAAGGATCGCCGGCTGCTATGTCCATGGCCTGTTCCAGCAAGGCACGGCCCGCGCCGCGATTCTGCAAAGCCTGGGGGCAAGCTCGACCTCCACAAATCATGGCGCGATCGTGGAAACGGCCCTCGACGAAATCGCCGCCGTGCTGGCCGAACGCCTCGACATAACAGGCCTCGCCGCCATCGCGGGCCTAAAGGAAGACTTCTTTTTGTGAACAAAAAGAAGCAAAAAAACTTTGTTATGCTGGGCCATGGGCGTTGTCCGCGCCGACGCCCATGGCCCAGCATAACAAAAATTTTTGCGCCGCTTTTTTAAAAGCGGCCACTTGCTTTTAAGGAAAACGTCATGACACCGCCCTACACGATTCCGGCTCTGGACCGCGCCCTCGAACCCGCCTTGCGAGCAAAATTGGACGGGTTGGCCAAACCCCCCGGCTCGCTCGGGCGCATGGAGGCCCTGGCTTTGCAGCTCGGCCTGATCCAGCAACGGCTCGACCCGGTGGTGCAGCGCGCCGTTTTGTTCGTCTTCGCCGGCGATCACGGCCTCACGCAGGAGGGCGTTTCGAGCTATCCCGCCAGCGTCACCGTCGCCATGGTGCAGAGCTTTCTGGCGCAACGGGCGAGCGCTAATGCTTTCGCCCAGGCCACGGATACCGAAGTGCGGGTTGTGGATGCCGGGGTAGCCGCGGAACTGGCGCCGCATCCCGCTTTGCTGGACGCCAAAATCGCCCTCGGCACGGCCAATGCGGCGCGCGAGCCAGCCATGACCCTGGCCCAATGCGAGACCGCGCTGGCGCGTGGCGCCAAAATCGCCGCGGACGCCGCAGCGGAAGGTTTTGACGTCATCGCGCTGGGCGAAATGGGCATCGGCAACACCTCGTCGGCCGCGTTGCTCATGCACCGCCTCGCCCCCGCCCCACTCGCAGCCTGCGTCGGTGTCGGCACCGGGCATGACGAAGCCGGCCTTGCGCGCAAGCAGGCGGCGCTGGCGCACGCCGCCGCCCGCACCGACGCCTCCGACCCGCTCACCGTACTGGCCGAGTTCGGCGGTTTCGAAATCGCGATGATGGCCGGCGCGATCCTGGGTGCCGCGCGGGCGAACATTCCGGTCATCGTCGACGGCTTCATCGCCAGCGCCGCCGCCCTAGCCGCCGTCCGCCTGGCCCCGGAAGTTCTGCCCTATTGCATTTTCGCCCATTGCTCAGCCGAGGCCGGCCACCGGCTGATGCTGGAGTCCCTGGGCGCGTCCCCGCTGCTGGATCTCGGCCTGCGCCTGGGCGAAGGCACGGGTGGCCTGCTCTGCGTGCCGCTGCTCCGCGCCGCCGCCCGCATCCTCACCGACATCGTCAGCCTGGAAGATGTCCTGGCGGGAAGGCTCTAGGAAGCAAGGACTTCTTTTTGTGAACAAAAAGAAGCAAAAAAACTTTGTTAGTTTGGGCCGTGCTGGTTCCACGGCCACGGGCCCAAAGTCACAAAAGTTTTTGCGCCGCTTTTTTCAAAAAGCGGCTTCTTTCTTCTCATCTAACATGGCGCTGCTGCTTTGCGGCGTGCAGTTTCTCACCCGCATTCCGGTGCCCCCTCAGCCGGGTTTCAGCGTGGACTGGATCAACCGCAGCGCCCGCTATTTTCCACTCGTCGGCCAGTTCGTCGGGCTGCTCGCGGCCCTGGTCCTGCTGCTGGCCGCTAACCTCTGGTCGGGCTGGATCGCCGGCCTGCTGGCGCTGCTTACAGCCACGCTGATCACCGGCGCGCTGCATGAGGACGGCCTCGCCGACACCGCCGATGGCCTGGGCGGCGGCCGCGATGCCGCGCACCGCCTGGCGATCATGAAAGACAGCCGGATCGGTGCCTACGGCGTGCTGGCGCTGGGATTTGGCACGGGCCTGAAACTCCTCAGCCTCGCCAGCCTCTCGCCCTGGGTCGCGGCCTTCAGCCTGATCGCCGCGCATGGCGTGGCGCGCGCCGCCACCGTGACGGTCATGCATGTTCTGCCTTATGCCGGCGACGAGGCCTCGGCCAAGATCAGTACCCGGACTAGGCCTCCCGGTGTGGGCGAGGTGTTCGTCGCCCTCGCATTCTGCGCCTGGCCACTGTTACTCCTCAACAGCGCCAACGCCATGCTGGGCATCGCGATCTGCGCCGCCGTCACCATCGTGATGGCCCTGACCGCGCGCCGCCTCATCGGCGGCCAGCGCGGCGATATTCTGGGCGCGGTCGAGCAGCTCTGCGAAGCGGGCTTCCTGCTCGGCTGCGCGGCACATTTGAAAGCAGCCGTTTTTTGAAACTGATCATCTGCCCACTCGCCCAGCTCAAAATCGGACTCGCCGCGAACCCCTCGCATGTGCTGAGCCTGATCTCTCCGGATGCCGACGCGCCCGACATCAAATCGGCGCACCGCCTGGTCCTGCGCTTCAACGATATTTCGGCGCCCCGGGCCGGGCTGACCGCCGCCAGCCCGGCCGATATCGAAACCCTGATCGCCTTCGTGCGCTCCTGGGACGGAACCGCGCCCCTGCTGGCGCATTGCTGGGCCGGCATCAGCCGCTCGACCGCAGCTTCCTATATCATCGCCTGCCTGCATCACCCGCCCGGCACTGAGCAGGACCTCGCGCAGCAGTTACGCCGCATCGCCCCGCAGGCCACGCCAAACCCCCTGATGATCGCCCTCGCCGATGAAATTTTGCGCCGCGACGGGCGGATGGTTCAGGCCATCGCCGGAATCGGGCGCGGGCGTGAAGCGGCGTGCGGTGAGCTTTTCGCAGTTGAGCTCAGATAAAAAAGAAAGCAGCCGCTTTTAAAAAAAGCGGCGCAAAAATTTTTGCGATGCTCGGTCATGGGCGGTGTCGGTGACAACGCCCATGACCCTCCTAACGGTCGACCAGAACCTCTTCCAGCTTGTGCCGATGCTCCCACCCCACGCGCTCCAGTTCCGGGACGGTATGGGTTTCCGCGGGCCGTCCCAGGCACAGATAGGCGATCAACCGCCAGCCTTCGGGCACGTTCAGCGCCTGCGCGATCCCCTCGGGATCCAGGATCGAAACCCAACCCATGCCGATGCCCTTGGCCCGCGCCGCCAGCCAGAGCGTGTGCACGGCGGTGACCACGGAATATTCCGCCATCTCGGGCATCGTGCGCCGGCCGAGGCCACGCCCGCTCCCGGTCGCGCCGTCGCAGAACACCGCGAGTTGCACCGGCGCCTCGTCCAACCCCGAGAGCTTCAGCCGCGCGTAGAGTGCGGCGTCCGCACCCTGATACCCGCCCAGCGCGTCGGCGTTGCAGCGCGCGAAATTCTCCCGCACCGCTGCCCGCGCGGCATCGCTGCGGACGCGCATGAACCGCCAGGGCTGGCTTAAACCCACCGAAGGTGCGAGCTGCGCCAGCCGCAGCAGTTCCAGCAGCTCCGCCTCGGGAATTTCGTCCCGGCGAAAATGGCGGACATCGCGCCGCCAGCGCAGCAGCTCGGTCAGCAGGGGAAAAAATCCCGGCTCGGCAAAATCTGGTTCCATCCTACCCTCGATCTGATGCGTCGTGGCGCGCAATGGCGTGAAAGAACGTCCCGCTCACCTGGCCGCGTTGTCCTCCCGCGGGGCTGAGCAACTTTCCGGCTGCGTCCCGCAATTCCGCGAACGGCGTGTCTACGCCGGCTGAGACCAGCGAGGCATAGTGAAACTCATGGCCCCTGATCACTGTCCCCTGCGGCCCGAAGGGGCCATCCGCCAGCGTCACCGCCTGACGATAGCCGAGATTCATCCGCCGTTTCGCAAAACTTGTTTCATGGCTCAGCAACCCGGTCATTAGGTGCCATTCGCCGTCGGCACTTTGTAAATTCACGCCCAGCACCATGTAGCCGCCACACTCCCCATGGACCGGCCGCGTCGCGGCAAACCTCGCCAGGCCAGCCCTAAAATTTTGCGCCGCCGCCAGCTTGCCCGCGTGCAGTTCGGGGTACCCGCCGGGCAGCCAGCAACTGTCACAATCCTCCGGCGGCGCTTCATCGGCGAGCGGCGCAAAAAAGATGATCTCGCTGCCCGCGCGGCGCCAGCCTTCCAGCACATGGGCATAGATGAAGCTGAACGCGGCGTCGCGCGCCATGGCGATACGCTGCCCCGGCGGCCGCAATGCTTCTGGTCCACCCACCCCGGCCGCGAGCGGCTGCGCCAGCGCGAATATGCCGGGCACGTCCAGAGATTGCTCGGCAAGGTCAGCCAGCCGATCGAGATGCCGGCGCAGGTCCGGATGCTCCAGCGCCTGCACCAAGCCGAGATGGCGTTCCGGCACGGTGATCGTCTCGTCACGCTTGATCGCGCCGAAAATCTTGATGCCGGCGCGCGCCATCGCGTCCACGACTCCTGCCTGGTGCCGCTCGCTCGCCACGCGGTTCAGCACCACCCCGGCGATGTCCACGCCCGGCTGATGCAAGGCGAACCCCCGCGCCACCGCCGCGGCACTCTGTGAATGGCCCGAAACGTCGAGGATCAGCACCACCGGCAGGCCGAACCGCGCCGCGAGATCCGCCCCAGCACCTGTGCGCCCCTCCGGCCCAGCCACGCCGTCGAAAAGCCCCATGGAGGATTCGATGACCAGAATGTCGCCCCCCGCGGCATAGTCCGCGACGGTGCCGAGCTGCGCCGGCGCCATCGCCCAGCTGTCGAGATTGAAGCTTGGCCATCCCGTCGCCACGGCATGAAAGGCCGGGTCGATGTAATCCGGCCCGGATTTCGCCGCCCGGACGTTGAGCCCGCGCCGCCGCGCCGCCGCCAGCAAGGCCAGCGTCAGCGTGGTTTTGCCGCTGCCCGAACGCGGCGCGCCGATGATGAGTCCGCACGTGCTCATTTTTCTGCTCCTCCGGCGCGGTGACAGGCGACCCTGTGCTGCCTATGCTTGGCGCCATGGAGCCGACACCGAAGCTGCGCCACGGCTGGACCACCGGCGCGTGCGCGACCGCCGCCGCCAAGGCGGCTTATGCCGCCCTCCTCACCGGCAGTTTCCCCGATCCTGTCGAGATTTTGCTCCCGGGTGGCCGGATGACCAGTTTCGCCCTGGCCGAATGGGAGCTGACCGAAACCCACGCCGCCGCCGGGGTGGTGAAGGATGCGGGGGACGATCCGGATGTCACCCATGGCGCGCTGGTGCGCGCGCAGCTCAGCCGGGGGGCGGCCGGGAGCGGCATCACCTTCCGCGCCGGCCCCGGTGTCGGCACGGTGACGCGGCCCGGCCTCGCCATTCCCCCCGGCGAGCCCGCCATCAACCCGGTGCCGCGGCAGATGATCCGCGCCGCAATCGAAGAGCTCGCCACGCGCCATCACGCGCCCGGCGACGTGGTGGTGGAAATCTCCATCCCCGACGGCGAAACGCTGGCGCAGCGGACCTTGAACGGACGGCTCGGCATCACCGGCGGCCTGTCGATTCTCGGAACCACGGGCATCGTGGTGCCGTTTTCCTGCTCGGCCTGGATCCATTCGATCCATCGCGGCATCGATGTCGCGCGCGCCAGCGGCATGACGCATATCGCCGGTTCCACAGGCAATACCTCCGAGAAAGCGGTCCGCGCTTTGCATGGTCTGCCCGACATGGCGCTGATCGAAATGGGCGATTTCGTCGGCGGCATGCTGAAATATCTGAAATCCCATCCCGTGCCGCGCATCACCATTGCCGGCGGCGTCGCGAAAATGACCAAGCTCGCACAAGGGCGCCTCGATCTGCACTCCAAACGCGGCGAAGTCGATTTTCCCGGCCTCTCCACTTTGGCCGAGCGTGTCGGCTGTGGCCCCGACATCGCGGCGCAGATTGGCCAGGCCAATACCACCGCCCATGCCTTCGAACTGGCGCGCACGCATGGCACGCTTTTGGGCGATGCCATCGCCGCGCAAGCGTGGGAAACCGCTGCGAGCGTGCTGGAGGGGAGCGGCGCAGAAATGGAGATCGTGGTGTTCGACCGCGCCGGCGCGTTGGTCGGCCGCGCGCCGTTCGCGCCGGTTGAGGCTCACGCGCGGAACCGCCGCGTGTAGTCGGGATCGTAGAGCGCGCTCTCCCGGAAATCCTCCGGTGCGAGCGCCCTGCCCACCAGGATCAAAGCGGTCCGCTCGACGCCCAGCCCCTCGAGGCGGGAGCAGATATCGCCGAGGCGCCCCTGCACCATTTGCTCATCGGGCCAGCTGACGCGCACCATCACCGCCACCGGGCAATCCGCACCGTAGAACGGCTCAAGCGTGGCGACGATCTCCTCCAAACGATGGATTGCCAGATGGATCGCCAGAGTGGCCCCCGTCACGGCGAAGGCGGCGAGACTCTCCGCCGGCGGCATTGCCGAAGCGCGGCCCGAAAGCCGAGTCAGCACAACGCTCTGCGCCAATTCCGGCACGGTCAGTTCCCGCCCCAAGGCAGCGGCCGCGGCTCCGAAGGCCGGCACGCCGGGGGTCAGCGTATAGGCGATGCCATGGCGCTGCAGCCGGCGGACCTGTTCGGCGACCGCGCTGTAGATCGAAAGATCCCCGGAATGCAGCCGCGCCACGTCCTGCCCCAGCCCTTCCGCGCGCAAAAATTCCGCCTCGATCTGGTCGAGGTCGAGCGAAGCGGTGTCGACCAGCCGCGCGCCCGGCGGACAATGGGCCAGCAGCGCCGAGGGAATGATGGAACCGGCATACAAACAGACCGGGCACCGGGCGAGCAGGTCGCGCCCGCGTAGGGTGATCAAATCCGCCGCCCCCGGCCCGGCGCCGATGAAATGAACCGTCACAGCGAATCTCCCGCCAGCGCACACGTCGTTTTTTGGTCCGTCAAACGCGCCACCAGCAAGCGGCTTTCTGCGCCGGCACCAGCCAAGGCGCAGGCTTCCGCGACGCTAGCCAGCCCCAATTTCCGCGCCGCCACCGGCGAGCGCGTGGCGCAACGATTCTGCGCCGCCTCCAGCGCCGCGCGGTCAACCAGCAACAACGGTAGGCGCAAAAACTGTGCCGCTTCATGCAGCACCGCGGCGTCCCCCTTGAAATCCGGCGCCGCCAGCGCCTGCGCCACATGCCCGGCCTCGCGTTGCGCGCGCTGGACCAGCGCCACGATCTCCTCCGCCGCAGCGCCGGACGAGAAACCCACCCCGGCGACGATCATGGTTTGGTCGCCGCCCATTGGGTGACCGTCAAGGCCGGACGAAAACCATGCAGGCTGCCGATGTTATCAAGCCGTTCCACCGCGAGCCGGGTCAGCGTACCGCCAAATTTTTCCCGCGCGGCGAACAAAGCCCCCTCGGTTTCGATCACCACCGCATTCGCCACCATGCGCCCTCCCGACCGCAAGGCCGCCCAGGCGGTGTCGATCACGCCGGGCAGATGCGCGCCGCCGCCCAGAAACACCGCATCGGGCACCGGCAGGCCGGCCAGCGCCTCCGGTGCGCGGCCGTGCACCACGTGGAGCCCCGGCACACCCAGCGCCGCCGCATTGCGGGCGATGCGCGCGGCGCGGACCGCATCCCCCTCAATCCCATAGGCCATGTTGTCGGGGTGGCGCAGCATCCATTCGATCGCCACCGATCCCGAGCCGCTTCCGACATCCCACAACACCTCGCCGGCACAGGGGGAAAGGGCGGCAAGCGTCACGGCGCGGATCTCCCGCTTGGTGATCTGCCCGTCATGCTCAAACAGTTCGTCCGGCAGCCCCGTGGTGAGGGGAATGATTTTTGCGCCGGCGTCGGCGACCAGCTCGATCGCCACTAGGTTGAGCGGGCCGCATTCCGTTATGTCTCGAAAATTTTCCGCGGTGGTCGTTCTGATCCTCTCGCGCGGGCCACCCAGAGCCTCCATCACATGCAGCACCGAGCGCGCAAAACCCCGCTCGCATAAGTACCCAGCGACCGCCTGCGGTGTGGTCTCGTCGGCTGACAGGACCAGAATCCGACGGCCGGGCTGCAGCAGCGGCGCCAGCCGCGCCAAAGGCCGGCCGCAGAGCGAGATGCTCGCAGTCTGCCGCATCGGCCAGCCCAGGCGCGACAGCGCCAGCGAGAATGAAGAGGGCGCGGGCAGAGACAAAAATTCGTCCACCGGCACGCGTTCGGCCAGCATGGTGCCGACGCCGTCGCAAAACGGATCGCCCGAGGCCAGCACCACAACGGGAAGCGGGCGCTGCGCCAGGATGGTGTCCATCGCCCCCGCCATCGGGCTGGGCCAGGGCATCCGCCGCCCGGTGATCAAGGGGTCGGCCAGCGCCAGATGCCGCTTGCCGCCGACCACCAGATCCGCCGCCCGCAGCAACAGCTGGGCCGCCGGGCTCAGCCCCTCGACACCGTCTTCGCCAATGCCCAATATGGTCAGCCACCGCCCCGGCGGCATTTTTTTGGTCCCGGCCCCGCTATCCATGTCACCACTCAAATTTTTGGTCCTCGGCGGCACCTCGGAAGCCTCCGCCCTCGCCGGTCTTCTGGCTAGCGACATCCGGTTCAGTGCAATGCTGTCGCTCGCCGGACGCACCGCCGCCCCGGTTCTGCCAGCGATCGCCTGCCGCATCGGCGGCTTTGGCGGCGTGGCCGGCCTCACGCAATATATCTCGGACCATGCCATCCAGGCGCTGGTCGTGGCCACGCATCCCTTCGCCGCACAAATCCGCCAAAACGCCGTCGCAGCAGCGGGGGGAGCAAGAATCCCGATGCTGATGATCGAGCGCCCTTCCTGGCAAACGCAGGAAGGTGATCGCTGGACCGAGGTGGCGGACATGGAACAGGCCGCCGCCGCTCTCGGACCTGCCCCACGCCGCGTGCTGCTGACCATCGGCCGCAAGGACTTGCTCCCTTTCGTCGCCGCGCCCTGGCACGACTACGTCATCCGCAGCGTCGACGCGCCGCCGCCCGAGTTTTTGCCCCCAAGCGCGAAAATCATCACGGCACGGGGTCCGTTCACGCTGGAAGATGACCTGCGGATGCTCCACGAGGAGCGCGTTGCAGTGATCGTCACCAAAAATTCCGGCGGCACGGCCACGCAGTCCAAGCTGGTCGCGGCGCGAAAACTCGAGCTTCCGGTGATCATGGTCGCGCGTCCCCCCTGGCCGAATGTGACCGGGCTGGATGCGGCCCGCGTTCCGGATGCGGCGGGCGCGTTGCGCTGGCTCGAAGCCCGTCACGACGACGCCGCGTCCTCGGCGAAACGCGGGGTATAGACCCAAGGAGACCGCCCCGGCCGCTCGATCCGCCTTGTCGCCGCGGTGCCGACCATCACCAGCGTGCGCATGTCGGCACGCGCCGGGTCCGCCGCCGCCAGATCGAAAACATGTATTTGTTCTTCCGGTCGGCTGACGGCGGTGGCGAACACCACCGGCGTGTGCGGCGGCAGACTCTCCCGCAGCACGCCGAAAGCCTCGGAGAGCTGCCAGGGACGCGCGCGCGACAGCGGGTTGTACAGCGCCATCACCAAACCGGTCTCGGCGGCGGCACGCAGCCGCCGCAACACCAGCTTCCAGGGTTTCAGATTGTCCGAAAGCGAGATCGCGCAAAAATCATGCCCGAGGAAGGCACCGATCCGCGCCGCCGCCGCGAACATCGCGGAAATGCCCGCCACCACCTCGACATCCAGTTCCCGCCAGGCCGGATCGCCCTGGTCGATCGCCTCGAAGACCGCGCTGGCCATGGCGAACACGCCGGCATCCCCGGAGGAGACCACCGCCACCGCCCGCCCCTGTGAGGCCAGGGTCAACGCCAGGCGGGCCCGGTCCAGCTCCTCGCGGTTGTCGGAGGCGTGCCGGACCTGCCCCGGTGCTTGGGCCACACGGTCCACATAAGGAAAGTAGCCCACCAGGTCCGTGGCCTGGGCCAGCGCCTCGGTGGCCTGCGGTGTCTGCATCGCGGCGTCACCCGGGCCGAGGCCGACAATCCATAATTTGCCGCTCATCTTGCCCCCTGCCGGCCCGGCACGAGCACCATGGAGAAATAGGGGGCCGTCCCTTCCTCCCGCTCCGACAGGCGCAGGATCCTCTCGCCTGCCATCGTGCCGCGCTCGACATAGAAAGCCCGCTCGAACATGCCGGCGCCCCGCAGGACACGGCAGATTTTCGGCAGATGGCGCCCAACCTTCATGATCACCGCCGCGTCGCAGAGTTGCAGGCGTTCCAGCAGGCGCGCCTCGTCCAGTGTCGCGGGGAGAACGCTGAGCACGTCGTCGCCATGGGTCATCGGCCGCCCGGCGCGGCTCCAGCAACCGCTCATGCCGGCAACACCCGGCACCACCTCCGTTGCATGCTCCGCCCCCAGCCGGTCGAACAGATACATCGCGGACCCATAAAGGAACGGATCCCCCTCGCACAGCAGCGCGATTTTTTGGCCGGCCCGCAGCCTGGCCGCGAGCTGCTCGGCGCAGTCGTCATAAAAAGCGCCCATCTCAGCGAGGTAGCGCGGGTCCTCCACAGGCAGCTCGGTGGTGAAGGGATATTCGAAGCGCAGTTCCTCGGCATCTTCCCGCAACTGGCCGTCGACGATGCTCCGCGCATGGCCAATGCGGCCACGCTTGGCGAAAAACGCCACCACCGGCGCACTGCCCAGAATCCGCGCGGCTTTCACCGTCATCAGTTCAGGGTCGCCCGGCCCGAGCCCGAGGATAAACAATTTCGCCGTCATTCCGCCGTGCTCGCCAGCGCGTTCACCGCCGCCGCCGCCATGGCGCTGCCGCCGCGCCGTCCCTGCACGATGAGGAACGGCACGCGCCCGTCGACCGCCAGCGCCGCCTTTGATTCCGCAGCACCGACGAAGCCGACGGGAATGCCGATGATGGCGGCGGGCTTCGGAGCGCCGGCGTCGAGCAGCTCCAGCAGGCGAAAGAGCGCCGTCGGCGCGTTGCCGATGGCGACCACCGCACCGTCCAGCCGCGCGCCCCAGAGATCGAGCGCCGCCGCCGAGCGCGTGTTGCCGATCTGGGCGCTAAGCGCCGGCGTCTCCGCCGCGCGCAAGGTGCAGATCACCTCGTTGTTCGCGGGCAGACGCGCTTTGGTGATGCCATGCGCGACCATCTCGGAATCGCACAGAACAGGTTTACCCGCCAGCAGCGCCGCCCGCGCCGCGGCGACGAAACCGGAGCCGAACCGCACGTCGCCGGGCAGGTCGACCATGCCGCAGGCATGGATCATGCGCACCACCACGCCCGCTTCCTCCGGCGCAAAGGCGGACAGATCGGCTTCGCGGCGAATCGTCGCGAAGGATTCCGCGTAGATCGCGGCACCGTCGCGAATGTAAATTTTTGGGGCGCTCATCGGCAAAAATGTCTTTCGGTCATCCAGTGAATAGCGTCTGGCAGAGAGACGCCGGCACGCTCGGGTAGGGCATCGGCACGCTTATCACAAACGATATCGAATCTGTCTTCCCATCCTGTCGCGACCAGCGTGACCGCCGCCCCGCCGGGCGCGGCGCAGCCCTTGCTGCACCCCGAGACGTGCAGCACCCCCACCCCGGCCCAAAGCGGCGCCAGCCCGGCCGCGACCGCGCGGACATCGGCCAAGGCACTCGGACAGGAAGGCCGCCCGGCGCAGGCTTTGATTCTGGTCCGCTTGTCGGACGGATCGATGATAAAATTTTGACCCCGCGCCGCTTCGGCGAGGCCGGCAGGATTATCGCCGGTGCCCAGCAGCACCAGGGTTCCGGCGCTGGTGGTTCGCAACCTCCCATTACCGAAACGCTCCGCCAGATCCGCCGCGTGTCGGAGCATGTCGGCCGTTTGCGCGTCGAAAGCCAGGCCCAGCCCGAACGCACCCGGCATCGTCCCCACGCCGACGATGGGTTGGACCTCGGTCGGGACCAAACTAGGCATCTTCAGCCCGGCTATGGCGCAAAAAACGTCCGGGCCGGTGGCGGCCAGCAAATCGCGCAGGCGCCTGGGGCGCGGGGTCAGGTCGCCGGCCTGCCGCAAGAACGCATGCGTCAGCGCCTGCGCCACGGCAACGGGATCGGCCGCCGGCACGGAACAATGCCCCGGCAGAACCACCAGCGGCGCATCGCCGCCGGGCAGGATGCAAAGATCGGCGACCTCCGCCACTTCGCCCACCGCGTAGCCGAATTTCGTCGGCAGCGCCTGCAGGCTGTCGTCCTGTTCCAGCCACGCCTCGAGCTGCCGCGCGAACCCCATCATTTCAGCTCCGAGCCCAGGCGCGACTATGATGTTCCGGCGCCGCTCTGCGGCCGGATCGGCGCTGGCGAGCCCGGCCTCAAGCATGGTTACGGCAAACGGGGCGACACTTTCCGGGGCAAAACCGCGCGCCTGAAAATTCGCCCGGTTGGTGATCTCGATCCGCCCCGAGCCGTATTTCCGCGCCGCATCGCCAAGAGCCCGCAACTGCGCCGCGCTGATCCCCTCCACGCGCGGTTTGACCCGGACGAGCAGACCGTCGCCGGCCGCCATCGGCTCGAACAGGCTGGGACACCAGCCTTTGATTTTTGCGCCGCTCATGGCTCGGCCAACTTTGCTGCCACGCTGTTGCGCCGGTTGCGCCACAACCCGCGTTCAAGCGCGTTCTGGAAACGCGTCCGCATCGCCCGATGAGCCTCCGGATTGGCCTCGCGGAGAAAAAGTTCGACCTCCGGGGTGCCCAAGGTCGCGTCGAACAGCAGGTCGAATTGCGCATCGAACCGGGTCGGGACCGTGGCGGCGAAGGCATACAGCCCTTCCAGCGCCCGGCTGATTTCGGCGGCACCGCGATAATCATGCCGCATCATGCCCGCGATCCAGGCCGGATTGGCCGCCCGGCCACGCACCACGCGCGCGATCTCCTCATGCAGCAGACGCACGCGCGGCGCGTCATGACGGGAAGTGTCGACATGATACAAAGCCGGCGCCGCCCCCAAAGCCGCCGCCGCCGCCGCGAAACCACCTTCAGCGGCGGCGAAATCCGGCCCGTCCAGCAGATCGATCTCGGCATGGTCTTGCTGATGGATAAAGCCATCCGCGCCGGCCACCCGCGCTGCGAATTGTTGGGCGTCGCTCACCCCGTCCAGCCCCTGCCCATAAGCGTAGGCGGCGAGATAGGTTTCCGCGATCTCAGCCTGGTCCGCGCCGGCTGCGGAACGCAGCAACTCGGAAACGCCGGTACCATAAGCGCCCGGCGCCGGCCCAAAGATCCGGGCCGTGGCGGCGCGCAGTTCCGCCCCTTGCAGGCCGCGTGCGGTGCCGGCCAGCGCGTTCCAGTCCGCCGGCTCATCGCGCGCGGCGAGGCTTTGCACCGCCATGTCGAACATCAGCAGCTGCGTCTCGAACGCATCGCGGAACAGGCCGGAGATGCGCAAGGTGACATCCACACGCGGTCGGTCCAGCACCGCCAAAGGCAGAATTTCCACGCCGCTGATCCGGTTTGACTCTGCTCCCCATACCGGCGTCACGCCCATCAGAATGAAGGCGAGCGCCAGATCTTCTCCGCCGGTGCGCAAGGCGGCGCTGCCCCAGAGGTCGATTACCAGGCGTCGCGGCCAGTCCCCCTGCTCCTGCAGATGGCGGCGGACCAGAAAATCGGCGGTCTTGCGCGCCAGCACCATGGCGGCGCGAGTCGGCACGGCGCGGGGGTCGAGGCTGTAGAGATTGCGGCCGGTGGGCAGCACATCGGCCCGACCACGGCTCGGGGCGCCGGCTGGGCCGGGGGCGACGAATCTTCCCTCCAGGGCGGAGAGCAATCCCGCCCCCTCGGCTTGGGCCGAGGCGTCGAGCGCCACGGCCAGCCGGGCGGGATCGGCGCCCGGTGCCCCCGCCTGGATCGCCGCCAACAGCGCGTCCCGCCGCTCCGGCGCCGGGGGGCGGCCGAACACGTGCAGCCCGTCGCGGATCTGCAACTCCTTCACGTCGCACAAATACGCATCCAGCCGCGCCAGCTGGTCATCCGCCGGCATCTCGCGCGCGCAACCGCTTTCCTCCAGCAACCCCGCCGCCGCCGCTTGGGTTAGAATCTCGTCGCGCAGCATTTCGGTGCGGCGCTTATCCAGCCCGTCCGCCGCCGCGTAGTCGTCGATCAGCCGTTCCAGCTCCAACGCCGCGCCATGGCTGCCGGCGGCTTTCAGCGGCGGCGTCAGATGGCCGAGCACGACCGCGCCCAGGCGCCGCCGCGCCACCGCCGCCTCGCCGGGATTGTTGACGATGAACGGGTAGATCACCGGCAGGCCACGACAGAGCATCGTGGGAAAGCAGGTTTCATGGTCAGGGGCGAGCGCCTTGCCCGGGAGCCACTCCAGCGTGCCGTGCGCGCCCAGATGCACTGCAGCATGGATGTTTTCCCGGCAACGGAGCCACAGGTAAAACGCGACGTAGGCGTGGCGCGGCGGCAGATCCGGATCGTGATAACTTGCTTTGCGGTCCCGCGCGCCGCCGCGATCGGGCTGCACCGCGACGATGAGATTCTTAGCCCGCAAATAGGACAGCGCGAACCAACCGTCCCGGACGGCGTTATCCTGGTCCGGCGCGCCCCAGGCGGCGCAAACGCGCGCCCTCATGTCGGACGGCAATTCCGCGAACAAGGCGTGGTAGTCAGCTAAAGATAGAAAGGGCGTAGGCGCGAGTTGGCGCAGGGAAGCGGCAATACCGGTCGTCGACACATCGTAGCCCGCTTCGTGCAGCAGCGTAGCGATCGCCTCCAGGCTCGCGAAACTGTCGAGGCCCACGGCATGGCCGATCTGCCCCTGCGCCCCGGCAGCGCCTGGATAATCTGACAGCACGATGGCAATGCGCCGCGCCGCAGCCGGGGAAGCGGCGAGCCGGATCCAGCCTTCGGCGCGATCCGCGGCCAAAGCAATCTGCCCTGCTGCGGGTCTATGGATGGTGCGCGCGAATTCCAGCGCCGCGATCCGCTCGCCCGGCGTTTTAAACGAGATGGCGGTGGTCGAGAGCCGCCCATCGCATTCGGGCAACACGATCTGCATCGCCATATCCGCGGGCGACAGGCCGCGCGTCGACTCCCGCCACGCCTCCTGCGTCGATCCCGCCAGGATCAGTTGCAGCACCGGGCAGCCGGCTGCATCCAGCGGCGAGCCGTCCTGGCCGCGTGCGGAAAACGCAGTCGCGTTCAACACCACGGCGGGCCACCAGAGGCGGAGTTTTTCGGCGGTAAAGGCGGCAGCTTCGGGGGATTTCAGGCTGTCGACGTATAATCCGCGGCAGCCTATTCCGCGGCGCAAAAGTTCTGCCGCCAGCGCCTCGAGCGGCGCGATATCGCCTGAGAGCAGGTGGGAACGATAGAACACAATCACCGCAAGTAGCGCCTCCGGCGCGGGCACCGCCTGCGGCACCTCCGCGGACGGCGCATAAAAATCATGCAGGCCGCAGCGGGGCATCGGCGCCGGCGCCTGTTCGGGCCGGGCGCCGAGCCCGGCCAGCGCCGCGCCGAGACGCAACGCGTTCGCGAGATTGGCCGGCCCGCCCTCGCGAAAATAGAAATCGAGCGCCGCGCGGGTTTCGGCACCCACCGTGCAGAAATCCTGCAGCCGCGCGTCATCCTGCGCATCGCCCGCGAGCACCGCGAGAGAGATGCCCCGCGCGCGGCAAAGTGCGAGCAGCTCCTCGCAGCCGTAACGCCAGTAATCGACGCCGCCGAGCAGCCGCACGATCACCGTTTTCGCACAGCTCAGAACCTGTTCCGCGTAGAGATCGACCGAAAGCGGATGCCGCAGCTGCGCGAGATTGGCCAGCCGCAACCCCGGCCGCCCGGCGCCCATATCGCGCCAGGCCATGGCAGCCGCCCCGAGATCCGCGTCGGAGAAGGACAGAAGCACAAGATCCGCCGGGCTGTGCCCCAGATCGACGGCCGCTTCCGCCTCGTCCAGGTTACGCTGCTCGCGGAACAGGATGTGCATGCCGGCCTATCCGGTGATGAGGGCTGCGATGCTCGCGCGATCCATGCCCGTACGGCCGATCACCACGAGATGTCCCTCCCGCGCCTCATCCGCCGCCCAGGGGCGCGAGAAATTCTGCCGGAAACGCGCCCCGACGCCCTGGATTTCCAACCGCAGCGGTTTGTCCTGAACCGCGACAAAGCCCTTGATGCGCAACACGTCATGGGAAGAAGCCGCCGCCTCGAGGCGCCCCAGAAACTCCGCAGGCGCTGCGATTTCCGCAACCGGCACCACGAAACTTTCAAAATCATCGTGCTCGTGCGCACCGTCCTCGGCATCGTGATGCGAGGGCCGCGCCGCCAGATCGTCCTCAGCACCCGCCTCCAGGCCGAGCAGGATTTCCCGGCCGAGTTTCCCGTTTGTCGCCGCAACCACTTTGACCGCGCGCGGAAGAATCTCGTCGATCATCTGCTTGACCCGCGCCAGCTCGTCCGCGCTCAGCAGATCGGACTTGTTCAGGACCACGAGGTCGGCAGCGCGGACCTGGTCCTCGTAGACTTCCGCCAACGGGTTGTCGTGGTCGAGCGACGGGTCCGCCGCCTGCTGGCGGGCCACTTCCTCCGGATCGTCGGCGAACCGTCCCGCCGCCACCGCCGGCCCGTCCACCACGGCGACGACCCCGTCCACGGTCAGGCGCGAGCGGATGCTCGGCCAGCCGAACGCCTTGATCAGCGGCTTCGGCAGTGCCAGGCCGGAGGTCTCGATGATGATGTATTCCGGCGGATTCGGGCGGCCCAGCAGCGCTTCGATGGTCGGCACGAAATCGTCCGCGACCGTGCAGCACAGGCAGCCATTGGAGAGCTCGACGATATCCGTCTCGTCGCAGCCCTCGAACCCGCAAGTCTGCAAAATCTCGCCATCGACGCCGCGCGAGCCGAATTCGTTCACGATCACCGCGAACCGCCTTCCGCCAGCCGTCTCGAGAATGTGGCGCACCAGCGTGGTTTTCCCCGCGCCGAGAAAGCCGGTGATGATGGTGGTGGGGATTTTCGCAGCGTGGAGGCTCATGTGGTCTCTTTCGGGTGAGTTTCGATCAGATCCAGCCCATAGGCGGGAAAACGGCTGAGGATGGCCTGCGCCAACGAGGGCGCCCGGCGCGAGGGCATCACGGACCCGGTCGGCGAAGCGCCGTAGCGGCGCGCGTAATCGAGAATATCCGCGGCGTGCTGGGGCTGCAGGTGACCGAGCAGATAGCCGAATGGTTTGCCCGGCATGAAAACCGCCGCCGTGCAGCCGTGATCGCAGGCGGCCAGACAGGAAACCGGGCGCAATTCCACGTCCTGCGTGCCGGCGAGGCTTTCCTCCAGCGCCCAATAGAGGCGTTGCCCCGGGCACTCTTCGGCGTCGCTGGCGGCTTTGCAGGTCACGCAGACATGCAGCACGGTAGACAAAGGATTCGGCACAGCTCCCCCAATGCACGCATAACGCGTAAGGCCGGGGCGCGGACCTGCGACAACAGAATGCCGGGCGACGAACCCGGCACAAGAACTTGGCCTGGGCGCCCCGCCTGGCCAGCTTTAGACGTGATGGCAGGTCTCCTGGCTGGCGGATCGAACGCTCCCGTCAGCCTTCCCGGAACGGGTCCAGTGGCCAAAAGACGAGGGCTTTCCGCTTACAGTTGCGGGGGCAGCTTCGGCATAGGGCCCGTAAGCCCGCACCGAATTCCCTATTCACCTTCACGAAGAAGGACCATCGGCGCCGACCGTATGCGACGGCCTCGCTTGCTGTCAACGAAGGAGAAGAAGACTACTTTTTGTGAACAAAAAGTAGCAAAAAAACTTTATTATGCTGGGTCATGGGCGTTGTCCCCGACATCGCCCATGACCCAGCGGAGCAAAAATTTTTGCGCCGCTTTTTTAAAAAGCGGCCACTTTCTTTCCTCTAAGGGGCCGCCAGCGGCGCAGGAGCAGCGCATTGGAAACAACGCTGACGCTGGAGAACGCCATCGCGGCGCCGGCGATGACCGGGCTTAAGTGACCGGATGCCGCGAGCGGGATGCCTATGATATTGTAGACGAAAGCCCAGAACAGCCCTTGGCGGATCTTGCCGAAGGTTCTGCGGGAAATGTCGAGCGCATCGGCGACCAAAGCGGGGTCGCCGCGCATCAGTGTCACGCCGGCGGTGTGCATCGCAACATCGGAACCGGTGGCCATGGCGATGCCGAGATCCGCAGCGGCGAGTGCCGGCGCGTCGTTGACGCCGTCGCCGACCATGGCGACGATGCGGCCCGCCTGGCGCAGCGCGTTGACCGCTTCGGCCTTGTCCTCGGGCAGGATTTCCGCCCGGACGTCGTCGATGCCGAGTGCATCGGCCGCCATTTTGGCGCTACCGGCATTATCGCCGGTCAGCATCACCACATGCAGCCCCCGCGCCCGCAGCGCCGCGACGGCCGACCGGGCGGAGGGTTTGATGGCGTCGCCAAAGGCGATCAGGCCGAGGATGCGCGATGTTTCTGGTCCTGCCTCAACCAGCCATGACACGGTGCGCCCTGCTTCCTGAAGCAGCACAGCACGTGCGGCGAGTGCGGCGGGCTCGAGCCCATTCTCCTCAAGCACACGCCGCGATCCCAGGACCAGATGACGGTCCTCGACGATCGCCGCCATGCCGCGACCCGGCAGCGCTTTCGCGTCCCGGGCTTGGGGAACCAGAAAACCTTCGGCTTGCGCGCGGGCGCGCACCGCCTTGGCCAGCGGGTGCTCGCTGCCCTGCTGGACGCCGGCAGCGAGGCGCAGAATTTCGGCTTCCTTCAGGCCTTCCTCGGGTTCGACGGCGACGATCGAGGGCGCGCCTTCGGTCAGAGTGCCGGTCTTGTCGAACGCCACCGTGTCGACTCGCTGCGCGGTTTCCAGAGTTTCCGCATCCTTGATGAGGACGCCGTGCTGCGCCGCCACCCCGGTGCCCGCCATCACCGCGGTGGGGGTGGCAAGACCCAGGGAGCATGGGCAGGCGACGACCAGCACCGCGACCGCAGCAAGGATCGCCGGCTCGATCCTGCCGGTGGCAAACCACCAGCCGAGGAAGGTGAGCACGGCAAGGCCGAGCACGGCGGGGACAAAGACCGCCGCCACACGATCGACCTGCTTCTGGACCGGCGCTTTCGCCGCCTGGGCGCTTTCGACCAGCCGGACGATCCGGGCGAGAGCCGCTTCCGCCCCGACCGCGCTTGTTTCGACCAGCAGCACACCTTCGCCGTTGATCGCCCCGCCGATCACCCGATCGCCCAGGAGTTTCGGCACCGGCAGGCTCTCGCCGGTCAGCATCGATTCGTCCGTGGCGCTCGTGCCTTCGACGATGACGCCGTCGACCGGAATGCGTTCGCCCGGCCGAACCACGACCAGATCGCCGACCGCGACGCGGGCGACAGGGAGCTCGGCTTCGGTGCCATCCGCCGCGCGCACGCGCGCCTGTTCGGGACGCAGCGCCGTGAGGGCGCTCAAAGCCGCACCGGTCTGGCGTTTGCCGCGGGCTTCCATCCATTTGCCGACCAGGACGAGCGTGATGACCATCGCCGAGGAGTCGAAATAAAGGGACGGCATGCCGCCCATGACCCAGGCGCGGATCAACAGATAGAGGCTGAGGCCATAGGCGGCCGAGGTGCCGAGCGCCACCAGCAAATCCATGTTTCCGGCGCCGGCGCGGGCCGCCTTCCAGCCGGCGCGATAGAAGCAGAAGCCCAGCCAGAACTGCACCGGTGTTGCCAGCGCCAGTTCGGCCCAGCCGGGCAGCATCGCGGATGATCCGGCGAGATGCAGGATCATCACGCCGAACAGCGGGGCCGTGAGCAGGGCCGAAATCCCGACATGAATGAGCGCGCGCCGCGCTTCCTGGTCCTTGCCGTCATTCGCCGTGCTGTCGTTATCGACAGGTCGCGCCGCGTAGCCGGCGCGCTCCACCACGGCGATCAGCGCCGCCTCATCAATGCCGATCCCTTCCACGCGGGCGATTTCGGTGGCGAGATTGACCTGCGCCTCGGTCACACCAGGCACTCGGCGCAACGCGCGTTCCACCCGGCCCACGCAGGAGGCGCAGGTCATCCCCCCAATCGCCAGCTCTACCTGCTTTGCCGTCACGCCATAGCCGGCCTTGGTCACGGCCGCCGTAACCGCTTCGATCTCAGCGGCATCGGTCGTGAAGGTCACACGCGCCTGGTCGGTGGCGAGATTGATCGAGACATCGGCCACGGCGGGCAGACGCCGGATGGCGCGCTCGACCCGGCCCACACAGGAGGCGCAGGTCATCCCTTCGATGCCGAAATCCACAGTCGCGCCACGGACCACGCCGTCCTTGACCTCCTGTCTCTCAAGCAAACCGATTCCACTCATGTCAGGCTCCTGAATTCAATCCGTACGGCATGCGACCGTGCATTTGAGCTGCACCCTCCCATGATGGGAAGGTCAAGCCTATTTTTGTCCACCGGCTCCTTGACCTTCCCATCATGGAAACATTTATCCGCGCACCGTGGGCGGTCCTGGCGGAGCAGCTTTTCCGCTGACGCCGGACTCCACCGGACTGGAGAAGATCCTCCGTCCGGGATCAGGCGATGGAGATGCGTATGCTGGAACTCAAAGTTGCAGGCATGACCTGCGGACATTGCGCCAAAGCGGTAACGGAAGCGGTGCATTCCGTCGCCCCGGAGGCACATATTGCGGTCGATCTGCAACAGGGCCTGGTCAAAATCGAGGCCAGAACCTCAACAATCCCGGCCGCAGCCGTGATCAAGGCGATCGAGGAGGAGGGCTACAAGGTCAACCATTAGGCGGAATATGCCGCCCCCGGCAACGCGGCGTTACTGACAGTTTGTGCGCTCCTGAATGCTGGGCCATGGGCGTTATCGCCGACACACCCATGGCCCAGTGGAAAAAAGTTTTTGTGCCGCTTTTTTCAAAAAGCGGCCGCTTTCCTACATCCGAGAAACTGGCCTTGCGCATGATCGATGTGGAGCCATCACGCTCTAACCTTAAGCATCGGCCGTTGCCTGGCGTTGGTTCCGGCGCCGCGATAGTATTCGCCGATTTTTTCATGTGAGGGATATCAAAATGCGTTGGACGAAAGCAGTCTGGATCCAGGCGTTGGCCTTGTCGATTGCAACACTGGGCGGTCAAGTTGTCCAGGCGGCGGCGATGACAACGCCGGGGGCCGCTCCCGGTACGCCATCGTGGCAGAGCTATTTCAGAACCAATTCTCTGGATTTTCCGGCGGTCTTCCGGGCCCGTCACCCCGGACCGGGCTGGCTTCTGCAACATCGCGCGGCGCTCCACCTGACGCCGGCACAGATTTCGGCTGATCAACGGCTCGTGACCGGGATGGTGCAGGCGGCGCGAACCAGTGTCACTGCATTGCAGGCCACCTATGCGAAGTACCAAGCCGATGCCGGCGTGACGGCCCCGGCACTTTCGACCATCACCGCCGATGTCGAGGCCGTAGGCCGTGCGGAAACGCGCGTCGGCTTGGCGATGGTCCCCTACCATCTCAAGGCCTATGCGCTGCTGACACCGACACAAAAGTCGATCTACCAGACTTTGGTGGCCACGCCGGCGACGCCCTAGCCGCACACGTCGGGCGTTGGGAGAGAAGAAAGTAGCCGCTTTTTGAAAAAAGCGGCGCAAAAACTTTTGTTATGCTGGGCCACGGGCGGTGTCGACGACAACGCCCGTGGCCCAGTATAAATAAAGTTTTTTTGCTACTTTTTGTTCACAAAAAGTAGCCTTCCCTTTCTTCCTCGTCAGCGCATAGCGGTTTACGCCCTCGGCCTGTTGGTATAAGTGCGCCGACCGCTCCGGCCGCCGAGGACCCATGATTCGTCTTGACAACATCAGCAAACATAACGGCCGGCAACTGGTCTTCATCGAGGCCTCGGCTGCACTGCAAAAGGGCGAGAAGATCGGCCTGGTCGGCCCGAACGGCGCCGGCAAGACCACGCTCTTCCGCATGATCATGCGCCGGGAGGAGCCCGACGAGGGCCAGATCCTGGTCGATCGCGGCGTCAGCGTCGGCTTCTTCAGCCAGGATGTGGGGGAAATGGTGGGCCGCAGCGCCGTCGCCGAGGTCATGGAGGGCGCCGGCGCGGTGGCCGAAGTGGCCGCCGAACTGGCGACGCTGGAAGCCGCCATGGCAGACCCGGACCAGGCCGACCAACTCGACAGCATCATCGAACGCTTCGGCGAAGTGCAGGCCCGCTTCGAAGAGCTGGGCGGCTATGCGCTGGATGGCAAGGCACGGGAAGTTCTGGACGGCTTAGGCTTCAGCCAGGAGATGATGGACGGCGATGTCGGCCGGCTCTCCGGCGGCTGGAAAATGCGCGTGGCACTCGGCCGCATTCTGCTCATGCGCCCCGATGTCATGCTGTTGGACGAGCCGAGCAACCATCTCGACCTCGAAAGCCTGATCTGGCTGGAGCAATTCCTGGCTGGCTATGACGGCGCGCTGCTGATGACCTCGCACGACCGCGCCTTCATGAACCGCGTCATCAACAAAGTCATCGAAATCGATGGCGGCAGCCTGACGAGCTTTTCCGGCGACTATGAATTTTACGAGCAGCAGCGGGCGCTGAATGAGAAGCATCAGCAGGCCCAGTTCGAGCGGCAGCAGGCGATGCTGGCCAAGGAGATCAATTTTATCGAGCGCTTCAAGGCCCGCGCCTCGCACGCCGCCCAGGTGCAAAGCCGCGTCAAAAAGCTCGAGAAGATCGACCGGGTCGAGCCGCCCAAGCGGCGCCAGACACTGGCCTTCGATTTTCCCCCCGCGCCGCGTTCCGGCGAGGACGTAGCCAATCTGCGCGGCGTTCATAAGCGCTATGGCAGCCGGGTGATCTACGAAGGGCTGGATCTGCTGGTGCGACGGCGCGAGCGCTGCTGCGTGCTCGGCGTGAACGGTGCGGGCAAATCCACGCTGCTCAAGCTGGTGACGGGCACGACCGCACCGGATGCCGGCACCGTGACCCTGGGTGGCAGCGTCAAGATGGGCTATTTCGCGCAGCACGCCATGGATTTGCTGGATGGCGAACGCACCGTGTTCGAGATGCTGAACGATGCCTTCCCGCTCGCCGGCCAGGGGTCTTTGCGCGCGTTGGCCGGAGGCTTCGGCTTTTCCGGTGACGAGGTCGAGAAAACCTGCCGCGTGCTCTCAGGCGGCGAGAAGGCGCGGCTGGTGATGGCGCTGATGCTGTATGACCCGCCGAATTTCCTGGTGCTGGATGAACCGACCAACCATCTCGATATCGCGACGAAGGAAATGCTGATCGGCGCGCTCTCGCAGTATGAGGGCACAATGCTGTTCGTCTCGCATGACCGCCATTTCCTGTCTGCCTTGTCCAACCGGGTTCTGGAACTAACGCCGGAGGGCATCCACCAGTATGGCGGCGGCTACACCGAATATGTGGCGCGCACCGGGCGGGAGGCGCCCGGGCTGCACGCCTGAGCCAGAAGAAAGCGAAGGCTACTTTTTGTGAACAAAAAGTAGCAAAAAAGACTTTATGAATGCTGGGTCATGGGCGTTGGCGCCGACGACGCCCATGACCCAGCTTCGCCAAAAATTTTTGCGCCGCTTTTTTTAAAAAGCGGCCGCTTTCTGACGTTGCTCTAACGGCACAGTGAACCGAAAGATGGTGCCCCGTGGTTCATTTGCGGACGCCCACAGCCTTCCGCCTTGAGCCGCGATGATCGAGCGGCAGATGGCCAAGCCGAGCCCCATGCCCTCGGGCTTGGTCGTATAGAATGCCTCGAAAACGCGCTCCATCTGCTGCGGGTCAAGCCCTGGGCCGGAATCCTCTATGGTGACAAGAACGCTGCCTGAGACATCTCTTTCGCTGCTGATCCGCAGCTCGCGCGCCCCTTCGTCGACCCCGCTCATGGCTTCGATGGCATTGACGATCAGGTTGAGGATCACCTGCTGCGACTGGACGCGGTCCCCACACACGAATTCCAAACCCGTCGCGAGCCCGGTTCGGAGCAAGACACCGTGGCTCAGCATTTCGCTCCGACTTAGGGAAATGACGTCGAGAATGGCTTCGTTGAGATCGAAGCACTCCTTGCGCGGGGGCGCCTTCTTGGTCATGGCCCGGATCCGCTCGATGACATCGCTGGCCCGTCGTCCATTCTCGATGATCCGGCCAGCCGCCTGCCGGACCTCCTCGAGAGCGGGGGGCTGAGCCGCCAGCCAGCGCAAGGCGGCATGTGCATTGGTCACGGCGGCGGCGATCGGCTGGTTGACCTCGTGGGCGATCGAGGCGGTCAGCAGTCCCATCATCGCGACGCGGTTGGCGTGCGCGAGCTCCGCTTGCGCGACGCGCAACGCTTCGGAGGCCAGCATCTGCTCCGTCAGGTCGCGGATGATCACGAGTGCTGCCTCCACCCGCTCCGCACGCAACCTTAAAGGCGAGCAAGTGACCACCCGGTAGCGCTGCCCGGCAGGATAGGAAAACCACGCCGCGTAACTGACCTCTTCCCCAGCGAAGCACCGATCCAGGTTCGGCTTGACGATGTTCGCAAAAGCCTCCGCCCCCAGCAGATCAGCGGCGTGCTTCCCGACGACCTTTTCGGCCGACATACCGAAACTCCGCCCGTAAGCCGGGTTGACGCGCTGATATCGATAGTCCCTTTCAAACATGCAGATTCCATCGGGCGAGCTCTCGAACACGTGGGCGGTTAGATACTCTGCCCATTTGCGGTCGGTGATGTCCTCGCACACGATCAAGAGGACGGGGCTTTCCTTGAGCAGCATCGCTTTGCCCGTTTCGCGGACCCACAATGTCGAGCCGTCCTTGCGCACCTTGCGCAGTTCCCAGCTCACGGCGCGGCCGCGTTGGTCGAGGCATCTCATCATATTCCGTTGCGCCGCGGCGCGATCCTCTGCATGAAAGATCTTCAGCACGGTATCGCCCGCCAACTCGTCGACAGTGTAGCCGAGTTTCTCAGCCCCGAAGGGATTTGCGGACAGAACGGTCCCGGTGGCGTCCAACATAAAGTACATGGTCGGATTATTCTCGAATACGGCCCGCCACTTCTCCTCGCTCTCCCGCAGCGCCTCCTTCGCCCGGTTATGATCGATCAAGTTGTCCCTGAAAATCTGGACTGCCGCCGCCATCGCGCCGATCTCGTCGTTCCGACCGACCCCGGGCACTTCAACGCCGGCCTCACCTTTGGCAAGCGCTGCCATGGCGCTGGTCATGCGCCTCACCGGCACCGTGATGCTGCGCGTAAGCAGCAAACCCATCAAAATCGCGGTGACGAGCGAGGCTGTGCCGCCGAGGATCGCGACCGTGTATGCGGTCGCATACGCCTGTCTCTGCACGGCGGCGCGTTTTGCTAAGACAGCGCGCTCAATCGCGTCGACTTCATCCACTTTGGCACGGATGAGGTCCATCACGGTCTTGCCGGCCCGCGCGCCCTCCAGGCTGCGCGCTTCCTCGCGCGTCTCCGGCCTCGCCATAAGCGTGATCTCCTGCTCGGCGATCGCCCGCCACTGCTTGACCAGTGTGTCCAGTTCATCGAGCCGGCCCTCCTGGGCCGGGTTGCCCAAGGTGAGCCGCCTGGCTTTCTGGAACGCCATCGTAAAGGCGTCCCCACCCTTATGGTAAGGATCCAGAAAACTCTCATCGCCGGTGACCAGATAACCGCGCACCCCGGTTTCCTGATCCAGCATCGCCCTCATCATCGTGTGTTGAGCATCCAACACGTCGGCGGTGTGGACACGCGAGCCCGTGACCCCTTCGATGACGGAAAGTCTGCTGTAAGCGAGCGTCCCGCTCACAAATATGACGGCGACCACGGCCGCAAACGCGACCGTGAGCTTGCGCGAGATCGACAAGTTCGCAAAGGTGGACATCTGCCCCCCTAAGGCCCAGCTACGAAGCGATGAAAATGAACCGTCTCACAATGGCTTGTCCTGCGCAAACATTGGATCAAAAATTCGCGATTATGCTCCAGGCCGGCTTTCCGAACAGAAGAAAGCAGCCGCTTTTTGAAAAAAGCGGCGCAAAAACTTCTTTTATGCTGGGCCATGGGCGTTTGCGCCGACAACGCCCATGGCCCAAATTAGCAAAGTTCTTTTGCTACTTTTTGTTCACAAAAAGTAGCCTTCTCCTTCGCTTGGCCCTTGCAGGCTCAATTAGGCCAGGCAATCGCTCATGCAAACAACGCTAGAGAATGATTGCTGTACAGAAATTATCCTTTCGCGTGATAGCCAACCTCGAACCGCCGCCCCTTCACGGTCTCGCCAAAAGCCAAATCGACCTTGGCGCCGAATCGGGGATCTAACGTTTTGATCACCGGCACGTCATCAGGCAGATCGCCACAATCACCCAGAGTGGCCATCGCGACGCTCCCCGTCGGCAGTTTTATTGCCGTGGGCAGAAGCAACAGCACCTCAGGTCGGCCGAATGTTTGGCAAAGCGCATGAAAGAACGCTCCTTCAAGGAAGGAGATGGCGGCGGCCGGGGTGTTCCAAAGATAAAAGGTGCCGTACGCTGGATCCTGAGGATCCACCATGAACCATTTATGAGCCAGGCCTTGCATCCCGTCGAAAAGAGGCCCTCGCTCTGCGATGCGCTGGCGAACCGCCTGAACGTCATCTTTGGTCTTGAGGCTGATCAGATAGTGCATCGCAATCATGGAACCTCCTAACTGCCTGTTGGCGTAATTCTAAGTGGATTTTATTGTTCGATCGATGCCACACCTTAAGCGATCGCCTATCGTCCGAGAATGGTTCCGATGCGCAACGCGGTGATGCACTAAGTGCGCAACCGGAACATCCGGCCCTGCGATGGCGCTTGCTTGGGCAGGCGGCCTGCATTGGAGGTTGTAAAAGCTTTTTACTATAGCGTAGGGAGGCCGCTATTTGGCGGAGGGAGACGATGGAACCGAACCGCAAACAGTGTCGCGCACAAGTCCAAACGCCCGCGACGCCACTTCCGCTCGCGTTATCAAACCCGCAAAAGATGTTGGAAACCGGGCTTGCCCACCATCGAGCCGGGCAACGGGCCGAGGCCGAGCGGCTCTACCGTCAGGTGCTGGCGGCGGATGCAAGCCATGCCGACGCCCTGCATCTGCTCGGCGTACTCGCCCATCAGGCCGGACAAAACGACCGCGCCGTCGGGATGATTGCCCAGGCGATCGGGATAAGCCCACAAATCGCCGCCTATCACGCCAACCTGGGCACCGCCCTGAAGGCCCTGGGGCGCCTCGACGAGGCGGTTGCCGCCTACAACAATGCGCTGCGCTTGAAGCCGGATTTTGCCGAAGCCCATGTCGATCTGAGCAATGCTTTGCAGGACCTCGGGCAGCTCGACGACGCCGTTGCCGCCTGCAAAAATGCCCTTCGCTTGAAGCCCGACTTCGTCGTGGCCCACTATAACCTGGGCAACATGCTGAAGGCCCTGGGATGCCTCGATGACGCCGTTGCCTCCTACAACAACGCCATCAGTTGTAAACCGGATTTCGCCGAGGCCCATTGCAGCCTGGGCACCACCCTGAAGGCGTTGGGACGCCTCGACGAGGCCATCACCGCCTACGACAATGCCATCCTCTGCAAACCGGATTTCGCCGAGGCCCACTCCAACCTGGGCACCGCCCTGCAGGAATTGGGGCGCCTCGACGAGGCCGTTAGCGCCTACAACACCGCCATCCTCTGCAAGCCGGATTTCGCCGAGGCTCACTCCAACCTCGGCAACACCCTCAAGAATTTGGGGCGCCTTGACGAGGCCATCGCCGCCTACAACACCGCCATTGGCTGCAAACCTGACTACGCCCAGGCCCATTTCAACCTCGGGATCGGATTGCTGCTTGCCGGTGATTTCTCTAACGGCTGGACAGAATACGATTGGCGCTGGCGGGGCGGCGTCAAGGAGCAGAAACCCAAGGACGTCTCCACGCCCGAGTGGCGGGGCGAGGACCTCAACGGGCGGACGATCCTGTTGCATGCGGAGCAGGGGCTGGGTGACACCATCCAGTTCTGTCGCTATGCGCCGCTGGTCGCAGCGAGCGGCGGGCGGGTCGTGCTGGAAGCGCCACGCTCCCTGCTGCGGCTTCTCGCCGGGCTGCAGGGCGTGGATCGCCTGATCGCGACCGGGGATCCCCTCCCCGCTTTCGATTTCCACTGCAAGCTGATGAGCTTGCCCAATGTCTTCGGCACCACGCTTGCCACGATTCCGGCAAGCATTCCATATCTTCCCGTCGAGGCGGCGCTCCGCCAGCACTGGCAGCAGCGCCTCGGCCCCGTCGCCGGGCGACGGGTCGGAATCGTCTGGGCGGGCAATCCCAAACATCAGAACGACCGCAACCGCTCGCTGCCCTTCACAGCCCTGGCGCCGTTATGGAACATTCCCGGCATAGACTGGTATAGCCTGCAGGTCGGTGAGAGGCGGGCCGATCTCGATGCCGCCCTGCTTGGCACGATCGAAGACCTGTCGCCGGACCTCGACGATTTCGCCGAAACCGCTGCCGCCATCTCGCAGCTTGACCTCCTCCTCACGGTTGACACGGCGGTCGCGCATCTGGCCGGCGCCATTGGCTGCCCTGCCTGGGTGATGCTGCCTTTGGCGCCCGACTGGCGCTGGTTGACCGAGCGCCAGGACAACCCGTGGTACCCATCGGCACGATTGTTCCGCCAGGCTGAGCGCGGCGCGTGGGGAGGCGTGGTTCACAACATCGCCGCAGCCCTGGCTGAGCGATGGAACCTGAAAAAGTAAGCGAAGGCTACTTTTTGTGAACAAAAAGTAGCAAAAAAACTTTGCTATGCTGGGCCATGGGCGTTGGCGCCGACAACGCCCATGGCCCAGCATAAAAGAAGTTTTTGCGCCGCTTTTTTCAAAAAGCGGCCGCTTTTCTCTCTTAGAAAAGTCCGCCTGCCACATCGCCTTCAGTTTTGTTGGCTGAACCGCCCGCTGAGAACGCCGCTGAAATACAAAAAACCGCCGCTGCCAAACGATATTATGTTAAAGGTCGATCGGATACAAAAAAAACCCGCTTCGTCCAACGGGACAAAACAAACAACCTTCAAGGGGAAAAAATGTCCGTGCCGATACCAACCTCCGTAAGAGTCCGGAAAATCCAGCGCAGCGCGCTGACCATGCTGCTGATCTCTGGCTCGATCAACTACATCGACCGTGCGACGCTTGCGGTCGGCAATCCGCTCATCCGCCACGATCTCGGCCTATCGATCGCGGATATGGGCTTTCTGCTCTCCGCCTTCCTCTGGGCCTATGCTTTTGCCCAGTTGCCCTCGGGCGCGCTGGTCGATCGCTTCCGCCCCCGCGTGCTGCTCACCGCAGGGCTCTCGCTCTGGTCCCTGGCCCAGGTCGCGAGCGGCCTGGTCGGGAGTTTCGGGCAATTCTATGTCGCCCGCCTGTTCCTCGGCGCCGGCGAGGCGCCGCAATTCCCGACCGCGACACGGGTGACGCGCGACTGGTTCAATCCGCGGAGCCGAGGAACGGCCTCGGGCATCTGGAACAGCGCCGGGCCACTCGGCACCGCACTGGGCGTGCCGCTGTGCACAGCCCTCATGCTTGCCTTCGGGTGGCGCTGGATGTTCATCATCATGGGGCTGCTGGGCCTCGTCGTCGCCGTGATCTGGTTCAGGCTCTATCGTAATCCCACGGAGGTTACGCTCACGGAAGGCGAAGTCGCCTATTGCACCGAGGGCGACCCCGCGAAGCGGCGCAGTCCGGTGACGTTCCGCGAATGGAAGATGCTGTTCAAGTTCCGCACCACCTGGGGTATGATCATCGGCTATTTCGGCTGCATCTATATGACGTGGATCTACTTGGCCTGGCTGCCCGGCTATCTTGAGATCCAGCGCCATATGAGCGTGAAATACACCGGCATCGCCGCGGCAATCCCCTTCGCCTGGGGCATCGCCGGCTCGATGGCCGGCGGCTACCTGGCGGACCGGCTGATCCGCTCGGGGCAAACCGCGCTCAACAGCCGCAAGATCCCCGCCTCGCTCGCTTTGGTCGGCACAGCCGGCTTCACCATCGCGGCGGCCTATGTGCAGAGCAACATGCTTGCCATCGCCTGCATCTCGGCGGCGATCTTCCTGCTCTACGTGACAAGCACCTGCTCCTGGGCTCTGAGCTCGGTCGCCGTGCCGCCGAACCTCACCGCTTCTGTCGGCGCGATGATGAATTTCGGCGGCTATCTGGGCGGGGCCCTCGCGCCGACCGTGACCGGCCTGATCGTGCAACAGACCGGTTCCTTCGTCGCCGCCCTCGTGGTCGGCGCCGTCATCGCGCTCGTCTCAGCATCATCCTACATGTTCATCGTCCACCACGAGATTTCGGACGACCATCTCGACGTGCTGCACGCCTCGCTCGCGGAATAAGCGAAAGGGAAGGCTACTTTTTGTGAACAAAAAGTAGCAAAAAAACTTTATTTATGCTGGGCCATGGGCGTTGTCGGCGACAGCGCCCATGGCCCAGAGGAATAAAAGTTTTTGCGCCGCTTTTTTCAAAAAGCGGCTGCTTTCCTCTCCCGATACGCGTCACATTTGCGGTACGCTCGTGTGCCAATCGGTCGCGGCTTGATACGCCATACCGATTTGCAACGCTGTGTCTTCATCGCCGCCCCGGCAAATCACCTGAATGGAGCAAGGCAGCCCTTTCGCATCGAAACCGCTCGGCAGGGCCAAGCCGCAAAGCTCCAGCAGGTTCACGATTCGCGTGTAGCGGATCGGCGGATTGTCGTGGTTCACTTCCGTCACGGGAATGGCGGTCGTCAACGTCGACGGCGTGAGAAGCGCGTCAATGCCGTGCATCGCTTCCAGGAATACGCGCTTCCAGTGGTCGCGCTGCCGGAAGGCCTGAATATATTCAGTGGCGGAAATCGTTGTTCCCTTCAGCAGGCGCGGACGAACCGAACTATCAACCGGCAATGCCATGTCCCGTGCCTGAGCGCCGTATTCGGCCGCGGCCTCGGCGAGCATGATGGCGCTGGCCGTCGACGCGAAATCATCAAAGTCGCAAGGCATCGTCATGGTCACGATTTCCGCGCCGAGACCTGCCAGCACCTCCAGCGCTGTTTCATAAGCAGCGCGCACATCCGGCTCGACGTTTCCAAAATCCTTTTCCGCGAGCCGCGCAACACGAAAACGGCGCAGACTGGACAGTTTCTGTGCGTCTTGCTGCGGCGCGCTGATCGCCACGCCTCCGTCCGGGCCTGTCAGCACTTTATAAAACAAGGCCGCGTCCGCTGCGGACACGGACAAAACACCGACGCTGTCGAGCGTGCGGCTCAAAGGCAGCAAACCCTCCGCACTGATTTGGCGCACCGTCGGCTTGAGACCGGTAATGCCGCAAAAGCTGGCCGGAACGCGGATCGATCCGCCGGTATCGGTCCCCAGCGCGAACGGCGCCATGCGTGCGGCGACGGCGACGGCCGACCCGCTGCTCGATCCGCCCGGAACCCGATGCACCTTCATGTCCCAAGGGTTCCAGGGTGTCCCCATGTGTTCGTTAGTACCCCACGCCCCCAGCGCCACTTGCACCATATGCGTCTTGCCGATGATAACGGCGCCCGCGCGGATGAGGCGCTGGACCACATCAGCCGTCACAGCCGCAATCCGGTCGGCAAACAAGGGCGAACCGCCGGTCGTGACCTTGCCCTCTATGTCGACAAGATCCTTGATCGCGATGGGAATCCCATGCAGCGGGCCGAGGGCGTAACCTGCCCCGATCATCTTTGCAGCCGCCTGCGCCGCTGCCCGCGCGTCGGCCTCGAAAACCTCGGTGTAGGCGTGAAGTCTGGAATCCAGGCTGGCAACCCTGTCCAGATATGCCTCCAGAACCTCGACGGGCGACACCTTGCCGGAATGGATGGACTGCGAAAGTGATGTGAGGTCCGATGTATAGAGCATGCGCGTTCCTGTGAGAGAATAAAGCCTACAGGGGTGGATGTTACGGACAGCCGATCCGGCAAGAAAGAGGGAAGCGGGCGCTTTTTGAAAAAAGCGCCGCAAAAACTTTTAACTATGCTGGGCCATGGGCATTGTCACCGACAACGCCCATGGCCCAAATTAACAAAGTTTTTTTGCTACTTTTTGTTCACAAAAAGTAGCCTTTCCCTTACCTGCGCTAGGTCAGGAGGCGGTGCCACCGTAGGGAATGTTGCCGCCCCCGTAGCGGCGAACGCGGATATTGGCCTGCTCCCCATGCCCGACGAAGCCCTCCAGCGCGCAGAGACGGGAGCAATAGGCGCCGATGCTGGCCGCGGCGGCGTCGGTGACGACCCGCTGATAGGTGCAGGTCTTCAGGAACTTGCCGACCCAGAGCCCGCCGGTGTAACGCGCCGCCTTTCGGGTCGGCAGCGTGTGGTTAGTGCCGATCACTTTGTCGCCAAACGCGACATTGGTCCGCGGCCCGAGGAACAGCGCGCCGTAGTTGCGCATGTTCGTCAGGAAATAATCCGGATCCCGCGTCATCACCTGGACGTGCTCCGAGGCGATCCGGTCGGCGACTCGCACCATCTCCTCGTCGCTTTCGACGACGCAGACGCCGCCATGGCGTTCCCATGCCTGCCGGGCGATCGGCGCGGTCGGCAGGATCTCGAGCAACCGCTCGACCTCGCGCATGGTCTGCCGTGCCAGCGTCTCGGAGGTGGTGAGAAGGATTGCCGGCGAATCAGGGCCGTGCTCGGCCTGGCCGAGCAGATCGGTGGCGCAGAGCTCCGCATCCACGCTGTCGTCGGCGATCACGAGCGTTTCCGTGGGGCCGGCGAAGAGATCGATGCCGACCCTGCCGAACAGCTGCCGCTTGGCTTCGGCGACATAAGCGTTGCCGGGGCCAATCAGCATGTCCACCGGCGTGATCGTCGCTGTGCCCAGCGCCATGGCGCCGACGGCCTGAATCCCGCCGAGGCAATAGATCCCGTCGGCGCCGGCCAGATGCTGCGCCGCGACGATGGCCGGCGCCGGTTTGCCGTGGAACGGCGGCGCGCAGGTGATCACGCGCGGCACGCCCGCGACCTTGGCGGTAATCACCGACATATGCGCGGAGGCCAGCAACGGATATTTTCCACCCGGCACGTAGCAGCCCGCGGCCCCCACCGGGATATTCTTATGTCCAAGGATCACGCCTGGCAGCGTTTCCACCTCGATATCCTTCAGGGCATCCCGCTGATGCTGCGCAAACCCCCTGACCTGCGCCTGCGCGAAGGCGATATCCTCGAGATCCCGCTTCGTGAGTTGCGATAGGCAGGCTTCGATCTCTTGTGCGCTCAGGCGGAAATCATCGCGCTCGAACTTGTCGAATTTCAAGGAGAGCTCACGAACCGCCGCATCCCCGCGCGTGGCGATATCCGTGAGAATGCCTTCGACCGTCTCGCGCACCTGACGATCGACCGCTGCGGTCTGGGTGTCATCGGCACCCTGCTTAAGCCATTTTTCCATGACGTTCTTCCGGATATGTTAAGAGAAGGAGAATGCTGGGCCATGGGCATTGTCGGTGACAACGCCCATGGCCCAGCATAACAAAAGTTTTTGCGCCGCTTTTTTTAAAAAGCGGCTTCTTTCTTCATCAGGAGCTTGTCAGGCAGACCAACTTTTCGAGTGCCAGCCGGTCCGCCAGCTGATCGAGTTCGTCCACTATCGTGGCGCCGATCGGAATGCCGGCGGCGTATTCGGCACGCCTTGCATGGCTCTGTTCGCCCGGCAGCCAAATGCGCTCAACGCCCGGCATCCGCTCGCTGTCGTGGATGTCACGAACCAGCTTGTCGACAGCCTGTTTGAAGTCCGCCGGCGCACCGAAGGCGTTGAGGTCAATCACAAGAATGGCCTGCCCGGTATTCGTTGGCGTCACATGGTCTTGATTGAAATCGACGACGTCACGCCCCATCGCGGCACCATGCAATGTACCGGCCAGCAGGCCCACGATGAGGGCGAGGCCATAGCCCTTGTGGCCCCCGATCGGCAGCAGGAAACCCTCATGCGCGCGTGTCGGGTCCAGCAACGGCCGCCCCTGCCGATCGATCATCCAGCCTTCGGGCATGGCCTCGCCACGCTTGGCTTTGGCTTTCACTTTGCCGTACGCCGCCACGGTCGTGGCCATGTCCAGGACCACGGATGGTTCGCTGCCCGAGGGGATGCCGACCGCGATCGGGTTGGTCGACAACAGCATCTCCATGCCGCCCCATGGCGGCAGGTGGTTGGCATTGCCCACGGCAAAATACATGCCGATCATATCATGTTCGATCGGCATGCGCGCATAGAGCGAGGCTGGCCCCGCGTGATTGCTGGCACGCGTACCAACCCACGCGACCCCCGCCGTGCGCGCCTTCTCAATCGCCAATTTCGCGGCAAAGGACATCACCAGATGGCCCATTCCATTGTCGCCATCGACGACCGCCATCGCGGCGCGCTCAGTGACGACCCGGATGTTGGGGCGCGGGTTCATCCCGCCCGTCTGCAACCGCTTATGGTACTGCGGCAAGCGAATCACGCCATGCCCGTCCGAACCTTGGAGGTCGGCCTCGGCCATCAAGGCGGCGACCGTGCCGGCATCAGCTTCCGGCAAGCCGGAATGGCGCAGCACCGACCGAATGAACGCCTGCAACGCTCCGGCATCCACCAATCTGTGCTTCTGATCTTTTTCCATGATATCCCGTGCGCTCCCTATTTCGCCATGCCTGATCAGCCATTAGATGGCTGGTTCTCCCAACTATTGTCGGGGGCAGGATTATCGTCCAATATCAATTTTTCAGCTGACATATCATTCTGCTATCCGGCGGATCGCGAGGAACGCCTTGATGAACCTGCGTGCCATGAAATATTTCGTTGCTATCGTGGATGCAGGCAGTTTGACCGCAGCGTCCGGGGCGATTTCTATCGCCCAACCGGCGCTTACCCGGCAATTGCGGGAGCTCGAAAAAGATCTTGGCGTGCAGTTGCTGCATCGGACACCGCATGGCGTGCATCTGACACCGGCCGGTGCCACTCTGTATGAAGCCTCATGCCGCATCCTCGCCGACACGCAGCAGGTTCGCGAACAACTAACCGGCCGTCAAAATAATGCCCGAAAGGCGGCGGTGGTCCTGGGCATCTCACCAACGCTGGCGCGCTTGCTGGTGCCGGGCGTGTTCGCGCGGTGCCGGAACTCGCCCGACGACGTGAAGCTGACGATACGCGAGGCCTTCACACCGGTTTTGCTCGACGGCTTGGAACGCGGCGTCATCGACATCGCCATCGTTACAAATCCTGAGCCGAGCCGCACGCTGACGATGCACACGCTGCTGGGAGAGCCGTTCGCCCTGATGACACCCGCCAGCAAGCGGTTGAGCCAGGTGATTTCACTCAGCGAGTTGGCGCGCATCCCCGTTCTGATGACCACGCTCCATCGCGGTCTCGTCGAGTTGCAGCTGGCACCTTTAGGTGGCCGGCTGAACGTGCAGTCGGAGATCGATTCTGTCGACGCCATTCGCGAGATGGTCCTGCAAGGTCAGGGCTCTACGCTGATGCCGGTATCGGTATTCACTGACCCGCATGCGCGCCCCCCAGTGATGATGTCGGTTATTTCAGGCGCCCCTTTGAATCGCATTCTCGTCATGGCAACCCGCACCAAACATGAGAAAAATTTTGCTCTGTCCATGCTCAAGGATGTCATCATCGCGGAACTCGCCGAATTGACCCAGGCTGGCACCTTCAATTTGGCGCCGTTCCATCAACCCTCCTAGAGAAAAGCGAAGAGAAAGGCTACTTTTTGTGAACAAAAAGTAGCAAAAAAACTTTGTTAATCTGGGCCATGGGCGTGGCGATGACAACGCCCCTAGCGTCATAGCTTTCCGGTATGGGGCCAAACATATTCAGTATTTGATCATGCCCCGTCGAAATGCAATGCCAACAATACTATAGGGTTGATCGTAGGGCGCGGCTAAACATCGTCCAGCATATAAACTAGACGCGACTCCGAGATTTAAAACAATAAAACGAGTTTTGGAAAACGCCCATGAGCACGACAAGTGAGATTTCTATAAATTCTGTCGGTGAGCGCCGACTATATTCCAAGATCTTTTGGCGCATCATTCCATTATTGATGATCTGCCTGTTGTTCTCATGGTTCGATCGAATCAATGTCGGATTTGCCAAATACGACATGCAGCACTCCTTTCCGCTGAGCAACACAGCCTACGGTTTGGGTGCCAGCCTGTTCGTGGTGGGCTATATTCTGTTTGAAGTGCCCAGCAATCTGCTGTTGTCGCGGGTTGGAGCGCGGCGCCATTTTGCGCGCATTTTGATTGTCTGGGGCCTGGCTTCTGCAGCGATGATGTTCGTCCATAACACGACTGAATTTTACACGTTGCGTTTCATCATCGGAGGCGCCGAAGCCGGCTTCACGCCCGGGATATTCCTTTATCTCTCCACCTGGTTTCCTGAGCAGCGGCGCGGCCGGATCTATGGCGTGCTCTACCAGGCCGTGGCATTCTCTGGCATCTTGGGCGCCCCACTTTCGGGCCTGATCCTCACGCGCTTTGCCGGACTCGGCGGGTTGCCCGCCTGGAATTGGGTCTTTCTGCTCGGCGGCATCCCCTGCGTATTACTCGGTTTTGTTGTCCTGTTTTGTCTCGAAGACCATTTCGAGAGCGCGAAATGGTTGTCCACCGGAGAAAAGGATCAGCTGCGCAAAGAGCTGGTGGTACATATCTCTGACGTTCGGGCGCGACCGGCCAGTTCGACGCTCGAAGCTCTGCGCTCATCAGGCTTCCTGGTGGTCTCGCTGGTGTGGTTCCTGACGCAAATTGCCGCATTCGGCATGAACTATTGGATTCCCTTTATCGTTCGCGCCGCGGGCTTTTCGAACCGGGAGATCATTGGCTTGATCACGGCGGTCCCGTATCTTTGCGGCGCCATCTCAATGCTTGCGGTGGGGGTGGTCGCTGATCGCATCGGCAATCGGCGCATGGTGTTTTTCTCCTGCCTGATTATGACGGGTATCGGCTTCCTCATGGTCGGGCTCTTTCCTCATAGCTCCGTGTTTTTGATCGTCAGCCTGGGGCTGATCGGCGCCGGCGTGTTGACCGCCTATACAACCTTCTGGTCGCTGCCGCCGAAAGTTGTGACCGGAGCGGCCGCCGCCAGCGGTATCGCCGTGATCAATTGTATCGGCCAGCTGGGCGGCATCGTCAGCCCCATCATGGTCGGTAAAATTATCGATGTCACCGGGAGCATAACACCAGCACTGTACTTGATCACGGGCGTGTGCGGGGTTTGCGCGCTGGTTACGCTCTTCCTGTTCCCACGCGCGCTGCGGCGCATCGAACGACCTGCGGCGACATAAGGCCCGGTTGAAACCGCTTGATCACGTCTCCAAAGGGAAATTGAAAATGGATGTCGTTGCTGTATTTCAGGGATTTCCGCCGCGCGTCGGAACGGTTGTTCATATGGAACAGCAGCCCGTGGCCGATCGCGGCAATGGCAACCGGACAATCCCTCTGATCGGCCCGGGCAGTGGCGCCCTGCAGATGATCAATGGCATCACGGAGATCGCCCCAGGCAGCGCGATCCAGGAACATTTTCACAATTGCGAGGAATCGATCCTCATCCTCTCCGGCAATGCCATCGCCGTCATCGACGGCACGCCGCATCAGATGAAGGCTGCGGATGCAAGCTGGGTGCCCGCCGGCGTCCCGCATTTTTTCAAGAACGCGTCCGATGTCGAGCCTCTGCGTATCTTCTGGACCTACGCCTCCGTCGAGGCAACGCGGACATTGGTTGCCTCCGGAGAGACCAGGCCGATCGCCGCCGAGCATCGCAGGCTCGTTCAAACGAGCTAGAAGCGAAGGCAAAGACTACTTTTTGTGAACAAAAAGTAGCAAAAAAACTTTGCTATGCTGGGCCATGGGCGTTGTCGGTGACAACGCCCATGGCCCAGCGGACCAAAAATTTTTGCGCCGCTTTTTTTAAAAAGCGGCTACTTTCTTCCTGCCTCCCCTTACCATGACAATTGCCGCTCCAGCTGCGCCGACAACCGGCCATAAACGCGGCGCGCGTTGCCCCCAAAGATCGCTGCCCGGTCGGCCGGGGTCAGCCACGCCACCCCTTCGATGTAGCGGCGCGTGTCATCGTATTCGTGGCCGGTCTCGGGATCGACCCCGCGCACCGCACCGAGCGTCTCGGAGGCGAACAGGATGTTCCTGGTCGGGATCACCCGCGCCAGCAACTCGGTTCCCGGCTGATGATAGACGCAGGTGTCGAAGAACACGTTTCCGAGCAGGAGTTCCGTCAACGGTGGCCGCCCCATGTCCTGCGCGAGCCCGCGAAAGCGCCCCCAGTGGTAGGGAACCGCGCCGCCGCCATGGGGAATGATGAATTTCAGCGTCGGGAAATCGCGGAACAGATCAGAGGTCAGGAACTGCATGAAGGCGGAAGTGTCGCCATTCAGATAGTGCGCGCCGGTGGTGTGGAAATTCGGATTGCACGAGGAGCTGACGTGGATCATCGCCGGGACGTCGAGCTCCACCATCTTCTCGTAAAGCGGATACCACCACCGATCGGTCAGCGGCGGATCTGTCCAGTAGCCGCCCGACGGGTCGGGATTCAGGTTGCAGCCGACGAAGCCGTATTCTGTCACGCAGCGCTCCAGTTCGGCGATGCAGTTCGCGAGCGAGACGCCCGGCGCCTGCGGCAGTTGGCAAACACCGACGAAGTTGCGCGGAAACAGCCGAACGACGCGATGGATCAGCGTATTACTTAGATCCGCCCATGCCGCGTTGCCTGCTGCATCGGATTCATGATGCGCCATGCCGGCCGCACGCGGCGAAAAGATCGTCATATCGACGCCGCGCGCACCCTGCACCCGAAGCTGGCCGGTGATGACGCTGGCTCTGATTTCGTCGTCAGAAATCTGCGGGGGCGGCATGGGCGCCGCACCTCGGCCCGCCGCCACCTGCCGGCGCCGCCACTCCTCATGCGCCGGCGGCGAAGTCGTGTAATGGCCGTGACAGTCAATGATCATGATGGGTCCTTTCGTTGGTGGTCACAGCCGTCTGGCAACCGCGTCCGCGGCGTCGTTGCTCGCCGGCCGTGGGGCGACGCGCATCAGGAAGGCGATAATGGCGGCCAAGAGCAGGAAGGCGGCAAGCGCGAGCAGCGCCGCCTGGAAGCTGCCGGTGGACTCCTTCACCCAGCCGATCATCCACGGCCCGATCAGCCCGCCGAACTGGGCCACGCTGTTGATGAGCCCGATGGCCGCGGCCCCCGCGGTGCCCGTCATCATCGCCGATGACAGACTCCAGAACAGCGGATTGCCGGCATAGATTCCGAAGCCCGCGACGCAGAGCAGCAGGTAGGCGACGACCACGTTCGGGCAAACGGCGCTGGCCGCGAGTGCTGCGCTGCCGAGCAGGTACACGGCGCCGAGATGCTTCTTGCGATCGCCGGTGCGGTCGGAGCTGTGGCTCACGACAACCTGACCGACGACGCCGAGCAGCGCCGGGATCGCCGCAAGCAGTCCAACCTCTAAGAGGCTCATATGTCCCATCGCGTTAATGATCTGGGGAGTCCAGATCAGCAACCCGTAGATGCCGACCAGCGCACAGCCGAAGAGGATCGAGAGGCTCCAGACTCGTCCGTCAGAAACCACGTCGACGAGGCGGAAACGCCGCACGCGTTCCGCGGCCGCGCGCTCCGCATCGAGTGTGTTCTGCAGCCAGCTGCGCTGTTCGGCAGTCAGCCAGCTTGCTTCGGCGGGGCGTTCGGTCAGCAGCGCGAAGAAGGCGATCCCGAGCAGAACGGTGGGCAATCCTTCGATGATGAACATCCACTGCCAGCCGTGCAGGCCGAACAGATCGTTGGTCGAGGTGATCAGGAGTGCTGCCAGCGGGCTGCCGAAGATCGCCGACGCCTGGCCTGCGATGATGTAGCCGGCGATGGCACGTGCCCGATAGGCGACCGGAAACCAGAGCGTTACATAGAGCGCAAAGCCGGGAAGCGCGCCGGCTTCGGCGATGCCGAGCAGGAAGCGGATCACGTCGAAGCTTGCCGGTCCCCGGACAAAGGCGGTGGACGCCGCGACAAGGCCCCAGAAGATCAGGATGACCGGGATCCAGATGCGGGCGCCGACGCGGTTGAGCATCAGGTTGCTCGGCAGGCCGAGCAACATGTACCCGAGGAAGAAGATGCTGGCGCCGAAACCGAATATCGACGGCGTAAGCCCGAGATCATGGTTCATCCGCAGCGCCGCAAATCCGATATTGATCCTGTCCAGATAGCTCAGGAACATTCCCGCGAAGAGCAACGGGATCAGTCGCCAGTAGACGCGACGCATCGTCGCCTTCTCGAGGCTTGCATTCGAAGACATTGTTTCCTCCTTAGTTTTTTTGCGGCCGTGTCAGCCGCCGTCAAATGCGCATCCGAGGCGTTTCAGCGTCTCGTCGACCCAGGCGCGGTCCTGCGGAATGCCGGCGCGAATGGCGGCCAGGGTCTTCTCCTCCGCCACGTGTTTCGCAGACGCCGCGGCATACACGGTCTCGGCATGCTGGAACGGAACCGCGACGATCCCGTCATCGTCGCCGAGCACCAGATCGCCCGGCTCGATGATCATGCCATCCAGCGCCACGGGTACGTTGATCTCGCCGGGGCCGTCCTTGTACGGGCCGCGATGCGTAACGCCCGCGGCGAAAACCGGGAAATGCGCGGCCCGGATCGCCCCAGCGTCGCGGATCGCGCCGTCGATCACCATGCCGGCGACACCTCGCGCCGCCGCATGGCTCGCCATGATCTCGCCGAAGAGCGCATTGGTCAGGTCGCCGCCGGCATCGACGACGATGACGTCTCCCGGGGCCGCGATGTCGATTGCCTTGTGGATCAATAGGTTGTCGCCCGGGCGCGTCTTCACCGTCAGCGCCACGCCCACCATGACCCCACCGCCATGCATCGGCCGGAGCCGCGCGCCGCCGGCCACCATGCGCGCCATCACATCGCTGACATTCGCAGCCGGCAGTTTGCGGAAGCGGTCGACGAGGCTTGCCGGCACCTGACGATCACGGCGATTGATCCTGAATCCGAGCATTTTGGTATTCCCCCAATGTTTCAGGGATAGGACACAAAATCAGTTATAGAGTCCAATACGATCTTGACCGGTGATTTATCCGGTTTTTATATAAGCTATGGAACTGCGTCAGTTGCGCTACTTCGTTGCCGTTGCCGAGGAGCTCAGCTTCAGCCGCGCCGCCGAACGGCTTAACGTCAGCCAACCGCCCCTCAGCATGCAGATCAAGGCGCTTGAGGAGGAGCTCGGCGCGATGCTTTTCAACCGGACGCGACGCAAGGTGGAGATCACCCATGCCGGCGTGCTGCTGCTCGATTCCGCCCGGAAAGTACTCGGGGAGCTGCGCCGGACCGCTGAGGTGGTCGCCCTGTCGGCCAAGGGTGAGGCCGGGCTCATCCGGCTCGGCTTCACCGGCTCGGTGCCGATGCTCGACATGTTCCCTCGGCTGATGCGCGCCTTCCGGGACCGCTACCCCGAGATCGGGATCGAACTCCGGCACATGTCGACCGCACAGCAACTCCAGGCCCTGCTCAACGGCGAGCTCGACATCGGCATCCTGCGGCCGCCTTACTATTTCCAGGCTGGTCCCGGTCTGATCGCGCACCGGATCTGGCGGGACGAACTCGCCGTCTTCCTCCCGCCGAACCACCCGCTTGCCGCCACGCGCGGTGCGCTCAGGCTGGCGCAACTCGATGGGCAAACCTTCGTCAGCGTTGCACCCGACATCGGCTGCGGCATGTACGACCATTTCGTGACCCTATGCAGCCAGGCCGGCTTGGCACCGAAAGTTGCCCAGCATGCCCGCGAACTTGGTTCCGTTCTCGGTCTTGTTGCCGCCGGCATCGGTATCGCCATTCTGCCGCAATGCTATACGCGCATGGGCATCTCCGACGTGATCAGCCGCCCACTGGCGGATCCTGATGCGGTGAGCGAGCTTCTGCTCACGGTCAAGGCGAGTCCAGTCGCGTCCCGGATCCAGCGCTTCGTCGATATCGCGCGCGAGGAAGCGGCAATGCTTCCCGCGTAAGGCAAGCCAAAGAGAAGGCTACTTTTTGTGAACAAAAAGTACCAAAAAAACTTTATAAATCTGGGCCATGGGCGGTGTCGCCGACAACGCCCGTGGCCCAGCGGAGTAAAAATTTTTGCGCCGCTTTTTTTAAAAAGCGGCTGCTTTCTTTATTTACTTGCTTTTCCCATACCTGGCGACGCTGACGAAGGCCGCGACGAAGGCGAAGGCGGCGCCGGTCAGGAGGGAGATTCTCGCGCCTTGGGCGCCGGCGACATGGGCGAGGATGAGGGCGACCGAGGCCGCGCCTAGTGCCTGGCCGAGGAGGCGGGCGGTGCCGAGCATGCCGCTGGCGGCACCGGAGCGAATGCGCGGGGCCGAGGTGACGATCGTGCGGTTGTTGGGCGCCTGGAACGTGCCGAAGCCGGCGCCGCAGAGGGCCATGCGCCAGGCGATATTGGCCGCGCCGGCATGGGCGGGGACGAAGGCGAGGAAGAGCAGGCCGACGACCAGGAGCAACAGGCCGACGAAGCCGAGGAGGGCGGAGGAGAAGCGGTCCGAGAGGCGGCCGGCGATGGGGGCACAGACCGCGACCGCCAGGGGCCACGGGACGATGAGGAAGCCTACTGCGGTGGGGCTGAAGCCGAGGCTCGTCTGCAGCATGAAGGGCAGGGAAACGAAAGCGAGCATCTGGGCGCAGAAGGAGCAGACCGAGGTGCCCATTGAGAGGGCGAAGACCGGGATCTTGAGCAGGTCGATCGGAAGAAGCGGGGCTGGGCGGTGGGCTTGGCGACGGATGCACCAGAGAGCGGCGGCGAGACCGATTGCGACCTCCGCCACCGACCGGGGCCAGGCGCCGCCGCGCGAGAGAGAGTCGATGGAGGTGAGCAGCATGCCGAACATCACCGCCGCCAGGAGCGCGGAGATGATGTCGAATTTTTGCGGGGCGCGGCGGCTGTCAGGCAGGGTTTTCGCGCCGAGGACGTAAGCGATGATCCCGAGCGGGACATTGATGGCGAACAGCCAGTGCCAAGAGACTATGGCGAGCATGATTCCGGCAAAGCTAGGGCCGATGGAGGAGGAAATGCCGACGGCGAGCGTGTTGAGGCCGAGCGCCTGGCCGAGCTTGGCGGTGGGAAAGATGTAGCGGATGAGGGCGGTGTTGACGCTCATGATGCCGGCGGCACCAATGCCCTGGAGGATGCGGGCGGCGGTGAGAAGGTCGAGCGACCATGCGCAGGCGCAGCAGAACGAGGCGACGGTGAAGACGGCGACGCCGGTGCTATAGACGCGGCGGTAGCCATAGATGTCGCCGAGTGCTGCGAGCGGCAGCAGCAGCATGACGATGGCGAGCTGGTAGAGGCTGACGATGGCGATCGACTGCGAGGGGGTGGCGTGGAAATCCCCCGCGATGGTCGGCAGCGCCACATTGGCGACCGAGGCGTCCATGACCGCCAGGACGAGGGTGGTGATGATCGCGCCATAAGCCCAGTAGCGGCGGGGAATGGACATGCCGTCCCGCTCGATTGCCTGCTCCGTCAAACCCACACCCCTCGCCTGTTGCGCCATACATGGTGTCATAGCCGCGAATGTGTGGGAGCGAGAACAGGAGGGCCCGCAGGAGGCGCGATATATGCCCCGGCCGGACGATGGCGGGGCTGGATTTGCCAACGGGGGTTATGGTGACGTCACGCGGTCATCCGCCGGGTCCGACCGTTCGCTCTGTGTGGTTTGGCACCAATTCTGCCACATGGAGCGATAGGCTGCCTCGACCTGGCGAGCAAAGCTTTTGCCGTCACAAAGAGGGGAGGATGCCATGCGTTGCCGCTGGCCGGCGCGCAGCGCCGCAAGCCCGCCTTTGTCCGCAGCCAAGGAAGCGGCAATGCGGATATAATCCTCCGGCGAGGAGGCCGCCCATTCGGTTCGTTCAATGGCCCGCAGGAAGCCCAGCGTCTGTCGTGACACCGCCTCGGTACCCGGCAGCGTGACGACAGGCAGCCCCATCCACAGCGCTTCGCAACTCGTCAGCCCGCCGGAGAAGGGGAATGGGTCGAGGGCAATGTCGATATCCCCGTATTCTTTCAACATAACTTCGTGGGGCGACTGGCCGCGCAGGATCAGCCGGTCCAGCCCGATCCCCGCCGCGGCGAAGTCGCTCGTCAGTTGTTGCCGTGTACCCTCATCGGCTAGGGATTTCCATTTGAGACATAGCTGAGAGTCGGGAACCGCGTGCAGGACCTGTGCCCAGAGCCGGATGACTTCGGGGCCAACTTTCGTCAGGTTATTGAAACTGCCAAACGTCACACCACCCCCAGCCAGGGATGGCGGAGCCACTGGTTGCGGCGCGTAGTCTGGTGCCTCGTAGCAGAATCGGCTCCCCGGAAGACGGAGAACGCGTTCACTATAGAAACGCTCCTGTTCCGGCGGGATGGTGTCTTCATCAGAGAGGATATAATCCATGGTCGAGAGGCCGGTGGTCCCCCAGAAACCAAGCCACGTTGCCTGAACCGGTGCCGCCCGGCCGGCGAACATCACGAGCCTGTTGCCTCCCGTATAGCCGGAGAGATCGACCAATATGTCGATACCGTCCGCAATGATTTGCGCTGCGGCTTTATCATCCGGAAGACCAACCAGGCTGCGCCAGTGATGGGCCGCACCGCGCAGCTTTGCGGTCACGTCATCTTCGTCGCGGCTGTTGCTGTAACAGTAGATTTCAACGGCGTCGGGGTCGTGGTTCGGCAGTACCGGACTCAGAAAATAACCGACGGGATGGCTCCTGAGATCTGCCGAGACATAGCCGATCCGAAGCCGACGTCGGGGCTCGGCCGCATTCATGAACGAGGCTCGGGGCTTGGCGACGATTTGATCCGCGAAGCGCCGGGTCGCTTTTAGGATGCTGTCTTCGTCGTTTCCCGGCTGATAGTACAAGCACATCACCAGGTTGGAGTGTGCCTCGGGGTAGTCCGGCTTAAGACGGAGGGCGGTGTTGAGGGCAGAAATAGAGCCGTCGCGCTGCCCTAGGTCATGGAGGACGACGCCCAGATTGTAGTGAGCCTCAGCTAAGTCCGGCTTAAAGCGGAGGGCGGCATTGAAGGCAGCAGCAGCGTCGGCAAGGTGGCCCAAATCCTTCAAGGCGGCTCCCAAGTTGGAGTGGGCCTCGGCGTAGTCCGGCTTAAGACGGATGGCGACATTGTAGACGGCGACCGCATCGGCAAGGCGCCTCAGGTCACGTAAGATGACACCCAAGTCCGAGTATGCTTCGGCGTCGTCAGGCTTGCAGCGGATGACATTGTTGTAGGCTGCAACGGCCTCATCGAGGCATCCCCGATCCTTTAGAGCCCTGCCTAGGTTGAAGTAGGCCTCGGCATAGTCCGGCTTAAGGCGAACGGCATTGTTGTAGGCCATAATGGATTCGTCGAGGCGGCCCAGGCTATACAAGATGGCACCTAGATGGTGGTGGGTGTCGGCGGCATCCGGCTCAATGCGGATGGCATTGTTGAAAGCCACAATGGCGTCTTCAAGGCGGCCCAGCTTTTGCAGGGCGTTGCCTTTATTGGCGTAGGCCTCGGGGTAGCCCGGCTCAAGCCGGAGGGCGGCGTTGTAGGCCACAATGGCGTCTTCGTCGTGGCCCTGCTCTTTTAGGGCGTTGCCCTTGTTGTAGTGGGCACTCGCATAGTCCGGCTTAAGAAGAATGGCGGTGTCGAAGGAGGCAATGGCTTCGTCCAGCCTTCCCAATTCTTGCAGGGCGCAACCTTTGTTGGAGTGATAGGCCGCGGCCGACGGCGTGATTTCGATTGCTTTGTCAATAAATTCGACCGCTTTTTCATTTTGCCCGACCCGATGGGCAATGAGGCCAAGAAGATGCAGAGCGTCGGCATGGCGAGGGTCAACCGCCAAAACTTGACGGAAAAACCACTCGGCCTCCGCCAATTGCCCGGTCTGGTAGCATCGAAAGCCGTCCTCCATCGCCCCCCGCAAGTTCGGTAATGCAGGCCGCCGCAGAGCAGATGCAGTCTTGGTTTGTGCTCGACGCTGTTGGCGGTTCATCATCACCTTCCTTCGACTTCGGCTACTGGGAACGGTAGGGAAGTATTGCAATGTCCCGCAACAATCAAACTGACCCGGCCAAGCCGGCCGGGTGTGTCTGCGTTCGCCTCCTGCTCAGGCAAGCGAAAGGGAAGGCTACTTTTTGTGAACAAAAAGTAGCAAAAAAACTTTATTAATCTGGGCCATGGGCGTTGTCGGCGACAACGCCCATGGCCCAGCATAACAAAAGTTTTTGCGCCGCTTTTTTCAAAAAGCGGCCTCTTTCCTTCGTTGCCATCCGGGGATCAGCGAGCACCCCAGCCCAGCCAGAACCAGCAGCGCCGCCAGCAAGTCGCGCGGTCCGAAGCGCTCATCCAAAAGCACGGCCGATAGAGACATCCCGAATATTGACACCAAGAGGGAGAGAGGCGCCACGCGGCCAGCCGGGTGCCGGGATAGCAACCACGCCCAGATCCCCGTCGCGGCCAAGGTCGACCCGATCGCGGAGTAGGCTATCGCCGCTGCCGCGATAGCCGGCATCTTCAGGGCCGCCAGGGCGCGAATTGGCGAGCCTTCCAACCCCCAAGAGGAAACCAGAAGAGGCAGCGCCGCTACGGCCGCCATCCATATGGCAATGGCCAGCGGATGGGAGCTTCGGCCAATCCGGCGCAGCAGCAGATTTCCCGCAGCCCAGGACAACGCGGCTGCAAGAATCAAGACCAGGCCGACGAGCGGCACGCCCCCCGGGCCAACGCCACGGCCGAGGGCCAACAGGGCAATGCCTAGGCCCGCCACGGCCGATCCCATCAGGTTCCGTCGGCTTGGATGCTCCCCGAACACAAAGGCTGCCAGCCCGATCGTGAAAAACGCCTGCATCTGCATCGCCAACGACGCGATGCCAGGGGACAGCCCGGCCGCGACAGCAAGAGTGGAAAGCCCGAACTGGCCCAAACCTATAAGACCACCAAGCGCCAGCAACGGACCCCAGCCGCAGGGGCGGGGTACAAACGGTGTCAACGTTGCGACAACCAGGAAGCGAAGCGCCGTCAACAGCAACGGCGAAAGTCCGGCATCGAGACCGAAACGGACGGCAACGAAGTTCGCGGCCCAAATGAAGGCGACGAGAACGCCGAGGAGAAGATCGCCGATAGGCATATGCAGAAGACCCTGTCAGTATAAATCTACATTGCAGCCAACCACAGTTGATCATGGATAAGAAACGATATCTTCGAGGCCTTAGCCAAAGCACAGCTTATAGCGATGCCGGCCGCGACACCCTCCACATCCCCCTGGAGGCCGTGCGTATTTTCGAAGCGGCGGCCCGTCATCTCGGATTCAGTGCGGCAGCAGAAGAACTCGGCGTCACGCAATCGGCCGTCAGCCAACGGATGAGGCGCTTGGAAACGGCGCTGGGCGTCGCTCTGTTCCGGCGGCTTCCGCAGGGCCTGCGTTTGACTGAAGCGGGGCAATCCTACCTGCTTGACGTGCGGCCAGCCCTGCAACGTCTGCGCGCCGCCTCGGGGCGGGCTGCCATACAGGGAGCCCGTCGACTAGGCGCGGCGGAACGTGTCTTGGCGATCGGCACCACATCCTCGATCGCCCTTCTTTGCCTCGCACCCCGCCTTGCCGGATTCCGCGAGGCCTTTCCGGACGTTGTTCTCAGTATCAAAACAAACATGGCGCTCGTGGACCCTGCGGAGGCGGGGCTCGATTGCTGCCTGCGATACGGCGCCGGCGACTGGCCCGGTGTGGCGGTGGAACATTTGGCGGGGGAAGAGCTGTTTCCAATCTGTGCGCCGAAGCTCATCCCGGCCGACTCGCCGCTGCTCGGCGCTGCCGATTTATGCGCGTTGCCTTTGGTGCACGACCTGGGGCCGGTGACCTGGGTGGAGTGGCTCGCTGAGTTTGGCGCGTCACCGCCGCGACAAGGCGAAGCGCTTGCCGTTACCGACAGCGCGTTAGCACAACGGGCCGCCGTCGAGGGCATCGGCGTCGCTCTTGGCCGATCTCGACTGGCCTACTGGGCGCTGAAAGAAGGGCGACTCATTCGGCCCGTGCGAGATGCCATACCGTCGCCGTTCAGCTATTTTTTGGTCCGCCCCAAAGATCGCCGCAATGACCCGTTGATCCATAGGTTCAGGGATTGGCTGTTGGCCGAGATATTCGTGTGACTGCCGGTGGGAAGCGGTTAAGCGAAGGGGAAGGCTACTTTTTGTGAACAAAAAGTAGCAAAAAAACTTTTACTATGCTGGGCGGGGCGTTGTCAGCGACAACGCCCATGGCCCAGCATAGTAAAAGTTTTTGCGCCGCTTTTTTCAAAAAGCGGCCGCTTGCCTAACACGGAAAGCCGGGCGTGGCGGCGCGACGATCGAGTTGACCGATCCGGTGCTTGGCCGCACGATCCGGCACACTGCCTGTCGTGGCCTAAACGAGGGATTTTGAAATGACGTCGATACGCAACAAGGTCGAGCAGGCGCTCGCAAAGATTTCGGCCCAGCCGGCGGAAGCGCCCGCCTTTACGCTTGTCTATGCCGAGCAGGTTCGCGCGGAGGCCGATGCGGCCGACGCACGGCGCGCCGTGGGGGCGTAAGCCTCGGGCCGCTCGACGGCACGATCGTCTCGATCAAGGACCTGTTCGACGTCGCCGGCGAACCGACGACCGCGGGCTCGGCGCTGTTGCGTGCGGCAGCCCCTGCCCTGCGCGATGCCCCCGTCGTCACAAGGTTGCGCCGGGCCGGGGCGCTGATCATCGGCAAGACCAACATGTCCGAGTTCGCCTTCTCCGGTCTCGGCCTCAACCCGCATTACGGGACCCCGGCCAATGCGGTCGACCCGACGCGCATCCCCGGCGGTTCGTCGGCAGGTGCTGGCGTATCGGTCGCCGAAGGCACGAGCGAAATTTCGATCGGCACCGACACCGGCGGTTCGGTGCGTATTCCCGCCGCTTTCAATGGCGTGACCGGCTTCAAGCCGACCGCGCGGCGTGTCCCGACCGATGGCGCGTTTCCGCTCTCCTATACGCTCGATTCGATTGGCCCGCTGGCGCGGACGGTGCAGCAATGCGCCGATGCCGACGCGATCATGGCAGGCGACGAGCCAAAACCGGTGCAGGAATTTCCCCTGGCGGGCCTGCGCCTCGGCATCCCGCAGGGCGAACTCCTTGGCGATATGGATGAAACCGTGGCTCGCGTGTACGCGGCGGCGCTCAAGAAACTCGAGCAGGCGGGCGCCCGACTCATCGACGTCGTTGTCGACGATTTGCGGGCGTCGATGCAGCGTGCGGCTGCGGCGGCGTCCATCTCCTCGGTTGAAGCCGCGTCCATCCACGCGCCGTGGCTCACAACATGTGCCGATCAATATGATCCGCGGGTGCTGCAGCGCATCCTGGCGGGCACGCAGATCACGGCCCCAGCCTTTATCGCCACACTGCGCGAGCGCCACACGCTGCTCGCCGTGATGGACGCGCGGCTCACCCCGGTCGACGCTTTGATCCTGCCGACCGTGCCGACCGTCGCCCCACCGCTCAAACCACTGCTCGGCGACGATGCGCTCTTTGGCGCGACCAATCTGCTGACCCTGCGCAACCCGAGTTTCGGCAATTTGTTCGATCTTACGGGGATCTCCCTCCCGGTCAGGACCGAGACTTTGCCGGTCGGGCTCATGCTCGTCGGACGGAGCGGCTCGGACGCGAGCCTGCTTGCGATGGCCGCTGGTATCGAGAAGGAAGACTTCTTTTTGTGAACAAAAAGAAGCAAAAAAACTTTATTTATGCTGGGCTATGGGCGTTGTCGCCGACAACGCCCATAGCCCAGCATAACCAAAAATTTTTGCGCCGCTTTTTTTAAAAAGCGGCTGCTTTCCTTTCTTCAACCAAGGGGGAACAGGGGCATGGACGCGGATGCTATCGTCATTGGCGCCGGCCTCGCCGGCCTCGTCGCCGCCGGCGAACTCGCTGATGCGGGGCGGCGCGTGATCATCGTCGACCAAGAGGGCGAACAGAATCTCGGGGGACAGGCGTTCTGGTCGCTGGGCGGCCTGTTTCTCGTGGACAGCCCGGAGCAGCGGCGCTTGCGCATTCGTGATAGCCGCGACCTCGCCTGGCAGGATTGGCTCGGCACGGCCGGGTTCGATCGCGACGAGGATCACTGGCCCCTTCGTTGGGCCGAAGCCTATGTCGATTTCGCCGCGGGCGAGAAGCGCGCCTGGCTGCGTGCCATGGGCCATCGTATCTTCCCCGTGGTCGGCTGGGCGGAGCGCGGCGGCTATGGCGCCATCGGGCACGGCAATTCGGTGCCGCGGTTTCATCTGACCTGGGGCACTGGGCCTGGCGTCGTGGCGCCATTTGCTCACCGCGTGCGTGAACACGAAGCCGGCGGCAGAATAACGCTCCGTTTTCGCCACAAGGTGAGCCAGCTGACCATGACCAATGGCGCGGTCGACGGCATACACGGACAAATTCTTAAGCCCGATACCGGCGCGCGCGGCAAAAGCAGCAATCGCGATGTGATCGGCGATTTCGCGCTCCGCGCCCCGGTCGTTGTCGTCGCCTCCGGCGGCATCGGCGGCAACCACGCGCTGGTGCGAAAAAACTGGCCCACCCGTCTCGGCACCGCGCCGCAGACCATGGTCTGCGGTGTGCCCGCCCATGTCGATGGCAGCATGATGGCAATCACCGAAGCCACCGGCGCGCAGCTGATCAATCCTGATCGTATGTGGCATTATGTGGAAGGTTTGCAGAACTGGGATCCGATCTGGCCGTCGCACGGGATCAGGATTCTGCCCGGCCCTTCATCGCTCTGGCTCGACGCAGATGGCAAGCGCCTGCCGGTGCCGCTCTTTCCCGGCTATGATACACTCGGCACGCTCGCGCATCTGGCGCAGACCGGCGCGTGGTATTCCTGGTTCGTGCTGACGCAAAGCGTGATCCGCAAGGAATTCGCTTTGTCGGGCTCAGAGCAGAACCCGGACATCACGGGGAAGAACTGGCGGATGGTGCTGGGCCGGGTGTTCAACAAAAGTGCGCCGGGGCCGGTCGAGGCCTTCAAGAAACACGGCGCCGATTTCGTCGTCGCGGACACGCTTGAAACCCTGGTCGCCGGCATGAATCGCGTCGCGGGGAATGACCGCATCCGACTCGACGCATTGCGCGCGGAGATCGAGGCGCGGGATCGCGAAATTGCCAACCCCTACACGAAGGATACGCAGGTGGCGGGCATCCACAATGCGAGGCGGTATATTGGGGACCGGCTCGCGCGCACCGCCAAACCGCATCGCTTCCTCGATCCGGCGCACGGTCCGCTGATCGCGGTGCGGCTCAACATTCTGACCCGAAAAACCCTCGGCGGTTTTGTCACCGATCTGCACGGACGCATGCTGCGCGCCGACGGGACACCTCTGCCGGGGCTGTATGGCGCCGGCGAAATCACCGGCTTCGGCGGCGGCGGCATGCATGGCTACCGTTCGCTGGAAGGCACGTTCCTGGGCGGATGCCTGTTTTCGGGGAGAACCGCCGGGCGCGCTGCCGCGGCGGCGCTGAGTTAGCGAAGGCAAGACTTCTTTTTGTGAACAAAAAGAAGCAAAAAACTTTGTTGTGCTGGGCCATGGGCTGTGTCGCCGACAACGCCCGTGGCCCAGCACAACAAAAATTTTTGCGCCGCTTTTTTTAAAAAGCGGCCGCTTTCCTATCTCCAAGATGCATCACAGCGCCCCGTCTTTATGACGCATTTATGTGGATGCCGGCCAATCTATCTCGCCAATTTATGAGCGTAAGCTCATTGCCCCGGGGGCTTCACTAACTGAGATAGGAATAGATATGACGACTCTTCGTCAACGGCTTTTAGGCGCAGGCCTGGTCGTGGCGTGCCCGCTGATCGGCATTCAGGCGGCTCATGCGATGAACGGCCCGAGCGCGATACAGATCGACGGCGGTCCGCTTGGGCAGCTCGAACTTTCCGGCGGGATGGACGGATATTTCTATGGGATGACCGGCACCGGCACGTCCAACTCGCCCAACTATGGGTATCTGGGCGACAAGGCGGGCGGCGCCAATCTTGCGAACGGGCTGATCGAGCTCCAGAAGACAAGTGGGCAGCTGCAGTTCACCATCGAGGTGGGTGCAAACGCACCGCCGCCGACGCTCGGCCTCAAGCCGCAGCAGGCCTCGGTGAACGGTTTCAGCACCGGCCCGCTCTATATGGGCTATGTCACGCTCGCGCCGAACAACTCGCCGTTCACCCTCTCCGCCGGCCAGTTCGCCTCGCTCGAGGGCTATGAGGGCGACATCGACTGGAACAACGCGAACATATTCTCGACCATGCTGTTCAACGTGGAGAACACGCAGAGCACCGGCGTCGAGGCGAGTTTCACGAAGGGGCCTGTCGCGGCGACGGTGCAGTTCGGCGACGGCTACAATACCGGCGTGTTCAACTTCCTCCAGGCCGAGGCAACCTATACGTTCAACAAGAACAACGCGCTCACGGTGTACTACGGCGGCAATCTCGGCGCCACCGGGGTGAACGCGCATACCTATGCGGCGTCGCCGGCTTCGTATGATCAGACGTCGCTCTCTGAGGCCGGCGCGTATTTCGACAATTCGCAGCTGTTCGGCGCGTACTACACGTTCACGGCGGGCAACCTGACCCTCGTGCCCGAGGTGCAGTACCAGTACTCGACGGCGAATCATCGCCTCGCCGCGGCGAGCGGCACGCCAGGCTTGGACAAGTATTCCAGCAATTTCGGCGCCGCAGTGTTCTCCGACTACGCGTTCGGCTCGTCGCCCTATTCGATCGGCGCCTGGGCGGAATATTGGACGAGCAACGGCAACAACGACTGGTTCATCTCGCCGGGCAGCTCGGGCGAGGGCATCTCGATCACGCCGACCTGGCAGTACAAGGATCTGTTCGCGCGGCTCGACGGCGGTGCGCTCTATCTGAACCACACACGCGACGATGGCGAGAGCTTCGGCTACGGCAATTCCGGACGGACGCCGTATCAGTTCTCCGGCCTGCTCGAAGCCGGTCTTCTGTTCTAAAACTTTAAGGCAATGGGCGTTGTCAGTGACAACGCCCATACCCCAGCATCGTAAAAATTTTTGCGCCGCTTTTTTTAAAAAGCGGCTGCTTTCTACCTAGAGCATGATCAGTGCCGGAAGGCGAAGAAGTACATCAGCAGCGTATTAACGACGAGCATGATCCCACCGGTTGCCGCCTGCACGCGAATGACCCCGTAGCGATCCTTCAGTTCCAGCAGCGCCGCCGGCACGATATTGTAGTTAGCCGCCATCGGCGTCAGCAGCGTGCCGCAGAAGCCCGACAGCATGCCGAGTGACGCAACGACCACGGGATTGCCATGGAACCCGGTGACGAGCAGGGGCAAGCCGATGCCGGTGATCATCACCGGGAACGCGGCAAAAGCGTTGCCCATGATGATCGTGAACAGCGCCATGCCGACCGTGAAGGTGGACACTGCGACGAAGCTGCTGGTCATCGGCACATAATCCGTGACCAGCTTGGCCACGACATGCCCCACGCCGGCGATGGCGAACAACGCACCAAGCGCCGCCAGCATCTGCGGCAATACGGCCGCCCAGCCGACGCTGTCGATCAACCGCCGCCCCTCTTGCAACGGTGCTCCCAGCGACGGCCGCAGCATCACGATCCCGACGATGAGCGCGCAGATCACACCGAGTGCAAGCGCCACGATGGTCACCTGGGCCGGGCTGACCAGCGGCACGCCATCGAACTTGATATATTTCAAAAACAGCGTGCCAAGCACGGCAACCGCCGGGATCACCAACGCCGGCAGGAACAGCCAGTTGCCCGTGCGAGCCGCACTCACCTGCCGTTCCTCGGGGCTGGTGCTGCGCGCAGCACCCGGCTTCAATCCCCCGACGCCGGCCAGCAGCACCATGACCAGCACCAGCACGCCGTTCACGGTATCGGGCAGATGCGAGCCGACCAAAAAGGTGATGGCATAGGCTCCCCAGAACACAGCGCTGCGCCAACGCTGTGGATTGGCACGGTCCAACGCGTGCTGCACGCTGAAGGCGCCGAACATCAGCCCGGCAAGGATGTAGACATATTCAAGACGGATCATGAGCGCACCTCACGGGCGCGCTGCAGGCGCCGATCAAGCAGCAACAGGCGCGCACCATGAATGAGGAACGTCAGGACGGCCGTAGGAATCGCCCAGACTGCCAGCGAGATCGGCTGGACGTTGATACCGTTCAGCTGCAATACGCCCCTGATCAACAGGATCGAGCCCATGGCGACGAAAATATCCTCGCCGAAAAAGGCCCCGATATTGTCCGCCGCCGCCGCGTTGGCGCGGATGATCATGCGGGTGTCCTCGTCCAGCGGGCCGTTCTTTTCCGCGGCCGCCTCAGCCATCGGCGCGATCAGCGGGCGCACCATCTGCGCATGGCCGCCGATCGAGAGGAGCCCAAGCGCCGCGGTGATCTGACGGAACAGCAGATAAACCAGAAGCAGCCGCCCGACGGTCGCCGTGTGGAAATTCGCGATCAGCGTCTGCGCGCGCTCGCGCAGGCCGACACGCTCCAGCAGGCCGATCACCGGCACGACGAGCCAAACGATGGCGACATAGCGGGAGGTGATGAAAGCATGCCCAAAATCGGCAAGCACCGCGAGCGGGTGGATGCCGGCCGCGATCCCCGTCACGAAGCCCGCGACGGTAACGACAAGCAAGGGATTAAGGCCGACGGCGAAGCCGACAATCACGACAAGAACGCCCGATAAGACAAGCATCGACGATAGACCCTTTCTGGAATGAAGATGGGGGTTAGAGCACGATAATTTTAGATTAATCGTGCTCCGGGCTGAGGACACGGATGGAAGAAAGCAGCCGCTTTTTGAAAAAAGCGGCGCAAAAACTTCTGTTATGCTGGGCCATGGGCTGTGTCGGCGACAAAGCCCATGGCCCAGCATAAATAAAGTTTTTTTGCTTCTTTTTGTTCACAAAAAGAAGTCCTTCCCTTCGCTCGCCTGAATAGATCATGCTCAGAGCGTGGCGGCCGCGCGGGCGGCCTGGTTATAGAAACCGGACAAGCTGCGCAGCAGAGACGCTATGGCGGACAAGCGATCCTCCGCCACACCGCTTTCGCTCAGGGCGCTCACCAATAATTTTTCGCGCAGCGCGCCGTAGCGGTCGCACAGCGCGATCCCCTCGGCGGTCGCCGTGACGATTTTCTCCTGGCCACGGCGTGTCGTGGTAACCAGGCCCAAACCGTTAAGCTTGCGAATTGCATAGGTGGCGAGATGGGTTTCCTCGATGTCCAGCACGAGCGCGATGTCGCCCATGCTTTTCGGGCGGTCGCGATGGCGCACCGTATGCAGGATCAGCACCTCGAGTGGCGAGAGCGATGGCATACCGGCTGCCGTCATGCAGCGCACCATCCAGCGATGATAGGCGGTGACTGCGAGCGTCAGGCTGAACTCCACCTCGGACAGCCCCGGAGACGCTCCCGCCGCCAGATGCGCCGACGACACGATCCGATGCGTGTCGTGGGTTTTTTCATTGGCGACGGGATTTTTCATGGACGTTCCTGGTTCTCTGGTTGTCAGGCGGTGCCGAAACCGCCGCCGCTGGGCGTGGCGATCCCGAAGATGTCGCCCGGCTCAAGCTCGACCCGGGCGGTTCCCTCAAGCTCGATCCGCGTGCCGTCGGCCCGCTCGACCCATTGCCGGCCGGCCTCGCCGTCGGCCCCGCCGGCCAACCCGAAGGGCGCAATGACGCGCCTTGATGCCACGATCACCGCCGTCATGGGCTCCAGGAAACGCAGGCGGCGCACCGCACCGTTGCCGCCGTGCCATTGCCCGGCCCCGCCCGAACCGCGGCGGATCGAAAACTCTTCCAGCCGCACCGGATAGCGCAATTCCAGAATCTCGGGATCGGTCATGCGGGTGTTCGTCATATGCGTCTGCACCGCCGACTGCCCGTTGAAGCCCGGCCCCGCCCCGGTGCCGCCGCAGATCGTCTCGTAATATTGGCGCGTGGCATCGCCGAACAGGAAATTGTTCATCGTCGCCTGGCTGCAGGCGATGGTGCCGAGCGCCCCGAACAGCGCGTTGCAGACCGCCTGGCTGACCTCGGTATTGCCGGCGACGACCGCCGACCCCGGTTCGGGCGACAGGAACGTGCCCGGCGGAATCACGATGCTGATCGGCTTGAGGCAGCCATCGTTGAGCGGGATATCGGTCCCGACCAGGCAGCGGAACACATACAGCACCACCGCGCGTGTCACCGCCGGCGGCGCGTTGAAATTATCGGGACTCTGCTTGCCCGTGCCGGTGAAATCCACCACGACGCTGCGCGCGGCGCGGTCGACGCTGACGCGCACGGCCAAGGGCGCGCCATTGTCCATCACATAGGCGAACGAACCGTCATGGATGCGGTCGAGGACGCGCCGCACGCTATCCTCGGCATTGTCCATCACGTGGCGCATATAGGCGCGGACGACGTCCCAGCCATATTGCTCGACCACGCGGCCCAGCTCCTGCACGCCCTTCTCATTGGCCGCGACCTGCGCCTTGATATCGGCGACGTTGACGTCCGGCGAGCGCGCGGGATAGCGCGCGCCGTCCAGCAGCGCGCGGAACTCCACCTCGCGGAAACTGCCCTGATCGACGAGCAGGAAGTCGTCGATCACCACCCCCTCCTCCTCGAGCGTATGCGAGTTGGGCGGCGTCGATCCGGGCGTGATGCCGCCGATATCGGCGTGATGGCCACGCGAGCCGACGAAGAACAGAATCTCCGCTCCCGCTTTGTCGAACACCGGCGTGATCACGGTGATGTCCGGCAGATGCGTGCCGCCATTATACGGATTGTTCAGCGCCACCACGTCACCGGGCCGCAAGCTCGCACCCCGCTGCCGCAGCACGGTCTTCACGCTCTCGCCCATCGCGCCGAGATGCACCGGGACATGCGGCGCGTTGGCGACCAGGTTGCCGGCAGCGTCGAAAATCGCACAGGAAAAATCAAGGCGCTCCTTGATGTTCACGCTCTGCGAGGTGTTCTGCAGCACGACGCCGGTCTGCTCGGCGACATGCATGAACAGATTGTTGAACAGTTCCAGCAGCACCGGGTCCGCCTTGTCGGTGCCGGCGGCGATGCGGGCGGTACGCGGTTCGGTGCGCCGGAGCAGAATATGGTTCAGCTCCGTGACTTCGGCAGTCCAGCCGGACTCGACGACGATGGTGCCGATCGTCTCGCGGATCAGCACCGGTCCGGCCAGGCGATCCCCGGCGCGCAAAGTTGCGCGATCGAAAATGCCGGTGGGCAGGCTGCGCCCGTTGCTCCAGATTTCCGCGCTGTCGATCGGAGCCAGCTTCTCGTCCATGCGCGCGGCCAGCGTGGTTTCAACCAGTGCCTCGCCCGCCGACGTTGCCTCCACCGCCACCGCCTCGACAATCAGCGGACGCTCGGGTGTCGCGAAGCCGAAGCGCGCCTGATGCGCGCGGGTGAACGCGGCGACGAGCGCCTCAAGCGGCCCGAGCGGCACAGGCAGGGCCGCGTCTGTGCCCTGGTAGCGCAGATGCACTAGGCGCGAGACCTCGACATCGCCCGAAGCCGCACCCTGTTCGGCGAGATCCGCGGCGGCGGCGGCGGCCAACTCATCGGCCAGCGCACGGACGCGCGGCAGCATCGCTTCCTCGAGCCGCAGCTCGATCGCCTGTTCGCGCAACACCGTCTGATCGGCGAGGCCCATGCCATAGGCCGACAGCACGCCGGCGAACGGGTGCAGGAACACACGGTCCATGCCGAGCTCGTCGGCGACCAGGCAGGCATGCTGGCCGCCGGCGCCGCCGAAGCATTGCAGCGCGAAGCGGCTCAGATCATGACCTTTTTGCGTCGAGACCTGCTTCACCGCATTGGCCATATTGCTGACGGCGATGCGCAGGAAGCCCTCCGCGACATCGCGCGGGTCGCGGTGTTCGCCGGTCGCCGCCGCGATTTCCTTGGCCAGGGCGGCGAATTTTTCACGCACCACGGCGACATCGAGCGGCTGGTCGGCGTCGGGGCCGAAGATCGCCGGGAAATGCGCGGGCTGAATCTTGCCGACGCAGATGTTGGCGTCGGTAACGGTCAGCGGTCCGCCGCGGCGATACCCCGCCGGACCCGGCACCGCGCCCGCGCTGTCCGGTCCAACCCGGAAGCGCGCGCCGTCGAAATGCAGGATCGAGCCGCCACCGGCGGCGACCGTGTTGATCGCCATCATCGGCGCACGCATCCGCACGCCGGCCACCTCGGTCTCGAAGCTGCGCTCGAAGGCGCCGGCATAGAGGGCGACGTCGGTCGAGGTCCCGCCCATGTCGAAGCCGACCACATGATCGATGCCCGCCATGGACGCGGTGCGCGCGGCGCCGACGATGCCACCGGCCGGCCCGGACAGAATCGCGTCCTTGCCGCCGAACCGCGCCGCCTCGGTGAGGCCGCCATGGGACTGCATGAAATAAAGCCGCGTGCCGCCCAGCTCTGAGGCCACCTGGTCCACGTAGCGTTTCAGGATCGGCGAGAGATAGGCGTCGACCACCGTGGTGTCGGCGCGCGGGATCAGCCGCAGCAAGGGGCTGACCTCATGGCTCGCGGAAACCTGTGCGAAGCCGGCGGCGCGGGCCAGTTCGGCGAGGCGCCGCTCATGCTGGGGATGCTTCCACGCATGGATCAGCGCGATCGCGCAGGTGCTGATGCCGTCCGCCTTCGCCGCTTCCAGAGCGGTGCGCACTTCTGCCTCGTCCACGGGCTCCACCTCGGTGCCGTCGACATCCACACGGCCACCGACCTCCACGACGCGCTCATAGAGCAGGGTCGGCAGGGTGATCTCGAGGTCAAACAGGCTCGGGCGCCCTTGATGGCCGATCCGCAACGCATCGGCAAAGCCCCGGTTGACCAGCAGCAGCGTGCGCTCGCCCTTGCGCTCCAGCAGCGCGTTGGTGGCGACGGTGGTGCCCATCTTCACGGCATCGATCGTCCCCGGCGGGATCGGCGCGCCAGGCGCGAGGCCGAGGATCTGGCGGATGCCGGCGACGGCCGCATCGCGATAGCGGCTGGGGTTTTCGCTGAGCAGCTTATGCGTGGACAGCGTGCCATCCGGATGACGGGCAACGATGTCAGTAAACGTGCCGCCGCGGTCAACCCAGAACTGCCAGCCCGCATCGTTCATGTTTCGCCCTCCGGTTCGCCACAATAATGTAATCGTGGCGGCCGACATAAACGAATTATCTACAAATCGTCAACAATAGAACGCCGAAAAATGACGCAAAGCCCTTCGGCCATACAACCTCCGGCTTAAAAGAGCCCATTTTTTATTCTTTTGGCTAAATTTTGCGCGAAGTAGAAGACTATTTTTTGTGAACAAAAAGCAGCAAAAAAACTTTATTAATCTGGGTCATGGGCGTTGTCGCCGACATCGCCCATGACCCAGCATAACAAAAGTTTTTGCGCCGCTTTTTTCAAAAAGCGGCCACTTTCTTTACTTGAAAAACCGCCCACAAAAAAAGCCCCGCGCGCCGAAGCGCACGGAGCCTGCTTGAGGTTGAGCCTTGATCAGTTACGCGTGATCAGTGACCCAAATGCTCGTTCATGAAGGCGCCTTCTTCCGCGAAGGCCTGACGGTCCTCGGGAATGCGGTCGTCCATGGCGTACTGGACATGGGACATGCCCTCGAACACCAGCAACTCCGCCGTCACCCCGGACAGGAGCAGCTTCTGATGGGTACGGACCGTATTGCTCAGCATAAGGTCGCGCGTGCCGGTGGCCAGGATGGTCGGCGGGAAACCGTGGAAATCGCCATTAAGGGGCGAGATCATCGGGTCGGCCAAGTCGTGTCCATGGGCGTAGAAACTGGCCGCGGCGTCGCAATACCCGCCAGGCGCCACCAAGTTGTTGTCGACCAGGGCGTTGGTATAGGCGGAATCGCCTTCATCCACATCATCCGACATCGGGGAGTTCACCGCGAGGGCGCCCGGCATCGGCAGGTGCTCCTGCTCCGCGCGCAGCATCATCGCCAGCGTCATCGCGCCGCCGGCCGACCGGCCGAACACGCCGATATCCTGCGGCTTCGTCATCTTCAGGGCGGCCTTGTAGACCGTCATCGCGTCGTCGAGCGCCGCGGGGTAATAGGCCTCGGGCGGCATCCGGTAATCGACGGAGATGACCCGGATATGGCTCATACCCGCCATCAGCAGCGCCTCGGGCAGCGCCGCTTCGCCGCCGCCCAGCACGTAGCAGCCGCCATGGACATGGACGAGCAGGCGATGGGCGTTGCTGGCCGGGATCACATCCGGCGTGAGGCGATAGACGTGCACGCCGTCGATCATGCCGGACTGAATCTTGACGTGCAGACGCTGCGCCATCGGCCCGACCTGGGCGGCGGTGGCGGCGTCGAGCTTGTCGGCAAGCTGCTTCCAGCCCTGCGGCGTGGTCGGCGGCGTGTTCCAGCCGGGGGTCAGAGGCCTGGCGATGACGGCCTGCAATTGCGGGCTGACATCGGCGGGAACAGGAATAACCTTCGCGGGCACGTCACGCGGCGCCAGGGTTGTCTGCGCCATGGCGACAGGAGCGAGCAGCGTGAAAGCCGCCGCGGCGAATGCGCGTGCTACATCTTGTTTGTGCATCAAAGCCTCTCTTTATCCATCTTGGTCTAGTTTACAGCGCTGCGTGGCATTGCATGGAATGTTCCACGCGGCGTGTCGCAATTGGGAACGTTATTCTGGGCTGCCTAACGCGCTTGCGGCATGCGCTGCTGCCACCAAAGCGCCGTCCGCGGCGCCGGCCGCGAGGGTCTTTCTTCCGGAAAAACTGGACATCGTAGCCTCGTTAGACATCAGGCCGGAAAGATTCGGTCTGCGGAGTGCTTGCAGCACGCGCGACTGAGGCGAGGCACCCAAACGGACGCATAACTGCCATCACGTTTTATCACTCCTGCTTATCAATCAATCAATTTCCTTGATTTTTTAAGTCATCGCCGCGCCTGATCCCTGCACGACGGCCGTAGTCTTCGCTGCCGAATTTGATTTGATCTCGATATAAATTACCCTGATGAGATCAATGAATATAAAATGGCAATTTCATTTCAGCTTCAAGATGTTCCGGTACCCGCATACCGCCAGGTTCCAGCCCAGCGCGTATGGCTCCAACTCAGGCCCCGGGGGCTTGCGTACGGCGGCAATATAGTATGATATAACATATCATTTTATTCCTTATGCGAGGCCCTCTCTTTGCCGCACGCCACGTCCACCCGGTCTCTCTCTCCAGAGCCGCCAAACCCAATGCGCGGCAACACTCCCTCCGCAGCCGGACCGGCGGCGTTCGATCAACTGCCGCCGGCCATCCGCCGGCGCCTCAGCGAACACGCCTACGATGCCTGGTCGATCAACACGCTGATCCTCTGGCGGCGTTATCGCCGGCTGCACGGCTCGGCTGAGAAAGCGCAACGCGCGCTGCTGCGCTACCTCGATTTCTGCGAGCGCCTGGAACGGCGCGCTTTCGCAGACAGCTATGCCCGCGAACACGCCGCCACCCTGCCGCACATCGCGGCGGAGGTTCCCGTGCTGCGCTACGGAGCGGGGCCCGACCGGCGCGCCGCCGCATGAGAAAAGCAGCCGCTTTTTGGAAAAAGCGGCGCAAAAACTTTTGGTCCGTTGGGCCTGGGGCGGTGAAACAGCACGGGCCTATCGCTCTAAACGAGGGTCCGCATGATCTCTCGATAGGCGGGCTCGGGGAACGCCTTCAACGTTTCCGTCCGGATATTGCCGAGCATGCCCATTTGCAAGTTGAAGCGCGCCGCCACGGCATCGTCCGGCGCCTCGTAGATCGCGGCCATGTCGTATTCGCCCATGGTCAGAAAGAAGTGTTTAAAATCCCCACCCATGTCTTTCAGAAGTTGCCGCATTTTATCGAGACGATGAGGGGACTCCTTCGCGTTGCGAATGCCCTGTTCGGTCCACGTGGCCAACATGATATAGGTTGTCATGGCACATTGCTCCCGATGACCACCCGACCGTCTCCTCAAGGCTGTCGCTGGGCATATCTCGGCCCGGAGCGATCCGTCGGCCATCGAAGCCATTTTAGCACAAAGCGTCGCTCTCGCCAGATGACTTACAACCCCGATGGAAGGTCGCACCAGCGCGCGATCATGAACGCCGCGACCATGAACGCAATCCCCGCGATCCAAAGATAGAGTCTAACCCGAGACATGATGCCCTCACATGCCGATCCAAGCGTGGTTCACCCAGCATAAACCCGCCGGGCACCTTAGCGCATCGGAAAAATCCCCCGCCAATCACAACAGTGAGGCTGATCCATAAACCGATCGGCGGAAGCGGCCAGGAAGAAGACTACTTTTTGTGAACAAAAAGTAGCAAAAAAACTTTGCTATGCTGGGCCATGGGCACTGTCGCCGACAACGCCCACGGCCCAGCATAACAAAAGTTTTTGCGCCGCTTTTTTTAAAAAGCGGCTGCTTTCCTTTAGAATCCGGCGACGCCGCCATTGCTGCGCGGGTCCGCGCCGCCTTCGAAGGTGCCGTTGGGATGGCGCAGGATGGCGCCGGCATGGCCGACGCTTTCGTCGAAATCGGCGATCAGTTCCACGTCATGGCCCAGGGCTTGCAGGCGCGCCACCATCTCGGGGCTGAAACGGCCTTCCAGTTTCAGGCTTTCCGAGGCCAGCCCCCAGGTGCGGCCGAGCAGCCAGCGCGGCGCGGTGATGGCCTGTTGCGGATGCTGCCCGAACACCGCCACCCGGGTGAACACCGCCGCCTGGGTCTGCGGCTGGCCGTCGCCGCCCATCGTCCCATAGACCATGACGCGGCCGTCACTGAAGGTGGCGAGCGCCGGGTTGAGCGTGTGGAACGGCTTCTTGCCCGGCTCCAGCGTATTGATATGCACCGGGTCGAGCGAGAATGAGCAGCCGCGGTTCTGCCAGGTGATCCCAGTTTTCGGGAGCACGATGCCGCTGCCGAACTCATGATAGATGCTCTGGATGAAGGAGACCGCCCTTCCCTCGCCGTCGATCACGCCCATCCACACCGTGTCGCCCGGGCCCTTGCCCTGGCCCCAGGGCAAAGCGCGATCGGTGCGGATCGCGGCGACATAGGGAGCCAGGAAGGCGTCGGTCAGGCAGTCCTGGGGGATGACCTTCATGTGGTCGGGGTCGGTGATGTATTTGTCGCGGATCAGGAAGGCCTGCTTGGTGGCCTCCACCACCAGATGCACATGTTCCGGGCTATCGGCCTGATATTGCCCGACATTCAAGCGGTCGAGCAGGGCCAGGATGATCAGCGACACGAGGCCCTGGGTCGGGGGCGTCATGTTATAAACATCGCCGATCGAATGCTTCAGGTGCAGCGGGGTCACAAGCTGAGCGTGATAGGCTGCCAAGTCCTGCATAGAGACCGGGCTGCCGACCGCGGCGAGATCCGCGGCGATGTCCTGCGCCAAGGCGCCCCGGTAGAATGAGTCCAGACCATCCGCCGCGAGCCGCTCCAAGGTCGTGGCCAGGCGGGGCTGGCGAAACAGCGCGCCCTGTTCCGGAACGCGGCCTTCCTCGGTGTAGGTTTCCCGGAAACCGGGCTGGTCAATCAGCTCGGCGAGCTTTTTGCGGGTATTCTCCGCCTGCGATTCGGTCACCGCCACGCCGTGCCTGGCATAGTGAATGGCATCGCTGAGCAGCCGAGAGACCGGCATTTTGCCGCCGATTTCCCGCGCATAGGCATAAGCGACGTCCCAGCCGGAGATGGTGGCCGCGACCGTATTGGCCGCCAGAGAGCCGCGATGCGGGATCGTGGCGAGGCCACGAGACTTATAGAACTCGCGCGACACGGCCTGGGCCGCCCGGCCGGCTGCTTCGATGCCCACGGCCGGCTGGCCGGGGACGGAAATGGTCCAAAAACCATCGCCGCCGATGCTGTTCATATGCGGATAGGCCACGGCAATCGTGGCGGCGGCGGCGATCATGGCTTCGACGGCGTTACCGCCCTCGCGCAGAATGGCGAGCGCCGACTGGGCGGCGAGGGCGTGCGGGGCGACGGCCATGCCGCGGGTCGCTTGCAGGGAGTTAAGCATCTGCTGGTCCTTGGATGACGAAAGGCGAAAATGCCGGGACCAGGGGATAACGGAAGATCCCGGAAACCGAAAGACGCCCCGGAGGGCCGCTCCTACCCAGGAAAGCGGCCGCTTTTCGAGCCAAAGCGGCGCAAAAACTTCTGCTCCGCTGGGCCTGAGGCGCTGAAACACCACGGGCCCAAAGAGGCTTTCCTCTTCACTTACGCGTCAGGGCACGCTGGGAAGCCGCGCCGAGCCATCCTCATGCCGCGCCAACGGGCCGTGCGCGACCACCGCGCTGAGCGGCAGCATGCCATAGAGATGAGGAAAGAGCGCACCACCCCGCGACGGTTCCCATCGCACCAAATCGCCGAGGGCAGCGAGATCGACGGCGGCAATCCACAGCCCATCGAGGCCGACGAAATGCTTACGCAGCGTCTCATCGAGCTGCGTCGCCGTCGACATATGGATGAAGCCGTCCGCGATATCCACCGGTGCGCCCGCAAAGCCGCCGTCACGCGCCAGCGCCGCCCATTCGCTCGGTAATAAGATCTTGTAGGCAATCGCGTCCTGCATTTTGAGCTCCATCCTGATCGGGCTCCCCGATAGCACAGCCTAGAAGGAGGCTTCTTTTTGTGAACAAAAAGAAGCAAAAAAACTTTATGAATCTGGGCCATGGGCACTGTCGCCGCCACCGCCCACGGCCCAGCATAGCCAAAAGTTTTTGCGCCGCTTTTTTCAAAAAGCGGCTGTTTTCTTGTGCCCCGCATTCCCGCCATCCGTCCGATCTTGTATGGCCATGCCCATTCCAACCGGAGATTTTCATGGCACCGATCAAGCTTGGCATTCTCGGCGCGGGCATCATGGGCGAGCGCCTGTTGCGCGCCGCCCTCGAGCACGCATCCGACAGCGTCACCATCAGCGGCATTTGGGACCCGGCGGAAGCGGCGATGGCCCGCATCACCGCCGCCCTGCCCACCGTCCCGCGCGCGGAAAGCGCCACACAGGTGATCGCCGGGTGCGATTGTCTCTACATCGCCTCGCCGCCCGCCACCCATCTCGCGCATATGCAAGCCGCCCTGGACGCCGGCAAAGCCATTTTCTGCGAGAAGCCGCTTGCCGTGGATGTCGCCGCCGCCCGGCAGTTCGTGGCCACGGCCGCGGGCAAGCGCGCCGCCGTGAACTTTCCGATGGCCTCCGCCTTCGCCGTGGAAGCGTTGCAAACCTGGATCGCCGAGGGCGCCGTCGGCACCCCGCGCACGCTGGATATCGAGGTTGCCTTTAAGACCTGGCCTCGTCCCTGGCAGCACGACGCCGCCTCCTGGCTCGACCGGCCGGAGCAAGGCGGGTTTACCCGCGAGGTCGTCTCGCACTTTCTGTTCCTCACCTTGCGCCTCGCCGGCGCCTTCACGCTCGGCGAGCGTTTTGCGGCGTTTCCTGACGCCGGACGTAGCGAACGGGCGATCCGCGCGCATCTTCAGGCCGGCAACCTGCCGATCACCCTCACCGGCGCCGTCGGCACCACCGCGAAGGACGACCACAATACCTGGACGTTACAGGGCAGCGCCGGGGCGATCCGGCTGCGCGATTGGTCCAATGCCGAGCGCCTCGGCCCCGACGGCAGCTGGCAGCCGGTGGCGAACGCGCTGCCGCATGAGATGATGCGCCCCCTCGTCCTACGCCGCCAGCTCGAGGGCGTCGCCGCCATGACGCGCGGTGCCGCGCATCCGCTCGCCACACTTGCCGAGGCCTTCGCGGTGCAAGAAGCAGTCGAGGCCATCCTCGCGCCTGCCGCGCCGCGCTGAAGGAAGCGGCCGCTTTTCGAGCCAAAGCGGCGCAAAAACTTTTGCTCCGCTGGGTCATGGGCGTTGTCCCCGACAACGCCCATGACCCAGATTAACAAAGTTTTTTTGCTACTTTTTGTTCACAAAAAGTAGCCTTCACTTTCGCTTCCTGTTGAACAGCCCGGGCATGGTTCCCAGTTCTCGTCCAAAGACGGAGGACCGTTCATGTTCAAAAGCATCAACCCCGCGACCGGCCAGGAAATCGCCACCTATCCGGAGCTTTCCAAAACGGAAATCGCGCAGAAGCTCGACGCGGCCATGGCTGCGTTTCAGGGGTGGAGTCGTACCCATCCGGCCGAACGCGCCCAGCTTCTGAGCCGTATCGCCGACGGTTTCGAACAGAATAAAGAGCGGCTAGCCGCCATGGCCACGGCGGAAATGGGCAAGACCCTCAAATCATCCCTGGCCGAAGTCGAAAAATGTGTGTCCGGATTTCGCTATTATGCCCAGCATGGACCCGAAATGCTGGCGCCGGCCCGCACCCCTTTGAACCATGGAACTGCGGAAACCCACTGGCTGCCGCAAGGCGCCGTTCTTGCCATCATGCCGTGGAACTTTCCCTACTGGCAGGTGGTGCGCTTTCTGGCGCCGACCATCATGGCCGGGAATGTCGCGCTTTTGAAGCATGCCAGCCTGGTCCAGGGTGTGGCAAATCTTATGGAAGAGACGGTCCGCGCTGCCGGCGCGCCCGCCGGCGTGTTCCAGAACCTCGCCGTCACGTCAGCTTCCGTGGCGGATCTCATCGCCGACCGCCGGATCGTCGCGGTCACGCTGACGGGCAGCGAAGGCGCCGGCATAGCGGTCGCGGAACAAGCGGGACGCAACCTCAAAAAAGTCGTTCTGGAGTTGGGCGGATCCGATCCGTTCATTGTCATGCCCTCGGCCGATCTCGACCTCGCGGTTCGCCAGGCGGTCACGGCGCGGATCCAGAATACGGGGCAATCCTGCATCTGCGGCAAAAGGATGATCGTCCACACCGCAGTCTATGACGCTTTCCTGGAGCGCTTTGCCGCCGCCATGCGCGCCGTCAAAGCCGGCGACCCGCTGGATCCCCAGTCGGACATGGGGCCGCTCTCCAGTTTCGGCCAACGCGACACCGTCCTGCAACAACTGGCCGAGGCCAGGAAGGCCGGCGCCAAAATGCTCTGCGGCGGAGACCAACCGGAGGCCCCGGGCGCCTATCTGACGGCCGGGATTCTCACCGATGTTCCTGCCGGCAGCGCGACGACCCGCGAAGAAATTTTCGGCCCGATCGCCATGATGTTCCGCGCGACGGATCTTGATGACGCCATCCGCATCGCCAATGACATTCCCTTTGGCCTCGGCTCCTCGGTCTGGACGCAAGATGCGCGGGAGCAGGCACGCTTCATCGCCGACATCCAAGCCGGCATGACGGCCATCAATCAGATTCTCGCCTCCGTGCCGGAAGCCCCCTTTGGCGGCATCAAACGCTCGGGTCACGGGCGCGAGCTGGGTCCCTACGGCCTGCACGAATTCATGAATTTGAAGTCCGTTTTATATACCGCGTGATCACGCATGGACGGCGTCTCCCCGTCTCATGCCACGCATACAACGCATGAAATGACGCTTGGCCTGGCCTTGACCGAACGTGGCGCAAAGCATCTCGACCATCACCCTGAATTACGGGCGCCTGGCGCTTCCGACACAAAAACACAGCATCTTCTACGCCGCTACTACGATACCTCATCCTACGACCTGGCACGGGCCGGCCTCAGGCTGTGTGTGACCCGCAGCGGGAACATGATCTTTCAGACCATGGAAACAACCCGAACCTCCGGCGTGGCAATGCGACGGGACGAATGGGAATGGGAGCTGCAAAACGACCAACCGGACTTCACATTGCTGACAGCCGTCTTGACGGCAAAGCCGCTGCCGCCGCCGACCGACTTACAGGAGATTTCGGTCACGGATCTCAAGCGCGTCGTGCGCACGCTGCACCTCGCGCCGGACACCATTGTCAGGGCCTCGTTCGACGAAGGAACCATGGAAGCTGGCGCCACAGTCGAGCCGGTCAGGGATCTGCAACTTGAATTGCTGAACGGAGAGGCCGGCGCGGTCTATCGTCTCGCCTTGCGTCTGCATGCGGAAAATCCGCTTTCGGTGATGATCGACAGCCCAGCCGCACGCGGTTTTCGGCGCGCCGCCGGCAAATCACCTTCCAGCCAACAATCCGGGTCGATCAAGCTTTCCGCCGCCTCCTCCGGCGCGGAGGCGTTTGCCCGGCTCGTCGCGGCCTGTTTGAACCATTTGCTCGTCAATCAGCCCGCCGCTTTGGCCGGAAGCGTCGAAGGCATCCATCAAATGCGCGTCGCCATTCGCCGCCTCCGTGCGCTCCTGGCGCTCTATAAGCCAGCACTTGACCCGCGCCGCCTCGAACATTTCGATAAGGAACTCAAGCGGATCGGCCGCATTTTTGGGCAGGCCCGCGATTGGGACGTGTTCTGTACCGAGCTCTTGCCGCAAGCAAGCCGGCAAACCGACCTTGGCGACGTCGTCACGGCTCTCAAAGCCGCCGCAGAGCATCGACGTCACGCCACCCGCGAAGCCTTCATGACCGAATGCCGGAGCCAAAAATTCACCGCGACAGTTCTGGAACTGGCCGCCTGGGTCGAGGCGGGACGGTTCAGGCCGGACCTCCTGGGCCGCGCGAAACTGGCGCAGAAGCTACAACTCCTGGCACCGCGATGGCTCGACCGGCTCGCCCGCAAGGTCAAATCCAGAGGACAAAATATATCCCGCCATAACAACACAGAACTTCACGAACTCCGAAAATCGATCAAGAAGCTCCGTTACGGCATCGAGTTTACCGAAAGCCTTTTCCCGCTCGCAAAAACACGCCCGTATCAGAAACGATGCAAGGCGCTCCAGGAGACTCTGGGCCTCATCAATGACAGCTTCACCTCGGTCGAACTGGCCAGGACATTGGTTCGAGACGCGCCGATCGATCTTCCCGCCCTCTCCGCCCTGGCCGAATACCAAAAAAAGCAACGCCAAAGCGGCTTGGACGACCTCACAAAAACCTGGAAAGCGTTCCGGCGCGAAAAGCGCTTCTGGTCCTGAAGCAAAGGAAGGCTACTTTTTGTGAACAAAAAGTAGCAAAAAAACTTTGCTCCTTTGAGCCCGTGCCGTTTCAACGGCCCCCGGCCCAGAGCCAAAAAAAATTTTGCGCCGCTTTTTTAAAAGCGGCCGCTTTCTTCAGGCTACCTTACTGACGCTGCGCACGCCCTGGGCGAGTGCTGCAACATCGTCCAGCACCGCCGGCACGCCGGCCAGCACCAGTTTCTCGATCAGCGCGGAGGCGACGATCGCGCCGTCGGCATATTCGGCGACGATGCGCGCCTGCTCCGGCGTGCGCACGCCGAACCCGACCGCGATCGGCAGATCGGTGGTGGCGCGGATGCGCGGAATGTCGCGCGCCAGATCCTCGGCCGTGGCGGTGCGCGTGCCGGTGATGCCGGTGATGCTGACATAATACACAAAGCCTGAAGAGCCGCTCAGCACTTTCGGCAGGCGTTCGTCGCTGGTGGTGGGCGCGATCAGGCGGATCACGTCGAGCCCGTTCGCCGTCGCATCCGGCAAGAGCAGGTCGGCTTCCTCGGTGGGCAGATCAACGACGATCAGCCCGTCGACCCCGGCCTGCGCGGCGTCGGCACAGAAGCGCTGCACGCCGTAGGAGAGGATCGGGTTCAGATATCCCATCACCACGATCGGGGTCTGGCTGTCGGTGGCGCGAAACTCCCGCACCAGGCCG
>NZ_DASXFO010000039.1:0-29502 GCF_036489515.1 Acidocella sp.
ATACCACTTCCATAAATGGATGGCCTACAATGCCATTTTCGAGAAGGTGCCGCAGCCGGAGGCAGGCTTCCTGACCGTGTCACAGGAGCCCGGTCTCGGCTTGAACCCGAAGGATGGGCTCATCGAGGAGTACGAGGTCAAGCGCTGAATCGCTGGGCCGGGTCGTGCACGTGGTTTCAGGCCGCGTGTTTGCCCCGCCCCGCCACCGCACTCGTCATCGTCCACGAAATTTTCGGGGCCAATATTAAAGTCGGCATAGATCGACAAATGGGAGAAGAAACAGATGCAGTCCGAGGAGCAAGCCCTCCTACTCAGCACTAACAGCTCTCTGTTAGCGCAGGACCACCAGACCCAGGAAGTTGCCGCGAAGCTGCCAAAAATTCGCTTCCTGATGCTCCTGTTGGTCGTCCTCGCGGTCGCGATCGCTTATATGGACCGCGTCAACATCGCCATCGCCGCCCCGTTCCTCAAGAAAAGTCTCGGCATAAGCAATGCTGAGATGGGACTCGTGTTCGGTGCCTTTTTCTGGTCCTACGCTGCCATGCAGATTCCCGCGGGGCGCATGATCGATCGTTTCGGCATTCGTATCAGTTGCGGCATGGCTGTGCTGTGGTGGTCGATATGGACGACGATGACCGGCCTGACGAATTCGGTGGCGTCCCTGTTCGTCAGCCGCCTGTTCCTCGGGGCAGGGGAGGCCGCATCGGCGCCATCATGCGTGAAGGTCATCTACTCATGGTTTCCGCGTGGCGAACGCGGTCTGGCCACCGGCATCTTTGACGGAGGGCAGCGCGTGGGCTCGGCCCTTGCATGGCCGATTGCCGCTGTCGGCGTCGGTCTCTGGGGCTGGCGCGGCCCGTTCTTCCTGACGGCTGTCATCGGCGTGATCTGGCTCATCGGATGGTGGGCATTGTATCGGGAACCCGAGTCCTGCCGCTTCATTACCGACGCGCAGCGGGAATCACTGCTGAGCGCACGCGGTTCGCCGACGGTATCGACCCGACACATAGAATGGCGGCGCATGCTCATGCACCGCAATGTGCTGACCCAGGCGTTGGGTCATTTCTGCTGGGATTCGGTGCAGTATTTCTTCCTGACATGGTTTCCCATCTATCTTGTACACGTGAGAGGTTTCACGCTCGCCGAGCTTGGAACATTGGGAGTGGTGCCGCCCCTGATGTCGATCCCCGGCAGCGTGTTCGGCGGTTGGGCGTCTGATTTCTTGGCCCGACGGCACATGAGTCTGACCAGCGCACGGAAATTATGTCTTGTCTTCGGCATGCTCTGCGCTTCGACGATCCTGCTTGCCGCACTCGCGCAGAATGTCGTTGTTTCAATGGCCTTTTTTTCACTGTCCTATGCGGGTCTCGGATTCACCGGATCCAACATGTGGGCCCTTCCCGCGGATGTCGCCCCGGCAAATCACTATGTCGCCACGATCAGTGGTGTCGTGAACTGCGCTGGCAATATGGCGGTTGTTATCGGCTCCGCTCTCGCGGGCGTTTTGCTGACGGCCTTCGGCGGGTCGTTCATTGCCCCGCTGGTCCTGGCTTCAACCTTCGCCATTGTGGGCGCTATCAATTATGGTTTGTTTTTGGGAAGGCTCGAGCCGCTTTGGGTCGTTGAGAACGGTCCACCGAGCGCAAAAGAAGGCTACTTTTTGTGAACAAAAAGTAGCAAAAAAACTTTATTAATTTGGGTCATGGGCGTTGTCACCGACAACGCCCATGACCCAGCATAACAAAAATTCTTGCGCCGCTTTTTTTAAAAAGCGGCCTCTTCCTTCACTTACACATAGTCAGCCGCCACGGTCTCGTCGCCTGCGCGATCAGAGGCCATGGCGTTCAGCGGCAGGCTCAGCACCGCCGCCACAAGCGCATTCACCAGCACCGTTGCCAGCGCGATGTAGCTCGGCAGAGTGACGCCAAACACATGGAACGCCCAGATCGCCCCGGCGAAATGGTTCAGCGCGACCAGCCATGTGGCGCTGACAATCCCCACGGCCCAACCGACCAGCAGCGCCCAGCCGTTGAAGAACCGCGTAAACACCGAAAATGCGATCGCCGGAAACGTCTGGATAATCCACATCCCGCCCAGCAATTGCAGCTGTACGGCGTAGGTGGAGGGGATCACCAGAATGAACACCACGGCGCCCACGACCATGACGATCGAGAACAGTTTCGCGATCTGTGCCTCGCCGCTCGGAGAGGCCGTGGTGGCGAACTGCGTCCAGATATCACGCGTGAAGATGTTCGCCGACGCGATCGCCATGATCGCCGCCGGCACCAGCGCGCCAATGGCGATCGCGCCGAACGCCACCCCGGCAAACCATCCGGGGAGCGAGTGCAGCACCAAGGCCGGCACCGCGAAACTCGCGCCATACCGCGCGAATCCCGCGGCGTATTGCGGCATGGTCTTCAGGCCCGCTGCCACTGCCATGTAGCCCACCAGCGCCAGCAGCCCCAGCATGATGGTATAGGCTGGCAGCAGCGCCGCATTGCGCTTGATCACCCGCGGCCCGGACGAGCTCAAAATCGCCGTCGTGGTATGCGGATAAAGGAACAATGCCATGGCCGAACCCAGCGCCAGCGTGGCATAGCCGGTATAGGCGCCGCCGCTTCCCGCTGGCGGCGCCGCCAGCAGCAGCTTCACCGGCGCAATCTTGGCGAAAATCGCACCGAACCCGCCCAGCTCGCTGGGGATCACGACAATCGCCACGATCACGGTGAGGTAGATCAGCAGGTCCTTCACGATCGAAATCATCGCCGGCGCCCGCAGGCCGGACGTGTAGGTAAACGCAGCCAGCACGGCAACGGCGAGCATCAGCGGCAAATGACCCGGAAGCCCCAGCGCGCCGATCACCGTCTGCATGCCGATCAGCTGCAACGCGATATAGGGCATGGTGGCGAAAATGCCGGTGACGCCAACCGCCAGCGCCAGCCAGCGATTGCCATAGCGCCCACGCACGAATTCCGGCCCGGTGATGTAGCCGTGCTTCTGCGCGACGCGCCAGAGTTTGGGGAACACCAGATACAGGATCGGATAGCACACCACAGTATACGGCACCGCGAAAAATCCGATCGCCCCGGCACCGAACATCAGGGCCGGAATCGCGATGAAGGTATAAGCGGTATAGGCGTCGCCGCCGATCAGGAACCACGAGACCCAGGTGCCAAAACGCCGGCCACCCAGGCCCCATTCCTCGATATGCGACAGATTTCCGGCGTTCCAGCGTCCGGCGGTAAAGCCCAGAATCACCACGAGCGCGATCAGCGCCAGGAACACGATGGTCGCGACAGGATAGGTCATTTGTCACCCCCCGTGCGCTCTTCAACCCGGTAGACGATGAAGATCAGCACCGAGGCGATCGGTATGATCGCGATCTGATACCAATAGAAAAACGGAAACCCGAATAATGTCGGTGCCGTGCGGTTGAAGATCGGTACCCATAGGGCCAGCACAAACACTGGCAGTAAAAGCAGTTTTATCATTTTTGGCCTCCCGCGGAACTTTGGTAAAATACCCCTTTTTGCTTAGACTGGATATCCCCATCAGAACAATCGGGTAAGGCCGGATTTTTGGATATAGGACAGCGGCCGCTTTTTAAAAAAAGCGGCGCAAAAATTTTTATTATGCTGGGTCATGGGCGTTGTCGCCGACACGCCCATGACCCAGCATAACAAAGTTTTTTTGCTACTTTTTGTTCACAAAAAGTAGTCTTCCCTTACGCTCCCCTGAGCAAACGAATCGCTCAAGCTAAAGCATGTTAATATAACTAATCAGGCCTTATCGCTCTACTCGGCCGCGAAAACCTGGCTGCCGCGCCACGCCTCTTCTCCCCATGATGGCGCTGCGGTACCGCGCTGACGCGTTTCCCGCCGCCATACGGCCGGGGTCTTGCCGACCATCTGGGTGAAGGAGCGGGTGAAATGGCTTTGATCGCAGAAGCCGCAATCGAGGGCGACGGTGGAGAGCGGCACCGCGGAATCGGCGAGCTGCTCCTGCGCCCGCGCGATGCGGAAGGAGATCAGCCATTGCCGCGGCGACAAGCCGGTCGTGCCGCGAAAGCCCTTGGCGAAGTTGTTGGCCGACATGCCGCAGGCCGTGGCCAAGGCGTGCAAGGTCGGCGGGCAGGTCAGGTCCTGCGTCATCAGCTTCTTCGCGGCGGTTTCCTGCCACGGGGCGAGGCGGTGCGACGGTGCGTCGTTCTGGTCGCCGGGGCGATCGAGACGGGCGGTCACCGCGGCGAGAAGATTGTCGAGGAAGCTCGCCAATCCGGCATCGCCAGCGCCGGCCGAGCGGCAGAGCGTGATCAGCTTGGCGGCGATCAGCGCGGCCGTGGCCTGTCCTTCGTCGTCGATGCGGCCGGGCAGGGGGGCAGGCGCTTCCGGCCGGCCGGGATACGCGTGGACATCACCCATGGCCGAAGAAAACGGGGGAGGGGAGCTTGCTTGCCTGGTGGCGACCGTTTCGTGGTCCGGCTCAGTCTCGAGACGGGGGGAGGGAACGTACCAGGGAGAGGCTGTGAAACCGTGTGCCATGCAATCCTGCCGAAAGGAAGGTCCGAGAGCGCGCCGTGACGCGCCAATCAACTCTCCACAACCCTAAGCGTGGCTGAAGTGTTTGGCATGTAAAACGTTGTGAAAAACGGGGAAGAGCCGGGTATTTCAGAGAGAAGCAAGAGGCCGCTTTTTAAAAAAAGCGGCGCAAAAACTTTTTTACGCTGGGCCGGCGGCGTTGAAACCAGCACGGCTCCAGCGGAGCCATGCGCCACGCTTATGTCACATGGTATTCGCCCATTGCAGCGCTTCCACCTGGAGGCGGTTGAACTCATCGGCGTTCAGCCCTGGAAAATGCGGCAACAACGCCAGGGTGGCCGCGCCGTCGGCGCTCTCGCTCGCCATGACCAGCTGCAAAAGAGTGCCGAGTTGGCCGCTGCGGTGCATGATGGCGTTTTGGAGGCTCTCTTCCAGATTGATCAGGGCGAGCAGGTCCGGCATGGGCTGCTGAAACACCGCATCAACCAGGCTGAGCATGCCGACCATGAAGGCGCGGTCGCGCAGCTTTGTCCAGCCGAGCGCATCGGCCAGTCCTTCCATCAAGCGGCCTCGGACGATGGCGGTTTGCAGCAACGGATCGGACGTCACGGCGGCGCCGCTTTGCTGGGCAAACAACATGATCTGCACCAGACGGCTCAGTCGCACCCGGCCGAGCATGAAAATGGCCTCGCGCAGGGTGGAGATTTTTTTCGCCATGCCGAAAGCCGCCGCGTTGACCATTTTGAGCAGATTCAGTGTCAGGCTCGGCGCTTGCTTCAGGGCATGCTCAAGCACTTCGTTCTCGACGTCGGCGACGATCAGGCCGAGCAATTTGAGCAGCGCCAAAGCCGAAGGCGGCACCGCCCGCCCGGTCAGGATAACCGGCTTGGCGAAGAAATAGCCCTGGAACAGGTCGAAGCCGAGGTCCCGGCAGAAATCGTACTGCTCCAGCGTTTCGACTTTTTCCGCCAGCAGGGTAAGGCCATAGGGGCGCAGATCGCGCACCAGATCGACGACCTGTTCCCGGCTCAGCGTCACCATGTCGAGCTTGGCCAGTTTGACCAGCGGTAACGCTGCCAGGGTTTCGGGCGTGAGCTCCACGAGATCGTCGAGCGCCAGCGTGTAGCCCGCCTCCTGCAGCTCTTGGCACCGCGCCAGTACGTCCGGCGTCAACGGCACGGTTTCCAGGATTTCCAGAACGACCCGCTCCCGTGGCAGCACTTCGATGAGCTCGCTCATCAGCAGCGAGGCGGGGAGATTGATGAAGCCTTGCTTGTCGCCCAGGGCCGCGGGCATGCCGAGATCCAGGAAGGTGCGTTGAATGACGGTCGCGCTGGCGGCGACGTCGTCGAGCACTGTGGCCGCATTGGCCGTGCTGCTGCGGAACAGCAATTCGTAGGCGGTCAGTTCGCGATCGCGCCCGACGATGGGCTGTCGCCCGAGAAAAAATTGAGAGTCGCTCATAGGTCGTTTCGATGGGTTGTTGAGAGAGCGCGTGTTACCGGAACATCGCTGAATGACGGCGCCGCGGATGCGGGCAAGTCCACCGATTTCAAAGGGAAAAGCTTTGATGTTCTGAGACCGGCTGGTCTGCGCTGTTGCAATGGTTTCGGTCTCATGATGGCGGCCTGGATCCAAGGTTCCCCGTACCTTTAACACACACTGCCGTGTCGGGAAGACCGCCGGGATCGGGACAGTTCAAGACCGGCTTCCACGTCGGTACGCGCGCCGGCGGCAGGGGGCCGCCCCCGGCCGCTTGCGACCCCGAAAATGATCCGGCATTGCCCCAGGATTCCTTGCTATAGCTGTTCCACTTGAAGTAGTGTGACACATGTCAAGGAGGCGGCGGAATAAATCGGTCATAAAATATTTGAAAATTTAGAGTATTTTGCTGAACCCGAGAGGCGTTTGGGAACGGACCGTATCGAAGTGTTGCATCCAGATTCGTCCATATCCATAGGCGGCTTCAAGATCACGGCGCCGCCCCTTTGGCTTGCGGTCGTGCTGCCGCTGGTCGTTTTTACGACCTCCTCGCTGTCCTTGACCATCTTCGGCGCCATTACCCCGATTTGGATCTCGAATGCGTTCACCGTAACGGCCTTGTTGCGCAACAAACGCTCCACCTGGCCGGTTCTGCTGCTGCTTGCCGAGGCCGCTGACTATGCGTCGAATATTGTCGCCGGCACACCAATCACCGGGTTTGGTTATATCGCCTGTGACGTCGTTGAAATCCTGCTCATTGTGGTTCTGCTGCGTGCCACCGGTGGGGGGGCGCCGGTCGACGGCATGCGGCCGCTGGCAAGGCTGGCGCTCGTGTGCCTCGCTGTGCCGAGCTTGAGTGCCGCGGGGGGAGCGGGTCTGACCGCTCTCGTCTATGGCGGGCCTTTTCTCCCGGCGTGGAAGACCTGGTATCTCTCCGCCGCGAGCGGCCAATTGACCGTCACGCCCCTGCTGCTGAGTTGGACCGAGCCCACGTTACGGAAAGCGCGTTTTGGCCACCAGGCGGCGCAGACGCTGTTGCTCGCCGGGCTGGTGGCCATTATCGGATGGATCGTTTTTAGCAGCGATGTCCTGGGGGTGTACGTGATCTTCCCCTTTCTGCTGTTCGCGGCATTCAGTGGCCGGCTGCTCGGGGCCACCACGGCCACGGCCGCCCTGACGGCGGTCGCGATCTGGAGCACCGCGATGGGGCACGGACCGATCATGGCGCGTGCGGGGACTGACGAGGTCCTGAAAGTGCAACTCCTGCAACTTTTCTTCGCGTCGGTCCTGCTCTCAGCCTTGCCGGTTGCCGCGTTTCTGGAGCAACGCGAGAAACTTATGGCGCAGTTGCGGGAGACCACCAAAATCGCGCAGGCCGCGGCACGGGCCAAAGCGGAGTTCGTGGCGGTCATGAGCCACGAGATTCGCACCCCCATGACCGGGGTCCTCGGCATGGCGGAGTTGCTCCTGAACGCCGATCTTCCTGCCAAAGAGCGCGAATATGCCACGGGCATTCAACGGTCAGGCCGGCACCTGCTCGCGCTGATCAATGACATTCTCGATTTTTCCCGGGGTGAGGCCAAAAAGCTGAATCTTGAAACCATCGATTTCGACTTGCGCGAAGTTCTGGAGCAGGTCCGCTCGCTCCTGATGCCCCAGGCGGCCGAACGCGGGTTGGAACTGCGTTTTGAACGCGACGGCCAGTTGCCCCACGTGCTCCGGGGGGATCCGACCCGGCTCAAGCAGGTGCTCGTCAATCTGGTCGGCAACGGAGTCAAGTTCACGTCACGGGGCAGTGTCACGGTGGCGCTCTCTCATCGCGTGGCTGATGGGCGGAATCATTTCCGCTTCGAGGTGCGCGATACAGGGATCGGCATCCCTGAGGACAAGCAGGGGATCTTGTTCAACGCTTTCAGTCAGATGGACGCCTCGACGACCCGTGAATATGGCGGCAGCGGGCTCGGCCTGGCGATCTCCAAGAAACTGGTCGAGGCGATGGGCGGAGAGATCGGCATCGACAGCCGGCCGGGCGTGGGCAGCCTGTTCTGGTTCGAGGTTCCTCTGGCGCTGGGCAGCATCACGGCCCCTCCGGCGACGGACCGGCGCGTGCTTGTCGCCAGCCCGCCGCGGCGGGTGCTGCTGGTGGAGGATGTGGAACTGAATCGGGTGCTGATCGCCGAAATGCTGCGCTCGTATGGTCACGAGGTTGCGGCCGCCGAGAACGGCCAGGAGGCTGTCACGGCCGTCGCGCGAGAACCGTTCGACCTGGTGCTGATGGACGTGCAGATGCCGGTGATGGACGGGGTGGAGGCGACCCGCCAGATCAGGCGGCTGTCGCCGCCGGCCAGAGCCGTGCCGATCCTGGCCTTGAGCGCCAATGTCATGCCGGAGGATCGCGCCCGCTATCTGGCGGCGGGCATGAACGGCGCGCTCACCAAGCCGATCGACTGGCCGCAATTGTTCGACGCCCTGGCAAAGTACGGCATTCCACCCACGCCGGCCTTCTCTGGCGACCCCCCGCTCGACGATGCCGTCTTTGAGCGCTTCCAGCTTGTTCAGGGGAGCGGCGACCTTTCTGCAAAACTGGCCGAGATTTTTATGCGTGATACCGCAAGGCGTCTGGAAGAGTTGCGGGATGCGGTGGGGCGTGCGGATGCGCCTGCCGTCGCCCAGATCGCCCACGCGATCAAAGGGAGCGCCGCCAATCTCGGGGCGCAAACCATGGTCCAGATCTGCACCGCCATCGAGGCCAATGCCGCAGCTTCTGATCTTGGCGCAGGCGCGGCGCGCGTCGACGCGTTGCAATGCGAGTTCACACGCGCCCGCGAGGCTCTCGCGGCGAAACTGACGACGGCGTAAGCGATGCGTATCCTTATCGCCGAGGACGACACCGCATCACGCATGATCGTCGAAGCTATGCTCGAACAACTCGGGCATGAAGTGGTGTCCACGACCAATGGGCAAGAGGCCTGGGAAGTCTTTCAGAAGACCGACATGGATGTCGTCATCAGCGATTGTTCGATGCCCATGATGGACGGGCTTGAGCTCTGCCGGCGCGTCCGTTCCAGACCGAACGACGACAAATACACTTACTTTATCTTTGTGACGTCATTCGGCGACAAGCACCTTATTCTGGACGCGAATGACGCTGGCGCCGATGACTATCTCGTCAAGCCGCTGAATACGGACCAGTTGGCGGCCCGGCTGGTCGTCGCCGAACGCATCAGCCATTTGCACGAACGGCTGGCGGCGCAGCGATCCCAGCTTGAGCTTCTGAATCTACGGCTCTTCGACCAGGCGCGTACCGATCCGCTGACGCGACTGCATAACCGCCTCAAACTGCGCGAGGACCTCGACGAGCTCGCGGCGCGCGCCACCGGCCATTTCGGACCGTATTGTGCGCTCATGTTCGATGTCGATCACTTCAAGGCATATAACGACACTTACGGTCACTTCGCCGGCGATAAGGTTTTAACGAATGTGGCGCGTGTTTTGTTGCGGAATTGTCGGCAGGCAGATCACGGATATCGTTTCGGAGGGGAAGAGTTTTTGCTGATCCTGGAGGGGACGTCGCTCCAGGAGGCCTGCCTGGTCGCCGAACTCTGTCGGAATGCCATTCAGGCCTTGAGAATTCCGCATGACGCGGGAGTCGGGAAAATGGTGACGATCAGCGCGGGGGTCGCGCAGTGGCGGCAGGGGACGGAAACCGTGAACACGTGGCTCCGCGAAGCGGACAGCGCCCTGTACCGCGCGAAGAGCCTGGGGCGAAACCAGGTTTACCCGGAGGTGGCCGAAGAAATCGCGCCGTGCTCACCAGAAAACCGTGAGGGGCAGCCGGCTGTCGGGTATACCGATTAATTGTCGCCAGGGAAGGGAAGGCTACTTTTTGTGAACAAAAAGTAGCAAAAAAACTTTGTTAATCTGGGTCATGGGCGGTGTCGGCGACAACGCCCATGACCCAGCATCGCCAAAAGTTTTTGCGCCGCTTTTTTCGAAAAGCGGCTTCTTTCTTCTATCTAAGAAGGCGGAAGCCAAGGGGCCAGTGTGGGGCTAAGCACGCATGAGACGCGGCGAGGACTCGACCGGCGGCTGACCCAAGCCGGGCGCGCGGGACGAGGCGGCCTCAGCTTTGCGATCGGCCTCGGCGCGGCCGCCGGACTTCTGGTCATTGCGCAGGCGCTGCTGCTCGCCCGTTTCGTTGACGGCATGGTCTTCCACCATGCGTCGTTCGGTACGGAACGGCCTTATTTCTATGGCTTGCTTGGGCTGTTCGTGGCGCGGGCGGCGCTCTCTTATGCGGCCGAGCGCGCGGCGCATCATGCTGCGGCAGGGGTGAAGACGGGGCTTAGGAAACAGCTGGTCGACCACCTTTTTGCGCTGGGGCCGGTCTTCACGGCGGGGGAGCAGAGCGCCGATCTGGCGGCGACCGCGATCGACGGCGTCGAGACGCTGGACCCCTATTTCGCGCGCTACCTCCCGCAAAAAATACTCGTGGCGCTGGTGCCGCTGGCGATCCTCGTCGCGGTGGCGCCGCTCGACTGGATCAGCGCGCTCATCCTCATTGTCACCGGGCCGATCATTCCGGTTTTCATGGTGTTCGTGGGGTACCGGGCGGAGGCGATCAACCAGCGCCAATGGCGCCAGTTGCTGACCATGAGCGCGCATATCCTGGACGCGATCCAGGGCATCACCACGCTGAAGCTGTTCGGCCGGGCCCGCGCCGAGATCGCGCTGATCGCGCGCCTCTCCGACGATTACCGTCGCGCCACCATGGCCGGTTTACGCGTCGCCTTCCTCACTTCCGCCGCGCTCGAATTTTTTGCCTCGCTGGCGATCGCCCTCGTCGCTGTGCTGTTCGGCGTCCGGCTGCTGCATGGCATGATCAGCTTCTTTCCCGCGTTCCTGGTTTTGCTGCTGGTGCCGGAATTCTTCATGCCGCTGCGCGGGCTGGCGGTGCACTATCACGCCCGCATGAGCGCGCTTGCCGCGGCGGAGCGGATTTTTGATCTGCTCGATACGCCTTTGCCCAAGCCTGCCGGAACCCTGCAGCCGCCTATGGGCGCCGTGGGCATCGCGTGCCGCGGCCTGGAGGTTTGCTATGGCGCCGACCGTCTGGCGCTGCGCGGGATCGACTGCGATTTTCCGGCAGAAAAGATGAGCGCGATCGTCGGGCGCTCGGGTGCTGGAAAATCGACGCTGCTTGGCACGGTGCTGGGCTTTGTGTCCCCCTCCGCTGGCGGGGTCTTCGTAGAAGGCGCGCCGCTCGCAAACATCGCACCCGAGGCGTGGTGGCGCCAGCTCGCTTACGTGCCGCAGGCACCGCGGGTTTTTGCAGGGTCGATCGCCAGCAATCTGCGCCTCGCTTGGCCGGAGGCGGATGACGCGGCGCTGCGGATGGCGCTTGAGCGTGCGCATCTGCTTGCAGATGTTCTGGCTTTGCCTGATGGGCTCGGCACGCGGATCGGCGAGGCCGGCGCCGGTCTCTCGGGCGGACAGGTGCAGCGCCTGGCGCTGGCGCGCGCCTTCCTTAAGGACGCGCCGATCCTGATCCTTGACGAGGCGACGGCGCATCTCGATCTGGAGACGGAAGCGCTGATCGCAGCTTCGATCGCCGAGCTGGCGGAGGGACGGACCACGATCCTGATCGCGCATCGGCTCGGCACGGTGCGCCGGGCGGATCAGATCCTGGTCATGGAAGAAGGGCGCATCGCCGAGGTGGGGACGCATGAGGCGTTGGTCGCTGCCGGTGGGGCCTATGCCAGCCTGCTCGCCGCCTCCGGCATCGCCGCGCGGGAGGTTCCATGCGCGACCTGATCCGCCTCATGCGGCTGTATAATCCCGATCGCCTCTGGATCGCGGGCGGCCTGGCGCTCGGGCTGATCACTGTCCTCGCGAATTTCGGGCTGCTCGCACTGTCCGGCTGGTTCCTCGCGAGTGCAGGCGCCGTCGGCCTCGCCGGCTATGCGGCGCAGAACGCGTTCAACCTCCTCACACCTGCGGCCGGCGTGCGGTTCTTCGCCACCGTGCGCGTGGTCTGCCGTTATGCCGGCCGGCTGGTCGATCATGAGGCGACGTTCCGGCAGCTCGCCGGACTGCGCACCTATCTCTATGCGCGGCTCGAGCCGTTGGCGCCGGCGGCGCTCGATCTGGAGCGGAGCGGCGACCTGCTCTCCCGCCTCGTCGCCGATATCGACCGGCTGGGCGATGTGTATCTTCGCGTGGTCGCACCTTTCGCGGTGTTCGCGCTCGCGACCCTGGTGATGGCCGGGGTGTTCGCGCTCTTCGCGCCGCTGGCCGGGGGTGCACTGCTGCTCGGGCTGGTGCTGGCCGGGATCATGGTGCCGGCTTTCAGCCTCGTCTTGGGCGCCCGGCCGAGCCGGGAGGTGGTGGCGATCCAGAACAGCCTGCGCGCCGACCTCGTCGATGCGACGCAAGGCATGGCGGATTTGTTGTCCTGCAACTCAGGCCCGGCTATGGCGGCGCGGCTGGCCGCTTCCGGCGAGCTTCTGGTCGCAGGCCAGGCGCGGCTGGCCGTGCTCTCCGGCCTGGGATCGGCCGCGGGGCAATTGATCGCGAACCTGACGCTCGCTGCGATGCTGGTGATCGGCAGGTCGCTGGTGGCGCGGCACCGTCTGCCCGGCCCGGATCTGCCGCTGCTGGCGCTGGGCGCGCTGGCGGCGTTCGAGGCGACCGCGCCCTTGGCCCAGGCCTTCCAGCTGCTGGGCGGGATGCGCGAGGCGGCGCGACGGCTGTTCGAGATCGTAGATCGCCCGCTGCCGGTGCGGGAGCCGGAAGCCAGCCCGGCGCGCCCGGCGCGTCTCGACATCACGCTCACGCGCCTGCGGATGCGCTACCGGCCCGATGGCCCCTGGGCACTCGACGGGCTCGATCTCACGATCACCGAAGGCGAGCATGTCTGGCTGCTCGGCGCGAGCGGCGCCGGCAAAACGTCCCTCGTAAACTTGCTCCTCCGCCTCGCGGACTATCAGGAAGGCGCGGCACGGCTCGGCGGGATCGAGCTCGCAGACATTCGCGGCGATGACGTGCGCAGCCTGTTCACCGTGGTTTCGCAGCGCGCCCACCTCTTCGCCGGCACGCTGCGCGACAACCTGCTGATCGCCAAGCCGGAGGCGGATGACGCAATGCTCTGGGCGGCGCTGGAGATGGCGCAGCTCGACGGCTTCGTCCGTGCTCTGCCGGAAGGGCTGGAAACCCTCATCGGCGAAGCCGGCGCGCGGCTTTCGGGCGGCGAGGGGCGCCGGCTCGTCCTCGCCCGGGCAGCACTCCGTGACACGCCGTTCCTGATCCTCGACGAACCGACCGAGGGACTCGACCCGCTCACCGCCGCAGGCTTCCGCGCCGCCCTCGCCAGACTCGCCGCCGCGCGCACGGTCATCGCCATCACCCACCGGCTCGACGGCATCAAAACGAACGACCGCGTCGTCGTGCTGTCGCGCGGACGTGCGGTGGAAGACGGATCGTTCGGCACGCTGCGCCAGACGGGCCGGATCGTGCCGCGCCTCGTGGCGATTTCGGAAGCATCGGCGCGGTTTTAAGGCGAAGGAAAGACTACTTTTTGTGAACAAAAAGTAGCAAAAAAACTTTATTAATTTGGGCCGTGGGCGTTGTCGCTGACGCAGCCCATGGCCCAGCATAAAAGAAGTTTTTGCGCCGCTTTTTTAAAAAGCGGCCGCTTTCTTCTCTCTCGCGCTTTGATCTGCATCAAGGTTGCGGCGTTTTTTGTGCTCTAGAGATGGCTCTGAGCCATCGCTGGCCCCGGCGCCCGCGCTGTGGCCACGTGCTTGTACGTACAACAGCGCCAGGAAGTACGCGATGATAAGTTCGACCGTCGTCAATCTCTCACGACTGCAATTCGCACTGACCGCGCTCTATCATTTCCAGTTCGTGCCGTTGACGCTTGGGCTGAGCCTGCTGCTCGCCGCGATGGAGACGGTCTACGTCATTTCCGGCAAGCAGATTTACAAGGACATGACGCTCTTCTGGGGCAAGCTGTTCGGCATCAACTTCGCCATCGGCGTCGCCACCGGCCTGACGATGGAGTTCGAGTTCGGGACCAACTGGTCAATGTATTCGCACTTCATGGGCGACGTGTTCGGCACGCCGCTGGCGGTCGAGGGGCTGATGGCGTTCTTCATGGAGAGCACTTTCGTCGGTCTCATGTTCTTCGGCTGGGACCGACTGAGCAAGCCCGCGCATCTCGCGATCACTTATCTCGTGGCGCTCGGCTCGAACCTCTCGGCGCTGTGGATCCTGGTTGGCAACGGCTTCATGCAGGACCCGGTCGGCGCCAAGTTCAATCCCGACACAATGCGCGTGGAGTTCACCGACTTCGGTGCGCTGATCTTCAGCGATGACGCGCAGGCGAAGTTCGTGCATACCTCCATCGCCGGCTTCGTGACCGCTTCCATGTTTGTGATGGGCATCAGCGCGTTTTATTTTCTTAACAAGCGCCACCGCGAGTTCGCGGCGCGTTCGTTTCGCATGGCCGCTTTGTTTGGCGTGATCTCCTCGCTCGCGGTCATAACGCTCGGTGATGCGCTCGGCCGTCTCGACTATCTCGTGCAGCCGACCAAACTCGCCGCGATGGAGGATAACTGGCGGACCACCAAGCCGCCGGCGGAGCCCTGGAAGATCATTGCCCTGCCGGACCAGAACGGACGGAAGGATATCTTTTCGATCGGCGTTCCCTACGTGCTGACGCCGCTGGTGACGCACTCGTTCGAGACGCCGATCCCCGGCATCGACGAACTCGAGGACCAGGCCAAAGTGAAAGCCGTGAACGGCATGAAGGCCGTGATCGCGCTGCAGGATTATGCCGCCACCAAGAGCCCGGTCGCGCTCGCGACCTTCCGGCAATATGAAAGCGACATGGGTTATGGCTTCCTCGCCCAGCGCTACGCGCCGGACCAGGATCTGACCAAGATCACACCGCAGCTTCTGCCGTCGGTGCTGGATCAGACCGCGCGCGCCTCGATCCCCAACGTGTTCGTTGAGTTCTGGGCATTCCGCCTGATGGTGGGGCTGGGCATGCTGTTCGTCGCGGTGTTCGCGCTCGGCGCCTATTACAGTCTGAGGAACGAACTGGAGAAAAACCGCTGGGTGCTGAAGGCCGCCATGTGGTCGATCCCGCTGCCGATCATCGCCTGCGAATATGGGTGGATCACCGCCGAGAACGGGCGCCAGCCGTGGAGCGTGTTCGACTTGCTGCCGACCTTCATGTCCGCCTCGTCGCACACGGCAGGCTACATGGTGTTCTCGCTGATCGGCTTCGCGCTGCTCTACAGCCTGCTCATCGCGGCCGAACTCTATCTGATGTTCAAGTACGCGCGCCTCGGCCCCACGACGCATGAAGGGGCGCATCCGACGAGTGAACCCTCGCCGACACCGCGCCATGTTGTCGGCGAACCCGGCTACGCCGCCAAGTCATGGAAGTGAGCTGAGCTCCGCTAAGGAATCCGATCATGGAACTCTATGTTGTCTTGAAACTGGTCTGGGCTCTGGTGCTCGGCATCGTGCTCATCAATATCGGCGTGATGGTGGGCATGGATATGGGCGTCGGCACCTTGCTGCGCTTCGTGGGCAAGACCGACGCCGAGCGGCGCACGGCACTGAACATCGTCGGCCCGCACTGGGACGGGAATCAGGTGTGGTTCGTCCTCGGCGGCGGCGCGATTTTCGCCGCCTTCCCGACTCTGTACGCGACGTCGTTCTCGACCTTTTACGTCGTGATGATCCTGCTGCTGTTCAGCATGATCCTGCGGCCGGTGGCGTTCGAATACCGCTCCAAGGTCGATACCACGCATTGGCGGGCAACCTGGGACTGGGCCTTCCTGGTCTCCGGTGCGCTGCCGATGATCGTCTATGGCGCGGCCATGGGCAACGTGCTGCAGGGGGTCGGATTCCATTTCGACTGGGACGGGCAGTATCACCAGGATGAATCCTTCATCTGGTATTTGCTCAACCCCTTCGCGATCCTGTGCGGCCTGCTTTCGCTGGCGATGTCCATCTTCCAGGGCGGGGCGATGCTGATGATCCGCGGCGAGGAGCCGATCTATGGGCGGGCCAGGCGCATCGCCACGGTCTCGGGCCTGATTGCAGCCGTTCTCTTCATCATCGGCGGTGTCTGGGTGCAGGCGATCAAGGGCTTCGTCTATACCGCGCCCGTGAACCCCGCGATGGAAGCCACTCCGCTCGGCGGCCCGGCGGTGGTGATGCAAAGCGGCGCCTGGATGAGCAATTTTCACGCAATGCCGGCGCTCTGGCTGCTGCCGGTGCTGGGCGTCGCCGGCATGGTGCTCGGCGCGCTGGGCTTACGCGCGGGCAAGCCGATCCTCGGCTGGTGGCTGGGCGCGATCGCCTGGATTGGCACGATCGGCACCACCGGTGCGGCCATGTTCCCCTTCCTGATGCCCTCCAGCACCACGCCGAGCCAGGGCCTTACGATCTGGAACGCGTCCAGCAGCCAATACACGCTCGCCTGGATGCTGGTTTTTGCGCTGATCTTCGTGCCCGCCATCATTTGCTACACCTCCTGGGCGTACCGGGTGATGTCGGGGAAGGTGAAGGTCGAGAGCGTCGGCAATAACGATCACTCCTATTGAACGGTGTTATGCAAACTGTTTTCGAGGAACGATTGATATGATCCAGACGATCAAGATCCTGGCTTTGGCCGTGGTCCTCATCTTCTCCATCCTGCTCGCGGTGGTCACCGGCGACTATGCCCCGTGGTATTTCGCCTGGCTGGTCGGCACGACGATGATCATTCTGATCGCCGTCGCGGGCGCGGTGCTGTTCGAAACCCAGGAAGCCGCGCGGACCCAGCGCGGCGATCTCCAGTCCTGATCAGGAGCGCAGGCAATGGAAGATATCCTCGAAGGCTTCATCCTTGTGGTGCCGGTGATTTATCTGCTCTTCTACGTCATCGCCTGGTTGTATACGCGGAAGAAATTTCCCTAAAGAAAGTAGCCGCTTTTTGAAAAAAGCGGCGCAAAAACTTTTGGCTATGCTGGGTCAAGGGCGGTGTTGGCGACAACGCCCATGACCCGAACTAACAAAGTTTTTTTGCTACTTTTTGTTCACAAAAAGTAGCCTTTCTCTAAGCTTCCTTCTTCATCTCGACCAGCTTGACCAGGGCATAAAGCGCACGGTTGACCGGTACTTGGATGTTCAGTTCGCGCCCTTTCCGCACGATGTATCCGTTCAGATAATCGATTTCGCTCGGTTTCTGGCGCGCAAGGTCCTGAGCGGTCGATGACCGTTGAGAGGGCATCGTCAGCGGGACATGGCGGACCGCGTGCCACGTATCTCCGGGCACGGACACGCCCAGCGCCGCGGCGATCGACAGGCATTCCTGCACGACATCCTGCAAGACGCCGTCAATCTCTTTCCCTTGCGCCAGTGTGCCGTAGGGCAGCTGAGTGATCGCCGAGAGGGCGTTATATGCGCAATTCAAAATGAGCTTGGCCCACAACGCACCGGTCGTGTTTTCCGACACTTCGGTGGGAATGCCTGCCGCTGTGAACATCGCGGCCAGTTCAGGGCTGCGGGCCGACGCGGCGAGGACCAGCTCCCCTCTGCCGTGATGCCGGACGTGATTGGGCGCCACCATATCCGTGGCGACATAGACCACCGCGGCGATCACGGTCTGAGGCAGAAGTTGCTGCAGGCGCTCGGCGTTCTCGACGCCGTTTTGAAAACTCAGGACAAGGGTGTCGGGCGATAGGAAGGGGGCCATCGCTTTGGCCGCTTCCTCCGTATCGCTCGACTTCACGGAAAAAATGACGATGTCCGATGCGGAAACCGCGCTTGGGTCGGCGGATGCCTGCACCGCGAGGCGCGTCACCGCGCCGCCCTTTTCGAATTGCAGCCCGTGTTCGCGCAAGGCTGAAACCTGGCCGGGCCGGCCGATCAGTGTCACGTCATGCCCGGCCTGGACCAGCATGGCGCCATAGAAACTGCCGACAGCCCCGGCTCCCATCACGGAAATCTTCATTCTGACTCCTATTGCGAAGTTAAGTGGCCGCTTTTCGAGCCAAAGCGGCGCAAAACTTTTGTTTATGGTGGGCCATGGGCGCTGGCGGCGCCAGCGCCCATGGCCCACCATAACAAAGTTTTTTTGCTACTTTTTGTTCACAAAAAGTAGCCTTCCCTTCGCTTCTACTGTGTCGGCACGGCCTGGGCGATCGCCTTGGGCGGCGCGGCGGGGATGGGCACGCCCAGCAGCGGATCCAACTGAGGCTGCAGCGCCTTCAGGAGCTGCGCGGCTATCGCGCTGGTGAAGGTGAAGCCTGCGGCGTGAGGGCCGGGAACGTAGGCCGTGACGGTGCCGAAGAACCGGTCACCGAGGAAGAAGACGAAGGTGGCGGTGCGGTCCACCACCCGCTCTCCGCGCAGCGCGCCGCCGGAACCGTAGATATGATAACGGTTATCGCCACTGCCGGTCTTGCCGCCGATCGGCATCAGGCTGCCATTCGCCATGTGATAGGTGCCGGCCAGCAGCTTCGCGGTGCCGGTCTGGACGACGCCCATCAGGGCCTGTCGCACGGTGTCCGCGACCGCCGGGTCCAGCACGCGCTGCGGGTCCGGTCGGGTCGTGAAATCGGTCTGGTAGGGCGTGCCGTCGGCGAAAGCGAGACTGTCGAAATCGACCGTCGGCACCCTCACGCCGCCATTCATGACGATGCCCATCACGGTGGCGAGCGCATCAGGCCGGTCGCCCGAGGCGCCGATCGTGGTGCCGAGCGAGGGCACGAGATGGTCGAACGGATAGCCCTGGCGCCGCCAGTCCTGCCAGATGCGGGCAAAAGCGTCCTGCTCGACGATCGTCTCGATGCGGACATTCTGCTGGAACGTCTTGCCCCGCCTGAACAGCCAGACATAGGACTGATCAATCGCCGCCGGGCTCGCTTTGGCGATCTCGTTCCAATCGGCATTTGGATGGGTCTGCAGATAGGTGACGAGCCAGATTTCGAGCGGGTGGACGCCGGCGACATAGGCCTCGTCGTTCAGCGACAGTTTGTTCTCGGCGAATTGCGCGTAGAGTTTGTCGAGCCGGTCTGGGGTAATTTCGGCAAAACTCTGTTTCGGCATGTGCTGGCGCACGAAGTCTGTCATGGCCGCTTCGCTTGCCTGCGGCGTGATTGCGAGAAACACGTCGGCAAGATGGCTGGCCAGGGGGTGGGTGTGGCTGGCGAGCCGGTCGAGCGCCTGCTGTGGCGTCAGGCCCTTATCGTCCTCGTAGAAGCGATAGAGGAAGTGGAGGCCTTCGGCCTGGATGAAGCGCTCCAGATAGGCTTGTCGCGCCGTGTCGTCCGGATTGTCGAGCAGGGATCTTTCGTCGATGCCGGCGGCGGCGATTTCGTAATCGCGGACATCGCGCAACACCCGGACAAAGGCGCAGTTGATCGAATTCTCGAAGGCAAATTGGACGGTCGGGACCGTGCTGTCCTCCCAGGGTTCGAAATTGCCGAAACTGTTTTCGCCGCCGCCGGTGAAGAAGGTGACAGGGGCCGCCGAATAGGTGCGCTGCATCGCGGCGGCGAGCATCGGCTTCAGGCTGCGGTCTTTGGCGGTGGCGAGATAACCGGCGGCCCAGCGCGTGAGCGCATCCGGCGCCGTCGCGGCGATGTGCTGCAGGTCCGCCGGCGGGAGTGGCGCCAGGTGGTGATTCAGGTCCGTCATGATGTCGAGATAGGTGATCAGCGTGCGCAGCTTGGCGGTCGAGCCGAGCTGGAGCTTGGCGCCGGAATTGATGTCGAACGGCGCGTTGAGGCTGTCGGCGTGGACGCGCACGTAATTGGCGTCGGCGCCGCGTTCGTAGAGCACAAAGCTCCAGTTGATGACGGAGGGGTTGGGGGTGGCGCCGCTCAGCAGGTACTTGCCCATCAGACCCAGCGACTTGTCATAGGCGGGGTCGCCGAGGCGGGTGAGCACGGCGATGACCCGCTGCTGCGCCGCCTCGTCGATGCTGGTGCGGACCGTGAGGTCGAAGCGGTCGAGACTCCAGGTGTCCGACACATGCAGCAGGGACAGCAGCTCGGCCTGCATCCAGTCGGTCGCCTTGTGGTCGACGAAGGAGAAGGGGGCGGGCGGCGGCATGCCGTCGCGGAAGGGCAGCGAACTCGCCAATGCGGCATCGCGCAGTGAAGGCGAGATAATGCCGGTGCGGCCAAACTGGCGCAGATAATAGTCCGTCAGCGCCGCGAGGGCGGCACGGTTCTGAAGCAGGTAATAGGCCGGCCGCCGTCCCGCGAGCAGCAGGCTCAGCATTTCGCGGTAGACCTGGCCCTGGCGGGCCACCGCATCCGGGGTCGTGGCCGGCGCCTTTAAGATGCTGTCGGCCGCGGCGAAATCCGTGCCGTACCAGATCCACATCGCTTCGGGCAGGCCGATGACCTCGCCATAGCCGGGGTAGGAGGCGAGCGGTGTGGAGTTCAGATAGGTCGTGAGAATGTTCTGGCGGGCCGGCAGCGTGTCGGGGCCGTCGCGGTAGGCGTCGGCGGCGGCGGTCACCATCTGGCGCAGCTTCTCGTCGATGCTGTCGGTCCGCCCTCCGGGGGATTCGCGGAATTTGACGGTCTGGGTCGCGAGCGTGCTGGCGCCGCCGCGCTGCCAGTGGCGGTCGATCATGCCGGCGAGGCGCGCCCCGGCGGCCAGCAGGAAGCGGTTCCATTCGATCGCCGGATCGCGCCGCGGCTCCGCGTTGTTGAGCAGGTCGCGGTCCTCGATGGACATCAGGCTGTTCGCGACCACCGGCGGGATCTCATCGAACTGTTGATAGACGTGTTGCGGAAAGCGCGCGCTGAACAGGGTCACGCCGCTGCGGTCGTACATCTGCAGCCCGGCCTGGCGTTTGGGGGTGTAGAGTGTGTAGCCGCCATGCGCCACGAACCAGTCGAGCCGCGGCGACCAGCGTGCCTGGCGGCTGATTTGGAGCTGATGCGCCGTTAACGAGGGGATGATCTCGGGCAGTTCGGCGTAGCCGAGGCGTACGTCATAAGGACCAAGGCCCGGAAAGCGGATCGATGTGCTCGCCCCCGGCGCCACGTCAGTGGAGATGTCGCGATCAAACCAGGTGAAGAAACGGGCCTGTAAATAGGAGGTGCGGGCCTCGGTGGCCAAGCCCCAGCCCAGCAGGAGCAGCACGACCAACACGGCAAGCCAATAGAGCATCCTGACCCCGCCGAGGAAAAACCGCCGCAGCTTGTCTGACACTTTCCCGGCCTTCCGGCTGAGGAGAATTCGCTCCCACGCCGCCCCCGCCATTGCTGTTTCCTCCCTTGTCCTTCGCCCACCGCCTCACATTTTTTCGGGCCCTCGACCGGCAGGTTTCGCGTCAGCCTCGATTTCGGGCGTGGCGCTTTTTAGCGAAGCCTCTCCTACCCAGCGTCTTGCAACCGCTGCCTATTATAGACGAAATGCGGGAGATTCGGGCGCGCTTTCTGGGGAGGTGCGGCAAAACATCGATGATGTTTGCGTGAAGGACACGGTCGGAAGGGAAAAGGAAGGCTACTTTTTGTGAACAAAAAGTAGCTTTTTGCTCCTTTGGGACTGTGCTGTTTCAGCGCCTCAGGCCCAGCATAACAAAAGTTTTTGCGCCGCTTTTTTTAAAAAGCGGCCGCTTTCTTCTGGCTGGAGCGTGATCGATTTAAAGCCATCACGCTCCAGGTGTAGACCGTTAGACGCTGTCCAGTGCCGTGCGGCCGACGATCGCAGCGGCCGGGGTCGGCTTGCCGTTGGCGGCGAACCAGCGGCGGCGCAGCGGCTTGAGGACGAAGACAGCCAGCAGGGCGGTCGCGAAGTTCATGGCGATGATCAGTTCGAACACCGGTACCCAGGACCCGGTCGCTTTGTGCAGCAGGGCGGCGAGCGGACCGCCCAGAATCCCCCCCACGCCGAACGACAGATAGAGGAAGCCGTAATTCGCGGTGGCGTGGTCCGGGCCGAACGTGTCGGCCAGGGTCGAGGGGAACAGGGAGAAGATCTCGCCCCAGCCGAAGAACACCACGCCGGACAGCAGCACGAACACGGTCGCGTCGTTACGCGTCAGCAGCCAGGCGATGATCGCCAGCCCTTCAACGCCGAAAGCCAGCAGCATGGTGTTTTCGCGGCCGATCTGGTCGGACACCCAACCGAAGACGGGGCGGGTCAGGCCGTTGGTGATGCGGTCGATCGACAGGGCCAGAGGCAGCGCCGGCAGGCCGAACACCAGAGCGTCGGCCAGGCCCCACTCCCGGGAGAAGGCGCCGAACTGGGAGATGACCATCAGGCCCGAGGTCGACATCATCGTCATCATGACGAACATCAGCCAGAAGATCGGGTTGCGCAGCATCTGCCCGGAGGTGAAGCTCTTGGTGCTCTCCTTCACGGCCGGGTGGGCGGTCGAGGCGGCCTGCACCGCCTTCGTCTCCCAGGCCGGGTCAGGACGCTTCAGGCCGAGCGCCGCGAGGATGCCGACGGCGCCGAGGATGATGCCCCATTCGAGCAGCGCATGCTGATAGCCGGCCGCCTTGATCGCCGCGGAAATCGGGAAGGTGGTGAGGACCGCGCCAAACCCATAGCCGGCGGCGACCATGCCGGTGGCGAAACCGCGCCGGTCGGGGAACCATTGCACCATGTGGCCGACCACGCCGACATAGATCATGCCGGTGCCGATGCCGCCAAACAGGCCGTAGGTGAGGTAGAGGCCCATCACGGTGGTGACGTGCGAGGCCAGGACCCAGCTCAGGCCGGAGAACAGCGCGCCGGCCGAAAGCAGCAGGCGCGGCCCGAATTTTCCGATCAGCCAGCCCTGGAAGGGCCCCACGAAGGTTTGCAGCAGGACCAGCAGGGAGAACGTCACCTGGAGCGCCGGCAGCCCGACATGCAGCGTCGAGGTCATGGGCTTGGTGAACAGCGCCCACACATATTGAGGGCTGGAGATGGCCGCCATGCAGATGAGCCCCAGGGCGAGCTGGATCCAGCGGGTCGCCGGCGTCGTATTTGTTTTCGTCATTCTACCTTCCTGTTGCCCACGGAATGGGCAGCTTGAAATCAACGGCCGCTTGTCAGTCGCCTGGCTGGGGAGGGGCCTCGCGGTGCCGGGAAGGCCGCCGCGGGGTCCTTCCCCCACCAGCGTTCGCCTTCAACGCGCGGCACGAGGCGAGCGCGTCTCCGAGAGAACAAGAATTTTAATGCAAGACGTGTGCCAATTTGGCTCTAGAAGGAAGCGGCCGCTTTTTGAAAAAAGCGGCGCAAAAACTTTTATTATGCTGGGGCATGGGCGTTGTCGCCGACAAAGCCTCAGGCCCAGCATAACAGAAGTTTTTGCGCCGCTTTTTTCAAAAAGCGGCTTCTTTCCGAGCGCGCCGCTTCGCGCACCCACGGATTGGCACATGTCTTGCTTAAAACTCTTTGTTCTCTTGGATGCGCGTTCGGCTGCTGCCGGCGCGTTGCAGAAGAACGCTGGTGGGGAAGGACCCCGCGGCGGCCCCGCCGGGCACCGCGAGGTCTTTCGTTCGCCCGGCGCCTGACAAGCGGCCGTTGATTTCAAGCCGCCCATTCCGTGGGCAACAGGAAGATAGATAGAATGACGAAAACGAACACTATGCCGGCGCAGCGCTGGGTCCAGCTTGGCCTGGGGCTCATCTGCATGGCCGCCATCTCCAGCCCTCAATATGTGTGGGCGCTGTTCACCAAGCCCATGACTTCGGCGTTCCATGTGGGACTACCCGCGATCCAGGTGACGTTCTCCCTGCTGGTCCTGCTGCAAACCTTCCTGTCCCCCTTCCAGGGCTGGCTGATCGGCAAATTCGGGCCGCGCCTGCTGCTTTCGACCGGCGCGCTGTTTACCGGCCTGAGCTGGGTCCTGGCCTCGCACGTCACCACCGTCATGGGTCTGTACCTCACCTATGGTCTGCTGGGCGGCATCGGCACCGGCATGATTTATGTCGGTGTCGTCGGCCACATGGTGCAGTGGTTCCCGGATCGGCGCGGCTTCGCGACCGGCATGGTCGCCGCCGGCTACGGTTTCGGCGCGGTCCTCACCACCTTCCCGATTTCCGCGGCGATCAAGGCGGCCGGTTATCAGCATGCGCTGCTCGAATGGGGCATCATCCTCGGCGCCGTCGGCATCGCCGCGGCGCTCGGCCTGAAGCGTCCCGACCCGGCCTGGGAGACGGCGGCGCCGCGGGCTGCCTCGGTCGCCCACCCGGCAGTGAAGGAGGGCACCGCCAGCTTCACCTCCGGCCAGATGCTGCGCACCCCGCTGTTCTGGCTGATGTTTGCCATGATGACGATGATGGCGGCCTCCGGCCTGATGGTCATTTCTCAGTTCGGCGCCTTTTCCCGCGATTGGGGCTTGGGCGACGCGCTGGTGTTCGGCCTGCCGGCGCTGCCTTTGGCGCTGTCGATCGACCGCATCACCAACGGCCTGACCCGCCCATTCTTCGGCTGGGTGTCCGACCAGATCGGCCGCGAAAACACCATGTTGATCGCCTTCGGCATCGAAGGGTTGGCGATCGCCATTTGGCTGCTGACGCGCAACGATGCGACGGTGTTCGTGCTGATGTCCGGCGTGGTGTTCTTCGGCTGGGGCGAGATCTTTTCCCTGTTCCCCTCGACGCTGACCGACACGTTCGGCCCGAAGCACGCCACCGCCAATTACGGCTTCCTTTACCTTGCCTTTGGCGTGGCTGGGGTGCTGGGCGGCCCGCTCGCCGCCCTGCTGCACAAAGCCACGGGGTCCTGGATGCCGGTGTTCGAACTGGTCATCGCGATGAATTTCGTGACGGCCCTGCTGGCTCTCTTCGTTCTCAAGCCGATGCGGCGCCGCTGGCTCACATCGAGCGGCACGCCGGCCCCGGCCGCGGTGATCGTCGGCCGCGAGGCGCTGGACAGCATCTGACATCCTGAAACTTGAGCTGTCGGGGCGCGGCGTGTGGGTTATCACGCGCCGCGCTTTTGCATTTTTCGTCGACGATGTTTGCCGATCAAGACCGCGCTGCCTCATGCGACCGGCAAACCGTGACCTTCACGCAAACATCATCGCATTTTTGTAGCATCTCGGCAGAAAGCGCGACCGGTTCGCGCGCGTTTCGTATATAATCCTCGGCGGATGCAAGACGCTGGGTAGAGAAACACTTTGACAAAAGCACCGCACCAGGAACCGAGGCTGACGCGAAACCTGCGGGTCGAGGCCCAGTAAATTGTGAAACTATGGGCTAAGGACGCGAGAGGACATATTAATGATGGGGGCAGCGTGGGGACGAAATCTCCACGACAGCCAGAAGGCAGGGAAAGAGGGCGGCAAGCTGCGCCGGTTGTTCGGCAGCTTGATTAGGACGCTGTATTGGCTCACCTGGCTGGTCGTAATGCTTTTGCTGGGCTGGGGCGCGGCCACGGAGGCCCGCACCTCCTATTTGCAGGCGCGTTTTTTCACCTGGTTTGATCGCGGCGTCTTCTACGATGTGGCGCCCGGGCCGAGCCCGTCGATCCGCTTTCCCGGCCCTGGCCCCTATGACGTACGCCTCGGCTACGCCGAACTACCTGCGATTATTCCCTCGCTAACGGCGCACCAGCTTCAAATCAGCCGCCAGGCTCGTTGGTCGCCGCGACTCGACTGGTTCGTGGCGCATGGCGGCTACACGCTCTACACGCCCAAACGGCAGGCCGGCCTGCAGATGTTCGACCGCAGCGGCGTGCCCCTGGTCAGCGCGCGCTTTCCGCAACGCGTCTATCAACAGTTCAATGAGATCCCGCCGGTGGTCGCGAACAGCCTGATGTTCATCGAGGACCACCACCTGCTCGACAGCGCGGAACCGCAGCGCGATCCGGCGGTCGAATGGAATCGCTTCCTGCTCGCCGCCGGGGGGCGCCTGGCCGGCATGATCAACCGCCACTGGCAGCGCGGCGGCGCCAGCACGCTCGCAACCCAGATCGTTAAATTTCGCGAGTCCCCGGGCGGCCGGACCGACAGCATCGGCGAGAAGCTGCGCCAGATGGTGACCGCCGCGGCCGATGCCTACCGGGACGGGCCCGACACGCTGCCGGCCCGCCGGAACATCCTCACGACCTATCTGAATTCCACCCCGCTCGCCTCCTATCCCGGCTATGGCGAGGTCATCGGCCTGCCCGAGGCGATGTGGATCTGGTACGGCACGGATTTTACCTCGGCAGGCAGCACCTTGATGGCGCCGGCCACAACCCCTGCCGCGATGGCCGGCCAGGGCGAAGCCTATCGCGAGATGCTGAGCCTGCTCCTGGCGGGGCGGCGGCCGGCCTATTACCTGCTCCAGAACCGCGCCGCCCTCGAGGCGCTGACGGATTATTACCTGCGCCAGCTTGGCCGCGCCGGCATCATCTCGCCGGAACTGCGCGATGCCGCACTGGCCAGCCGGTTGCCCTTCCGCGACGGTATGCCGCCGCCTGCCCCCTTCTCCTTCGTCGACAACAAGGCGACCGACTGGCTGCAGGCCAAGTTGCTATCCCTGCTGAATGTGCCGAGCACCTGGAGTCTCGACCGCTCCGACCTCACGGTCCACACCAGCATCGACGAGGCGGCGCAACAGCGAGTGACCGAAGTGCTCACCCGCCTCGATGACCCCGCGTATGACAAGTCGCTGGGATTGGTGGGCAAATACATGCTGAGCGGCGCCACCCCCAGCCCGGCCCTCATCAACTGGAGTTTTGTGCTCTACGAACGTGGCGCCGACGCCAATTACGCGCGCGTCCACGCCGACAGCCTTAACGCGCCGTTCGACATCAATTCCGGCGCCGAACTCCAGCTCGGCTCGACCGCCAAGCTACGCACGCTGATCACCTATCTTGACATCATGACGGGCCTTAATCACCGCCTGGCACCGCTCAGCACCTCGGCACTGTGGCATATCGCCGCGACGGCGCCGGATGTGCTCACGCGTTGGGCCGCCGGTTATCTCGCCGGCGCCAAAGACCGCAGCCTGAAACCGATGCTGGCCGCCGCGATGCAGCGCACTTATTCGGCGGCTCCAGTCACCTTCTTCACCGGCGGCGGCGAGAACAGTTTCGGCAATTTCGAGCCCTGGGAGGACAGCACGGTCCCGACCGTCGAATATGCCTTCGAGAATTCGATCAACTGCGCCTTTGTCCGGCTGATGCGCGACGTCCGCGATTACGAGATCGCCGCCGCCGGCATCGACGAAAAATCCCTGCTCGGCAACCCGCACGATCCGGCGCGAAAAGCCTATCTGGAGCGCTTCATTCAGGCCGAGGGGCTCCATTTCCTCTATCACTTCTACCAGGGCGATCAGGGCCTGACGCCGCAACAGGCACTGGATAGGTTGGCCAACCACGCCAAGCCCCTCGCCAGCCATCTTGCCGACGTGTTTCTCGCGATATTTCCCCAGGCAAGCGAAGCAGCAATGACCGAGTTCCTGCGCCAGCATCTGCCGAAACAGGCGTTTTCCGAACTTGACCCGGAGCGGCTCGGCAAACTCTACGCGGAATTTGCCGGGGGCGGAATGTCGCTGAACGACGAAGCCTATGTCGCCGGCGTCCATCCGCTGGAAATCTGGCTCGTCTCCTATCTGCAGACTCATCCGCATGCCGCCTGGAATGACGTCGCCAAGGCGAGCCCGGCGGCGATCGATCAATCCTATGTCTGGCTGTTCAGGCCGGGCAAAACGTTTCAGCAGAATGTCCGTATCGAGACGATCGTCGAGCAGGACGCTTTTGCGCGCATCTGGCAGGACTGGCGGCGCCAGGGCTATCCGTTCGACCATCTCGTGCCCTCGCTCGGCACCACGCTCGGCGCCTCGGGCGACCGGCCGGATGCGCTCGCCACCCTGATGGGCATCGTCATGAATGGCGGCGTGAAGTTGCCGACCGTCGATTTCGACAGCTTCGATTTCGCCGACGGTACGCCTTACCAGACCGATTTCACCACCAAACCGGACCCACGGCGCGTGATCGACCCGGCGGTCGCGGACACTGTGCGTCAGGCCCTGATGGGTGTCGTTCAGGGCGGCACCGCGAAGCTGCTGGCCGGGACCTATCACAGGGCGGATGGCGGTTTGATGTTGGTCGGCGGCAAGACGGGCAGTGGCGACAACCGCTATCATATCTACGGTCCCGGCGGCGCGCCGCGTGGGGAGCGGGTGGTGGACCGCACCGCCACCTTTGTCTTTTTCCTCGGTGACCGGTTTTTTGGCACCGCCACGGCCTACGTTCCCGGCGCGCATGCGGGCGGTTTCACCTTCACCAGCGCGATGACCGCACAGCTCCTGAAGGCGCTGCAGCCGCAGCTCGACCCGCTGCTGGGCGTGCCCATCCCCGCCGCACCGCCCAAGGCGGTCGCCCAGGCCGTGCCGGCGCGAGAACAATAAGGAAAGGGAAGGCTTCTTTTTGTGAACAAAAAGAAGCAAAAAAACTTTATTTAATCTGGGCCAGGGGCGTTGCGGCGACATTGCCCATGGCCCAGCATAAATAAAGTTTTTGCGCCGCTTTTTTCAAAAAGCGGCCACTTTCCACGCAATAGGAGAGAGGATCAGAATGAAGATTTCTGTTATGGGCGCCGGCGCCGTCGGCAGTTACTATGGTGCCATGCTGGTTCAGGCTGGGCATGATGTGACGTTCATCGGCCGGTCCGGCCAGGTTTCAGCCCTGCGCGAACACGGGCTGCAACTCGAAAAGGGCGGCACACTGACGCGCCTCACGGTGCAGGCATCCGCCGATCCAAGTGTTGTCGCCACATCCGAAATCGTGCTGTTTGCAGTGAAATCGAGTGATACGGAGACAGCGGCCAAAGCGATGGCCCCGTTCCTGTCTCCCGACACCGTGATCTTAAGTTTCCAAAACGGCGTCGAGAACGCGGAGCGCTTGCAGCAACTTCTGCCCCAGACCATCATCGCCGCAGTGGTCTATGTCGCCACGGATATGGCGGCACCCAACCATGTCCGGCATCACGGAAGGGGAGGGCTGGTGCTCGCCGCATCGGCCCGGAGTCCTGAACTGGCCGCGATGTTCACGGCAGCGGGAATTCCCACCGAAGTGTCGGAAAATACTGCCGGCGCGTTGTGGGCCAAGCTCATTTTGAACTGCGCGTATAACGCCCTCTCGGCGATCACCCAGTTGCCCTACGGGACGGTGGCACAGGGCCCGGAGATTGACGGCGTCTTGCAGGATGTCATGCAGGAATGCCTATCGATCGCCGATGCGCTGGGTGTGTCCGTGCCTGGAGACACGTGGCACGAGGTCAAGCAGACGCCATTGATGATGCCTTCCCAGCGTTCGTCGACCGCTCAAGATCTCGCCCGCCAGAAACCGAGCGAGATTGATTATCTGAACGGATATATCGTGAGGAAGGGGCGCGAGCTGAACATTTCCGTACCGGTCAACCGTGCCCTTTATGCGTTGGTCAAGCTGATCGAGATGAAGCGAGAAGCTTAAAGGAAGGCTTCTTTTTGTGAACAAAAAGAAGCAAAAAAACTTTATTATGCTGGGGCAT
>NZ_DASXFO010000058.1:0-11911 GCF_036489515.1 Acidocella sp.
CCGCGCCGGCCGCAGGCGGCAAGCGCCAGGCAGAGGGTGAGCGCGATCATGCAGGTCTTCATGACAGTTGGTCCAGCCATTTCTGCGCCGCGCGGGCGACATTGCCGGGGGCGGTGCCGCCATAGCTTACGCGTGAGGCGACCGAGGCTTCAACCGTCAAAACGTTGAACAGCTCGGCGGTGATGCGCGGCTCGATGCCTTGCATCTCCGCTAGGCTCAGCCCGGCGAGGTCGAGTTTTTTTTGCTCCGCCAGCCTGACGATTTGCCCGGTAACGTGATGCGCGTCACGAAAGGGCATTTTCAGCACCCGCACCAGCCAATCGGCGAGATCGGTGGCGGTGGAGAAGCCGGAGCCGGCCAGTTCGGCCATGCGCGTGGTGTCGGCATCCATGTCGCGCACCATCCCGGCGGTGGCGGCGAGGCAGAGGGAGATCGCCGCGGTGGCGTCGAACACCGGCTCCTTGTCCTCCTGCATGTCCTTGGCATAGGCCATCGGCAGGCCCTTCATCACCGTCAGCAGGCCGACGAGCGCGCCGGTGATGCGCCCGGTCTTGGCGCGGGTGAGCTCGGCGGCGTCGGGGTTGCGCTTCTGCGGCATGATCGAGGAGCCGGTGGTGAACGCGTCCGACAGCTTGATCAGGCTGTAGGGAGACGAACACCAGATGATGATCTCCTCGGCGAAGCGCGAGAGATGCATCGCCAGGATCGACAAGGCGGACAGATATTCGAGCGCGAAGTCGCGGTCGGAGACGGAGTCCAGCGAGTTCGCGGTCGGCCGGTCGAAGCCCAAAGCCGCGGCGGTGGCGTTGCGGTCGATGGGGAAGGAGGTGCCGGCGAGTGCCGCGGCGCCGAGCGGGCATTCGTTCAACCGCGCGCGGGCGTCGCGCAGGCGGCCGGCGTCGCGGTTCAGCATTTCCACGTAAGCGAGCAGGTGGTGCCCGAACGTGACCGGCTGCGCGGTCTGCAGATGGGTGAAGCCCGGCATCACGCTGCCCGCATGCTCGGCGGCGCGGGTGGCGAAGGCGCGCATCAGATCCTCGATCTGCAGGAGCAGATTATCGATCGCGCCGCGCACATAGAGGCGGAAATCGGTCGCCACCTGGTCGTTGCGGCTGCGCGCGGTGTGCAGGCGGCGGGCGGCGTCGCCAATGCGCTCGGTCAGCCGCACCTCGATATTGGTGTGGATGTCCTCCAGCGCGTCGACGAAGGTGAAGGTGCCAGCCTCGATCTCGGCGGCGATCGTGGAGAGGCCGCTATTGATCGCAGCGGCGTCGTCGGCGCTGATGATGCCCTGGGCGGCCAGCATTGCCGCATGGGCGCGGCTGCCGGCAATATCTTCGGCCCAGAGCTTGGCATCGAAGCCGATCGAGACATTAATGGCTTGCATCACCGCATCGGGGCCGGCACCAAAACGCCCGCCCCACTGCAGTTGCTGAGAAATTGGAGTGTTGCTCTTGTCAGTCAAACCGTCACGCCCGTTCTTGCTGTCCCGCCGATCCGTCATCGCCGGTGCCTCAGGCTTAGCCCTCGCCGGGGGCTTGGGCAATTCCGCCGGTGCGCAAATCATCGAGGGCGATCTGCCGGACGCCGCCGCGGCGCTGACGCAGGTGATGCCGAGCGCGGCGCCGCCGCTGCGCTTCGCCGACGCCACGGGGCGGCAGCTGACATTGCAGGATTATCGCGGGCACACGGTGGTGGCCAATCTCTGGGCCACCTGGTGCGGCCCCTGCATCGCTGAAATTCCCAGTTTCGCAGCACTTGCGCCGCAAGTGAAAGGCAGCGGCGCGCTGATCCTGCCGATTTCGATCGACCTGACCGGGGCGGCGGTGGTGCGGCCATTTTTTGCCCGGCACGGCATAAGCGACCTGCCGATCTTGCTGAACCAGGATGGCAGCAACATGCAGGTGCTGGGCAGCAACGGCATTCCGGTGAGCGTGGTGATCGATCCGAGCGGCCGGCTGGTGGCACGTCTGGACGGTGCGGCGAACTGGAACACGCCGGCCACCGCGGCCTATTTGCGCAGCCTGGGCGCCCCGGCGCCGACCGGCGGTCAGAGAGGAAATGTTCCTGCCTGACTAAAAGCGCAGAAGAAGGCTACTTTTTGTGAACAAAAAGTAGCAAAAAAACTTTGTTAATTTGGGCCATGGGCGTTGTCGGTGACAAAGCCCATGGCCCAGCGTAACAAAAATTTTTGCGCCGCTTTTTTTAAAAAGCGGCTGCTTTCTTCAAGCGTGACCGGCCGGGCTGGCGATGTTGGCGGCCTGGGCGCGGCGCGCCTGCCACAGCCCGACGAAGTCGATCGGCCCCAGCATTACCGGCGGGAAGCCGCCGTCGCGAGTGATGTCGGCCAGGATGTTGCGGGCGAAGGGGAAGAGCAGGCGCGGGCATTCCACCAGCAGGATCGGCTCCTGCTGATCGTCCGGGATGCCTGTGAGGGTGAAGATGCCGGCATAGGACAGATCGGCGATGAACACGACCATCGGCTTCTCCGCGGCGCCGTTGTCGGCGGCGGGGATGGTCGCCTCGGCGCGGGCCGTGAGCGTCACTTCGAACACGGTCTGGCCTTCCTGGACGCGGCGCACCTGCACGTCGAGATTGATGTTCACCGCCGGCGCGGTACGCAGCACGGTATAGATGGCCGGCGCGTTCGGCACCTCGAAGGAGAGATCCTTCGTATACTGGATATTCACGACAAGCGGCGGCTGGGGCTGGGTCGCGGTTTCTGACATATGACGTGTTTCCTGTTGTGCTATGCGGCGCCCGCCTAGCACGGCGGCAAGATCATGATAAGGGAGCGTTATGAGCGCGAAAATTTTCATCGACGGACAGGCCGGGACCACGGGTCTCGGCATTGCGCAACGCCTGGGCGTGATGCCCGGCATCGCTTTGGTGGCGCTCGACGAGGCGCGTCGCAAGGATGCGGCGGCGAGGCGAGAAGCGATGGCGCAGGCGGACCTGACCGTGCTGTGCCTGCCCGATGACGCGGCGCGCGAGGCGGTGGCGCTGGCGCCGGAAGGTACGCGGATTCTCGATGCGAGTTCGGCGCACCGGACGGCAGCCGGCTGGGTCTACGGCTTCCCCGAGCTTGGCCCGGTGTACGTGCAGAATATCGCGCAAGGGCGGCTGGTGTCGAATCCGGGCTGCTACGCCACCAGCGCGATCGCGCTGCTGAACCCGCTGATCGAGGCCGGTCTTTTGCCCCCCGACCACGATGTCACCATCAACGCCGTCTCCGGTTATTCGGGCGGCGGCAAGGCGTTGATCGCCGCGCATGAGGCCGAAGGCGGCCCGGCCCTCGAGGCCTACGCGCTGGGGCTGGCGCATAAGCATGTGCCCGAGATCATGCTGCGCTCCGGGCTGACGCGCCGGCCGATTTTCACCCCTTCGGTGGGGCATTTCGCGCAGGGCATGCTGGTCTGCATCCCGCTGTTTCTCGACCGGCTGCCGGGCACACCGGAGGGGCATGAGCTCATGGAAGCCTATCGCGAACGCTATGAGGGCGCTGAAAACATCCTGGTCCACCCCGGCATCTGGTCGGGTGCGTTGCGGCCGGACGCGCTGCGCGGGACTGACCGGCTGGAAATTTTTGTGTGCGCCAACGCCGCCTACGACCATGCCGTGCTGGTTGCGCGGCTGGACAATCTCGGCAAGGGGGCCTCAGGCGCCGCCGTGCAAAACATAAAGCTGATGTTGGGAGACGCTGTTGATGCCTGAATCGCATATCGCCGCCAAACCGTCCGGCCTGATCTATGCGCTGAACGGCGTGGCCCCGACCATCGATCCCACCGCCTGGATCGCGCCGACCGCGGTGCTGATCGGCGATGTGAGGGTGGGGCCGGGCGCCAACATCTGGTTCAACTGCGTGCTGCGCGCCGACACCAACCCGATCATCATCGGCGCCCGATCCAACATCCAGGACGGCACGGTCATCCATGTCGACCATGCGGAGAATTTCACGGACATCGGTGCGGACGTGACGGTTGGTCACGCCGCGATCATTCATGCCTGCCGCCTGCATGACCGCGCCTTCATCGGCATGGGCGCCACGGTGCTGGACGGCGCGGTGGTGGAGGAAGCCGGGATGCTTGGCGCGCGCGGCCTGCTGGCGCCTGGCAAGCGGATCGGCCGGCAGGAATTGTGGGTCGGCATGCCGGCGCGGCGGGTGCGGGTGATGAGCGACGCCGAGCGGGCCAGCTGGGACCAGACCGTGCCGCATTACGTCGGGCTGTCGAACCTTTATCGCGGCGGGTTGACCGCGGTGTAGAAAGGAAGGCTACTTTTTGTGAACAAAAAGTAGCAAAAAAACTTTGCTATGCTGGGTCATGGGCTGTGTCGGCGACACAGCCCATGACCCAGCATAATAAAAGTTTTTGCGCCGTTTTTTTCAAAAAGCGGCCGCTTTCCCCTACCCGAGCGCCTCGCGCGGCCCTACATCGGAAATCATGACGGACATGGAATTTGATACCGCGCTGGTGGGCGCCGCTTTTTCCCTGGCGGCGGCGGAGGGGTGGCGCAGCGTGTCGCCCGCCGCGGCGGCGCGCCGGGCCGGGCTGGACCTCGCCGTTACGCGGCAGCGTTATTCCGGGCAGGTGGGTATTTTGCGCGCTTTCGGGCGGCTGGCGGATGCGCATGCGCTGACCGGCGCCCTCACAGAGGGGCCGGTACGCGAACGTCTGTTTGATATTTTGATGCGCCGGTTTGATTTTCTGCAGCTGCACCGGGCCGGGGTGCTGGCGCTGCTGCGGGCGTTGCCGGCCGAGCCGCCGCTGGCGCTGTGCCTGGCGCGCGCCACGGTCACCTCGATGGGCTGGATGCTCGAGGGGGCGGGCGTCTCGGCGCATGGATTGCGCGGGCAAATCCGCAAAAAAGGCCTGACCCTGGTCTGGGGCTACGGCCTGCGCGCCTGGGTGCGCGATGACAGCACCGACCTGACCGCGACCATGGCGGCAGTGGACAAGGCGCTGGACCGGGCCGATGCGATCGCCGCGCGCTTCCATCATGCGCCTGCTCCCGAAGCGGCCGCGGATCAGCCCAGTTCGGCATTGCCAGACGATCCGGCTGGAGTAATCTAAGCCCGGCCGATTTCGGCCAAAAAGGGGGAAACAACCATGGCCGATAAAACGACGACCAGAAAACCGGACGCGGAAACCTCATCTCACGGCTCCAAACCCGCCTTCGAGGCATCCGCGGCGGGGCAGGGCGCGGCAATGATGCGGGATTTCGATTTCAAGAAAATGTTCAAGGATCTGAAGATACCGCAAATGCCGGATATGGAATCCGTGCTGGGGGCGCATCGGCGCAATCTCGAAGCGCTGTCGGACGCCAACCGGGTCGCGCTGGAAGGCGCTCAGACCGTGGCGCGCCGGCATATGGAGATCATGCAGGCCACCATGTCGGGCCTGACGCAGACCCTGCGGGAGATCGCCGCCAGCGACACGCCGAACGACCGCGCCGCCAAACATGCCGAGTTGCTGAAGCAGGCCTATGAGAACGCGGTCTCCAACACCCGCGAACTCGGCGACCTGATCCAGAGATCGCACACCGAGGCGATGCAGAAGCTGAACCAGCGCTTTTCCGAGGCGATGACCGAGATGAAGGACGTGTTCAAGAAGTAAAGAAAGCAGCCGCTTTTTAAAAAAAGCGGCGCAAAAATTTTTGTTATGCTGGGCCTGAGGCTGTGTCGCTGACAACGCCCGTGGCCCAGCATGAATAAAGTTTTTTTGCTACTTTTTGTTCACAAAAAGTAGGCCTTCCTTCTGCGGCTTTCATTTCAGGCCCGGCGGCGCATATTAGGCGCATGTCCACCATGTTCCGTACGGCGCCGGTCACCTTCATTCCGGAAAAGCCGGCGCCGCGCGCGCCGTTGAAACCGTTGCGTGTCGTCTCGGACTATGAGCCGGCCGGCGACCAGCCGGCGGCGATCAAGCACCTTCTGGCGGGGATCGCGGCGCAGGAGCGTGACCAGGTGCTGCTCGGCGTAACCGGCTCGGGCAAAACCTTTACCATGGCCAAGGTGATCGAGGGCATCCAGCGGCCGACCCTGGTGCTGGCGCCGAACAAGACGCTGGCGGCGCAGCTCTATGCCGAGATGAAATCCTTCTTCCCCGACAATGCGGTGGAATATTTCGTCTCGTATTACGATTACTACCAGCCGGAAGCCTATGTGCCGCGCTCGGACACGTATATCGAGAAGGACTCCGCGATCAACGAGACGATCGACCGGATGCGCCACGCCGCGACCCAGGCGCTGCTGGAGCGCTCAGACGTCATCATCGTCGCTTCGGTCTCCTGCATTTATGGCATCGGTTCGGTCGAGACCTATTCGAAGATGGTGGTGCGGCTGGAGACCGGCGGCCAGATCGACCGCGACACGCTGGCCAAGGCGCTGGTGGATTTGCAATATCGCCGCAACGACATCGCCTTCGCCCGCGGCTCGTTCCGGCTGCGTGGCGAGGTGGTGGATGTTTTCCCCAGCCAGTACGAGGATCGCGCCTGGCGGGTGACGCTGTTCGGCGACGAGATCGAGAAAATCTCCGAATTCGACCCGTTGACCGGCGAGCAGACGGGCGTGCTGGAAAACATCAGCATCTACGCCAACAGCCATTACGTGACGCCGCGTCCAACCCTGAACCAGGCCATCGCGCGCATCAAAGTGGAGCTGAAGCAGCAGCTGGACGAGCTGACCGGCGCCGGAAAACTGCTGGAGGCGGAGCGGCTGCAGCAGCGCACCACCTTCGACATCGAGATGATGGAGACGACCGGCGCCTGCAAAGGCATCGAGAATTATTCCCGTTATCTCTCCGGCCGCAATCCCGGCGAGCCGCCGCCGACTCTGTTCGAATACCTGCCGGACAATGCGCTGCTGGTGGTCGATGAATCGCATGTGACCGTGCCGCAGATCGGCGGCATGTACAAAGGCGACTTTTCGCGCAAATCCATCCTCGCCGAATTCGGCTTCCGCCTGCCAAGCTGCATCGACAACCGGCCGCTGAAATTCGAGGAATGGGAGACGTTCCGGCCGCAGACGGTTTTCGTGTCCGCCACCCCCGGCCCGTGGGAGCTGGAGCGGACCGGCGGGAGTTTTGCGGAGCAGATCATCAGGCCGACCGGGCTGGTCGATCCGGTCACGGAAATCCGCCCGGTGGAGCATCAGGTGGACGACCTGCTGGGTGAGTGCCGCACCGTGATCGCCCAGGGCGGGCGCGTGCTGGTGACGACGCTGACCAAGCGCATGGCCGAGGACCTGACCGAGTATCTGACCGAGCAGGGCATCCGCGTGCGCTATCTGCATTCCGACGTCGACACGCTGGAGCGGATCGAGATCATCCGCGACCTGCGCCTTGGCGCCTATGACGTGCTGGTCGGCATCAATTTGCTCCGCGAGGGGTTGGATATCCCTGAGTGTATGCTCGTCGCGATTCTCGACGCGGATAAGGAAGGCTTCCTGCGTTCCGTGACCTCGCTGATCCAGACCATCGGCCGCGCCGCCCGCAACGTGGATGGGCGGGTGATCCTCTACGCCGACGTGATGACGCGGAGCCTGAAGCAGGCGCTGGAGGAGACGGCGCGGCGCCGGACCAGGCAAACCGCCTGGAACGAAGAGCACGGCATCACCCCGCAAAGCGTGCGCAAGAATATCGGCGAGGTGATCCACTCGGTGTTCGAGCAGGATTACGTCACCGTGGCGCCGGTTAAGGATGCCGGGGTGGACGAATTCGTCGGCAAGGACCTGCAGTCCTCAATCGCGACGCTGGAGACGCGGATGCGCAAGGCCGCCGCGGATTTGGAATTCGAGGAGGCGGCGCGGCTGCGCGACGAGATCAAGCGGCTGGAAGCGCTCTCCCTCGGCCTGACACCGCCGCCGGCGCCGCATAGGCCCAAGGAACGCGGCCCGGTGCCGCTGGGCCCAGGCGGCGGGGGCTACGATCCGGCCCTGCGCAAGGGACGGGGGCGGAAGAAAGGTTAGTAAAAAAAGGAAGGCTTCTTTTTGTGAACAAAAAGAAGCAAAAAAACTTTATTAATTTGGGCCATGGGCGTTGTCGGGGACAACGCCTCCGGCCCAGAGTAAATTTGATACCGAAATGAATGGACGGTAGCGCCTAGATTCGCATAAAATGTCTCTAAAATCAGGGGGGACGTGAGATGCTCCAGCGCGTGCGGATTGTGCCTTGGCTGCTGGTTCTGGTGGCGGGAATGGCCTGGGCCGATACGCCGGCGAAAAAAGCGCCGGCTCTGGCGTCTCTGGAGACCATGGTGGGGAATCTCGGCTACACCCCCACCGATAGCGCGGATCAAAAGAACTTTTCCATCGTCTGGACGGGCAAGTACGATTACAAATTTCATTTCACCCTCTCGCAGGATGGGACGTTGAGCTACGCCTATGTGGATCTGACCACGCTCCAGCCGGACCAGCTGGCGAAACTGCCCTTTACCGACCTGTTCGAGACCAACGATACGGGGGATTTTTTCTATTCGATGGAAAGCCATAACGGGAAAGAGACGTTGTATGGCAATATCATCATCCCGCTCGACGGGCTGACGCCGCAATCCCTGCGCAGCATACTGGGCAGCGCCGTGGCGAAGCTCGATGCCGACGACAAATATTGGGACACCGACCTCTGGAAATGAGTCCTGGCGTTCGGGCGCGGCGGTGGGCCCCGGAAAGGCGGCCGAGGTTGGGAAAAACCGTCGCGCGCGCGGGGTTTGACCTGCTTCGCAGAGCCGTCATTATGCCCGCATGAAATCTGTTCTTCTTTTCCTCGCGGCCATGGCGATGCCCGGCGCCGCATGCGCCGCCGGCCTCACCGGCCAACATGCGGTCTATGACCTGACCTTGTCGAAAGTCCGCACGCATGACGTGACGGGGGCGGTCGGGCAAATGAGCTTCGATGTCGTCGATGGCTGTACCGGCTGGGCCACCACGCAGCATCTGACGCTGCTGGTGCGCAATGTGGACGGGACGCTGAACAAATCGGTGACCGACTACATCACGTGGGAAAGCAAGGACGGTAAGACCTTCACGTTCAGCCTGCGTGAACGTGACAATGACGGGAAGGTGCAGGTCGACGACGCCGGCACCGCCGTGCATACCGGCGCTGACAATACGGGCATCGTCACCTACACCACGCCGGCGGATACGCGCATGGCGTTGCCGCCGGGGACGCTGTTCCCGATGCAGCATACCGAGGCGCTGCTGGCCGCCGGGCGCGACGGCAAAAAATTCATCGCGCCGCCGCTGTTCGACGGCACGACGCCGGATGGCGCGCAGGCCACCTTCGTCGCCGTTCTAGGCCACCACGGGCCGACGCCGACCCACTTCGCTTCTCTCAGCGGCCTACCGAGCTCAGATGTCGACATCGCCTTCTACCCGCGCAAGCCGGGCGACCAGAACCCGGATTTCCGCACGCAGATGCGTTATTTCGAGGATGGCGTGGCGACCAACCTGGTGCTGGATTTCGGCGATTTCGTGATGACCGGCAAGCTCGCGCATCTCACGATTCCGCCCTCGGCCTGCAGGTAGCAAAAAAACTTTTTTATGCTGGGCCATGGGCGTTGTCGTCGACAGCGCCCATGGCCCAGCAGAGCAAAAATTTTTGCGCCGCTTTTTTTAAAAAGCGGCTGCTTAGCTTACTTCTTCGCGCGAGCGAGGCTGTCGGCGATCGCCTTCTCGGCGGCGGCGCGGTCGGCCCAGCCGGTGATCTTCACCCATTTGCCCTTCTCGAGATCCTTATAGTGCTCGAAGAAGTGCTTGATGGCGTCGCGGGTGATGGCAGGGAGCTGCGCGACCTCGGTGATGTCGCTGTACTGCGGATGCACCTTGTCGTGCGGTACGCAGACGATCTTTTCGTCCTGCCCGGCCTCGTCTTCCATCTGCAGCAGGCCGATCGGCCGCGCGCGGATCACCGCACCCGGGACCACGGCGGTCGGGATCAGCACCAGCGCGTCGGCCGGGTCGCCGTCATCGGCCAGCGTGCCGGGAATGAAGCCATAGGCGGCGGGGTAGGTCATCGGGGTGAACACCACGCGGTCCACGACCAGCGCGCCGCTGTCTTTATCGATCTCGTATTTGACACCGGATCCCGCGGGGATCTCGACCACGACGTTGATGTCGTGCGGTACGTCCTTGCCGGGGGAAAGCTTGCTCACGTCCATGAAAGGGGGCTCCCTGTTGCGTTCCCGGGCCCTATACTCCGCCTGCCAGCCGCTTGCCAGCATCCGGGATAGTTTGCGCCTTGACGGTCGGGCCCGGCTTGTTGATAGGATCGTTCACGGCGCAGCGAGCGCGCCATACGCGCCGGTAGCTCAACGGTTAGAGCGGACCGCTCATAACGGTTTGGTTGCGGGTTCGATTCCTGCCCGGCGCACCAATGATTTCAATAAGTTATCGGTTGAAATTGCCGATCCGTGGAAGCTAAAAAAAGTTCAGGGCAACATCCAGGGCAACAAAACGCATGCCTGCGTTGTGTATCGGGCGGACATAGAAACGGGGGCCGAAGCCCCCGCTGGTTAGTCGTTGCCGATCTTTAGCAACGCTGGGCGGCCGCGATTGCTTCCTGCTCGGTTGGGTGATCGCTCAGAATCAGCTCGCCGTCGTCCCATACGACGCTGACGAGCCAAACAATCGCACCCGTCTCCACGTCGCGGGCCTCTGTAACGCTGCCTTGCCCTGCGCGTAGAGGAACAATCTCAACCATGAGAGCCTTCCTTGGGTTTTGCTGGGCTGCAGCCCTGTCGTGGTGTCTCATACCAACGGCGGCAGTTTTTGACTCGTGTGGGATTCCCAATATCCGCATGATGTGATTCGCTCCTCTCTCATCGGTTCGGGGGGTGGCATGGCCGTTTCAATTACGCGGATGGAGTTGGATGCCTCGGGACTGCGCCGTGCTGCGGCGCAGTCCCGAGATTCGGATGCATCGCGCCGGATGCTGGCTTTAGCTCTAATTCTGGAAGGCCGACCGCGTACGGAAGCGGCGGTTTTATGCGGCATGGATCGCCAGACGCTGCGCGACTGGGTGCATCGCTACAACGATCTTGGCGTGGCCGGGCTATCGAGCCGCATACCACCTGGCCCGAAGCCCCGGCTCACCTCCGAACAGGAAGCGGAAGTTGCACGGCTGGTGCAAGATGGGCCGAGTTTGTCTGAGCACGGCGTGGTGCGCTGGCGGCGCATTGATCTGTCGCATCTGATTAAAACGCGCTTTGGCATTCATCTGGCTGAACGCAGTGTCGGTGACTTGCTGCGCCGCCTTGGCTTTCGCCGGCTATCGGCCCGGCCACGCCACACCGGTCATGATGCTGCAGCCCAGGAGGCGCACAAAAAAACTTCCCCGATCTGGTCGCCGCCGCAGTCCCGCAGCACGCCCGTGGCAAACCAATCGAACTCTGGTGGCAAGACGAAGCGCGGGTCGGTCAGCAAGGAACGCTGACCCGGCTTTGGGCAAAGCGGGGCAGCCGTCCGTCAGCGCCACGCGATTGCCGTTATAAGTGGGCCTACATCTTCGGTGCCGTCTGTCCGGCCCGTGGCACCGGCGCTGCTTTGGTGTTGCCCTACGTCAACGCCGCAGCAATGAACATGCATCTGGCCGAGATCAGCAAGTGCGTGACACCAGGCGCCCATGCCGTCATAACACTTGACGGGGCCGGTTGGCATCAGGCCGGTGACAAACTCAAACTTCCCGATAACATCAGCCTACTTCCATTGCCACCCTATGCACCAGAACTGAACCCGCAGGAAAACATATGGCAGTTCCTCCGGCAAAATTATCTGGCAAACAGAGTATTCGAAACCCAGGAGGCAATCGTCGAAGCCTGCTGCAGCGCTTGGAACAGCCTGGTGGCGCAGCCAGATAAAATAACCTCAATCGCAACACGGAGCTGGGCAAAACAGGTCAATGCTTAACGCCGTTGGTAT
>NZ_DASXFO010000067.1:0-70913 GCF_036489515.1 Acidocella sp.
CAACGCCTCCAAGGCGATCTTCGCCTTCAGCGACGCATCAATCGTCCGTCTCGTCTTGCTCATAATCCGCTCCATCTACACGACAGAACGGCGCCTTTTCCACCTTAACCAGTGGTCCCAAATCCGGGGGCCAGCTCAGAATTCGGCGGTCAACCAGATGGACCAGGTGACGCAACAGAACGCGGCGATGGTCGAGCAAGCGACGGCGGCGAGCCACAGCCTGTCAGAAGAAGCCGAGGAGCTGGCGCGCCTGGTCGGGCAGTTCCACATCGGCCAGGATTCTACTCCCGAAACAACCAAACCACGGGCCAATCAATCGTCTTCGGTGAGAGCCGTACTGACGCCGAAACGCCAGATCCAGAAGAGCAAAACAAAATTCCTTGCTCTTCCTTCCAACAACGGATCGGACCGTCGCTTGGCAACGGCAGGAGCCGGTGAAAATGACTGGAGCGAGTTTTGATCATGGGTCAAACCGCCAACCGCGCGGACAGTCAGATGACGGACGCAAATGAATTTCTCTCCGTGCTGATCGGCACGCAGGAATTTGCTCTGGACATCATGGCCATTCGTGAAATCAGGGGGTGGACAGCGTCCACTCCTCTCGCTCACGCCCCTTCCTACATCAAGGGCATGATCAATCTCAGGGGCGCGGTCTTGACCATCGTCGACCTCGCCGAGCGTCTGAACCTGCCCAGCACCGAGCCGAATGCCTCCTCGGTAATCGTGGTCGTTGAGTTTGGCGATCGGGTCGCCGGCCTGCTGGTCGACGCGGTATGCGAAATCTTCACAGTCACCGACGAGATGAGGCAGGCGACGCCGCATGCCGGCGATGGCGCTGCACGGGAATTCATCGAAGGCCTCCTCATGGTGGGAGATCGGATCATCGGCATCATGTCGATCCCCGCCATCATGCCCGACGCCGCCCTGGACGCCTCGGCCGAACTGCCCCCGGAGGCTGTAGGTTAGGAAAGGCTTCTTTTTGTGAACAAAAAGAAGCAAAAAAACTTTGTTAACCTGGGCCATGGGCGTTGTCGCTGACAATGCCCATGGCCCAGGTTAGCAGAAGTTTTTGCGCCGCTTTTTTCAAAAAGCGGCCGCTTTAGGGGCCCCGGCCAGTGGTTTGCAATACATCTCACCTCATGTACACTTACGATGTTGGCGGGTTTTTCATAGGCCGCTGACTCGCGCATATGTCTGAGGGTCTTTTCTATGGCGTTTGTTGTCACCCCGCTGAAATCTTTTACTGCGGAAGCGCAAGGCCAGAAAAATAGAAAATTATATCTATACCAGGTTGATCCGATGCTTCTTCAGGAAGAGGAAGGGTTCAATCTTCGGTATTATGACGATCCGAAAGTGGTGGCGCATATCGAGGCGTTTTGTGAATCCTACATGGCGGAGCGTTATGTTCCCCCGATGATGGTCCGGGCGCTGGATGACGGGCGGATTGTGATTATTGAAGGTCATTGCCGGCGCCGTGGTGTGCAGCTGGCGATCGCCCGCGGGGCTAAGATCCCCCTGGTCAGCGTCATTCCGTTCCGCGGCAATGATGCCGAGCGCGTCGAGGTGATGTTGCGTTCGGCGCAGGGTTTGAAGCTGGAGATTTTGGATATTGCGCGGGGCTATTCACGCCTGCAGCAGATGGGATTTAGGCCCGCCGAGATTGCCGCCTCTCAGGGCAAGACAGTGGCCCGTGTCGAGCAATTGTTGACACTCTCCGCCGCCAGCCGTGAGGTTCAGGACTTCGTTCGTGCCGGTTCGGTGTCCGCGGAGATCGCGGCCGAAGCGGTTCGCGCGCATGGCGAGCAGGCCGGGACTGTCCTGTCCGAGAAGCTTGAAGCTGTCAAGCAGGAGGGCCGGAAGCGGGTCACGAAAACTGCCGTCCCTGGCCGCTCAGTCTCACGCAAGACAGTCGATGCGGTGTTCGCCCGGGTTGAGTACGCGATGGCCAGAATACCGGCCGCCCTGAGGACGCAGACCGAGGCGTTACGGGCCATCCCGGAACGGGAGCGTGGTAACAAGAAGATAGAGGTCGACGCCAATGTGCTGATCGGGCTGTTACAGGCGGCAGAAGAAATCGAGACGATGAAAGCCAAGCGGGCCAAGAAACTGCTCCACGGCGAGGCGGCTGAGTAGGCCAGCTCGCTACGGAGAGAAGAAAGCAGCCGCTTTTTGAAAAAAGCGGCCTTCACTTTCGCTTGCAGCCTGGGGTTGCGGATGCCAAAAGCCGGACGCGTTTTTCTAGAAACCTCAGCTTCCGCCTAAACGCCTGACTTATTAACAAATTTCCTTAATTGCGGCCAGGATTGATGTTAGTTCTGCTTCAGTGGCTTCGGCATCTTCGTCCGCGTGGTGGGATTCTTCGTTGTCGTAGTTTCGTGTCGACCGTAGTGTCTTTGCGGCGACGGACTGGCCGTAGTTGTCAAGGATGCGCGCAAAAATATGCAGTGACTTGGTGGTGTCAGTTTGGGCAACCGGGCGATTGGAAAACTGCACGCCAAGTCTATTCTCCCTCTGCCAGCGCCTTCGCGCAAGATACGTGGTCCCTGTGCTTAACAGGAGAACGACGTCAGGCGGAACGGGGATGTCGTCGTCTAACTCAATTAACGCCCCATCATCGGACTGATCGAAAACGATGCAGTCATTGGTGGTGCCATCGTGATTAAATATCAGTTTGGCGCTTCTGATGACCCGCTTGCGCGCGGATTTTCTGTGCTCGATGTAGGGCAAGGCAGATGCTCCTTAATTCGCGGGTCCCATAAGGTCCTGATTTTTTATTCTCTAAAAGTTTAAGAATGATTCTTAATTCAGGAGGCGTGGTATGATTAAGGCAGCTCGGAATTTGTTGCAACGGTAAAATGCTGCAACCGGCGGATCTGCCCGAATCCTATGATGCGACGTGAACGTTAGTTATGTCGGTTAGGACTTTCAAGTGGCATCTCTGCAAGCTGTAGGGGGATTGTGTCGCCGTCACCGGTGAGCGTGACCAGATGCCAGGGCTCGACCGCTATGTCCGAGACGCAGATCTGGCCGCACGCGCCCCGGCGGACAGGGGGAGGGGGCTGTCCACCCCGGCGCCATCGTCTGATCTGGACAATCCACCGCCGCGCCCGCAGAAGACCGCATCTGCCAAGGCGCGGATGGAGTGCCAGAATGCTTGAGACCACAACGGATTTCGACGTCGTTATCATTGGCGCAGGGCCGGCCGGCCTCAGCCTGGCTGGCTCGCTCGCGGACCAGGGGCTCGCTATTGCCCTCGTCGAGCGCCTGCCTGCCGCAGCGCTCGCGGTGCCGGACTTCGACGGCCGCGAGATCGCCTTGACCCATTTCTCCGTCGACGTTCTGCGTGGCCTTGGCGCCTGGGAGCGCATCCCGTCCGATATGATCGCGCCGCTTTGTGAGGCGCGCGTGCTCGATGGCGCGGGCGGCCACGCCCTCTGCCTCAGTCCCGGCCGTGAGCAAGGCGAACGGCTCGGCCATCTCGTCCCGAATTATCAGATCCGCCGCGCGCTTTATGCCGCCGCGCAAGACAAGCCGAACATTCGCCTCTTCGCGGACAGCACCGCGATCGGGTTCACGGTCAGGGATGGGCAGGCGACGCTGAGCCTGGCCTGCGGCACCACCCTGACCGCCCGCCTGGTCGTCGCCGCCGATACGCGATTTTCCAAGATGCGCCGGCGCGCCGGGATCGGGGCTGCCATGCGCGATTTCGGGGCGAGCATGCTGGTTTGCCGCATGGCGCATGAGACGCCGCACCATGAGATCGCGACCGAATGGTTCGGCTACGGCCAGACCATCGCTATGCTGCCGCTGAACGGCACGGCGGAGGAAGCGCATCTTTCATCCCTGGTGTTGACCTTGCCGGCGCGCGAGATTGAACGGTTGCGGACCTTGGATGACGTGGCGTTCGGCGCCGAGATCACGCGCCGCTACCAGGGCCGTCTCGGCGCGATGCGCCCCGTCAGCTCACGCCATACCTATCCTCTGGTCGCGGTCTATGCCGAGCGCTTCGTCGCACAGCGCTTCGCGCTGGTCGGAGATGCGGCCGTGGGGATGCATCCGGTCACCGCCCATGGCTTCAATTTCGGCCTGCGCGGCCAGCACGTCCTGGCCGGCCTCATCGCCGGGGCCACGGATATCGGCGCGCCGGCGCTGCTCCAGCGCTACCAGCGCGCCCATCGGCTCGCGACCGGGCCGCTTTATCTGGCGACCAATGCCACGGCCAGGCTCTATACGGATGACAGCCTGCCCGCGCGCGTGCTGCGCGAGGCGATGCTGCGCATCGGCGAGCGCCTGCCGCCGGTCCGCCACGCGATGGTGGCAAAGCTGATGGAGAAGACCACCAAGCCGCGCGGGCCTCTCGGAGAGAGGAAAGCGGCCGCTTTTTAAAAAAAGCGGCGCAAAAATTTTTGGTTATGCTGGGTCGTGGGCGTTGGCGCCGACGACGCCCATGGCCCCAGGAGCAAAAAACTACTTTTTGTTCACAAAAAGTAGGCTTCCTCTTTGCTTGTCACGGGCCGGCCAGCCACGCTTTTTTCGGCGCGGCATTGGTGGCATAGTTTGGGAATGAAATTTTATTCCCTCTACGCTCAGGGGTTTGCCCGCGTGGCCGCCTGCACCACCGAGACGGCGCTGGCGGACCCCGCCCGCAATGCCGAAGCCGTGCTGGCGGCTGCCCGTGACTGCCATGAGCGCGGCGTGGCAGTGGCGGTTTTCCCGGAACTGACATTGTCGGGCTATTCCATCGAGGATCTGCTGCTCCAGGACACGGTTCTGGACGCGGTGGAAGATGTCATTGCTGTCTTGGTGGCGGCGTCAAAAGAGCTGTTGCCCGTGCTGGTCGTGGGCGCGCCGTTGCGCCATGCCGGCCGGCTCTACAACACGGCGCTCGTCATCCATCGCGGGCGCGTCCTGGGCGTCGTTCCGAAATCCTATCTGCCGACCTATCGGGAGTTTTACGAAGGGCGGCAAATCGCGGCCGGCGACGACCTTCGCGGAGACATCACCGTCGGGGGCCAGGCCGTCCCGTTCGGCAACAACCTCATTTTCGCCGCCGAGGATGTGCGCGGCCTCGCGTTGCATGTGGAGATCTGCGAGGATTTCTGGGTCCCGGTGCCGCCGAGCGCGCTCGCTGCTTTGGCCGGGGCGACCATCCTCGCGAATCTCTCCGGCAGCCCGATTACGATCGGTCGTGCCGAGAGCCGGCGGTTATTGGCGCAATCGGCCTCCATGCGCTGCCTCGCGGCCTATATCTACGCCGCGGCGGGCGCCGGGGAGAGCACGACGGAAGTCGCCTGGGATGGCCAGGTGATGATTTACGAAAACGGGGTCTGCCTGGCCGAGGCGGAACGTTTCCCCGAAGCGGGGCAATCGGTCATCGCCGATATCGACCTGGATCTGCTCCGCCAGGAACGGATGCGGATGGGGACCTTCGATGACAATCGCCGGACCCATGTGGCGGCGGATGCGTTCCGCACCATCTCGTTCCGGCTGGCCCCGCCGATGGGCAATCTCGGTCTGCAACGCCGCGTCGAGCGCTTTCCCTTCGTGCCCTCCGACCCCGCGCGGCTGGAACAGGATTGCTTTGAGGCCTACAACATCCAGGTTTCCGGTCTGGTCCAAAGGCTCCGCGCGACCGGCCTCAAGCATGTGGTTCTGGGCATTTCCGGCGGCCTTGATTCAACCCATGCCTTGATCGTCGCGGCCCGCGCCATGGATCGGCTGGGCCTGCCGCGGCGCAATATTCTCACCTACACCATGCCGGGCTTTGCCACCGGCGAAGACACCAAGGCCAATGCCTGGCGCCTGATGACCAGCCTCGGCACCAGCGCCAGCGAACTCGACATCCGCCCCGCCGCGCGGCAGATGCTGGCCGATCTCGGTCATCCTTTCGGTCAGGGGGAGCCGGTTTACGACATCACCTTCGAGAACGTGCAGGCGGGATTGCGGACCGACTATCTGTTCCGCCTCGCCAACCAGAACAATGCCTTCGTCATCGGCACTGGCGACCTCTCCGAACTCGCACTCGGCTGGTGCACCTATGGCGTCGGCGACCAGATGTCGCATTACGCCGTCAATGCCGGCGTCCCGAAAACGCTGATCCAGCATTTGATTCGCTGGGTGGCGCGCTCCGGTGGGTTCGGCGATGCGGTCGGCGCCACGCTCGAAGCGATTCTGGACACGGAAATTTCCCCCGAGCTCGTCCCGGTCGAGGCCGGCGCCACGCTGCAGAGCACGGAAGCGAAAATCGGCCCTTATGCGCTGCAGGATTTCAATTTGTACTACACGCTGCGCCACGGTTTCCGGCCTTCGAAAATCGCCTTTCTGGCTTTGCATGCCTGGGGCGACGTACAGGCCGGGGCCTGGCCGGCCCATTTTCCCGAAACGCGGCGGACGCAATACAGCCTTGGCGAGATCCGGAAATGGCTGGAGCTTTTCCTGCGGCGGTTCTTCGCCTTCAGCCAGTTCAAGCGCTCCGCCATGCCGAATGGCCCCAAAGTGGTTGCCGGCGGCTCGCTCTCCCCACGCGGCGACTGGCGCGCGCCTTCCGACGGCAACGCCACGGCCTGGCTCGATGAGTTGGCGCGCAACGTGCCGAAGGCGTAAAGCGGCCGCTTTTTTGTTCACAAAAAGAAGCCTTCCCCTTCACTAAAACGGCCCGGGGCGGCGCACCGTCCCGGGCTTTGAGAAGGCGCCGGGTTCAGGAGCTCTTGGGGCCCTGATGGCCGGGTTTCCCGTGTTGCTCCTGACCACCGCGCGTGCCAGGGGCGGTTTTTTCACGGTCGGCTTCGTTGCTCGCCGATTTTCCCGGAGGGTTGCTCGCCGGCTTGCGGCCCTGCTCGCCTGCTTTCCCTTGCTGTTCGTGAGAACGGCCGGGAGGTCCGCCCGTATTGGCCATGTTTCTCTCCTCTTGATTGTTTTGAAAGACGCCATTTTTGGCTCAGTTGATATACGCCATCCACAGGCGTCGTTTTCTCATTATTTGTTTAATTGGAATTCATCATGGTGGATGGAGGAAAGCGGCCGCTTTTTGAAAAAAGCGGCGCAAAAACTCCTTGTCCTCTGGGCCTGAGGCTGTGAAACCAGCACGGCTCCAAAGAAGCCTTCCTTATCTTACCTAACCGACACATGACGTTACGGAAATGTGGTGCGGTATCCGGCATTTCCGATCTAAACTCGTGCCAGATATGGAGCGTCGAATATGACCGCAGTCCGATTGCTGGTTGGCACCCGCAAAGGGGCGTTCATTCTCTCAAGCGACGATCGCGAGCGCTGGTCGGTCGCCGGTCCGTATTTTCCCGGTTGGGAGATTTTTCATCTCAAAGGATCGCCGATCAATCCGGATCGGATCTATGCCTCCCAAAGTTCCGGCTGGTTCGGCCAGGTGATGCAACGTTCCGAGGATGGCGGTCAGACCTGGTCCGTGATCGACAATCGTTTTGCCTATGAGGGCGTGCCTGGAACCCACCAATGGTATGACGGCACGCCTCATCCCTGGGAGTTCCGGCGCGTCTGGCATATCGAGCCGTCTCTCTTCAGCGCCGATACGCTTTATGCCGGTGTGGAAGATGCCGCCTTGTTCCAATCCGAGGATTCGGGCCAGTCCTGGCAGGAGGTTTCGGGCCTGCGGCGCCAGGATACAGGCCCGAACTGGATGCCAGGCGCTGGCGGCATGTGTCTGCACACGATCTTGCTGCACCCGACCGATCCGGCGCGGATTTTAGTCGCCATTTCGGCCGCGGGCGCGTTTCGGAGCGACGATGCCGGCCGGCGCTGGAAGCCGATCAATCACGGCTTGAATTCATCCCATCTGCCCGACCCGACCGCGGAGATCGGCCATTGCGTTCACCATATCGCCATGCACCCATCCCGCCCGGACACGCTGTTCATGCAGAAACATTGGGATGTGATGCGGTCGGACGATGCGGGGGAGAACTGGCGGGAGATCAGCGGCGATCTGCCGACGGATTTCGGTTTCGTCATTGACGTTCATCCCCATGAGCCCGAAACGCTATACGTCGTACCGATCAAGAGCGATGCGGAGCATTTTCCCCCGGACGGAAAGCTGTGCGTGTATCGGAGCCGGAGCGGTGGTCATGAGTGGGAGCCGTTGACAGAGGGCCTCCCGCAACGGGATTGCTACGTCAATGTGCTGCGCGACGCCATGTCGGTCGATCGGCTGGATCCGGGCGGGGTGTATTTCGGCACGACGGGCGGGCAGATCTATGCCTCCGCGGATTCCGGCGACCATTGGCGCGCCATCGTCCGGGACCTGCCGGCGATCTTGTCGGTCGAGGCCCAGACGCTGCCATGACCGCCACGATCCACGTGGAATTGCCCGCAAGCCTGCGGCAACTGGCGCAACTCAGTTTTGACACGGAGATCGACCTTGCCGTCATCGGCACGGCCAGTATTGGTGCCGTTCTCGAGAGTCTGGAGGCGCGCTATCCGGCGCTACGAGGCACAATGCGCGACCAGGACAGTAAGCGGCGGCGGCCCTTTATCCGTTTTTTCGCGTGCCAGAAGGATGTCTCGCATCAGGCTGCGGACGCGCCGCTCCCGCGTGCGGTCGCTGAAGGACGCGAACCATTCATCATCATCGGCGCCATCGCGGGAGGATGAAGCGGTAGGAAAGCAGCCGCTTTTTAAAAAAAGCGGCGCAAAAATTTTGCTCCGCTGGGTCACGGGCGTTGTCAGCGACAAGCCCGTGACCCAGCATCAATAAAGCTTTTTTTGCTTCTTTTTGTTCACAAAAAGAAGCCTTCCCCTTTTCTTGTCTGAGCGATATGGCAAACCAATGCCCTGGACACGCGAACAGATGGCCGCGCGTGCGGCCCAAGAATTGAATGACGGCGACTACGTCAATCTGGGGATCGGCATCCCGACCCTGGTTGCCAATTACATACCGGACCATGTCGCGGTGACCTTGCAGAGCGAAAACGGCATGCTGGGGATGGGCCCGTTTCCTGATCCGGCCGACGTCGATCCCGATCTCACCAACGCCGGAAAACAGACGATTTCTGCTCTTCCCACCTCGTCGTTCTTTTCCTCCGCCGAGAGTTTCGCCATGATTCGCGGCGGCCATATCGACCTTGCGATTCTCGGGGCGATGGAGGTTTCCGTAAAGGGCGATCTCGCGAACTGGGCCGTGCCTGGAAAATTCGTAAAAGGCATGGGGGGCGCGATGGATCTCGTCGCCGGGGTCAAACGCATCGTCGTGGTGATGGAACATACCTCGAGAGACGGCCACTCCAAGATCGTCGAAGAATGCAGCCTGCCACTGACCGGTGCGGGTGTGGTAGACTTGATCGTCACGGATCTCTGTGTGCTGGCCTGTGACAAGGTGAAGGGCGGTTTGACGCTGCGCGAGCTGGCACCGGGTGTGAGCCTTGATGAGGTAAGGCAGAAGACCGAAGCTGCCTTCAGGATAGAGGAAGCAGCCGCTTTTTGAAAAAAGCGGCGCAAAAACTTTTACTATGCTGGGCCACGGGCGTTGTCCCCGACAAAGCCCATGGCCCAAATTAATAAAGTTTTTTTGCTACTTTTTGTTCACAAAAAGTAGCCTTCTCTTACTCTCTACAGAATCTGACTAAGAAATGCCTGCGTTCGCGGATCGCGCGGGGCGGAAAAAAACTGCGCCGGCGGGGCGTGCTCGACGATCACGCCCCGATCCGTGAAATAGACCTCGTTTGCGACCTCGCGGGCGAAGCCCATTTCGTGGGTCACCAGGATGCAGGTCATGCCTTCTTCGGCGAGCTGGCGGATGGTCAGCAGAACTTCACCGACGGTTTCCGGATCGAGTGCGGCGGTTACTTCGTCGAAGAGCATCAGATCCGGCTTCATTGCGAGTGACCGCGCGATGGCGACACGCTGTTGCTGCCCGCCGGAAAGCTCGCCCGGGTAGGCATGTTCCTTGCCCTCGAGACGAACTTTCTTGAGCAAGGCGTAGGCTTCCGCTTCGACCTCTTTTTTGGGACGCTTCAGCACCTGGATTGGCGCCATCATCACGTTCTGCAGCGCGGTTCGGTGCGGAAACAGATTGTACTGCTGGAATACCATGCCGACATGCTTGCGCAGCTTCAGCTTGTCGAGCTTAGGGTCGTTCACCTCGATGCCCAACACCTTGATCGAGCCGATTTCGAACGGCACCAACGCGTTGACGCAGCGGATCAAGGTCGATTTTCCGGATCCCGACGGGCCGATAATGCAGGCGACGTCGCCCTTCGAAACAGCAAGACTAACGCCCTTGATGACTTCGACATGGCCGAATGATTTGTGCAGATTGTCGATGACGACGAGTGGTTCGGTGGTCATGTCAGTTCCGTACCTGATAGCGGCGTTCAAGGCGTTGGGTCGCCCATGCGATGGGATAGGTATAGATGAAGAACATCAGCAAGACATAGGCGTAGATGGGCGCCAGCAGGTTGGGCCGGCTGCCTTCCGCCGCCAGGACCTGGCCGGCCAGCGTCACCACCTCGTTCACGCCGACGATCGAGGCGAGTGTCGTCGAGGTGGTGAGGATGGCGTAAAGGTTCATCCACGGCGGCAGCATGCGTTTCACGCTCTGCGGCAGGATGATCAGCCATAGTTGCTGTCGCCTCGTGAAGCCGAGTGATTCGGCGGCTTCCCATTGGCCGGGAGGGATCGAGAGCACCCCGCCGCGCACGATCTCCGCGACGTTGGCCATGACCGGTAGAGCGAGGCCGATCACCGCCTTCAGCCAGCCCGGGAGGCTGATGGTGTGCGACCCGACATGGATCTGGAAGGGCAGCAGAAAGATCATGAAAAACAGCAGGACCAGCCAGGGGGCATTGCGGAAGAACTGGGTCAGCAGCCAGGACATCGCGCGGGTCGGCCGGGATGGTGTGATCAGTCCGAGGCCGAGAAACGCCCCCAGGACCGTTCCGATGGCCATGGAGAGGAAGCTGATGAGTATGTTCAGCCCGAAACCGCGCAACAGCAGGGGGGTCCAGTTTGCGAGGACGGCCAGCACGCCGGCCTGCGTGGCCTGTCCCGTTGCGGCATCGGCGGCAGCCGACGAGAAGAGGATAATGGCCGCCAACACGATGCCATGCCAGGGGGCCAGCCGTAGCGTCGGCAGACCGCCCGGCTGGCGTTGCAAAGTCGCATTCAGTGGCAGGATGACGGGAAATTTCGCGCTCATGTTCCGAGACCCGGTCGACGCAAGGCGCGCTCCCATGCGTGCATCGCGAAAACCAGAATGCCCACCAAGGCGATATAGATCACGAACAGGACGAGCATCATCTCGGGCACATTCTCATTGTCCGACCAGATCTGGTTGGACACATAGAGAAGTTCGGGAACGGCGATGGCATAAGCGAGCGTCGTGGTCTTGACCAGATTGACGAGGTTGTTGGTGAGTGCTGGCAGGCAGATGCGCAAAGCGAGTGGCAATGTCACCTGAATGTAAGTCTGCAGCCGCGTAAAGCCGAGTGATTCGGCCGCCTCGGTCGTGGCGGTCGGAATCGCCTCGATGCCGGAGCGAAAAATTTCCACATTGAACGATCCGGCAAAGCAGATCAGCGACAGGCAGGCCCAGGCGAAACCGTTGATCAGCGGCTCCTCGAAGCCCACGCCGTTTCTCATTTTGGGGAGTAGCGCGCTTAACCCGAAATAGAAAAAATACATTTGCACAAGCGGGGGCGTGTTGCGGAACAGCTGGATGTAGCCCTCAACGAGCCACCGTATCCATCCTTGCCGCGACATCTGTCCCCAGGCGCCGACGATGCCCAGCAGCACTGAGCCGACGATGGTGACGCCGGACAGCTCCAGCGTCACCCAAAACCCATTCAGAAACCGCGCGCGATCGTAGGGATCATAGAAAATCGTGAAGTTGACGCCGGTAGTGTCGTTAAGATGCGAAAACCAGTTAGCGATGGCGAGACCCGGCGTCACTCTCTTTTCCTTCGAGACGCGTTAGGATTTGTATTTGTCGTGCTGTTGCACGGCATAGGCAGAGTGGGGGATCCCATACTTCGTTTCTAGGGAGAGGATATATCCGGTCTTTTCCCAATCCTCGCTTGCCTTGGAAACGAAAGCGGCGAAAGCGGGCTCGCCGTTCTTGACGGCCATGCCCCAGGGCACCGCGCCGAGAGTGGGCAGCGGCATATCATAGGCTTTCCAGGTCGGATCCGTCAGTTTTCCTGCGATCGCAGTGTCATCGTAGAGGAACGCGTTGCAGCGGCCTTGTTGCAGGGCGGTCAGAGCTTCGGCCACGCCGGTGAAGGCGACCAGCTCAGCGCCATATTTCTCGCCGACGTCCTTGTTGTAGAAGGAACCTTGAATGGCGCAGACCGGCATCCCTTTCAGAGCGTCCCAGCTCGTTAGTTTCACGGTCTTCGGGACCATCACGTTATAGCCGGACGCGTAGTAGTTAGGGTGAATGATATCGACGATTTTTTCTCGTTCCGGCGTATCGTTCATCGTCGCGATCAGCAGATTGATTTTGCCTTGCTGCAGGAACTGGATTCGATTCGCTGCGACCACGGGGACGAATTGCACTTTCACGCCGAGACGCTGCGCCAGATTGCGCGCGAGGTCGGGTTCGATGCCGATGCTCGCCCCGGTCGGGCTCAGATAGCCGAACGGCGGATAGTCGGCTTTAACTCCCACCACCAGGACACCGCTGGACTTGATGTCCTGAAGTTCATCGGCCCGCGCCATGTTTGGCCCGAAGACGACCATCGCGCCAACCAGCAATCCCAGACAAGCCACTTTGTTTTGAATCATAGGCCACCCTCCCTTATGAACACCCCTGAAATGATGGGGTCGACGACGACGTAAGGCTTTCGACTCTCATGATTCCATGGTGCCTAGTTTGGCGGCGTGTGGCAAGGATTGCCTTCATAACGCCCACCAAAAACAAAATTTTGAGACGATTACTCGAAAAAGTACGAAATTATCGTTATTTTCGGTTGTTGTGAGACGGAGTAGAAACGAAAAAACCATCCGTGCTCAATATTTAAGCGCCCGCACGGGAGGCATTCTGGCACCTACGGGGCGAGGTAAAGTGCCGTGGACATGGGTGGTAGCCGTACGTTTGGTTCCTAGATATGCAGCGTCGGGTTCGCGCGGGCAAAGTGCCCGTGCGAGCCCATGACTTTGTGAGTGAAGGAATTGCAATGAACACCAGTCATCCAGCTCTGGCGGCCGGACGTGTCGCCGTCATCACCGGTGCGGCGAATGGCATCGGCCTCGCGGCCGCCAAGCGCTTTGCTTCCATGGGTATGAAAATCGTCATGGCGGACCTGGCGTCAGAGGCCCTGCAGCTTGCGGCGCACGAAGTTGCGGCGGTGCAGCCGAACGGTCAGGCCGAGGTTCTGGTGGTCGCGACCGATGTCAGCGATCTCGGCCAGGTCCAGGCGCTGGCGGACGCCGCTTACAGTCGCTTCGGTGAAGTGGCCGTGCTGATGAACAATGCGGGGATCGGTAACGGCGGCGGGCCGTGGGAGCATATCGATCGTTGGCGGAAGGTCCTGGAGGTCAATCTGTGGGGCGTCATCAACGGCGTGCAGACATTCGCGCCGCGGATGCTGGCGCAAAAGACCGCCGGCGCCATCATCAATACCGGTTCGAAGCAGGGGATCACCTGCCCGCCGGGCAATACCGCCTATAACGTCAGCAAGGCCGGGGTGAAGGTGATGACCGAAGCTTTGGCGCATAGCCTGCGGAATGAGGCGGGCGCCCACATCTCCGCGCATCTGCTGATCCCGGGCTCGACCTTTACGGAAATGACCCGCGCGGGTCTGACCGGCAAGGAAAGCACGGCCTGGACCGCGGATCAGGTGATCGACATGCTGGTGACAGAGATGGCGGCGGGCACGTTCTACATCCTCTGCCCCGATAACGAGGTGACACGCGATGTGGATAACCGCCGTATCCTCTGGGCCGCGCAGGACGTGATCAAAGGACGTCCGGCATTGTCGCGCTGGCACGCTGACTACAAGGATGAGTTTCAGCGGTTTTTGAACGCCGATAAGTAAAAGAAAGTAGCCGCTTTTTAAAAAAAGCGGCGCAAAAACCTTTGCTAATGCTGGGCCATGGGCTTTGTCGGGGACAACGCCCATGGCTCAGGAGCAGAAAACTACTTTTTGTTCACAAAAAGTAGCCTTCCCTTCACTATTCTTGGAGGGCCGCCTGCGCCACGCCGGCAGCGATCTGATCGGCGGCGGACGCCCATAAAGCGCTCATGGCGGCGACAACATCGGGTGCCGTGGCGCCGGAGGCGAGCGTGCGGTTGATGGTCTGCACGCTCAGCAATGTATGGCCAGCGCCGGCTTTCAGGGCCACCTGCATGGTCAGTTCGACGGCGCCCACGGACGGATCAAAACGCAGCACGTTGATTTCGACCTGCAAATCGGACGGCATTTCGATGGAGCCGCCGCTGTCGATGACGGTGGCGCCGTTCAAGCGCTGCGCCAGATCTTCGACCATCGTCGTTTGCAGCGTGTCGGCGAATGGACCGGCCCAGACGGAGTTGGGGAATGAACCGGCTTCGAAGCGGCTGACCGGCGTGGGGACGTTGCCCTGGTCGAGATAGGCAGGGATGCTGATCCGGCGGACGCTGATGGTGAGGGGCGCGACGTGCTCGATCGGCCCCGGCTCACTCGCCAACCGGTATTGTGTCACCGGCGCCGAGGTGCAGGCCGCGGTGAGGGCGGTCACCATGAAGGCGGCGATGGCACGGATCGATCGAGCCCGGTTCATTGGTTGCCCCGTCCCAGAAGCAACGCCTGAGGGTGGCGGTTCAGATAGTCCGCCAGCATCCTGATGGAACGCAGAGTGTCGTTTGCCTCATTCATGAGTTGGTCCAGGTTGCGTTGGAAATCTGAATCGTTGCCGTAGGTTTGCGTCACCGTCTGCAGCGTGCCGTTCGCATTGCGCAGCGTCTTGTTGAGTTCCGTCAGGCTTTGTCCGATTTGCGGATTGGACAGTGTGCCGTTAGCCGTGGTCAGCAGCTTGTTGAGGTTGTTGCTGAGCTGATCGAAGGGCACTTTCGACAGATTGTTGGAGATGCTGGCGAGGGAATTGATGATGTCGTCGAGTCCGCCGGACTGGCTGGGAATGACCAGGGCATCACCTTCTTTGGTGATCTTTGTCGGTTTGGCGCCGGCGATCCAGGCAAACGTAATCTCTTTCTGGCCGGTGACGTAGCTGACGGTGTCGAGCTGCGCGCGCAGGCCTTGATCGACCATTTTCTGGAGAACCTGGTCAGGACTTAGGGTCTTGGGGAATTGTCCGGCCTCCAGAACGCGTTCCGGCTGGATCTCCATGAACACCCTGGCCTTGGCTGTGCCGGCGTAGGGATCGATGATGAGCTTGACGCTTTGCACCACGCCGATCTGGATGCCGAGAACATCGACTGGTGCGCCGTGTGCCAGGCCCGCGACGGAGCTGGTGAAGTAGGAAACAACCGGAATTTGGTTCTGGTAGCCGGCGGATTTGGCGTCGTCGTGGGAGTCGAACAGGGGAAACACGGCGTTGTCGGGGCTGGGCGCGCTGCCCCTGCCTTCAAGTGGCAGATCGAAGGTCACGCCTCCCGAGATGATGGCTTGCAAGGACTGAAATTCGATATGGAAGCCGCCGTTCTGAAATTGGGCGGTGATCCCGGACGATTTCCAGAAATGACTTTGTGGACGAATCAGATGGTCGAAGGGCGCTCGGACAAAAATATCCACGGTGACCGGGCCGAGACCGTTCCCGATATCATATCCAAGCACTTCGCCAACGACGATGTCACGGTAGAAGACGGGCGAGCCGGCGGCCAACGAGCCGATGGTTTCGGTTTTCAGCTGGTAGGTTTGGCCCGGCTCGTCGGAGCGCACACCAGGGGGGCCTTCCAGGCCGGTAAAATGGTCTTGGTATTGGCCACCGGGCAGCCCCGGGTCGACGGCGATATAGGCGCCGGAGACGAGCGTCTCGAGGCCCGATATGTTGCTGGCGCTAAAATTGGGCCGCACGACCCAGAACCGGGCATGGGAGGTGAGGAAGCGCCTGCCGATATCGTTCATGCGCACCCGGACCACCACCTGGCTGTTGTCGCTGCTGAGATCGACGCTTTCCACGGTGCCGAGGGCGACGGCCTTGTACTTGACCTGCGTCTGACCGGCCGTAATGCCTTCGCCGCTGGTAAAGGTGACGGTTAGCAGTGGCCCCTGTTCAAGAAGCGTTCGATACCCCAGATAAACGGCAATGACCGCGGCAATGAGCGGTACCAGCCAGACAAGGGAAAAGCGCGGGCGACGCACATGCGCGGGCGGCGGACTTTGCGGGGGCGGCGCGTTGCTGGTGGCGGGAGCGTCGACAGGCATTTTACGGGGTTCCGGGTTCCAGATCGCGCGCGTGATGGGCATGGATTTGTGGTGCTTCGGCCGCGTCCCACATTAGACGCGGGTCGAAGGTGGAAACGGCGAACATCGTCAGCACGACGACGGCGGCAAAGCACGCGGCGCCCACTTCGGCGCGTACATAGGCGATTTCGCCGAAATGCACGAGTGCGACCAGAATCGATATCATGAAGACGTCAATCATTGACCAGCGGCCGATGAATTCCACGATTTTGAAAGCATGGGTCCGGCCGACCAGGCGGCTGCTGCTGCCGGCCTGGGTGAGGATGAGCATGTATGCCAGGGATATGAGCTTGGCGAGGGGAATGACCATGCTGGCAAAAAACACCAGAAGTGCCAGCGGCCATAGGCCATAACTCTCAAGTTCAACGATGCCGCCCATGATGGTGAAGGAATGGGAAGTTTCCAGCTGGGTAATCAGCATGACCGGGTAGATGTTCGCGGGCATGTAAAGGAGGGCTGCGGCGATCATCAGAGCCCAGCTGCGGCTGATGCTATAAGGCTTGCGATGGTGCAGGATTTCCTCGCAGCGGTGGCATCGTTCACCGGGATGGGCATGGTTGACCATGCCGCAGGCATGGCAGCCGATGTACGTGAAAGCCGGTCGATCGGCAGGCTGACGCGCAACATTTTCCGGGGCGGAAGGGCTGTCAGCCTCATGCAAGGCGCGCCAGACGGCCTCCTTGTCGAGGGCGGCATCGGCGGCGGCCATGGAGATCATCAAGCCGATGAGAAGATAAACTGCGGTGTCGAGATGAACCGTGGCGATGGCGGTGAGGCGCGTATAAGCGACCAGAAACCCGAGGAGATAGACATCGATCATGGCCCAGGGAGCGACCGTTCCGTAGAAACGAAAGATCCTTTTGAGCACGCGGGGCGCCACAAACCGGGTCTCCAGTCCAATCAGCGTGACCAGCATGATGCCAAGCTTGAGGCCGGGAAATATGACGGTGACGGCCAGGACGAGCAGGCCGACATTGGAGAAGTGCTGCAGGATCAGGCGCACAGGGCCGGTTTCAAGAAAGGCGAGTTGAAATCGCCCATACACCGAGATCTCCAGAAACGGCGCCACCAGCGCGAATATATAAAACAGCAGGGCCGCAAGACCGCAGGCAAGAGGAAATTCAAACGGGACTCTCCGCATGCGCCACAAGGTATAATGACAGCGTGGGCAATCCGCGACCAGGCCCGGACGCATGTCCGGGAGGACCGAAAACAGGCCGCATCTTGGGCATTCCCGCCAAGCCTCGGTCGGTGATCCACAGGTCAATGTCGCCACGCCGGAACCGGGCATTACAAAGTGTGGTCTTGAGGGCTTGTCATTGCTTCGCCGGGGAAGGCGGCAACAGATGACTCGTTGCGCTGCGGAAATTCAGTGATTTACCCTTTCGATCAAGCTTCTGTGTCATGGTTCCGTGCAGATTTAGGCGATATGCTTTTCAGTCTGCAAGTCATGGGCGCTGGCGCCGACACGAGCGGCCGGGGCCGAGTCCCTTTTTACAGGATATGGGGAGCCGGAAGCTCAAAACCCCGTGCTTTTCAAAAGGGCGGGGAGCAGGTGAGAGTGAAGAATCATTTGCACGGCGGCGGACAGGATAAAAATCAGGACGATTGCACGGAAGATCGCGGGTGGTAAGGCGTCCCGGAGAGGCCGGCCTAATTGAATGCCGATCACGACGGGGATGGCTGCGAGTGCCGAAAACAACAGATCAGCTCCGCTGGCGTGGCGTGATTGCCCGAAAGTGAGGATCAGGGCCGCGATAGAGATGATTAGGACAAGGGCGATCTGCTTGGTGAACTGCTTGCCCGTCGCACCTGTGGCCAACAGATAGGTCGCCAACAGCGGTCCGGGAATCGCGGAAATACCTTCCATCAGGCCACAAACAAACCCGACCACAAGACCGACCGGGCCTGCGGTCCGTTTGGGGAGTTTGAATTTTGGGGTGACCAGCAGCACCAGGCAGGCTGTGAGGAGGATGAGGCCGGCAAGGCCGACCGCAAGATGCCCCGGGATGCTGAGGAGAATTTTGACACCCAGCGCAATGCCGATGACGGTGCCGATCACGAGAAAGCCGATATGTTTGAGCGTCTTCCAGGTATGTCCGCCCTCGAAAGCCTGAGGGACATTGCCGATCATGATCGGCAATGAGAGCAGGAGCACCGCCTGTTTTACCGACAGAATGCCCGTCAGGAGCGGGAGGGCGACAAGCGGTACGCCAATGCTGACCACGCCCTTCACCAGCCCACCCACCAAAAGTGTACAAATGAGGATGAGCCACTCACGGGTCGAAAGAGCCTGCAAAGTCGGCCAGAGGAGACTGTGAGGGAAGGTAAGGTGAAACAGCGACATGGCGGTCGTGTAACGTTTGCCAGACGTATCGGCAATGTAGGCTGGAAAAAGGAAGCAGCCGCTTTTTAAAAAAAGCGGCGCAAAAACTTCTTCTATGCTGGGCCATGGTCATTGTCGGCGACAACGCCCATGGCCCCAAGTTAACAAAGTTTTTTTGCTTCTTTTGGTTCACAAAAAGAAGTCTTTCCTCTTGCTTGCCCCTGCAGCTTCTAACTTTTTCTAAAAACCTTCCAAGACCAGCTTGCCTTTTGTACTTCCGGATTCAAGAAGCGCGTGGGCGGTTTTCAAGTTGCCGGCGTTAATTTTGCCGAGCGTTTCACTGAGAGTTGTGCGGATCGCCCCCGCATCGACGAGCCGCGACACTTCATTCAGCAGAGCGTGCTGGGCTTGAATGTCCGGGGTTTGGAACAGCGAGCGCGTGAACATGAGTTCCCAGTGAACGGAAATGCTCTTGCGCTTGAACGGCATGATGTCGAGCGTCGCCGGGTCATCAATGACGCAGAGGCGCCCTTGCGGCGCGATCAGTTCGACGATCGAGGCGAGATGCTGGTCCGTCTGGGTCGTGCAAAATACGAAACTGGGGGCGGCAAGACCCTGCGCGGCAATTTCCTGGGCGAGCGGCTTGCTGTGGTCCAGGACGTGATGAGCGCCAAGAGACCGGACCCAGTCCTGGGTTTCGGGCCGTGAGGCGGTCGCGATGATCGTGAGGTCGGTGAGCTGACGCGCCAGTTGAATGGCCATCGAGCCGACGCCGCCGGCACCGCCGATGATGAGGATCGAAGGTGCGATGCCACTCACGGGCCGTTTGACGTCGAGGCGGTCGAACAAGGCTTCCCAGGCGGTGATTGCCGTCAACGGAATGGCGGCCGACTCGGCCCAGTTGAGAGAGCGCGGCTTGGCGCCGACGAGGCGCTCATCCACCACATGAAATTCCGCGTTTGTGCCCGGGCGGGTGAGGGCGCCGGCGTAGAACACTTCGTCTCCGGCCTTGAACAGGCTCGTCTCGCTGCCCGTCGCGACGACGACGCCTGCCGCATCCCACCCCAGGATTTTTGCAGACCCCGCTTCCGGCGCCACGCCCCGCCTTACTTTTGCATCCACGGGATTGACGGAGACGGCGCGGATTTCAACGAGCAGGTCCTTGGGGCCTGGAACAGGGGCTGGCGTTTCGATGTCGAGCAGCGCTTCTGCATGCTGAATGGGAAGGCAAGTTTTATAACCGACTGCGCGCACGGAAATCTCCTAAAATAACTTGATGCTAATGTTGCTCTTCATGAAAATTTTCAAGTGCAGGATCAAGAGCCGCCTGTCTCGTGCTCCAGGCCGGCTTCTGGGAGAGAGGAAAGCGGCCGCTTTTTAAAAAAAGCGCCGCAAAAATTTTTATTGTGCTGGGCCATGGGCGATGTGACCGACAACGCCCATGGCCCAGCATAAATAAAGTTTTTTTGCTTCTTTTTGTTCACAAAAAGAAGCCTTCCCCTTCGCTTCCTCGAGGTGCTTGCCCCTCGCCGGATCTGGACTAAAGTTCCAGATGATCTTAAAAAATCGAATTCATTAAAGGCAAAAACTAAAATAATCGAAGGGAGTTTACGGCGATGCAATCAGGATTTGGGGCGGGAATCACGATCCCTCATTTTGTCGGCGGCAAACCCTTGGTCGGCGCGGGACGCTTCGGCGATGTCTACAATCCTGCGACCGGGCATAGTGCCGCGAGGGTCCCGTTGGCCTCAGCGCAAGAGGTCGCCGATGTTGTGGCCATCGCCCAGGCGGCCTTTCCGGGCTGGGCGGCGCAAACGCCGTTGCGGCGGGCCAGGGTGATGTTCAAATTCAAGGAACTGTTGGAACGCCATGCCGACGAGATTGCATCGATAATCTCAGCCGAGCACGGCAAGGCTGTCAGCGATGCGCTGGGTGAAATCATGCGGGGCCTCGAAGTGGTCGAGTTCGCCTGTGGAATACCGCAGCTTCTGAAAGGTGATTTCACCGAAGAAGTGGGGAAGGGCGTCGATAGCTGGTCGGTGAGACAGCCTTTGGGGGTCGTGGCAGGAATTACCCCCTTCAACTTTCCGGCCATGGTGCCGCTCTGGATGATCCCGGTGGCCTTGGCTTGCGGCAATTGCTTCGTTTTAAAGCCGTCAGAACGTGACCCATCGGCGTCCGTGCGGCTTGCCGAGCTGTTGCAGGAGGCTGGTCTTCCCGACGGCGTGTTTAACGTCGTTCATGGCGACAAAGAAGCCGTCGATGCGATTCTCGAAAACCCGGACATCAAAGCCGTCAGCTTTGTCGGTTCCACACCCATTGCGGAATATATTTACAAAACCGGCACGGGAAATGGCAAGCGTGTGCAGGCGCTGGGTGGTGCCAAGAATCACATGGTGATCATGCCTGACGCCGACATGGAACAAGCTGCGGATGCGCTCATGGGGGCTGCTTATGGTTCTGCTGGCGAGCGGTGCATGGCGATTTCTGTCGCCGTCGCGGTTGGTTCGGCGGGTGACAAGATTGTCGAGCGACTGATCCCCAGAATTGAGGCATTGAAGATTGGTCCTGGCGCCGACGCCGCTACTGAAATGGGTCCGCTCGTGACCAAGGCGCATTTGGACAAAGTGCACCGCTATGTCGAGATCGGGCTGGAGGAGGGCGCAAAACTGCTCGTGGACGGCCGAAACTTTCGCGCGCCTCAAGGGTATGAGGGGGGATTTTTTCTCGGCGGCTGCTTGTTTGATCATGTCTTGCCAAATATGAGGATCTACCAGGAAGAGATCTTTGGCCCCGTGCTGGGAGTCGTGCGGGTTGATTCCTTTGACGAGGCTGTCAAACTGGTCGATGACCACGAATACGGAAATGGTACCGCGATTTTCACGCGCGATGGCGACGCAGCGAGGGACTTCGCGCATCGCATTCAGGTCGGTATGGTCGGCATTAACGTACCCATTCCCGTACCGATGGCATTCCATTCATTCGGCGGCTGGAAGCGTTCCTTGTTCGGCGACCATCATATGCATGGTAGTGAAGGGGTTCGTTTCTTTACAAAGCTCAAGGCTGTAACCTCAAGGTGGCCGACCGGTATTCGCAAGGGGGCCGATTTTATCATGCCGACGATGTAATATCCTGCGTGCAGGAAGCGGAGCAGAAGACTTCTTTTTGTGAACAAAAAGAAGCAAAAAAACTTTATTAATTTGGGCCATGGGCATTGTCGGTGACAACGCCCATGGCCCAGCATCGTAAAAATTTTTGCGCCGCTTTTTTTAAAAAGCGGCCGCTTTCTAAACCTTGCTAAGCCAGATGCGTGCCAAGGTCTGCCGATGTCGCGATCGAGAGGAGCGTCCCGGCAATCGGCGACAATGGTTCACGGTTCGGCAAAACGAGCCCTAACATCTGGGAAGCCGCGGGCTCGACAAGCGGCAATGCGCAAAGGTCAGGCATACCTCCGAGCATGAGCTGGAATGTATGGGGCATGATGCTGGACCAGTTGCCCAAGGTCGTATGGGCATAGACGCCTAGGAATGTGTTGCTCACAACAACAGGACTGACACGCGTGCCGACCGACGCCGTGATCTCGTCGATGATTTGGCGGTTTTGCATGGTTTCACTCAGCAAGCAGAGACGTTCCTTGGCCGCTTCCGCCCAGGTGATTGTGCTCCTGTCTGCGAATTTTTCGCTGCGGCGGGTCACGAAAACATAGCGTTCCGTGTAGAGCGGAATGCAGCGGATATTTTCAAGTGGCTTGTGCTCGATATAAGTGATGCCGGCATCAATCTCAAATGTCTCGATCGCGTTCTGGATGGCTCTCGAGGTCATCGATTGAACATTGATGGTGACATTGGGATGCTGCGAAGCATAAATCTGGGTGATAAAGGGGACTGCCGGCATTGCTGCGGGTATCACCCCGAGTTGAAGGGTGCCCGATAAACCGGACGGCGAGCCGCTCAGGCCTTCCCGTAGGCTGTCATAGTCGGAGAGGATGCGGCGCCCCCATTGCAGGACTTTTTCTCCGTCCGGCGTGAGCCCCATGAACCGGTGACCACGGACGACCAGGACAACTTGCAGATCTTCTTCAAGTTTTCGGATGGCGGCGGACAGGGTCGGCTGCGCTATATTGCAGATTTCGGCAGCGCGGGCGTAGTGTTTTTCACGCGCCAGAGTCACAAAATAGGAAAGATGTCGGATTAACATTCAACGTGCCAGTTCATGAGGGGGAGTCTATAGGTCGATAAGATTGCCGATGGCGAGTATCGGATTTTACGCGGTTGTGGACAAGGGAAGGCCTGAAATGCCACCCTATGAGATGCCATCTGTTTCAAGGTGACAGGTTTATGAAGGATGTCAGGCTCGGCTGGCAAGCCCCACCCACCCGAGGCCGCGCCAAGCTGCGGCGTGCTTCACACCATCCTGGCGGCCTGCCGATCATACGGTCGCGTCGCCCCTCCCAATCGAACGGATCGCGTCAATGGCCGCCTTGCCTGGCGAAGCGTCGCAGCCGAAAAGGCCACGCAACGGACCATGATCTATCGCTCCGGTCCTACTGAATATTGCTTTATCGTCGCGTCGGTTTGCGCAGAGACTTCGGAGAGTGTGACTTCATATCCCCAAAGATTGGCGAGATGGCGGAGGACATCTTTTATGTCCCGTTCGTCGATAAGGCGCCCATTGTAAATTCTATGTTGCAGGATCAGTTTGCGATCCCCGTTCAAGTCGACATCGACGATTTCGATCTCAGGTTCGTTTTGAATGATGTCGAACTGGTCGGCAAGATTTGTACGAATGGTCCGATAACCATGTTCGTTATGAATGGCCTTTACCAAAAGGTCCGATTTCCCGTCATCGTAAAGGTCGAAAAATTTCATTTTTCGGATGAGGTGAGGGCTCAGATATTGTCGTATGAAACTCTCATCTCGATGGTTCGTCCAGGCGTCCTTTAGAGCCCCGACCCAGTCTTTGCACCCGGAAAGTTCCGGGTTCCAGGCTTTATCCTCGTCGGTTGGATGTTCGCAGACACGTTTAATGTCCTGCATCAACCCGAAGCCAAAGGCATAAGGATTAATGCCATAGTATCCGGGATGGTCATAGTCCGGCTGAAATACCGCGGCGGTATGACTTTGGAGAAACTCCAACATGGCGCCCTCGGTCAAAAAGCCACGCTGGTGCAATCTGTTCATGATGTAATAATGAACGAATGTCGCGCATCCTTCGTTCATCATCTTGGTTTGCTTCTGGGGATAAAAATACTGCGCGACATGCCGGACGATCCGCAGGATTTCCCGCTCCCAAGGCTTGAGGAGGGGGGATTTTTTTTCTAGAAAATACAGGATATTTTCTTCGGGAAGCCCAAGCAAATTTCTTCTTTCTGAAACGCTGTGAGGCGCGTTCAGGTTCTTCGGGGAAGAAGGGACGGTGTTCCAGAGTTCATTGTAGGAGCGCTCCTGTTCCTCAAGTCTTTCTCTGGTCTTGCGTTCCTCATCGCTCAGATTGAATGTCTTGCGCTTTGGGTAGCGACTGACGCCTTGCGCCATAAGAGCATGGGCCGCATCGAGGATCCGCTCTACTTCGGCTTCCCCATAACGAGCTTCACAGGTCGAAATATAGCCTTTGGCGAATTCAAGGTATGAAAGAATGCCGTTTGCATCCGTCCATTGCCGAAACAGATTGTTGTTCTTGAAAAAATAATTGTGGCCGAATGCGGCGTGAGCGATCACCAAAGTTTGCATCATCATGGAGTTCTCTTCCATGAGATAGGAGATGCATGGGTTCGAGTTGATGACGATTTCATAGGCAAGGTTACGAAGGCCATGACGATAAAGAAGTTCGTCTTGTGCGAAATTCTTTCCGAATGACCAATGTTGATACATCAAGGGCATGCCGATCGAAGAGTAAGCATCCAGCATTTGTTCAAAGGTAATGATCTCGATCTGGTTGGGATAAAGATCGAGGGCGAGATCGTGCTCAGCGATGATGCTGATTTCGTGGTAAATGCGTTTAAGGCTCTCGAAATCCCAGTCTTTCGCACCCTTGTCTGTCGTTGCGTAATTCATGGCAAGCCTCACTTTGCCTTTTTGGTCGGCGCAAAAAGGTCGCGAAAAACAGGAAAAATTTGCGATCGGTCATTGACCTTCCGTGCGGCGATCGGCTCCCCACCACGAATGAGGGCTTCATATGTTCGCCAGAGGTCGGTCATCTGGGCCATGCCATCCTGATGACCGACTTCAATATAGGCAAAATACTGACAGGCGGGCAAAATCCTGTCGCGGAGAAGCGCTATGACCTTGGCATTGTCGCTGGGAACGTTGTCACCGTCAGAGGCCTGGGCGGCATAAATGTTCCAATTGTCGGCAGGGTATCGCTCTCCCACAACACGGAGCATCTCCTCAAATGCCGTCGAGACCACGGTGCCACCGGTCTCGGTGCTGAAAAAGAAGGTCTCTTCGTCGACTTCGCGCGCCAGATGCGTATGGCGAATGAAGACAAGGTCCACGTCCTTGTAGCGCCGGCGCAAAAAAAGATAGAGCAGCTTGTAGAAGCGCTTGGCCAGATCTTTCATATGTTCCGTCATCGAGCCCGAGACATCCATCAAACAGAACATGACGGCGCTGGTGACAGGCTGCGGGACGAGTTCAAACCGGTTATAGCGAACGTCGAGCGGGTCGATAAAGGGGATGCGTTGGCTTCTCCTCCGCTGCCTCTCGAGTTGTTCAGAAAGTTCCGCGCATTTTTGGACGCGGTCCGGATCGTCCGACTCTGCAAGGCGGGCGATTTCCGCTTCGAAGGCCGCGAGTGTGGCAGGATGCGGCCGTTTGAGGGCGATGCGACGTGCCAGGCTGTTCCTCATGGTCCGCATGAGATTCATGTTGGGCAATGAGCCGCTGAGCGCATGCCCGGCGCGAACCGGCGTAAAATTGTCGGACGACTTCATTTGCTTACGCAAGAGGTCGGGGAGCTCAAGGTCGTCAAAAAAAATGTCGAGAAATTCTTCCTGGCTGAGCACGAACTGAAAACCGTCATCGCCGTCGCCATCGAGCGATGCCTGGCGGCCGCCCAAGCCGCTTTGCGATGAGGGGCGCTTGATGCGGTCTCCTTCTTCATATTGTTTGTTGCCGGGAAGCACATGGTCCCGTTGGCCCAAAGCGGAGGAATGCCGTATTTGCGGTTCTTTTAACCGGCTTGTTCTGACCCAGATCTTTTCATCTCCGCCGAGGTCGGAAATGCCGCGTTCCGCGGTTGCCTTATGAACAGCTTCCGCCAGTTCTTGTTTGGCGCGCCGGATAAATCGCCGACGGTTCGACAGGCTCTTGCCTTGGGGGTTCAAACGACGGTCGATGATGTTCATGTTACGTGCTCATCTGGCTATCCCGCTTGCTTCACGCGCATATACCACTCCACGAGGCGTCGGACCTGTCGCTCGGTGTATCCACGCGTCATCATGCGCTCGAGGAATTCGGAATGTTTTTTCTCAGTCTCAACTTCTTTTTTGGTGCCGAAACTGATGACGGGCAAAAGGTCTTCGACCTGACTGAACATCCGCCGTTCGATGACCTCGCGGATTTTTTCGTAGGACGTCCATGAAGGGTTTTTGCCCTCACGTTGCGCCCGCGCGCGGAGGGCGAATTTAACGACCTCGTTGCGGAAATCCTTGGGGTTGGCAATTCCGGCGGGCTTTTCGATCTTGGTCAATTCCAGGTTCAGTTGCTCGCGATCCATCATTTGTCCGGTATCGGGATCCTTGAAGTCGAGATTCTCGATCCAGGCATCGGCGTAATCAAGATAGCGGTCAAACAGATTCTGTCCGTAGTCGTTGTAGGATTCGAGATAGGCTTTCTGGATTTCATTGCCGATAAATTCGGCATAGCGCGGTGCCAAAACGCCCTTGATGAATTCCAGATATTGTTTCTCGATGTCGTCGCCGAACTGCTCTCGTTTGATGGATTGCTCCAGCACAAACATTAAATGTACAGGATCGGCGCCAACCTCGCGCGTGTCATGGTTGAAGGTCGCGGAAAGGACCTTGAAGGCGAACCGGGTAGAGATGCCTTCCATGCCCTCGTCGACCCCGGCGGTATCGCGATACTCCTGCATGGTCTTCACATTCGGTTCGGTTTCCCGCAAATTTTCGCCGTTATAGACCCGAAGTTTTGCAAACAGATTGGAGTTCGGGTGGGGGCGCAAGCGCGATAGGACGGCGAATCGCGCGAGCATTTCCAGCGTTGCCGTCGCACAGGGCGCGGCTGCCAACTCGCTGTTACGGATCAGCTTCTCGTAAATTTTCTGCTCTTCGGTCACACGCAGGCAATAGGGAACCTTGATCACGCAGATCCGGTCGATGAAGGCTTCATTGTTTTTGTTGTGTTTGAAGCTCTGCCATTCTGCCTCATTCGAGTGGGCCAGGATGATGCCCTGGAAGGGGATGGCACCGATATTTTCGGTGCCGATATAATTGTTTTCCTGCGTCGCGGTCAGCAAAGGATGAAGGATTTTGATGGGCGCCTTGAACATCTCGACGAATTCGAGGATCCCCTGGGTGGTTCGGTTGAGGCCGCCGGAATAGCTGTAGGCATCCGTGTCATTCTGACTGTGCAGTTCGAGCATGCGGATGTCGACTTTTCCGACCAGGCTGGAAATGTCCTGGTTGTTCTCATCGCCGGGCTCGGTTTTCGCAATTCCGATCTGACGCAACCGCGAGGGGTATAATTTCGTGACGGTGAATTTTGAAATGTCACCGCCGAATTCGTCCAGGCGCTTGACCGCCCAGGGCGACATCAGGCCCGGCAGCCGGCGCGGCGGGATGCCGAACTGGGTTTCGAGCTCCGCGCCCATATGGTCGGGATGAAACAGGCCGAGCGGTGTTTCAAAGATGGGGCTGAGCTGCGTCCCGGCTTTGAGCACATAGATCGGGATCTGCTCCATCAGTTGCTTCAGGCGCTCGGCGATAGAAGATTTTCCTCCGCCCACCGGGCCAAGAAGGTAGAGAATTTGCTTGCGCTCTTCGAGCCCTTGCGCGGAATAGCGAAAGAAATTGACGATCCGCTCGACCGTGTCTTCCATGCCGAAAAAATCGGCAAAGGCGGGATACATTTTGATCGTACGGTTCATGAAAATCCGTCCGAGGCGCGGGTCTTTCGCGGTATCAATCATTTGTGATTCACCGATCGCGGCGACCATGCGCTCGGAGGCGGAGGCGTAGGTCATGGGGTCTCGCCGGCACAGATCGAGATATTCGAGGAGCGACATTTCGTTTTGCCGCTGGGCCTCATATGACTGCATCGAGCGAGAGAAAAGCTGGTCGATCATACCCATGCGTGACTCCTGTCTTCAAATTCTGTGCGGCCGCGTCCTCTTTTTCCGGCGCATTCGGATGTTCCATGTTTCATTGTTGATCTAAGCAAGTATAGTGCCTAAATAAGGCTACGTGATACAAGATATGGGTTTTGTTACAATTTCCCTGAAAAGCCTCAGCTTTTTGATTTTGTATAAATTGTCCCGGTTCTTCTGAGCCTAAAAGTCTAAGCCCGATAGTGGCGGATTCGCCAGAAGAAAAGTCAAAGAACACAGGAATTTATCGGCATCTGCCTCGGTCCATCTGATTTACGAAGGGAAAAGAAGATTTCAAGGTCGCATTCCTTGCGCTTTCCTTTCGGGCCCATGAATACGTCTTGGTTTCTTACTTAATTTTCGCAACACGATCGGAGACTTAAGTGGGCGAGTCGCGGCGACAGGCGGGCATTTTTGCGTTTGGGGACGGGCCTTTAAACTTAACTTGGTTTGTGTTTATTTTTGGTTTCAATTGAAAATAAAACATGGACAACATTGATCCTCTTGAAGCGCTGGACAGCCGCGCCTTTTCCCGTGTCGCGGACGCCCAACGCTCCTCAGGAAATCATGTGCGAATTTTACGCGATGGGCCGGAGACTTTCGCGGTCTGGTTGCAAGCGATCGATCGCGCGTCCGCAACGGTTCATCTGGAAAACTACATCATCCAGGAAGATGAAATCGGCGCGGCTTTTTGCGCAGCGCTCATCAACGCCCGGAAAAGAGGCGTGGCGTGCAAGCTCATCTATGATTGGCTGGGATGTGTGGCCAGGACCTCGCGGCGGTTTTGGAACCAACTGTCCGATGCGGGGGTGGAGGTGCGCCAATATAACCCACCGCGGTTTGCGAACCCTTTGCGTTTGATCAGCCGTGACCACCGGAAGGTTCTGTGCGTCGATGGCACGGTGGCCTTTACGGGTGGGCTTTGCATTGGTCATGACTGGGTGGGAAATCCGGCGCGGGGCGTTCCGCCATGGCGGGATACGGCGGTGGAAATCCATGGTCCGGCGGTGGCCGACGTCGAGGCGGCGTTTTGGGACAGTTGGGAGGCGGTGAGGGGGCTGGGCCCTCCGCCTTCGGGCTGGCAGCCTGAAATTGCCCTCCCGGCCGGCGACAGTGACGTGTCGGTGATCGCCGGTCGTCCGGAAGCGATGGGGTTGTATCGCCTGGAGCAACTTGTCGCGGAAGTGGTGGAACGGTCGCTCTGGTTAACCGATGGCTACTTCGTGGCGACAACCGGGTATGTGCGCGCCCTGGGGGGCGCCGCGCGGGCGGGGGTTGATGTCCGTCTGCTTGTCCCTGGGTCGAGCAATTGGCCGCTGGTCGGGGCGTTGTCCAAATCGGCTTATCGTCCTTTGCTGCAGGCGGGGGTGCGTGTCTTCGAGTGGAACGGTCCGATGTTGCATGCGAAAACGGCCGTTGCCGATGGCTGCTGGACACGGATCGGTTCGAGCAATTCCAATCTGGCGAGCTGGGTTTCCAATCGTGAACTCGACGTGACGATCATGGACCGGGAGCTCGCGGGACAGATGGAAAAAATTTACCTGGCAGATTTACAAGGCAGCACGGAGATTGTGTTGCGCAAGGGCCGAGGCGAAACAAAAACAGTTCCGGTTTCGCCCGGTCATCAGGTTTCCCTGGTGAGACCGAAGGCCGGGCGGCTGCTTTCGGGTATGATCGGCCTTGGCAGCACGTTGGTGGCATTGCTGTCCCAGCGGCGGCATGTTCAGCCGACGGAGGCGCTGGTGATATGGACCGGTGGCGCGGTGCTGGTCTTTCTGGCGCTGATCGCCTTTTTCTTCCCGCACGTGATTGCCTGGACCATTGCCTTAATCGCCTTGTGGTCGGGCATCGGTCTGTTCATGAAAGCCTGGCGGCTCTGGAGTTCAGCTGGCACGACAGACAAGTAGAATGAAAATCATCAGCTGGAATCTGCGGCATTCGCGCGGGGCCGAGGTCGTTCATATTCAGGAATTGGTTTGCGAGCATCGGCCCGACTTGCTTCTCATGCAGGAAGTAACAGCCGAGATCGACGGGGTGGCAGACCGGCTTGGCGGCTATTATGCACGGTCGGCCTTACCGGGACGCAAGCACGGACTCGCCGCGTGGAGTCCTCATCCCTTTCATCGGCCCGCCCAAAATCTGGCTTTGCAACGCGGCGTCCTTGTACGCCGGATCTGTCAACTTCTGGAGTGCGAGGGCTACACCATCGCCAATGTCCATCTGTCGCATGGGCAAATGCTGAACCGGCTGCAGTTGCGGCGGATCGCCCGGGCACTATCGCCGCGGGCGGCGATCCTGGGGGATTGCAATATGATCGGCGCCCCCTTTCTGCGTGGCTTCCAGGACGTCGGGGCGCGCCAGCCCACGCATCGTTCGGCGGGCCTGGTCCCCTTGCGCTTGGATCGCTGTTTCGTTCGAGGCTTCCATTGCACCGGGGCCGCGGTTCTGGCGCCGGGGGCGTCAGACCATCATCCATTGCTGGTGTCGCTGGTGGCTATCTGAGCGTCAGCCGGCACTGTTGGGGCGATTGCTCCCGCTCTGCCCCTGCGGTACGAACAAACAGTTCGGCCGCACCGCACAGCAGATTGGCCGCAACCCAGCGATTTTTCGGGAGGGTATAATGGGTCATGAAACATTGCTTCTTACCCAAGAGGCGGCGGTCACGGTGGTTCAGCTCAACCGCCCGCAGGCGCTGAATGCGCTGAACAGCCAGGTGCTTCAGGAACTCGGGGAAGTCTTTTCCGAATACGAGCGCGATCCTAGCAAGCGCTGCCTGATTTTAACCGGCAACGAAAAAGCCTTCGCCGCGGGCGCCGATATCAAGGAGATGCAACCGAAGGGCTTCGCCGCCATGTACGGTGAAAATTTCTTTGCCGGCTTCGAGCGCATCACCGCGACCCGGAAGCCGTGGTTTGCGTCGGTTGCCGGATTCGCCCTGGGCGGCGGGTGCGAACTGGCGATGATGGCGGATTTCATCATCGCGGCCGATACCGCGAAATTCGGCCAGCCCGAGATCAAATTGGGGATTGGGCCAGGGATGGGGGGCTCGCAACGTCTCACCCGGGCGGTCGGCAAGGCAAAGGCGATGGAGATGTGCCTGACCGGGCGGATGATGGAGGCTGAGGAAGCTGAGCGGTGCGGCTTGGTCGCCCGGATTGTCCCAGCCAGCCAGTTGCATGAAGAAGCGTTGAAGACGGCGCAAACCATCGCCGGGATGCCGCCGCTTGGGGCGATGGCGGTTAAGGAAATGGTGAACGCGGCCTTTGAAACCGGCCTGGCTCAAGGATTGCTGTTTGAGCGGCGTCTGTTCAACGGCCTGTGCGCCACGGCAGACAAGGCGGAAGGAATGTCCGCCTTTATGGAAAAGCGCAAGGCGGTGTGGCAGGGGCGTTAGAAAGCGGCCGCTTTTTGAAAAAAGCGGCGCAAAAACTTTTGGCTATGCTGGGTCATGGGCGTTGTCACCGACCACGTCCATGACCCAGCATGGCAAAGTTTTTTTGCTACTTTTTGTTCACAAAAAGTAGCCTTCCCCTTCACTTACTTAAGAAATCGATACAAAATCTCTTAAATCATCTGACGACGGGCAGGGAGACCGACATGCGCTATCTGATGGCAATGGTGTTTATGCTGTGCCTCGTGGGACAGGCTCATGCCCAGGAACTGGTCCACTTTCCGTCTCTCGATGGGCCACCGGCAACGCAATTGGACGGCTATCTTTGGCGCGCCCCGGGGCCGGGGCGGTCCCCGGCCATCGTCCTTCTCCATGGCTGCAGCGGCATGTTCACAAAGTCAGGAAAGATCTACTCACGCGATCGCGACTGGGCCATGCGCTTCACCTCCATGGGCATGAGCGTCCTCGAAGTTGACAGCTTCGGACCACGGCACCACGGCCAGATGTGCTCACCGCGGACGTTCAGTCCGAGCCTCTACGCAGCACGGGCTTTCGATGCCTATGCGGCACTCCGCTACCTGCAGTCCCAAAACTTTGTCGAACCGGATCGGATCGGTCTGCTCGGTTGGTCTCAAGGCGGCGGGACCGTCCTGAATACCATAAGGACGTCAAGCCGAGCCCGTCCGACCTCTCTTCCCGACGGTGACTTCCGCGCCGCCGTCGCCTTCTATCCCGCGAGCTGCCGGAAGCGGGTACAGGGCGCCGTTTGGTCCAGTTCCGTGCCGCTCCTCGTTTTGATCGGCGCGGATGATGTCTGGACGCCGCTTCCCCCCTGTCTCGCTTTGATGAACTCGCCGGCTCCGAATACCAAAGTGACCATGAAGATCTATCCGGGCGCCTATCACGACTTTGATTGGCCAAACCTACCCGTGCACCAGATCCCAGCGTTTCGGACCAAGAAGGGCGTCATCCCGATCGAAGGCACAAACAATGCCGCCCGCGCCGATGCGCTCCAGCGCGTGCCGGCTTTCTTCGCGTCCTACCTTCGGTAGCGGAAGGCTTCTGTAGGCCGTGCTGGTTTCAACGCCACGGGCTCAGTCCGAGGCGGCAGCTTCGATGTTCCCGTCGTCCCGCTGCACCAGCACGACGAAATGCGCGCCGGCGGACGGTGGAGGCAAGCAGCCGCTTTTTTTAAAAAGCGGCTGCTTGCCTTCTCTAAATCCGCCCGAGCACCGCCAGCGTCGCGACGATGCCGACGCCGGCGCCGGCCACGAGCCAGGCGAAGCGATCGATCAGGGGGAAATATCCAGCGGCAGCCACCGGCAGGGCGGCAGCGGCCGGCACGGCGGATGCCACATGCACGGCGGCCGGGGTCGGCGCTGCTTCCCCCACCGGCACGGCAACGTCGCCGGTGATCGCGCGGCCGAAATTCTCAAAGAATTCCCCGGCCAGCTTGTTGGCCACGCCGCCGATGAGACGGCTGCCGACGCTGGCAAGCTTGCCGCCGATGTCCACTTCGCAACGGTACCGCAGGATCGTGCCGTCGCCATCCGGCGTCAGCCGCACCTGCGCGCTGCCCTTGGCAAACCCAGCCGGGCCGCCCTGCCCGCGTCCGGACAAAGTGTAGCCGTGCGGCGGATCGAGGTCGGAGAGTTCCACCTTCCCCTTGAAGGTCGCCGAGACCGGGCCGATTTTCGCCGTCACCGTGGCGGTGAATTCGGCGTCGCCGGTCTGCTCCAAGGTTTTGCAACCGGGCAGGCTCACTTGCAGCACCGCCGGGTCGTTCAGAGCCTCCCACACGCGCTGCGGAGGCGCGGGGATGCGGTATTCGCCCTCGAGGTTCATGCGCCGGCGTAGAGGCGGAACAGGGCCTGGGTGCCCTCATCGTCATGACCGGCGGCGGCCAGCCGGTCGTACAGCGCCTTGGCCTGGGTCAGGCCCGGCAAGGCCAGCCCCAGTGTCTCCGCCTCGGCGAGTGCGATGCCCATATCCTTGATGAAATGGCGCACATAGAAACCGGGGGCGAAATCGCCGTCGAGCATGCGCGGGCCGAGATTGTTCAGCGCGAAGCTGGCCGCCGCCCCGGCGCCGATCGATTTCAGCACGACCTTCGGATCGAGCCCGGCCTTCTTGGCGTAAGCGAGGCTCTCGCACACCGCCATCATGTTCGAGGCGATGGTGATCTGGTTCGCCATCTTGGTGTGCTGCCCGGCCCCGGCCGCGCCCTGGCGCACCACGTTCTCGCCCATCAGCGCCAGCAGCTTGCGGACATGTTCGACCGCCGGTTCCGCGCCGCCGATCATGATCGAGAGCTTGGCATTGCGGGCGCCGACATCGCCGCCGGAAACCGGCGCGTCCAGCACCGCAACCCCCTTGGCCGCGCCTGCCGCGGCGATGCGCTGCGCCAGCGAGGGGCTGGAGGTGGTCATGTCGATCAGCACCGTGCCGGGCCGCGCCCGTGCTACCAGCCCATCCGGCGCCAGATAGATGTCTTCGACGTCCTGCGGGAAGCCGACCATGGTGATCACCACGTCGCACACCGCGGCGATCTCGCCGGGCTGGTCATGCCACGTAGCACCCCGGGCGATCAGCTGTTCGGCTTTCGCCCGGCTGCGGTTGTAGACATGCAACTGATAACCGCCGGCCAGAATATGCCCGGCCATGCTCTGGCCCATGATGCCGAGGCCGATGAACCCGACCGTCTTGATGTCCGAAAAATCCATGCTCAAAAATCCCTGTGCTTCAGGTCTGGGTGTGTCAGGTACGGCCGCGCAGCAGGCCGCGCAACGTGGGAGGGGTCAAAGGCTGATGCGTGGCGGTGACGCCGAACGGTGAGAGCGCATCGTTGACGGCATTGGTCACGGCGCCGATCGCGCCCATCACCCCACCCTCGGCCATGCCCTTGATGCCGGCCGCGGTGCGCCGGTTCGGCGTGTGCATCGGCAGGATCTCGAAATTCGGCAACTCGCTGGCCGTGGCGACCAGATAATCGGCCAGCGTGCTGCTCAGGTTCTGACCCGAAGCGTCATAGACCACATGCTCGAACAGCGAGCCGCTCAGCCCCATGGCGATGGCGCCCTGCTGCTGGCCGCGCACCACCACCGGGTTCAGCACCATGCCGCAATCCTCGGCCACCACATAGCGCAAAATAGTGACGCGCCCGGTCGCCACGTCCAGTTCGACCTCGCAGGCATGGCTGCTGTTGGAATAGGTCATCGCCGGCGGGTCATAGGCGTGCGAGACGTCGAGGCCGGGCTCCATGCCGGGCGGCAGCGCCAACGGGTCGAGATAGGCGACGCGGGCGATATCCGTCAGGCTGATGCCGGTGCCGGTCCAGTCGCCGCCGATCAGCCGCTCCACCCTACCCTCGCGCAGCCGCAGATCGCCGGCGCTGTTCAGCGTCAGCAGATGTGCCGCGATGTTAAGAACCTTCTCCTGGGCTTTGCGCGCGCAAAGATAGAGCGCCCCGCCGCCCGCCGTGGCGCCGCGCGCGCCGCGGCTGCCCATGCCGTAGGGCGCGACATCGGTATTGCCGAGCTCCAGCTGCACGTTGGCGGCGTCCACGCCCAGCCCTTCCGCGACCGCTGACGGCAACGAGCTTTCATAGCCCTGCCCGGTCGCCTGCAGCCCGACCGAGGCCCGCACCGTGCCGGTCGGCTCGATCCGCACCCAGGCGGACTCGTGCCCGGAACCGGCAATGCCGGCGGCCTTGTAGAAGCGCGAGCCGTAAGTGGTCGGCTCCACCACAGTGCACAGACCCAGGCCGAGATAGCGCCCGGCTGCGCGTGCAGAAATCTGGCGATGACGGAAATCTTCATAGCCGATGGCGGCAACCACCGCTTCCAGCGTCTCGGACGGGGTGATGTCCTCCAGCAGCTCGCCGGTCGGCATTGTGTAAGGCAGCTCGGAGGCCTGCAGCATATTGACGCGGCGCACCTCCAGCGGGTCGAGGCCGAGCTGGCGCGCCACCGCGTCCAGCGTGCCGTCCATCACCCAGCTCGCCATCGCCATCGGCGCGCGCATCGGCCCGGCACCGCATTTATTCGTCAGCGCGATCCGCACCTCATAGGCGTAATCGGCGATGCGGTACGGGCCGGTGAGGATCAGCGCGATCACCCGCGCGATGTAATTGCCGGGGAAGAAGCAGTAGGCGCCGAAATCCTCGGTGAGGGTGAGTTCGAGGCCGAGAATGCGGCCGTCGGCGGCCACGGCGGCACGGGTCTCGCAGCGCGCCTCGCGGGCATGGCTGGCGCCTTGCAGATTCTCCAGCCGGTCCTCGCGCCAGCGCACCGGGCGGTTCAAGTGCCGGGCCAAAGCGGCGACCGTGAGTTCCTCGCGGTACAGAGCGATCTTCTGGCCGAACCCGCCACCGACATCCGGGCAGATCACGGTGATCTGCGATTCCGCCAGGTTCAGGCGCCGTGCCAGCGACGTGCGCAACGGGTGCGGCACCTGGTTGCCGGTATGGAAGGTGAGATGCTGGCGGCCCTCGTCCCACACCACAGCACAGCCGCGGGTTTCCAGCGGCAATTGCGTCTGCCGGTGTTGCGAGAAGTGCGCGGTGACCACTTCATGCGCCGCCTTGAAACGCGCCGCCACGTCGCCGGCGGAAAAATGCTGTTCCGAGAGCTGGTTGCTGGCCAAGTCCTCGTCAACGCGCGGCGCACCGGGGCGAAGTGCGGTGTCCATATCCGCCACGGCGCCCAGGATATCGTATTCGACCTCGATCGCCTCGGCGGCGTCCTCGGCCAGATAGCGGTCGGTGGCGACAACGCAGGCGACCAGATCACCCTGGAACCGCACTTTCTCCACCGGGAAAGGCAGCATCGACGTCGGCTGCAACCCCTCGATCGGTGGCGCCATCTGCTGCACGCTCGCCCATTGCGCGACGTCGCGTCCGGTGAAGATGCCGGCGATACCCGGCATGGCGGCGGCGGCTTCGGTATCGATCCGCACGATGCGCGCATGGGCATGCGGGGAACGGAGGAACGTCACGTGCAGCGCCTGCGGGATCACGATGTCGTCGACATAGCGGCCGGCGCCGGTCAGGAAGCGCCGATCCTCGCGGCGCGGCAGAGCCCGGCCGATCTGCGTGAAAGGCGCCTCCGTCATTTCCGCCCCGCGCGCATCACCGCCGCGGCCTTTTGCACCGCGGTGACGATGTTCTGGTAACCGGTGCAGCGGCAAATATTGCCGGAGAGCACGTCGCGGATTTCCGCCTCGCTCGGGTCCGGGTTGTCGCGCAGATAGGCTTCGAATGTCATCACGATGCCGGGCGTGCAAAAGCCGCATTGCAGCCCGTGCTCCTCGTGCATCGCCTGCTGCAACGGGCTGTACACGCCGCCCTGCGCGACCGCCTCGATGGTGGTGACCTCATGCCCCTCCATCTGCACCGCATAAGTCAGACAGGCACGGGCCGGCCGGTCGTCGATCAGCACGGTGCAGGCGCCGCACACCCCGTGCTCGCAGCCGACATGCGTGCCGGTGAGGTGCAATTTTTCGCGCAGCACATCGGAGAGCAGATATCGTGGCGATACGGCGACCTCGTGCGTTTCACCGTTGACGGACAGAGAAATCAACATCTGCTCAGCCATTCTTCTGCGCCGCCTCCCGCGCCAGGGCCGCAGCGACGGCGCGCCCGACCAGGGTCATCGTCAAGTCGCGGCGATACGCGGCCGGGATGCGCGCATCATCCTCCGGCGCGATGGAAGCCGCCACGGCTTCGGCCAGTTCGGCGGCCCACGCCTCATCCGGCGCTCGGCCGAGGAAGGGGACCAGAAAATCGGTCCAGGATACCGGCGCGATGCCGACACCGCCCAGCGCCAGCGCCATATGCGCGACCTCCCCGGACGGGGTACGCCGGACCGTCGTCGCAACCGAAACGATAGCGAAATCGCCATGGCGCTGGGTGAAAATTTCCAGCCCCCACCCCGCTTGCGCCACCGGAAAGCGCACGGAGACGATCATCTCGTCCGGCTGCACCGAAGTGACCAGGCTGGAGACGAAAAAATCTTGCGCCCGCACCATGCGCGTGCCGGTGCGGCCAGCGATGCTGATTTCCGCGTCGAGCAGCGTGGCGATCAGAGGCAGCTGCGCGGCCGGGTCGGCATGCGCCAGGCTGCCGCCCAGCGTGCCGCGCTGGCGAATCGCGTAATGGCCGATGCTGGCGGCGGCGGCGGCGAGAATGGGACAGGCGGCGGCCACCTGGCCGTCGGTCGCCACGCGATGATGCCGCGTCAGGCTGCCGATCTCCAGCGCGCCCGGCGCCGTCCGCACAAAGTCCAGCTCCAGCAGATCGTTGAGGTCGATGAGGTGCGCCGGCCGCGCCAGACGCAGATTGAGCATGGGCCCCAGACTTTGCCCGCCCGCGAGCAATTTTGCATCGGAGCTGGCCAGCAGATCGAGCGCGTCGGCGACTGTCTGCGGCCGGTGATAGGCGAAGGGGGCAGGCTTCACGGCGTAATTTTGGCTCTCATCAAGGTCGGGCCCTTAATCGCCTGTCAGCCGGCCCGCTGCAACCCCCGGCCGCGGGCGGAAGAAAGCGGCCGCTTTTTAAAAAAAGCGCCGCAAAAATTTTTGTTATGCTGGGCCATGGGCTGTGTCGGCGACAACGCCCATGGCCCAGCACAATAAAGTTTTTTTGCTACTTTTTGTTCACAAAAAGTAGCCTTCCCTTGCTCTAAACCAGCACGCCACCGCCATCGACGGTGACGACCTAGCCGGTGCTGAAAGTCTGGCGCATCAGGTACAGATAGGTTTCCGCCACCTCGTCGGCCTCGCCGACCCGCTTATCCTTGTAACTAATATGCCACCCCGAGGCTATTGATCGCCGCCTTGTATCGGCCCCCGGAGAACGGACAAGACCCACGTAACGCGCCGCCGCGATGGGCAACGCCGGAACAAGGCTTGGGTAAGCAAAAATAAAGGAAGGCTAGTTTTTGTGAACAAAAATTAGCAAAAAACTTCGCCAATCTGGGTCGGAAGCGTGGTCGCCGACAAAAAACCCCGGCAATGCCGGGCGTTTCAGCGGCAAGCCAAAAAAATATGCAATAAATGCAAGCCGCTATGTGCTCTACGCCAAATGCATTTCGCGCATACCCCAGAAAAATTCACAAGTTTTTCAACCAGAAGCTGCTGACTCCCCGGCTTCGGGTGGTGACGAACGCGCCTCGGTGCATTAGGAATGGTTAATGACCATGCCTAACTTCGTGAAAACCCCGTCGCTGCGGGGCCCCAGGAGTTTTCCCTGGCTTATCGCCTTGGCGCTGTCCGCCGGGTTGTCCGGCTGCGCCTCGCTGAGCCGGTACGAACAATCTCTCGTCCCTCCCCGTCCGGACACTGCGCCACCTCCCGCTCCCGCGGTGCTGCGCGAAGCGGAAGCTCGCGGGTATGAGGAAGGCCTGGAAGCGGGCAAGCGCATCCAGGCCCGCCACGATCAATCTCTCGCGCAGGCGACGCAGACCAAGGCTCCCACCGTGGCCCCGGTGGTTGCACCGGAACCCGTCGCGAAAACACAGTGCGCAGCGGCGACCCAGAAACCCGACGACCCGCCCCCGCCGGCGGTGAAGCCCACCCCAGCTGCGGCAAACGCCACCGCCATGCGGACGAACAACCCCGACGCGTTCGCCCCCAGCGGCCCGGCGCGGCCACTCGGCGCCTCGCCGGATCCGTTTTAAGCCGACGTCTCGGAGAGAAGTAAGCAGCCGCTTACTTCTGCTATGCTGGGCCATGGGCGTTGTCATCGACAGCGCCCATGGCCCAGATTAATAAAGTTTTTTTGCTACTTTTTGTTCCCAAAAAGTAGCCTCCCTTCCTTTGACAAACCCGACCCGCGCATCAGTCCATTGTTTTTGCGCGGCATCTCTGCCAAGCCAGAACGCGCTAAACAGGTCCACCTCTCTGCCATTTTTATAGCCCTGGCGCCCATGCCGAAATTAGATGAAGTCTCGTTCGCGCTAAAAACGTTCCTCGGGGCGATGATGGCTTTGTACCTGGCCTTCTGGTTGGGGCTCGACAATCCGTATTGGGCGATGGCGACCGCCTATATCGTCGCCAATCCCCTCACCGGGCCGATGCGCTCGAAGGCGCTCTACCGTTTCATCGGCACGTTCACCGGCGGCACCGCCGCGGTGGCGCTGGTGCCGAACCTGGCCAATGCGCCGCTGCTGCTCAGCCTCGCTTTGTCCCTCTGGGTCGGGCTCTGCCTGTATCTCTCACTGCTCGACCGTACCCCGCGCGCGTACATGTTCATGCTGGCCGGCTACACCGCGGGCATCATCGGCTTTCCCAGCGTCGATGCGCCGCAGCTGATCTTCCAGACCGCGCTCACCCGGGTGGAGGAGATTACGCTCGGCATCGTCTGCACCACCGCGGTCGGCACCGTGGTGTTCCCGCGCGCCATCGGCCCGGTGCTGGCGCGGCGCATCGCCGCCTGGGTGAAACCAGCGATCGACTGGGCGACCGCCGCCCTGGCCGGGCGCGAGGATGAAGCCGATATCGGCGCGGCGCGGCGGCAGCTGGCGGTCGAGGCCACCGACGTGGCGATGATGACGACGCAACTCGCCTACGACACCTCGCATCTGCAAAGCGCGGTGCGCTACATCGTGCATCTGCGCATTTATGTGCTGAGCATGATGCCGGTGCTGAGCTCCATCAACGACCGCGTCGCCGAATTGCGGCGGCTGGACGGCATCACCCCGGCGCTGCAGCAGGTGCTGGATGCGGTGCGCGACTGGATCCAGCTCGGCGGGCCGGAAAGCAGCGCCGGCCTGAACATGCAGATCCACGCGCTGGAGCACGACGGTTTGTCCTGGAGCGGGCTGCTGCGCGCCAGCCTCGCGCGGCGGCTCGAGGAGCTGGTGACCCTGATGCATCACGCGCGCGCCATCCGCCGGCACATCGTCGACGGCGACCCGGCCCCCGACGGGCTGTTGCTGCGCGCGGAATACCTCGCCAATGCCTCGCTCCTGCGCGATCACGGCATGTCCCTGCTCTCCGCCATCGCCGCCATCGTCGCCACCCTGCTCACCTGCGTTTTCTGGATCGAATCCTCCTGGCCCGCCGGCGGCACGGCGGCGGTGATGGTCGCCATCGCCTGCTCGTTTTTCGCCGGACTGGACGATCCGGCCCCGGCCATCGCCCGCATGCTGCGCGACGTGCTGGTGGTCAGCGTCTTCGACGGCCTGTATCTTTTTGTCGTCCTGCCACGGGTGGAAACCTTCGCCGCTCTGGGCCTGGTGCTGCTACCAGCCGCTTTGGTGGTCGGCGTGCTGATGTCCCGCCCGGCGACGTTCATGACCGGCATGGTCATAGGCGCGTTCGGGCCCACCATCCTGGCGCTGAACAACGGCTATAACAGTAATTTCGGCGCTTACGCGAATGCCATCCTAGCAACGATCGGCGGCATGGCGGTGGCGCTGGTGGCGACCAGGCTGATCCGCTCGGTCGGTGCAGAATGGAGTGCCAAGCGCCTGATGCGCGCGGCCTGGCGCGACATCGCCACCGTGGCGCAAACCAAGGGCGCCGCCGATCGCGCCGCGCTGACCGGGGTGATGGTGCAGCGCTTGGGGCAGATGATGCCGCGCCTGGCCGCCGTCTCCGCGGGGGCCGATGAGGCGGCGGTGGCCTTGCTGCGCGACCTGCGGGTCGGGCTCAACCTGATCGGCCTGCAGGATCTGTTCGATACGCTCCCACCGGCGGCGCGAGAGCGCACCGGCGAGGCGCTGTCCAGCATCGCCGCCTTCTATGCGAAGAATCCGCGCCAGGCGCCGCCGGAAGCGACGCTGGCGGCGATCGACGCGGCGATACGCAGTCTCACTGGCGACGCCGTCCGCTACGGCGAGGCCCTGATGCTGCTCTCTGGTTTGCGCAGCGTGCTGTTCACCGGTGCGCCGCCCCCGCCGGTCGAGAGCTGGTATGCCGCCCCCGGCGCGAGGGCCGTCGCATGATCGGCGAAATCGACCTGTTCGGCGTGTTCTTGCCGCCGCTGCTGGTGTGGCTGGGCCTCGGCCTGCTGCTTTCCGCCGCCATGCGCTGGAGCCTCTCCCGGATCGGGCTGTACCGCTATGTCTGGCACCGGCCGCTCTTCGACCTCGCCCTCCTCGTCATCCTGACCGGCGCGGTCAGTTATGCCGCCCAGCGTCTCTTCTGAAAACGGGATTCCATGAAAGCCGCATCGCTGATCCTCCGCCTTCTGGTCACCATCCTGATCGTCGCCGTCGCCGCAATCGTCGCCTGGCAGCTCTGGATCTATTACATGGAGGATCCCTGGACCCGCGACGGCGCGGTGCGCGCCGACACGGTGCAGCTGGCGCCCGACGTGTCGGGTCCGGTGACGCAGGTGTTCGTCCATGACAACGAAATGGTGAAGGACGGCGAACCGCTCTTCCAGATCGACCCGACGCGTTTCGTGCTGGCGATCGCCCAAGCCCAGGCCGAGACCGCCCGCGCCAAGGCGGCGATGCAGGATGCAGAGCGCACCGCGAACCGTTATACCAGCATCGCCAACAACGCCGTGTCCAGCGAGTCCCGCGACAACACCATCAGCGCCGCGCAGCAAGCCACGGCGGCATACGCTCTGGCACAGGCCAACCTGGCGCTGGCCAAGTACAATCTGCAGCGCGCCACCGTGCGCGCCACGGTGAACGGGACCATCACCAACTTCTCGATGCGGCCCGGCGATTTCGTGACCGCCGGCAGCCCGGTTCTGGCGCTGGTCGATGCCGATTCGCTCTATGTCGACGGCTATTTCGAGGAAACCAAACTGCGGCAGATCCAGATCGGCGATACCGCGCAAATCACGCTGATGGATGGCAGCCCGGCGATCATCGGCCATGTGCAGGGGTTTGCCGCCGGCGTTACCGACAGCCAGCGAACCGCGAGCCCGACCTTGCTCGCGGATGTGAACCCCACCTTCACCTGGGTGCGCCTGGCGCAGCGCGTGCCGGTGCGCATCGTCCTCGACCACGTCCCCGCCGGCACCAAACTGATCGCCGGCATGACCTGCACCGTCGTCATCGGCCCGGTCCGGGGCTAGGGAAAAGGAAGGCTACTTTTTGTGAACAAAAAGTAGCAAAAAAAACTTTGTTAATTTGGGTCATGGGCTTTGGCGCTGACAACGCCCATGGCCCAGCATAACAAAAATTTTTGCGCCGCTTTTTTTAAAAAGCGGCTGCTTCCTTCTCTTCAAGCCTCGTCCGCGCGGCCAGAAATCCGATGCTGGCGGGAAACTTCTCAATTCCATAAAACCAGGCGCCGCCCAGAAACGGGATGGACCGCGCGCGATCCAGCCATCCGGCGCGGCGGATTTGCCCGGCGACTTGGCCCGCCAAGCGGCGGTGATAGGTTTCCGCCCCCTCTCCGGCGATTATGCAGCGCGCCGCCAGGGCGGCGCTGTGCAAGGCGATCGCCATGCCGTCCCCGGTGAAGGACGGGATTACCGCCGCCTGATCGCCCAGCCGATAACAATTCGCCGCGTCGTCCCGGGCGTGGCGGTGCACGAAACCGTAGGGCATGCGCGCGATACTGAGCGGGGCGCGCAGCTGCTCAGCACCGCGCAGCCGTGCGGCGAGACGCGGGCAGCTCTCCTGCACAGTGGCGAGAACCTCGGGCCAGCTGCCCAGGCGCCGCAGCACGGCCGCCTCGATGACCAGACAGAGATTCGCGCGTCCGCCCTCGACCGGCTGCAGCCCGGCATACCCGCCGGCGAAGAGAATAAGCTCCACGTGACCCGACAGCTTATCGCGCTCGGCGGCCTGCAACCGGAAATAAGTTTTAAAGCCGACCAGCGTGCCCGGTGACGCCGGCCGGGCCAGCCCCCGCGTCTCATGCTTGCCGGTCGCCAGCAGCAGCGTTTTGGGCCCGAAATTTTCCGCCGCGGTTTCCACAATGCCATCGCTGATGCGGCGGACGGCCACACCGCGCCGCACTTGCGCCCCGGCTTGCGCCGCCAGCGCCAGCACCGCCTCATCCAGCACCTGCCGGGAGATGCCGAGCCCGCGAAACGGCAAAGGCGCACGCACTTCCCGCCGCCCGCGCACCAGGCGGACGTGATCGATCACCTCGCCGCCCAACCCCGCCACATTCAGGCCAAGCCGCTCCAGCGTCGCCACCGCCTCGTAGCTCAGAAACTCGCCACACACTTTGTCTTTCGCCACCGCCTCACGCTCCAGCAGCAGCACGTCACGCCCGGCCTGGGCCAGGAGCACAGCGGCGGCCGCCCCCGCCAGCCCGCCGCCGGCGACGAGGATATCTGGTCGCGCCGCGACCGGGATTTCCGGTCGCGCCGTCATTTCAGCCGGCTGACAGTGTAGCGGAACAGCAAATGCCAGTTGATCTCGGCTTGAATGTTTATGTCCGCCAGAAGCCTCTCCCAATCTTCGCGGATGAAGGAACGGGCTATGGAAATCTGCCCGTCGCACCGCACGATGCGGTTCCAGCGCATCAGCCGGGCCAGGAGCGGATATAAGTAATAAGCTGCCTTGTGGCGGTGCAGATCGGCGACATGCCAGCCGCATTGCGCCTGTGCCTCCATCCAGGCGAGCAGGCGCAGAATCTCCGCGCTGGTCAGGTGATGGGTCAATTGCGAGGTGACGATGAAATCCGGCCGCTGCGGCAACACCGCGGCAAACACATCGCCGGTGCGATAATCGATTTTTTGCGTCGGATCCGCCGCCCGCGCGGCGGCCGCGGCGCGCGGGTTCATGTCGATGCCGGACAATGCCGCCACAAAGCCGCGCCGTGCCGCCCAGGCGGCGATCGCCCGCAGCAAATCGCCCTGGCCATAGCCGATATCCAGCACCGCGATTGAGCTCCCCGGCGGCCAGGATTTTGTGGCGCGGCCGAGCCAGCGCAAGGTCGGCCCGTGCGTCAAAGTCACCCGGTTCACCACGGCCAGATCGGCCAGGCAGCGCCGATACACCGCCTCGTCCAGACCCGGCTCATCCATCGCCTCGGCCAGCATGGCGCGGGACGAAAACTCCATCATGACATCGAGAAGCGGAATGTCTCGGCGACCATGCCCGGGCCAAAAGCCATGGCCAGGCCAAGCTGCCCAGGTGCTGCGCTCCGCAGCATGCCGGCCAGCACGAACATCACGGTGGCGGAGGACATATTCCCCTGCGCCGCGAGCACCACGCGCGACGGTGCCAGCGCCGCCTCCGGCAAGCCCAAGCCCGCCTGCACCGCATCCAGCACCGTGCGCCCGCCGCCATGCACGGCCCACAGATCAATCTTCTGGTCCTCCCCCCGCAACAGCGTCCGCGGCGAGTCGCGTAAGGTGCGCAAGATCGCCACCGGCACCTGGCCGGAGAGGTGCATGACAAACCCCTGATCGCCAATCTGCCAGGTAATATATTCCTCGGTTCCGGGGATCAACACGTTCACGAAATCGCCCAGGCAGAGCCCCTCCGGTTCCGCCGTCACCAGCGCCGCCGCAGCACCATCGCCGAACAGCAGGGACGAGAGCGCCTCCTCCAGGCCCGTGGTTTCCTGCAAATGCAGCGTGCACAGCTCGACATTCACGACCAGCACCCGCGCCGCCGGATCGGCCAGCACGATCGCCTGCGCCGCGCGCAAGGCTGGAACCGCGGCGGAACAGCCCATGAAGCCGATCAGCAGCCGCTGCAGATCAGGCCGCAGCCCGAGCTGTCGCGCTAAAATCTGGTCCAGCCCGGGGGCGACGAAGCCGGTGCAGGATGCGAGGATGAGATGCGTCACATCCCGCACCGGCCGGCCCAGCGCCTCGACAGCCTGCATGGCCAGAACCGGCGCGTGCGTGGCGTAGGCACGCATGCGCGCCGCCGTCCCCGGATAGGCGCCACGGCGGTAGAATCCCTCCCGCGCCTCATCCGCCTCGACCATGCCGTCCTGTTGCAGCACCGAATAGCGGTGCGCGATGCCGGCACGATCGGCCATCCGCTCGAACACGATACGGTGCCGCCCGTCCAGCGCCTTGGCGATGAAATCGCGGTACGCCGCGTGGATGTCATGCGGCGGTATGGCCGTGCCGATGCGATTGATGAAAGCACGGTTCATGTCCTCTATCTGTGCCACCGCCGGAACGGATCAAGGGAAGGAGAACTTCTTTTTGTAACCACAAAGAAACCTTTGTAACCCAAAAGCGGCCACTTTCCTCTCCTTCGAAGCCGGCCTGGCGCATGCCCTCACGGCAATTTTCCGCCCGGCCTTCCTTGCCCTGGGCCGCTACAGAACCGGCCCAATTCTTGACACAATGGAGGCCTAATCGCCGCAGTGTCGTTTACGTATCGTTACAGCTAACCCCGCCACCTGCGGAACGGAGCCTCGTCTTTCATGTCGCCCTGCCTCACCCGGAACGAACGCTACGCTGAACAGCGCCACGGAGCGCGGGCATGAGCTTTTTCGATGCGGGCAAAAAACGCTTCAATTGGGCCCCGTCCCTACCGCTGCAGACCTCCGTCCGCGCCGAGCCAGGCTGCGTGCAATGCGGCAGCCGGCTCGAATCGGCGGCCGTCGGAAAGCTCAATTTTTTAGGGACATGCTTCAACTGCTCGGTCTGGGTGTCCGAGGATGACGAGGACTTCGAAGAGCTCGAGGACTGAAGCGGAAGTAAGCGGCCGCTTTTTAAAAAAAGCGGCGCAAAAATTTTTTTACGCTGGGGCATGGGCGTTGTCGCTGACGCAACCCATGACCCGGCATAGCAAAGTTTTTTTGCTACTTTTTGTTCACAAAAAGTAGTCCCTTACTTCCTAGGGCAGATGCTTCGCGATGTAAGGCGGCAGCCAGAATGACGCGACGTGAATTTCCGGCGACCAGTACTGGCTCTTGCCGGTGATCCCCGCCGCCTCGGCGCGTCTTGCGATCTCCTCGACCGGCAGCCGGGTAGACGCGGCGTCCTTGCCCGACCAGCCCAGCGTCATATAGCCGCCGACATAGGTCGGCACCGCCGCGACATAGGCGCTGACATGGGAGAAGAATTGCGCGCGGCGCCGCGACGTCTCGGCCAACTCGTCAGCCTGCATGAACGGCACGCCACATTGGTTCACGACGATGCCGCGCGGTGTCAGAATCCGCGCCGCGTTCTGGTAGAACGCATCGGTGAACAGCACCTCGCCGACGCCGATCGGGTCGGTTGAGTCGACGATGATCACATCGAACGCGCCGTCAGGCGCTTGGGCCACATAGTCGATGCCGTCGCCGACGATCACGTCCGCACGCGGATCGTTCCAGGCATCGCCGCCGATGCCGGACAGGAACCGCTTGGCAAGATCAATGACCTCGCCGTCGATCTCCACCATCACCGCGCGCTCGACGCCTTTATGCATCAACACATGCTTGAGCACGCCGCCATCGCCGGCGCCGATGATCAACACATTCTTGGCCGCGCCATGCGCCAGCAGCGGCACATGCGTCAGCATTTCCTGATACACGAACTCATCGCGCTCGGTGATCTGCACGACGCCGTCCAGCGTCATCACGCGGCCATGGCTGTCGGTTTCGAAAATGGCAATATCCTGGAACGGGCTTTGCACCCGCGCCAGTTGCCGCGTGAAACGAAAGCGCTGTCCCCAATCCGGGTACAGCGTCTCATTCAGCCAGGTATCTGTCATGCTATCCCCGCTCGCAAAGCCTGCGGCCGGTGCAAAAACCGGCCGCATGATGTGTCAGGCGATCAGGCCGCGCTTCTGTTCGCTGACCTGGATATGGGTGGGCCCAAAAGCTTCCTTCAGGAAGGGGAGCACCTTGTACGGGTCGCAGACGCCGCACATGAACACGTCGAGCGCCGCGAAATTGCGCTCCGGCCACGTGTGAATGGAAATGTGGCTTTCCGCCAGCACGACCACGCCGCTGACGCCGCCATTCGGGGAGAAATGATGGAAATGGCTGTGCAGAATCGTCGCCCCAGCCTCCACCGCGCCGGCGCAGAGCGTCTCGTCGATCAGCTGCGGGTCGGCGAGATTCGTCGCGCCCCACAGATCGATGAGCAGATGCATGCCGGCAAACTTCACGCCGTCGCGTTCCACGAAATAGTCTTTAGCCGGCTCCACGGAGACCGTTGTCGTCTGGTTTTCGCTCGGAGTCTCCGAGACCATCCCCAGTCGGGCAAGTGCGTTCATTTTCGAACCCCCTCAACTAGTAGACAGCCATCAGGGGCACGACACCACGTCGTGCCCCCCTGGGCCAAGAGCGCCGGCTTATGCGGCCATACCCCCCTCATGGCAAGTGTTTTTTTGCCCCTGGAATGTGAAATTTACGTCGCCGTTTTCTCCAGGTGTTTCCTGCCTTTTTTGCGCCATTATTCGGCGGCCTCCGCATAGGCTTCGAGCGGCGCGCAGGAGCACACCAGATTGCGGTCGCCATACACGTTGTCCACACGTTTGACCGGCGGCCAATACTTTGCTCCAGCCACGAAAGGTAGCGCGAACGCCGCCTCCATGCGGCTATAAGCGTGCCGCCATTCCGTATCCATCACTTCGGCGGCGGTATGCGGCGCGTTCCGCAGCGGGTTGTCGGTCTGGCTCCAGCGCTGATCGGCGATCTTGGCGATCTCGCCGGCGATGCTGATCATGGCGTCGCAGAACCGGTCGATCTCGGCGCGATCCTCGCTTTCGGTCGGCTCGATCATCAGCGTTCCCGCCACCGGCCAGGACATGGTCGGCGCGTGGAAGCCGTAATCGGCGAGGCGCTTGGCGATGTCCTCCACCTGCACGCCGGTCGTCGCGGCGAAACCGCGGCAGTCGACGATGCATTCATGCGCCACCCTGCCCTGCGCGCCGCGATAAAGGATTGGGTAATGGCCCTGAAGCCTCGCCGCCACGTAATTGGCGTTGAGGATCGCCACTTTCGTGGCATGGGTGATGCCCGCAGCACCCATCATGCGGATATAGGCGTAGGGGATCGGCAGGATCAGCGCCGAGCCGAACGGCGCCGCCGCGACCGGGCCGAAGCCGCTCGCCGGCCCCGCCGCTGCGCAAAGCGGATGGTTCGGCAGATGCGCCAGCAGATGCGCCGCCACGCCGATCGGCCCCACGCCCGGCCCGCCGCCGCCATGGGGGATGCAGAAAGTCTTGTGCAGGTTGAGATGGCACACATCCGCGCCGATCGCCGCCGGCGAGGTCAGCCCGACCTGCGCGTTCATATTGGCGCCGTCCATATAGACCTGGCCGCCGGCCTCGTGCACGGCGCGGCAGATGTCGCGGATGCCGGGCTCGAACACGCCATGCGTGCTCGGATAGGTGATCATTAGCGCCGCGATCTGGCTCCGATGCGCCTCGATCTTGTGCCGCAGATCGGAGAGGTCGACATTGCCCTGGCGGTCGCACCCCACCACCACCACCTTGTAGCCCGCCATGGCGGCGGAGGCCGGGTTGGTGCCGTGCGCCGAGGACGGGATCAGGCAGATTTTTCGGTCCCCCTCGCCGCGTGCCTCGTGATAGGCGCGGATCGCCAGCAACCCGGCAAACTCACCTTGCGCGCCGGAATTGGGTTGCAGCGACACAGCAGCAAAACCGGTCACCGCCTGCAAAAATTCCGCCAGCCTGGCGATGAGCTTGCGGAAGCCCACGGTCTGGTCGTCCGGCGCAAAGGGATGGACGTTGGCGAATTCGGGCCAGGTGATCGCCGCCATCTCGGCGCTGGCGTTCAGCTTCATCGTGCAGGAGCCGAGCGGGATCATCGAGCGGTTGAGCGCGATGTCCTTGTCTTCGAGTTTTTTCAGGTAACGCAGCATCGTATGCTCGGAATGATGCGCGCTGAACACGGCCGCCGCGCAGAACACGCTGCGGCGCTGCAACTTCGCCGGAATCGATGCGGCGGCCGCAACGGGATTGCCGCCCAGCACGCCGAGGAGTTTTTCGAAATCTTCGCGCGTCACCGTCTCGTCCACGGCGATGCCAACTCCGGTTTCATCGATGCGGCGGAAATTGAACCCCGCTTCAACCGCGCGGCGCATCAGCGCCTCGCAACCCGGCCCGGCCTCGATGGCGATGGTGTCGAAGAACGCGTCATGGCGGAGCGCAAACCCGGCGTGCAGCGCCGCATCGCCCAGCAGCCTGGCCAGCAGATTGACGCGCCGGGCGATCCGCTTCAGCCCTTCCGGCCCGTGCCAGACGGCATAGAAGCCGGCGATGACGGCGAGCAGCACCTGCGCGGTGCAGATGTTGGACGTCGCTTTTTCGCGGCGGATATGCTGCTCGCGGGTCTGCAAGGCGAGGCGCATGGCCGGCCGCCCGGCCGCATCCTGCGACACGCCGACCAGCCGCCCCGGCATCTGCCGCTTATACTCATCCTTGGTGGCGAAATAGCCGGCATGCGGACCGCCAAAGCCCATCGGCACGCCGAAACGCTGCGCCGAGCCCACCACCACATCCGCGCCCATCTCGCCGGGTGGAGTGAGCAGGGTCAGCGCCAGCAGGTCGGCGCATACCACCGCGAGCCCGCCCGCCGCCTGCGCGGCCGCGATCTCGGGGGCAAGGTCGCGCACCGCGCCGGTGCTGCCGGGATAGTTCAGCACCAGCGCGAAGGCGCCGGCGGCCGCGATCGCCGCGACATCCCCCGGCGCCACGTCCACGACGGTCCAGCCCATCGGCCAGGCGCGTGTTGCGATCACCGCGCGGGTCTGGGGATGCACGTCCGTCGCCACCGCGATGGTGGTGGATTTCTGGCGGTGCAGCCCATACGCCATGGCGACCGCCTCGGCCGCCGCGGTCGCCTCGTCCAGCAGCGAGGCATTGGCTATGGCCATGCCGGTCAGGTCGCAGACCGCGGTCTGGAAATTCAGGATGGCTTCCAGCCGCCCCTGCGCGATCTCCGCCTGATACGGCGTGTAGGCCGTGTACCAGCCGGGATTTTCCAGCACGTTGCGGAGGATCACCGGTGGCGTGATGGTGCCGTGATAGCCCAAACCGATCAGCGAATGTTTCACCACGTTCTGAGCGGCAAAGCCGCGCATTTCACGCAGGATCGCGGCCTCGTCGATCGCTGGCGGCAGCGCCAGTGCGGCATTGCTGCGGATCGATTCCGGCACGGTCTGCGCCATCAGATCGTCCAGGCTCGCAGCCCCCACATCCCCCAGCATCGCCGCGATTTCGGCCTCGTCCGGGCCGATATGGCGCGCCACGAACGCGTCCGCCGCCTCCAGACGGCTCAATTCATCCTGCCAAAGCATCAAAGACTCTCCAAAAATTCGCGATAGGCGTCCTGGTCCAGCAGCGTGTTCAGCGCGGCGGGATCGGCCAGGCGCAGGCGGAAAAACCAGCCCTCCGCTTCCGGCGCGCTGTTCACCAGCGCCGGCTCGTCGATGATCGCGGGATTATGCTCAGCGACGGTGCCGGTGAGCGGCGCGTACAGGTCGGAGGCGGCTTTCACGCTCTCCACCACCGCGCAGGCCTCGCCCTTGGCGACGGACCGCCCCGGCTCCGGCAGTTCCACGAACACGATGTCACCCAGCGCGTTCTGCGCATGGTCGGTGATGCCGACGGTGACGAGGCCGTCGGCCTCGAGGCGCACCCATTCATGGTCCTTGGTAAAATATGTCTGCGACATAACGAGTCCTTTCAACGGGCGTAGCGGTGAGGAATGAAGGGCAGCGGCGCGACCGTGCCGGCGAGCGGCTTGTCGCGCACGATGAGGGTGAGCGCGGTGCCGGCGGCGGCGAAATCGGCCTGCACGTAACCGAGGGCGATCGGCGCGTTCAGGCTGGGCGCGAAACCGCCGGAGGTGACCTGGCCGATCGGCCTGCCGTCGGCGCTGTGGATTGCCGCGCCGGCGCGGGCCGGGGCGCGGCCGTCGAGCCTGATCCCGACGAGCTTTTGCTTAGCCCCTTGCTCCTGCATCGCGCGCACCTGGGCGGCACCGAGAAAATCCCAATCGGTCTTGCGACGCTTGCCGATCGCCCAGGCGAGATTGGCTTCGATCGGGTTGGTCTCGGCGCCGATCTCGTTGCCGTACAGGCACAGCCCGGCCTCCAGCCGCAGCGAATCGCGCGCCCCCAGCCCCGCCGGCACCGCCCCGCGACGGAGCAAAAGCTCCGCCAGCGCCTCGGCCTGCGCCGCGGCACAGCCGATCTCGAACCCATCTTCCCCGGTATAGCCGGAGCGGCTGACGATGCAGGGAATGCCCTCGATGGTGACGCCGGCCGCGTCCATGAATTTCAGCGCCGCCGCTTCGGGCAGAAGCGAGGCAGCCTGCGGCCCCTGCAGCGCCAGCAGTGCGCGGTCGAATTGCGGCGTCACGCTCACGCCATGGGCGCGCAAATGCGCGACGTCATCGTGTTTGCGGCTGGCATTGAGCACCAGCTGGAAACGATCGCCGAGATTGGCGACCATCAGATCGTCGACGATGCCGCCGGTCTCGTTCATCAGCAGCGTGTAGCGCTGCCGCCCCGGCGCCAAGCCGCGCACATCGCCGGTCACGACCGCCTCGAGCGCCACCGCGTCGGCAACGTCCGCCTGGCCCATATGCGAGACGTCGAACAACACCGCGCCCTCGCGGCAGGCGGTATGCTCGGCGATGATGCCACTATATTGCAGCGGCATCTCATAGCCGGCGAACGCGACCATCCGCGCGCCGAGCCGCCTATGCAGGCTATCCAAAGGTGATTTCAGCACATTTCCCCCAAAACAGATCAGCGCCCGGCCAAGTGCCGTGCCAACTGACCCCCCTCTGTTTTGGGACCTGAGAGATTCGGGCGCGGTGACGCCCTTGACCCCGTCGGTGCGGCGGAGATTCGCCGGCTTTCCAGAGTGTCCCGCTTACGAACGCAGCCCTTTTGCCTGAGCGTTTCCGGGGGCCGGTTGCGCCTTCGGCGGCGGGTAAAGTCCCCCGCTCTCTCCTGCGTCCGAATAAGGACACCGCATAGTGACGCAGGGGCCGAGTTTTGCAAAGCTAATTTTCAGGTCGTGGAGGCATCAGGCAAAGAGAAGACTACTTTTTGTGAACAAAAAGTAGCAAAAAAACTTTGTTATGCTGGGCTATCGGCTTTGTCTGGGACGAGGCCCATGGCCTAGGCTTCTTTCCTATCTCCAAGAAGCTAGCCTATGTTGACGCGCCGCCCCTGCTGCCGGGCGCGACAAAACCCAAGTGAGGTCCATGGCTGACGATCCATACAAGACGCTCGGCGTCGACAAGAGCGCCAGCGCCGAAGATATCCGCGCCGCCTATCGCAGGCTGGCAAAGAAACACCATCCGGACCTCAACCCCGGCAACAAGGCGGCGGAAGAGGCGTTCAAGAAGGTTACCGCAGCCAACGAGCTGCTCTCCGACTCGGAAAAGCGCGCCCGCTACGACCGCGGCGAGATCGACGCCTCCGGCGCCGAACGCGAGCGGCCACGCACCTATCGCAACTATGCCGAAAACAGCCGCGGCGAGCGTTACGCCCATGCCGGCCCCGGCCCTGGATTCGGCGGCGGTGGCTTCGCCGATGAGGGGTTCGAGGACCTGTTCGCGAATATTTTCCAGCAGCGCGGTGGCCCCGGCGGCCCGGCGCGCGGCCAGGATGTGCGCTACGTGCTGCAGGCCTCGTTCCTGGACGCGGTGAACGGCACCACCAACCGCCTCACGCTGCCGGACGGCCAGACGCTGGACGTGAAAATCCCTCACGGCACCGCCCAAGACGACGTGCTTCGCCTGCGCGGCCGTGGCCAGCCCGGACGCCAAGGCGGCCCAGCCGGCGACGCGCTGATCGAGATCCATATCACCCCGCACCGTTTCTACCGCCGCGAGGGCCAGGATATCTTTCTGGACCTGCCGGTGAGCCTGAGCGAGGCGGTGCTGGGCGCCAAGGTGAACGTGCCGACCCCGCGCGGGCCCGTGGCCATGACGCTGAAACCCCATGCCGATATCGGCACCGAATTGCGGCTGCGCGGCCGCGGCGTGCCGGCACACGGCAAGCTGCCGGCCGGCGACCTCTACGTGAAGCTGCGCGTGGTCATCGGCCCGGCGGACGAAAAACTGGAAACCTTTCTCCGCACCTGGACGCAGCCCGGCTTCGACCCCCGCGCCGGGATGGGAGACGCAGAATGATGGTCACGCTCGAGCGGCTGCGCCTGGAGATCAGCGGCCTCGACGAGGCCGAGCTGGAACGCTGGATCGACGCTGCCCTGGTCCGCGCCGAGGGGGCGGAAGGCGCGCGGCTGTTCGAGGAGATCGACGTCGCGCGCATCCGGTTGATTTTCGAGCTGCGCCACGAATTGGACATCGAGGAACAGGCGCTGCCGGTGGTGCTGTCACTGATGGACCAGCTCTACGACCTGCGCCGGCACGGCGCGAAACTCAACGCAGCGCTGGCGGACCTGCCCGTGGAGGTCCGCCAGGCCATTTTGCGCCGGCTTGGTTAAGGAGAAGAAAGCACTACTTTTTGTGAACAAAAAGTAGCAAAAAAACTTTGCTCTGCTGGGCCATGGGCGTTGTCGCCGACACAGCCCCAGGCCCAGAGTCGCAAAAGTTTTTGCGCCGCTTTTTTTAAAAAGCGGCTACTTTCCTTTACCTAACTCGCGCCTGCAACATCAGCCGGCGCATCTCCCGGATCGCGGCCGGCAGGCCGGTGAGCAGTGCTTCGCCGATCAGGTAATGGCCGATGTTCAGTTCGCGCACCTGCTTCAAGGCCGCGACCGGGCCGACATTGGCGAAGGTCAGTCCGTGCCCGGCATGGCATTCCAGCCCGAGCTCTGCGGTGAGCCGCGCCGCCGCCGCCAGATGTTCCAGCTCGCCCGGTTTGTCATGGGCATAGGCGCCGGTATGCAGCTCCACCACCGCGGCCCCAACCTCGGCGCTCGCACGCACCTGCGCCGGTTCCGGGTCGATGAACAGCGAGACGCGGATCCCCGCCGCGTTCAGCCGGGCGATGATAAGCGTGAGTGTGGCGCGATGGCGCACCACGTCGAGCCCGCCTTCGGTGGTGATCTCCTCACGCTTCTCCGGCACGATGCACACGGCATGCGGCTTCAGGCGACAGGCGATCTCCGTCATCTCGTCGGTCGCGGCCATTTCCAGGTTCACCGGCGCACCGTTCCAGGCGCGGATGCGCTCGGCATCCTCGTCGCGGATATGCCGGCGATCCTCGCGCAAATGGATGGTGATGCCGTCCGCCCCCGCCGCCACGGCCGCTTTGGCCACGGTCAGCGGGTCAGGATGCACGCCCCCGCGCGCGTTGCGCAGGGTCGCGACGTGGTCGATGTTGACGCCTAATCTGATCGTTTCAGTCATGGCGTCAGATATGCAGCGCCCGCCCGTCCGCCGCCAGAGCGGCTTCCTTCACGGCCTCGCTCAAAGTCGGATGCGCATGGCAGATGCGCCCCACATCCTCGGCTGAGGCGCCGAACTCGATCGCGGTGGTGAGCTCGGCAATCAGCGTGCCGGCGTCGGGCCCGAGAATATGCGCGCCGAGCAGCCGGTCCGTGCCTTTCTCGGAGAGAACTTTGACGAAGCCGTCGGTGGCGCCCATGGCGCGGGCGCGGCCGTTGGCGGTGAAGGGGAACTTGCCGACCACATAGCTCACCCCGGCGGCCTTCAGCTCTTCCTCGGTTTTGCCGACCGCGGCGACTTCCGGCCAGGTGTAAACCACGCTCGGGATGGCGTCGTAATTCACATGCCCAGCCTGGCCGGCCAGGCGCTCGGCGACTGCCACGCCCTCATCCTCGGCCTTATGTGCCAGCATCGGCCCGGCGATCACGTCGCCGATCGCGTACACGCCGGGCACGTTGGTGGCGAAATGCGCGTCGGTCTTCACCCGGCCGCGCTCGTCCGTCTCAACACCCGCCGCCGCAAGGTTCAGCCCCTCGGTATAGGCATAACGGCCGATCGACAGCAGCACGATGTCCGCCTTAATCTGCTCCGCCTCGCCGCCTTTGGCGGGCTCGACCGAGAGCGTCACGCCCTTGTCGGACACAGCGGCCGCGGTGACCTTGTGGCCGAGCATGAATTTGAAGCCCTGCTTGGCGAGCACTTTCTGGAACGCGGTCGAAACCTCGTTGTCCATGCCCGGGGTGATACGGTCCAGGAACTCGATGACCGTGACCTCGGCGCCCAGACGGCGCCAGACGCTGCCCAGCTCCAGGCCGATCACGCCGCCGCCGATGACGACCATGTGGCCGGGAACCTTGTCCAGCTCCAGCGCGCCGGTCGAGGTGACGATGCGCTTTTCGTCGACTTCCACGCCCTTCAGCGGCACGGAGTCGCTGCCCGTGGCGATGACGATGGATTTCGCCGCGTAATCCTTGCCTTCGACCGCGATCGTGTTCGGGCCGGTAAAGGCCGCGGCGCCCTTGATCCAGGTGATCTTGTTCTTCTTGAACAGGAATTCCACACCCTTGGTATTGGCCGTGACCACCTCGCCCTTGCGGGCCTGCATCCGCGCCAGGTCCAGCTTGACCTCGCCGATCATGATGCCGTGGTCTTTCATGTCATGCGACATCTGGTGGAAGTTTTCGGAAGATTGCAGCAACGCCTTAGAGGGGATGCAGCCGATGTTCAGGCAGGTACCGCCCAAAGTGGCCCGCTTTTCGACGCAGGCGACCTTCAGACCCAGTTGGGCCGCGCGAATGGCGCAGACATAGCCTCCGGGCCCGGAGCCGATCACGATAACGTCGAAATTCTCAGCCATTGCTTTTCCTCACTTCGCAGGTTTGTGAACGCGCGGAGGTCATACCCCCCCTCCCCCTATCAGGCAATTCAACCCAGCAATCACCTGAAAGCTGGTCAGGTCGTAACGACGATTTAATGCCCTGGCCCTTTCCGCCGCCGATCCGGTTCACAACGTTAATGAATGAGATTGAAGTTTCCGGGGGGAGAGAACCATGACCTTGATTCTGATCATCGTGCTGCTGGTCCTGATTTTTGGCGGCGGCGGCGGGTATTACGCACACCGCTCCTACGGCGGTTATGGTTCCGGCGGCTTGCTCGGCGTCATCCTTATCGTGCTGATCGTGGTCTGGCTGTTCGGCGGGTTCGGGGGGCCGGGCTATTATCATTATTAAAGCGAAGCGGAAGACTACTTTTTGTGAACAAAAAGTAGCAAAAAAACTTTGTTAATGCTGGGTCATGGGCGTTGTCAGTGACAACGCCCATGACCCAGCATAGCCAAAAGTTTTTGCGCCGCTTTTTTTAAAAAGCGGCCGCTTTCTTGCCTGAGCGGGTCCGGCATGGCTTATTCCTAACATGCCCCCCCTTTCCGCCCGTATCGGCCGAACCCAACTTGCCGCCACCTTCGCCATGGCCGCGCGCGCCCGCGCGCTGCGCGCCGCAGGACAGGACGTCATTTCCCTCTCCCTCGGCGAGCCGGATTTTCCGACCCCCGACCATGTGATCCACGCCGCCTACGAAGCGGCACGGCGCGGCGAGACCAAATACCCGCCGCTCGCCGGCACCGAGGCGCTCAAGGCCGCGATCGCGAAAAAATACCTGCGCGACCAGAAGCTCGACGTGCCGGTGCAGAACATCCTGGTCACCAATGGCGGCAAGCAGGCGATTTTCAATGTCATCATGGCGGTGATCGACGAGGGCGACGAGGTGATCATCCCCGCCCCCGCCTGGGCCGGCTATGAACAGACCGTGCAATTCGCCGGCGGCCGCACCGTGTTCATCCCGTGTCCACAGGAGCAGAATTTTGTGCTCCGGCCGGAAGCGCTGGAAGCCGCCATCACCCCGCGCACCCGCCTGCTGCTGCTGAATTACCCGAACAACCCTTCCGGCGCCGCCTGCGATGAAGCGGCCCTTTCCGCCATCGCCGAGGTGCTGCGCCGCCATCCGGATATCTGGGTGCTGTCGGACGATATTTATGAGCATCTGCTGTTCGACGATTTCCGCTACGCGACGCTGGCGGCGGTGGCGCCGGATCTGGCCGAGCGCATCGTGACCATGACCGGCGTGTCAAAAACCTATGCCATGACCGGCTGGCGCATCGGCTTCTGCGCCGGCCCGGCGGCGCTGATCAAGGCGATGACCGTGGCGCAGGCGACCGCCACCTCCGGCGTCTCCTCGGTAGGCCAGGCGGCGGCGCTGGCGGCGCTGGAAGGCAAGCAGGATTATTTGGAGGAACGCCGCGCCGCGTACCAGGCACGGCGCGATCTGGTTGTGGCGCGGCTGCGCGAGGCGCCGGGCCTGTCCTGTCACACTCCTGACGGCGCGTTCTATGTCTTTCCGGATATTTCCGGCTGCATCGGCAAAACCACGCCGGGCGGAACAAAAATCCTCAGCGACGATGATTTCGCCATGGCGCTGCTGAACGAGGCACACGTGGCTGTGGTGCAGGGCTCGGCCTTCGCCATGAGCCCGCATATCCGCATCTCCACCGCCACCGCCGAGGCGGTGCTGGCCCGCGCCTGCGCGCGAATCGCCGATTTCTGCGCCGGGCTGCGCTGAACCTCGCATAACTTGCATGACCTCAGTTGATTGTTGCGACTGACGGGCCACATGCCCGTCAGTCGCAACCAACGGAGGAACAGATGAAGCCTTTATATTACGCACACGGCCACGCCACCGGCGGCCGCACCGGCCAAGGTGCGAGCGATGACGGAAGGTTGTCGGTGCAGCTCAGCACGCCCAAGGAACTGGGCGGCGATGGCGGGCCGGGCACCAATCCGGAGCAGATGTTCTCCATCGGCTATTCCGCCTGTTTCCTCGGCGCGATGAAATTCGTCGCCGGCAAAGAGAAGGTGCAGCTGCCGCCGGAAACGAAAGTGTCGGCCGAGATCGGCATCGGCCCACGCGATGACGGCGCCGGATTCGGCATCACCGCGGCGCTGACGATCACCGCACCCGGCGTGGAAAAAGCCGCTCTCGAAGATCTGGTGCAGAAGGCGCATATCGTCTGCCCCTATTCCAACGCCATCCATAAGACGGTGGACGTGAAGCTCACCGTCGCCTGAGGCAAGGAAGGCTTCTTTTTGTGAACAAAAAGAAGCAAAAAAACTTTTTTATGCTGGGCCATGGGCGTTGTCAGCGACAACGCCCATGGCCCAGCGGACCAAAAATTTTTGCGCCGCTTTTTTTAAAAAGCGGCTACTTCCCTGCCATCGCCTCCTCCACAAAACTGGCGAATTGCCTGGCCTTGGCGCTGGCCATGCGGCCGGTGGGAAACACCACCCACAGGTCGATCGGCGGCAAGGTCCAAGCTTGCAGTAGTTTTCTCACGGCGCCGCTCGCCAGTTCAGGCGCGAACATCCAGTCCGAGGCGATGGTCAGGCCGATATCGGCCAGCACCGCGGCGCGCAGGCCTTCCGCAGCGCTTGTCCGCACGCGCCCGTGCACCGCAACCGACACCGCCGCGCCATCGCGCATGAATGACCAGACGCTCGGCATTTGGCTGTAGACCACCGTCTCATGTTCGGCGAGATCCGCCGGGCTGTGCGGTTCTCCAGCCTTTGCGAGATAGCCGGGTGTCGCGAACACTGATCGCCCTCCGGTCGCCAGCTTGCGCGCCACCGCCGACGAGTCAGCTAACGCCCCCATGCGCAGCGACAGATCCACCCCTTCGGCAACCAGGTCGATCACGCGATCGTCGAGGATGATTTCGATGTCGAGCTCGGGATGGGCCTCGAGAAAACGCGGCAAGATCGGCATGATGTGCAAGCGCGCGAAGGTAGTCGCCGCCGAGACGCGCAGCCGGCCGGTCAGCCCCGCGCCTGCGCCGCGCGCGGCGATTTCGGCTTCATCGGCCTCCTGAATCGCGGCGCGGGCGCGCTCGTAGAAGCGTAAGCCCGCCTCGGTCGGGCTGAGGCCGTGCGTGGAGCGGATCAGCAGGCTCACCTGCAGCCGGGTCTCCAGTTGAGCAATTGTTTTGGAGATCGCCGGCTGGCCGACATTCAGCTGGCGCGCGGCTGCGGAAAAAGAGCCGGTTTCCACCACCCGCACGAAGGTCGCCATTGCCTGATGCCGGTCCATGCCATTCCTTTCAGGAATTGGCATTATCGCCTTGAGCCTTCTGCCATGTCCAGCACCAAAGAGGCATGTTTCTGATCGCGATGCGGATTGGCCGTTTCGCCCCCCAAGGCAAAAGGACCCTCCCCATGTCACTCCAGGACAGACTCGACGCCTTCAAGGCCGATTTCGAGGCGGGCAAGCCGCCCTACGAAACTCGCCCCGCGGTGATCGAGACCATGCACCGGGCCACCGCTGAACTGATCGCCTCCGGCGCCGCCGGCCGCGCGCTGAAAGCCGGCGACAAGGCACCCGCCTTCATCCTTAACGACCCCGAGGGCAACGCCGTCTCCTCAGCCGATTTGTTGGCCAAGGGGCCATTGGTGCTCAGCTTCTATCGGGGCGTGTGGTGCCCCTATTGCAACATGGACCTGCAGGCGCTGCAGGCGGCGCTGCCCGCAGTGCAAAATCTCGGTGCCAGCCTGGTTGCCATCTCCCCGCAGAACGCGCCCAACAGCCGCAAATCGGTGCGCCAGAACGGGCTCGGCTTCCCGATCCTCTCGGACCCGCACAACGATGTTGCCGCAGCCTTCGGCCTGCGCTTCGAACTGCCGGACTATCTGGTCGAGCTGTATAAGGGGTTCAAGAACGACCTGCCGACGTTCAACGGCGATCCGAGTTGGACGCTGCCGATGCCGGCGCGTTTCGTGATCGGGCAGGACGGGACCATCCTCTATGCCGAGGTGAACCCGGATTATACGCGCCGCCCCGATCCGGAGGAGATGCTGCCGGTGCTGCGCGGCGCCCTCGTCAAAGCTTGATGCAACCAGAACGTCCCCCGTACCGTACCGGTGCGGGGGGCGGATGTTGCTCTAGCCTTGGATGAAAGCCAGCAGGTCGGCGTTGATGGTGGCCGCCTCGGTCGTCGGCATGCCGTGCGGGAAGCCTTTATAGGTTTTCAGGGTGCCGTTTTTTACCAGTTTCGCCGAGAGTGGCCCGGAATCGGCATAGGGCACGATCTGGTCGTCATCGCCATGCATCACCAGCACCGGCACCGAGATCTTCTTCAGGTCTTCGGTGAAGTCGGTCTGTGAGAAGGCGACGATGCCGTCATAATGCGCCTTGGCCCCGCCCATCATGCCTTGGCGCCACCAATTCCAGATCACGCCCGGCGCGGGCTTCGCGCCGGGCCGATTGTAGCCATAGAACGGTCCGGACGGCACATCGTAATAGAACTGGGCGCGGCTGGCGGCGAGTTGGGCCTGCAGCCCGTCGAATACCTCCTTGGGCAGGCCTCCCGGATTGGCCTCCGTTTTCACCATCAATGGTGGCACCGCGCTGATGAGCACCGCTTTCGCCGCGCGGCTTTCGCCGTGGCGCGCCAGATAGTGCACCACTTCGCCGCCCCCCGTGGAGTGGCCGACATGCACCGCGTCCTTCAGATCCAGATGTGCGGTCAGAGCCGCGAGGTCGTCGGCATAATGATCCATGTCATGGCCGCTGCCGGTCTGCGTGGAGCGGCCATGGCCGCGCCGGTCATGCGCGATCACGCGGAAGCCCTGGGCGAGGAAGAAGAGCATCTGCGTGTCCCAATCGTCCGCCGAGAGCGGCCAGCCATGGCTGAACACGATGGGCTGCCCCATGCCCCAGTCCTTGTAGAAGATTTCGGTGCCATCCGTGGTGGTGATCGTAGACATGAGCTCGACCCTTTCCTGTTGGGAAGCTGAACAGCCCTGATGTCGATCGACGTCGATCGCGGCATGGAAAACGTGCGGAACGTCGACCTATAATGCTATGATAAACGAGATATTGTCAGGCGCCGCAGCGTTACATTCCCATGCAACGCTGTCACGAGCGACCAAAGCTGCGGCAGGATTTTGTGAGGCACAGCAAGTGATCACGAAACACCGGGATTATCTCAACCTAACGATCTCTCAATGGCAATTCAAGCCGATTCGGTTTATCGCTACGTTAGCTCCTGGAATTGAATTTTCCTTATATAATGCACGAAATTAAAAATTCTGTTCCGACCCTGAAGAGTTGCAGCCTGCTCTCGTTTATACGGCAATGATCTCAATTATCGATTTGTTTTTTCTTTAAGATTTTATCGGTCAAACTGAAATCTAATTGAGCCGCAATACCGTCAACTTCGGACACGACCATAAAACCAAAAAGGGACACAACCATGAGCAAGACGACATCCGCAGGCAAAACGCACACGCGGGAATATCTTGGTACACCAACTGATTTAACAGCGGAGGCCACGAAAGATATTTCCGCTGCCTTGAGTGGATTGCTGGCCGACGCTTTTGCCCTTTACATGAAGACGAAAAATTTCCACTGGCATATGAGTGGCCGCCACTTTAGAGACTACCATCTGCTGCTCGACGAGCACGCGACGCAAATTTTTGCCATGACGGACCCGATTGCCGAACGGGCGCGCAAAATTGGCGGCACGACACTGCGCTCCATTGGCCAGATTTCCAAGCAGCAACGTATCCTCGACAACGACGCGGACTATGTCGAACCGCAGGACATGCTGGCCGAATTACGCGATGACAACAAGCAGCTGACGTCAAGCTTGCGGCAGGTCCATAATGTCTGCGACGAATATGGCGACGTCGCCACCGCGAGCCTGCTTGAAACCTGGATCGATGAAACCGAGCGGCGCACCTGGTTCCTCTTCGAAGCAACCCGCGACACTTTTGGCCATAACGAATAGGCCGCTCTAGACCGGCTTATCGGGTATAAGAAAGCAGCCGCTTTTTAAAAAAAGCGGCGCAAAAATTTTTGGTCCTCTGGGCCATGGGCGTTGGGCGTTGTCACCGACAACGCCCATGGCCCAGATTATAGAAGTTTTTTTGCTACTTTTTGTTCACAAAAAATAGTCTTCCCTTGCACTTACCTCGGGTCACGGTAACGAGAAAACCACCACTGCCGGCGGGCCGTTGCCGCCGAAGAAGGCCGATATCGCGCCCGAGGTGACGGCGACATATTGCTTGCCGTTCTGCTCGTACGAAACGGTGCCGCCACCGACGCTGCCACCGGTGTTGAAGCGATATAACACGTCGCCGGTCGCGGAATTCATCACCAGGAAGTTGTCGTCAAGGTCGCCGGTGAACAGGACGCCGCCCGAAGTCGCGACGATGCCGGCGACCAGCGGTGTCGGTGCCTGGTATTTCCAATTCACCTTGCCGGTTGCGGCATCGAACGCCGTGAGCCACCCCTTCGCCTGATCGCGCGGATCGGGTATGACCGAACCGCCGTAATAATGCTGTTCCGACGTGTAGGCCGGCGGCGCCGGGAACTTCTTGAATGTCGCACACCAGTCGACCGCGCTGACGAATAGCTGCTTGCTTACCGGGTCGAAGGCGGGACCATTCCACTCCAGGCCGCCCAGCAAACCGGGGCAGCGATGCGCGCCATCGACGGTCGGCTCAGCGTCGACATTTTCGTGCGTCGTGATCGGCACTTCGTAGAGCACGTTATGGGTCGTGCGGTCGACCACGCGCAGCAGCCCGTCCTTGCCGGCAACCGCCATGAGGAGGCGATCGGCATCGCCAACCTGCAGATCGAACAACGGACTCACCTGACTGAGATCAGAGTCGTGTTCGTCGTGCATGACGAACTGGTGATACCACAGGAGCTTGCCGGTTCGGACATCGAGGGCGAGCAGGGAATCGGTGTAGAGATCCGCACCTGGCCTCACCGCGCCATAGAAATCGGGAGCTGGATTCCCGACCGGCACGTAGAGGACACCGGCTTTGGTGTCGAGCGAGAGCGGCGTCCAGAGGCTGCCGCCGCCATGCTGCAGGGCAGCCTGATCCTTCCAGCTGCTGGCCCCAGGCTGGCCCGGCTTGGGAACGAGATAGAAACGCCACAGCGGCGCACCAGTCTCGAGCTTGAACGCGCCGATCCAGTTCTGCGCGCCGTAATCCGCGCCGGCCGGCCCATAGACCACCATATCTCCCCAAATCAGCGCCGGCATGCTGAGGTACTGGCCGTTGGTGGCGCTCGCGATCTGCTGGCTCCACAGGAGCGATCCACTCGCCAGATCGAGGGCGATCAGGTGGCCGTCCGCGACGCCTCGCACGAGCTTGCCGTCCTTGATGGCGACGCCGCGATTGGTCGGTGAGATGATGGGGCCCTGCAATGGCCAGGTATAGGCCCAGACCTGGCGGCAGGTGGTGGCGTCGATCGCCACCGTCGTTGGGCCGAACGTCAGATACATGACCCCCTTATAAACGAGCGGATCAGTCTGGGTCGGCGCCGCTTCATCGGCGCGGTACAGGCAGACCGGCCGGAGCGTGGCAGCATTCGCGGGCGTGATGTGCTTGAGATCGACAAAACGCGTGCCGGCATAGTCATGGGTGGCGTAAAGCCAATCCCGACTGTCGCTGGCCGCATCGTCAAGTTGTGTCTGGCTGGGCCCCACGACCTCCGGCACCGGCGCAGCGGCAGAGGCCGTACTGGCTGCGGCGCCTTTCAAGGTCGCGAGATAGGCGATGAGATTGGCGCGTTCCACCGTGGAAGGAACCGTCGCCTCCATGGTCGTGCCAGGAACCATCTGAGCAGGGCCGGTCAGGAATTGGCTAAGCGTGGCGTCGTTCCACACCAGGCCGGAACTCTTGAGCGCGCTGCTATAGTCGAACCCCGGAAGCGAACCCGCCTTGCGCCCGACGACGCCGGCGAGCGAGGGGCCAAAGCCCGAGCCACCGGCGACATTGGAGTGACACACCGCGCACTCGGTATTGAAAACTTTCTGCCCGGCGCTGACATCGCCCTGGGCCCATGCCGGACTACTCGCGACAGCACAGCCCAGCGCGAAAACGGCAATCAGAACGAAGCGGGTGCAAGAGCGGCCGAGCCGCCCTCCGCTTCCTCCCTTTGTATTTGGATTCGCGCGGCTATTTGGATTCACGTGGCGAGCCATCGGTGCCTCCAACAGGTCGATCGAACGATACCTCCTGGTTCCCGGCCTTTCAACATAATTGCGCCTGCCCGAGACTTGGGCCGGCCCTCGCGAGACAGGCCGGCTTATTGAAGCGGTCCGGATCCAGCGTTACTCGATCCCTGATTGTTTAGTTGCAATTTCAACCTGATTCCCGGATCGTATCACACAACGATGCCGGGCAGATCGGCAAACGACGTCACAGGCAGGCACAAAATGGCAACACCAAACGGTCCGCCACGCAAGTGGCGAGCTCCCAAAATTCCTGGAGTCGTTTGGCGGGCTCTGAGCTTCGTGCTGGCGGCGGTGGTCCTCATCGTCTGCTACACCCAATGGAACCGCTGGGAGGGCGAAGCACGCTACCAGACCACCGACGATGCCTATCTGCAGACCAACCTCACACCGCTCAGCGCCCAGGTTGCGGGCTATGTCCGCGCCGTCCCGGTGCAGGATTACGCCCAGGTGCAGGCCGGCCAGCTCATCGTGCAGATCGTCGATGACAATTACCGCGCGACCCTTGCCCAGGCCGTGGCCAATGTCGCCTCCGCCAAAGCGAAGATCGCGGGGGTAGAGGCGCAGCACCCGCTCCTTGAGGCCAATCTCCGGGCGGCGCAGGCGGTTGTCGCGTCCACCACCGCAACCTTGGCACAAAACGGCCGCGACGTAGCGCGGCAGCAGAGGCTGTTGAGCACCGGTTCGTCCTCGGTTGAAGAACTGGAACGGGTGCAAACGACCCGGGCCCAGCTGACCGCGCAGCTTGCCCAGAACCGCGCCCAGGCTGATGCGGTGGCGCGGCAGATCGACCTGCTGGCGTCGCAACTCGACCAGGCCATAGCCGCCTTGGCCGCGGCGCAGGCCGCCATGCGGCTCGCCGCGATCAATCTCGGCTACACGCAGATCGTGGCCCCCACCGACGGGTTCATCGGCCTGAGACAGGTCTTGCCCGGACAATATCTGGCGCCGGGGACCCAGGTCACGACCCTTGCAGAATTACCGCTGATCTGGGTGCTCGCTAACTACAAGGAAGTTCAGTTAACCCGTGTACGGATCGGCCAACCGGCCTCGATTACGGTCGATACGTTTCCGGGGCATACGCTGCACGGCCATGTCATTGCCATCTCGCCGGCATCGGGCGCGCAATTCGCCTTGCTGCCGCCGGACAACGCCACCGGCAACTTCACCAAAATTGTTCAGCGCATTGCTGTTAAAATCAGCATCGACGATCCGGACGGGCTCGGTGGCCGGCTGCGCTCCGGCATGTCCGCCATCCCCACGATCGACACGGCGAACTACCGGCAGCGACCATGAGCGAAATTGTCGCACCACCGCCCGCCCCGCCGGGCGAACAGGCCATTCCGTGGCTGGGCCTCACCGCCGTGCTGCTCGGTACGTTCATGTCCACGCTGACCGGCCGGCTCTCGACCTTCGGGCTCACCGATGTCCGCGGCGCCCTCCATGCCGGGTTCGATGAGGGCGCCTGGATCACCACCGCGTTCACCGTGGCGCAGATGCTGATCACGCCGATCGCGGTGTGGATCGGCAGCATCTACGGGCCGCGCCGGATTCTCATCGTGGCCGCGCTCGAATTTGCCTTCGCGTCCTTTCTGCTGCCGTTTTCGCAAAACCTCACGACATTTCTGGCGCTGCAGTTTCTCGCCGGGCTCGGCTCGGGTTGTTTCATTCCCCTGACGCTGAGCTTCATCTTGCGCAACATGCCGCCGCGGCTATGGGCCTATGGCGTTGCGCTCTATGCGCTGAACCTGGAGCTGTCACTCAACATCTCGGCATCGGTCGAAGGCTGGTATGTCGACAACCTCACCTGGCACTGGATTTTCTGGCAGAACGTGCCGCTCGCACTCGGCATGGCCGCCTGCCTGTTCTGGGGCGTGCGCTCGCTGCCGCCACCGCCACGGATCCACACGGACGGCTATGGCCTGATGTCATGCGGGCTCGGGCTGGCGCTGATCTATGCGGCGCTCGACCAGGGCAACCGGCTCGACTGGGGGAGTTCCGGACTGATCTGGGGTTTAACCCTCGCCGGGATCATCATGATTGTCTCCTTCGTGGTCCATGGACGCACAACGCCTGATGCGTGGCTGGATTTCAAAGTCGCGACGGCATGGCCGTTGCCCCTTCTGCTTTTGATGATTGCCATCCTGCGCCTGACGATCCTCTCAACCTCCTATCTGATCCCCTATTATCTGGGCGGCGTACGCGGTTTCCGGGCGCTGCAGGTCGGCGATACGCTGATCTGGATCGCCGCCCCGCAGCTGATCATCTGCCCCCTCGCCGCCTTCATGCTGCGGCGCTCCGACCCACGCATCACCGCCTCACTGGGCCTCTGTCTGGTCGGCCTGGCCTGCATGGCGGTCGCCTACACGCTGACCCCGTCCTGGGGATCGGATCAGTTTCTGCCCTCGCAGCTGATGCAGGCGGTCGGGCAAAGCTTTGCCCTGTCCGGGATCGTTTTCACCGGCGTACTGAACCTCAAGCCGCAGGACGCCTTGTCCTTCGGGGCGATGCTGCAGATTGCCCGGCTCTTTGGCGGCGAGGCGGGCACGTCGTTCATTACGACCATGTCGCGGATTCGTGAGCAGCGCGCTTCCAATCTCATCGGTCTGCATTTGCAGATCGGCAGCCAGGACGTGCAACAGCGGCTTGCGATCTATGGGCGGGTGCTTGCCCGCAGCAGCCATCAGCCGCAGGCGGCACCGGTGATCCTCGGCAATCTGGTGCGGACGATGGCGACCACCCAGGCGACGATCGACTGCTTCGTCGCGGTCGCGGCTTTTGCGGTGTTCGGACTCTTCATGCTTTTGCTTGTCCTGCCCGCACCGCCGCGCACGCCAGCGTCACACATACCGTTCTTTTCACGAAAGAAACCGGGATGAGGCTGACGCAAGGCGCAACGTCCCTCGCCACCCTGGCCTGGCTCGCCGGTTGCGCGGCGGGACCCGACTACAAGCCACCGACACCGCCGCCGGGTGCTGCAGCGCCTTTCGTCGCGGTGCAATCTTCCGCGTCCACGACTGCGGCGCCTCCGAACGCCTGGTGGAAACTATACGACGATCCGGTTCTGAACAGCCTCATCGCGCGCGCCTTCACGGCCAATGAGGACCTCAAAACGGCGGAAGCGAATCTTGCCTCCGCCCGCGCAATCCTGGAGGGCGCCCGCTCGAACCTGTTTTACCCGCAAACCCAAGTGGAACTGGCCGGCGTTTATGGCCGTGACCCAACCTTTAACGAGATACTGGAACTCACGGGCCGCAAGCCGCAAACCACATGGCTGTTCGATTCGCTGTTCGATATGTCCTACGAGCTGGATCTGTTCGGCCATGTCCGGCGCTCGATCGAAGCGGCACGGGATAATCGCGAGGCGGTCGAGGCGGCGCGAGACGATCTGCGCGTGACGATCGCCGCCGAGACCGCGCGGGCCTATGGGCAGATCTGCACGTTCGGCGAAGAAATCGCGGTGGCGCGGCAGTCGCTGGCACTGGTGACGCAACAAGAGAAGATTATTGAGCAACGCCGTGACGCAGGGGCGGGCTCCACCTTCGACGTGGTCAGGTCACAGGTTCTGGTCGCTCAGGTCCGCGCCACCATTCCGCCGCTGGAAGGCCAGCGGCGGGCTGCCTTGTTCGAGCTGACCGCGCTGCTCGGCGCGACGCCGTCGAACGCCCCCGTAACGGTGGATTCCTGTGTCGCGCCGCCACGGCTTGCGACCCTGATGCCGGTCGGCGATGGTGCCGCTTTGCTGCGCCGCCGGCCCGATATCCGCGAGGCGGACCGCAAGCTCGCCACGGCGCTTGCCGAGATCGGCGTCGCCACCGCCGATCTGTTTCCGAGGGTCTCCTTGAGCGGCTTTTACGGCGGCGCCAACACCCAGATCAGCACCCTCACCGCGAATAGCGGGCTGGTCTGGGGAGTCGGTCCCTCGATCAGTTGGACCTTTCCCAATATGAGCGGACCGCTCGCCCGGCTCGCACAAGCCAACGCCAACGCCGCCGCTTCCCTCTCGAACTTCAATTCGGTGGTGCTGCAGGCGTTGAAGGAAACGGAACAGGCGCTCGCCACCTATAACGCGGAGCTGGACCACCACGCCGCACTCGCGACGGCGATGGCAGAAGCCAAAGAAGCGTTCGGACTAGCGCAGGACGAGTTTAATGCCGGCCGGATCAGCAATCTGGATCTGCTCACCTCAGAGCAAACACTCGTCGACGCCAACGCCGCCCTCGCGGGCTCCGATGCAGCCCTGGTTCAAGATCAGATCGCGGTGTTCAAGGCGTTGGGCGGAGGGTGGCAGACGTGAGCAGAAAGCAGCCGCTTTTTGAAAAAAGCGGCGCAAAAACTTCTTCTATGCTGGGCTATGGGCGTTGTCGGCGACAACGCCCATAGCCCAGCATAATAAAGTTTTTTTGCTACTTTTTGTTCACAAAAAGTAGTCTTCTTCTGCGCTTACGCTAACGCAGCGCCGCAAGCACCTGGGAGATAAACCCGTCGACCGCCTCGCCGGCAATCCAGCGCGTCACCACCACCAGGTCGAGATCGGGCTCGATCCAGACGATGCTGGCCCCCGCACCCTGTGCGAACACACTACGCTCCGTCGCACTCGGGTAGCGCTTTCCGCCGGCACCGTTCAACCACCACAGGAAACCGTATTGCGCCAAAGCCGGTGAGGGTGTGAGCATTTTCTCCACCCAGTCCGCGGCGACGATCTGCCGTCCGCCCCAAGACCCAGCTCGGGAGATCAGCAACCCCATGCGTGCATGGTCACGTGACGAAATCACCATGCCGCCGCCCCAATGCCCGCCGCCGGGCACGCAAGGAACCGATTTTCCGTTCAGTTCCAGAGAGGCATTGCGATAGGCGTGCCATCGCCACTCATCGCTCGCGCCGATCGGGTCCATCACCCGCTCTTTCAGAACGTCCGGCAACGAACGGCGAAAGCGATAGGTCAGGCACGCGGCGAGCAGATTCACCCGCACGTCGTTATACTCGTAATGCGTGCCCGGCGCCTGCAATTCGCGCCGCGCGCCCTTCTTTTCGCCGCCGCTCGCCGTGCCGCCGACCACACGGTTATGGTCCGCGGAGTCCGGCTTGCCCCAGAGTGTGCCTTGCCATTCGCTGGTCTGCTGCAGCAAGTGCCGCCAGGTGATGCGCGCGTTATGCGCGCCCTTGAACCAGCCGGTATCGACGTCCTGGCCCACCGGCGCATCGAGATCCGCGATCAACCCGTCCGCCACGGCGATGCCGGCGAGAATGCCGATATAGCTTTTGGTCACCGAGAAGGTCATGTCGGCATGGCGCGTATCACCCCATTCCGCCACCAGCTTCCCGTGCCGCAGCACCAGCCCGTTCGGCCCGCCGCGCGGAACCACCGGCCCCAGCACTTCCGCGTGCTCGGCTTGGTCACCGATATGCGCGGTGCCGATATACTGGCCGTCCGAAAGATACATCGAGCGCGGCCATGTGCATTCGCTGGCAACGCTGAAGTCAATCGCCGCCTGCAGCCGCGCCGTATCGAACCCGGCCGCCGCGGCGGACAGGTTCACCCAGGCATCCTTTGAAGGAACGTCATTGTTTGCGGACATCGTCTCCCCTTCCCTAACGTATCAGCGTGAAGCGGGCGTGTTGCCGTCGCCGAGATCCCACCACAATCCGGCGAAAGCCGCGAAACCTTCACGGACAATCGGCGCCAGCAGATGCTCGTCCGGCCCGTGCTGTTTGCAGCCGTTATAGGAGTGCGGCACCCAGACCAGCGGCACGCCCAGATGATCCACGAATATATCGCCCGGCAGGCCGCCGGCGGCGTTAGGGATCACCTGGATCTTGCGCCCGAGGCTTTTTTCCATGCTGGCGGCGGCGAACTGCACCCATTGATTGGCCGGGTCCGTCCGGCTCGCCGGGCGCCCCACCGCCGCGTTCTCGATCGCCACTTCCGGAAAGCCGGCGGCATCGAGATGTTTGCGCAGCGCCGGCGCGAAGGTTTCTGCCGGCACATCGACGACGTAGCGGATCTGGCAATGCGCCCGCGCCGCGCCGGCCACGGCGTTCACCGGGTTTTCCGGCCGGCCGGAGGTCATGGCCAGCACGATGAAGCTGTTCCAGCCATAGATTTTTTCGGCCGCGCTCAGTCCCGGCTCGCCCCAGTCGGGGTCGGGCTCGATCTCGCCGCCGCCGCCCACCACACAGTCTTGCAATGCCTGCTTGACGCTCGCCGGCACGCCGCCCGGCGGTAGCCAGTCGCGCACCAGAATGCGCCCCTTGCGGTCACAGATGCTGGCCAAAGCCTGCGCCAGGATCAGCGCCGGGTCAGCGATCAGCCCGCCCCAATGGCCGGAATGCACAGCCCCTGGGCGCAGCGATACCACCAGGTCAAAATTATAGGTGCCGCGCGTGCCGGTGGCGATGGTGGGCGTTTCCGGCGCCACGCGCGGCCCGTCGGAGGCCAGCAGCACATCGGCCGCCAACAGATCACCATGCGCGGCGACGAAGTCGCGCAACCCCAGCGAGCCGCGCTCTTCGCTCATCTCCAGCAGCATTTTCACGTTATAGCCGAGCCGGCCCTGGCGCTGTGCGAGGACCGCCTCCAGCGCCATCAGGTTAATCGCGTGCTGGCCCTTATTGTCGGCCGAGCCGCGGCCATACCAGAGGTCTCCCTCGGGCTTCAGCACCCAGGGCGAAAGCCCGTCCCGCCACTGCTCGTCCAGCCCGCGCACGGTG
>NZ_DASXFO010000005.1:0-68902 GCF_036489515.1 Acidocella sp.
TCTAAATAGCGGCGGCAAAGTGTACCACTGAACCGGCTGATTTGCGGCTTTTATGGCGGCGCAAAAGTGTACCGGTCCTGCTTAGCCCCCTCTCTGCCTATTGTTGGCATGGGGGGCTGGAAGGAATGTTTACGGTGGAACTCTATGCGGCTGTGCGGCGTGCTGTGATGGTTGATGGGCTGAGCCACCGTGAGGCGGCGCGGCGATTTGGGGTTCACCGGAACACTATATCCAAAATGCTCCAGTTTTCGGTGCCACCTGGCTACCGGCGGCGCGAGCGGCCGGTTTCGCCGAAGCTTGGCCCGCATATTGCCTGGATCGACGGCATTCTTGAGAGCGACCGCAGCGTCCACGCCAAGCAGCGGCAACACGGCCAAGCGGATATTTGAACGGCTCCGAGCTGAGGAGGGGTATACCGGCGGCTACACGATCGTGCGGGAGTATGTGGCGGCAGCAACGCTGCGGCGCCGTGAGATGTTCGTGCCGCTAAGCCATCGGCCGGGCCATGCCCAGGCGGATTTCGGTGAGGCGGATGCGACGATCGCGGGCCAGAAGGTGCGCTTCCATTATTTTTGCATGGACCTGCCGCACTCGGATGCGGGCTTCGTCAAAGCCTATCCGGCCGAGACGGCCGAGGCATTTTGCGATGGCCATGTCGTGGCTTTCCAATATTTCGGCGGCGTGCCGCAGTCGATTCTGTACGACAACACCAAACTCGCGGTGGCCAAGATCGTGAAGGGCGGCAAGCGGCTACGCTCGCGGATGTTTGCGGAATTGCAAAGCCACTACCTGTTCGCGGACCGGTTCGGCCGGCCTGGCAAAGGCAATGACAAAGGCAAAGTCGAAGGGCTGGTCGGCTATGTCCGGCGCAATTTCATGACACCGATGCCGGTGGCGGCGAGTTTTGCGGCATTGAATGCACAATTGATCGATGCCTGCCGCCAGCGGCGTGCGGCGATCCTGCGCGGCCATACCGGAACGATTGGCGAGCGTATGCAGGCGGATCTGGCGGCGTTCATGCCCTTGCCTGCGCGCCCCTATGATGCCTGTCACAAGGTGGCGACGCGGGTCTCCTCATTGTCGCTGGTACGATACCGCAACAACGATTACTCTGTGCCGACGCGCTATGGCCACCAGGAGGTTTTGGCCAAGGGTTATGTCGACCGGGTCGAGATCGCCTGCCGTGATGCGACCATCGCCGTCCATGCCCGCAGCTATGAGACTGCTGATTTTATCTACAACCCTTTGCATTACCTGGCGCTTCTGGAACACAAGGTCCGGGCGCTGGACCAGGCCGCCCCGCTGGATGGCTGGCAGCTTGGCGAGTGCCTCCACCGCCTGCGCCGGCTGCTGGAAGCGCGCATGGGCAACCCCGGCCGGCGCGAGTTTATCCAGGTACTGCGACTGCTGGAGGATTTTCAGCAGCATCAGGTGGAACAGGCGGTGACGCAAGCGCTTGGCCTCGGCGCCATCAGCTTCGATGCCGTAAAAATGCTGCTGCTGGCCAGGCTCGAGAACCGGCCGGCCCGGCTCGATCTAACCCTCTACCCGTACCTGCCTGTGGCCAGCGTCGGCGCCACCGACCCGCACGCGTATCTGGTGCTAATCACCGGCACCGGCCTCTCCCCCGAGACCCAAGAAGTTTCCGCATGAGCCTAACCCAGTTTGTAGACACTCAGGCACGTGGTCCCCGACGGTATAGGAGGAGTCGAAGACCCTTCGCCAAAATTGCTAGGGCCGTAGATATAGTCAAGAATTGGCCGCATGCGGTAAGCGGATTGTCGCGACGATTCATACCTTGCAACGGATGGCGGAACGAGGTGGCGTAGGATTTGCGGCGTCAACCTTTTTACTGGAAGCAATGGAAAATTACTTTTCGTCGCGTCCTGATACGGGGCTTCGAGGAGACGGAGTGATAAGCACAATATTTCGAATATATGATTGAGAGGAATGTGGTTCAAAAAAGCTCGTTCTTAAACCTGACGGACGCTAAGCAGCTTGTCCGGATGAGCCGTGGATGAGTTTAAGCAGCAGTTCGTCACTACCAAACAAGTCGCTGCCTTTTTTCACCTTTCGGATCAAGTAGTTCGAAACATCTTGCCGGCGGCCCTTCGACACCACGGGGCCGAGCCCATTGTCGGCGGCGATAACGCAAATCTAGTCTGGAGGCTTTCGGATGTGAAGTCGGTAAAGGATGAATTACCGTCGGAATTGAACCCTAATGATTTTTTGTCATGCGAAATCCTGACCCCCAGACGCCGAAGGGTTCGGCTGCAAGCAAAATCTCGTGTGTGGTACACCACAGATCGCGTCATAGTTTCCATCTTGATTCTAAATGAAATTCAGGTTCGATTAATGCCAATTTCAGTGGAAAGCGTCAGAAAGGAAGGCTTCTTTTTGTGAACAAAAAGAAGCCTTCTGCTGCTGGGTCATGGGCGTCGGCGCTGACAACGCCCATGACCCAGCACAACAAAAAAATTTTGCGCCGCTTTTTTAAAAAGCGGCCGCTTTCTGCAGCAAGGACAGCAGATCGGGCAGGCCCATCGGCCGACCGAGCAGATAGCCCTGCGCGGTGTGCGCGCCGAGCTTCCGTAACTGGTCGAGTTCGGAAACGGTCTCGACACCCTCGGCGACGATTGTGCTGCCGGTTTCATGCGCGAAGCCGATCAGCGCCGCGGCGAGCGCCCGATGATCGGGGTTGGCATCGATGCCACGAGTCAGGCTGATATCAAGTTTGATCGTATCCGGGCGAATTTGAAGGATGTGGCGGAAAGAAGCATAGCCGGCACCGGCATCGTCGACCGCGAGACGGATGCCGCGCGCGCGCAGCGGCGTGATGGCGGCGACGAAGGCGGCATAATCGTCGATGGCCACATGTTCGGTGACTTCGAGGACAATTCGATGTGGGTCCCAGCCGTTCAGCGCCGCCTCGGCAGTACCGTCGAGGACCGTGGCAGGGGAGACGTTGATATTGAGATCGATGTCGGCGGGAAGCACATCGAGCGCCCGCAGCGCCCGGCTCATGGCGGCGCTCTCGAGCATGCTGCCCAGGCCGACCTCGTTAGCATCGGCGAACCAAATGTCCGGCCCCTGCTGCGGCGGCCCCAGAAACCGCGCCAGGCATTCCACGCCGACGATGCGGTTTTTTTGCAGGTCGTGGATCGGCTGGAAGACAATGCCGAGCCGCTCCCCCTCCAACACGCCGCGGATCGCCTCTGTCTTGACGTCGTGCGCGCGCTGGGCCGCAAGCGTCCGCTCGATCCGCTGCGTGGCGAGATCGGCGAAGAAGCGCATCACCTGCAGATCCCGCATGTTCAGCGTAGGATCGGCGGCGCGGCTTAAGCAGCAGAAAGTGCCGTAGACGCTGCCGTCGGCGAGGCGGATTGGCAGGCTCAGATGCGCGCCCACCGGCATCCTGCTATTGACCGGTACGGTCATTGCGGCGGGTACCAAGGCGGTATCGGGGATGAGCTCGGGCAGGCGGCCGTCGACCACGCGCTGGCAATAAGTTTCCTCCAGAGGATCGGACGTGCCGACCGCGATGGGGCTGGGACCCGCGGCATCGGCATGGATGACCACGCGCTGGCCCTCGGCAAACTTGCTGATGAAGGCGGCTTCCATGCCGAGATGCTCTCGGGCCGCACGCAGAAGGGCGTCCAAATCGGAGGCCAATTCCACGAAGGCCAGTGCGGCGTCCGGGGCGGAGGAAATAGACTTCATGGTATCTCGAGAGGCCTTTAACGGATAACAACTTTTGAGCCAAATGGTCATTTAAACCAACTTGTCCAGATGGACGGCCATCGCCCCGGCAGCGGATGCGGCGGCAGGGGCCTGCTGGGCCACCTCGACACCGCGCTGCGCCGTGATCTGGCCGTTAGACACAGCCCACCAATGCAAAATCTGCAGGCTTTTCAAGCCGTCAATATATCTTAGAAGGCTTCTTTTTGTGAACAAAAAGAAGCAAAAAAACTTTGTTAATCTGGGCTATGGGCGTTGTCGTCGACAACGACCATAGCCCAGATTAACAAAAATTTTTGCGCCGCTTTTTTTTAAAAGCGGCCACTTCCTTCTATCTGAGAACCCGGACTGAACACAATCGACATAAATCGTATCGTCACAAAAACGTCCAGGGCATTTCATCGGCCTGTCACATTTTCCGCCTATGATGCGCACCTCGATTGGAGCGCGCATGCTGACCCTGGATCGCTTAGCCAAACGTTATGGCAACACCGAGGCCGTGACGAACATCAGCCTGCAGGTGCCGGATGGCCAGATGGTCGGCATCATTGGCCCCTCCGGCGCGGGCAAGTCGACCACGTTGCGAATGATCAACAGACTGATCGAGCCGACGCGTGGAAAAATCATCTGCGATGGCGCCGATGTTGCGGCCCTGCGCGGCCAGGCGTTGCGCACGTGGCGCGCGCACTGCGCCATGGTGTTTCAGCAATTCAATCTGATCGGACGGCTCGACGTTCTGACCAACGTCCTGGTGGGACGGGTCAGCCATAGTCCGCTGCTACCCACGCTCTGCAAACAATTCGGGCAGGCGGATCGCGAACGCGCGCTGCGCGCGCTCGCGCGGGTGGGACTCGCCGAGAAATTTATGGCACGCGCGGACCAGCTCTCGGGTGGCCAGCAACAGCGCGTCGCGATCGCCCGCGCGCTGGTGCAGGAGCCGCGCATCGTGCTGGCCGACGAGCCGATTGCCGCACTCGATCCGCGCAACGCAGCACGGGTGATGGAGTCGCTGCGCTCACTGGCGCGCGAGGATGGAATGACGGTGATGGTCAATCTGCATTCCGTCGAGATGGCCCGCAACTTCTGCGACCGAATCGTGGCGATGTCGCATGGCCGCATCGTGTTTGACGGCGTCCCCAGCGAACTCGGCGAGAGCCAGGTGCAAAATATTTACGGCATCGAGCATGACGAAGTGAGCGAACGGCAGCCCCTTCCGGCGCGCCGCGATCCTCAGGCCGCCGTCGCCCTCGCCTGACTTTCCCTAACACCACACAAGGACAAATCGCCATGCTCACGCGACGCAATTTCAATATTGCCTTGCCCGCCCTGCTCGGCGCGGGCGCCATTTCCAGCGGCGCACGGGCGGCCGGGGATTGGCGCCAGCAGTACCCCACAATCGTGTTCGGCACCGTCACGGGCGAAAACGCGGCGGACCGCATCAAGCGCTACCAGCCGGTCGAGGACTATCTTTCTTCTTCCCTCGGCGTGCAGATTGGCTGGGCGGAGGCCACGGATTACGCCGGCATCATCCAGGGGATGATTTCGCATAAGGTCCAGCTTGCGCATTTCGGGCCGGCTTCCTTCGCGAAAGCCTGGATTTTGTCGCGTGGTCAGGTTGTGCCAGTCGCCGAGATGCTCGATCAATACGGCAATAAGGGCTATTACTCGGTCACCCTGGTCCGTCAGGATAGCCCCTATCATTCGATCGCCGATCTTAAAGGCAAGACCTATGCCTTCGCCGATCCCAACTCGACCTCCGGCTTCCAGGCCCCAAGCTATTTCCTGACCAAGGAGGGCTACCCGCCCACCACGTTCTTCGGCAAGACGCTGTTCTCCGGCAGCCATGAGAACAGCGTGATGGCGCTGTACCACAAAGATATCGATGCCTGCTCGACCTGGTATAACAATGCTTCGCTCTCCAACCCCTCCCTCATGGCCAAGAAGGGCATGATCCCGAACGGCTGGTGGCGGGTGATCTGGACATCGCCGCAGCTCCCTTCCGACCCGTGGGCGATGCCGACCTGGCTGCCGCAGCAGATGCGCGATGATGTCACGAAGGTGGTGCTGGATATGCCGACGAAGGGCAAAGAGGCCTTCGCCGTGCTCACCAGCGGCCTGTCCACCGGCTTCGCGCCCGGCGACGTCAAGGACTATGCGCCGATCATTGAAATGGTGAAGTACAACGCCGAGCACCATATCGGCCAGAACGGCTGAGCCTTCATGCCTATCGTCCCCCTGCCCCCGACCGATATCGCCGCTCTTGAGGGGAGGTGGCGGGAACACCGCCGCCTCCGTCGCCGCCGCGATCTCGTCTGGCTGGCGCTGTTCCTGCTTGCCTTCGCGGCCGCCTTGCAGGTGGGCCAGGTCCGGCTTTCCACGCTGATTGCCGGCCTGCCAAGCTTCACTGACTATTTTGTCCAGGCCACGCCGGAGCTGCACGTCAAGACGCTGGGGCCTGATCTTGCCGCCTGGTACTGGGATGCCGGCCACTGGGCGCTCTCATTGCTTGACACCGTGATGATGGCGATCGTGGCGACGGCGCTGGGTGTTGCGGGCGGTGTCACGATCTCGATTTTCGCGGCCCGCAACCTGGCACCCAGCCGCGGCGCCTATATTGTCGCACGCCGCCTCTCCGATCTGTTGCGGGCGATCCCGGAATTGGTGAGCGCGACGGTCCTGGTCTTCGCGTTTGGCATCGGGCCCTTCGCCGGCGTGATGGCGCTGGCTTTGCATTCGGTCGGCGCACTCGCCAAGCTCTTCGCCGAAGTCGCGGAGAATTCCGCGGCGGGCCCGATGGAAGGCGTGCGCGCCAGCGGCGGCAGTTGGCTGCAGGTCATCCGCTACGGACTGTTGCCGCAGGTGTTGCCGAACTGGACCAGCTACGCGCTGCTGCGTTTTGAAATAAACGTGCGCTCGGCGACAATTCTCGGCTTTGTCGGCGCGGGCGGCATCGGCCAGGATCTGATGTTCGCCACGCGGGAATTTCTCTACACCGATGTCAGCGCCATTGTGCTGATGATCATCGCGACCGTGATGCTGCTCGACCTCGGCTCCGAACGGTTGCGGCACGGGTTGATGAGCGGAAACGGCCTTGGCGGCCTGCGCCTTGGGCGCGCGGCGCCTTTCCTGTGGGGCGGCGGTTTTTGCATCCTGCTAGCGCTGTTCTGGCACTTTGGCTTCTTCAACCCGGCGATGCTCGGCCGCGGCTTGGCGCGGTTCGGCGGCATTCTCGGCTTCATGCTGCCGCCGCGCGGTTTCGACGAGATGGGCCAGCTGCTGGGCGCGGTCGGACAGACACTCGGCATGGCGCTCGCCGGCAGCGTCCTTGCCAACATCTTCGCGCTGCCGTTGGGGGTGCTCGCGGCACGCAACGTGGTGGGCCTGCCGGCCGTACATTTCCTTGTGCACCGCTTCCTCGACGTGCTCCGCGGGGTGGATGTTCTGATCTGGGCCCTCATCTTCATTTCCGTGGTGGGCTTGGGCCCGTTCGCCGGCATCCTTGCCATCATGGTGAACGACACGGGCGCCCTGGCGAAGCTTTACGGCGAGGCGATCGAGGCGGTGGATTTTGCGCCGGCCGAGACCGTCTTCTCGGCCGGCGGGGGCAAGCTGCTGGCGCTGCGCTACGGCGTGATGCCGCAGGTCTTGCCGGTGATCCTCAGCAACGCCATCTATTTTTTTGAGAGCAACACGCGCAGCGCAACCGTGCTGGGCGTGGTCGGCGCGGGCGGCATCGGCCTCGCTTTGTTCGACCGCATCCGCGTCGACGACTGGCACAGCGCCTCGCTGGTCGTTCTGCTGATCGTGCTCACGGTGATGCTGATCGACGCGCTGACCGGCGCCGCGCGGCGCCGGTTGATGTAAGAAAGAAGCCGCTTTTTGAAAAAAGCGGCGCAAAAAACTTTTATTTATGCAGGGCTATGGGCGTTGTCGGCGCAAACGCCCATGGCCCAAAGGGGCAAAAAACTACTTTTTGTTCACAAAAAGTAGCCTTCCTTTTCGTGCGTTCAGGCCACGGAGGCGCGTCCGTGTTGCTCGAGCCCAAGCCCGCTGACATTGGCGAAAAGCTCGAGCAGTTTTGCGACATCCTCCGACGGCAACGGCGGACGGCTGAGCGAGGCGACGTTCGCGCGCAGATGCTCGGCGCTGCCGGTGCCGAACAGCACGACATCAACCCCCGGCGTGTAGCGCGCGAAGCGATAGGCGGCATCGGTCACGCTCTCCGCCCCGCCAGAATGCACGAGGAAGTCGAGCGGGTGTGGATTGTTCGCGAGTTCCGGCGGCACGAGCCCCTGCGCCGCGAGCGCGCGCACAGCTTCGACCTGCAGATCAGGATGCGCGAAAATCCTGCGCACCGCATGCATCACCAGCGTACCGACACCGTTCTTGAGGGTGAGCGGGTAGAGCCGGTCCATCGCGGTCCGGTGCAGCATGTTGAAGGCGACCATCACAGAATCCCACACGCCGTCCGCCGCGGCGCGGCTCAGCATCGTATGATCCTGGTCGGTGGGGCCGGCTTCAGTGATGCCGAGGAAGCGGAACGAGCCACGCTCCCGCTCGCGCAGCAGCACCGGCACGATCTCTGTCATCGCGCGGTCATATTGTGCGGGCGCAACCCCGTGGAGCTGGAAGATATCGACATGATCGGTGCCGAGCTTGCGCAGCGACGCATGCAGGCTCTCGATCACGCGCTCGGGCGTGTACGCCTCGTCGTTGCGCTCGACTGAGCATTTCGTCGCGACCACCAGGCTGTCGCGCGGTACTCCCGCGATGCCTTTGCCGACGATCTCCTCGGTGCCGTAACTCGGAGCTGTGTCAATGAGGGTGATGCCGCTCTCGATCGCAAGCTTCACGATCGCAACCGCTTCCGCCTCGCTGTTGCCGGTGGTCGTGCCAAGCCGGCTGAATCCGCCGCAACCGAGCCCCGCGACGCTCACGCGTAAGCCCGTCCGTCCGAAGGTGGTGTAATCCATGTGAAGGTCCCCTGCAGTGTGCCAGCGACCCGAGACCGGGCCCGGCAGCATGATTTAAGCCAATTGCAATAACGACGATAAGCCCATGACCGGCGCGTCACCGCTCGCCGTGCTGCCGCCACAGCGCAGGAATTCTGACGCCGTAGCAGGCGGGCCGTCAATGATGGGAACGCAGAGCGGGTGATGGCAGAAGAAAGCGGCGCAATAACCTTCTTAATGCTGGGCCATGGGCTGTGTCGGCGACACAGCCCATGGCCCAGCATTAAGAAAGTTTTTTTGTTACTTTTTGTTCACAAGAAGTAATCTTCCCTTTACTTCCTTCACCGGTGCCCATGAACCGATTAACCCGGAATCGCAACGTCACTGAACCATCTCTTAAACTTCGGGTCCTTATATGGCAGGGCTCCGGGCAGATTCATCTCGGAGCATCCGTCATGTCGAAAGCCGCTTCATTCCAAGCACTGGACGACCAACGCTTCTCAAGTTTCCATTGGCGCGCCGTCCTCACGACGGGTTTAGGCGTATTCACCGATTTCTACGACAATACCACCATTGGCATGGTACTCCCGATGATCCTTGTCACGTTCGGCATCAAGCACGTCAGCGGCCTGCAGGCCGGAGCCTTGGCAGGATCGGCACTCGTCGGCATGGGCGTCGGTGCGCTCATTTTCGGCATGCTCGGACAGCGGGGGCGCAAGCGGTTTTACGGGCTCGACATGCTGGTGATGGCGATCGCGGCGGTCGCGCAGGTGTTCGTGCCCGGGATCTGGTGGCTGGTGGCCGTGCGTTTCGTGCTCGGTCTGGGCATCGGCGGCGATTATGTGCTGTCGCCGACCATCATGTCGGAGCATGCGAACCAGAAAGATCGTGGCAAACTTCTGGCTCTTGGCTTCGCAACGATGTCGCAACTTGGCCCGATCGTCGCCGCCCTGCTGGCGCTGCTGCTGCTGAGCGGGCTGCATGTTTCGCACGACCTGACCTGGCGTATCGTGCTTGGCGCCGGCGCCATACCGGCGCTTTGCGTTCTCTATCTGCGCCGGCGCATGCCGGAGACCGCGCGTTATCTGGCGCGACTCGCCGATAACCAAGAGGGCGCTGTCAAAGTCGTCAAGAGCATCAATGGCGAGGCCGAGCTGGCGCTGCCCGGGCACGACGCGCGCCCGTTCGGCGCGGTGCTGCGCCAGCATGCGCCACATTTTCTGGCCGCCGGGCTGCTGTGGATGCTCTTCGATCTGGTCGCCTATTCGACCTCGTTGTTCGGACCGTCGTTGATCGCGTCCAAGCTCGGGCTCGGACCGGTGACGTTCGTGCTTGTCCTGAGCTGCCTGTTTTCTCTCCCGGGCGCGTTGGTCGCGAGTTTTCTGGTCGATCGTATCGGCCGGCGCTGGCTGCAGGCGGGCGGTTTGTTTTTCGGCGCCGTCATGCTGCTGCTCTTCGCCACGCTGCACAACACGGTGATGGCGATGCCGGCCCTTGGGATGGCCTTTCTCGGCGTTTACAGCTTTGCCCTGAACGGGCCAAATGTGGTGACCAGTTTTCTGGGTGCGGAACTGAGCCCAACCCGGGTGCGCACCGTCGGCCAAAGCTTCTCGGTGCTGGGCGGCCGGATCGGCGCCTCCACGAGCGCCTTCCTGTTCCCGTTCCTGTTCGTGCAGACGGGGCTCGAAACGGCGCTGCTGTTCCTGTCGCTCCTTGCCATCACCGGCGCCGTCCTCACGATGGTCCTGGTTCCCGAGACCAAGCAGCGTTCGCTTGAGGACATCAGCCGGGAGATGGAGCTCGCTGCCAGCCAAGCCTGATCGCGATCACGGCGGAGGCAAAACCGGCGTTCCCCGCACGTGCGGGGGACGCCGGTTTTCGTTGGAAGGGAGTTCCCGCGGACATCTTCAGTCGAGAAAGGACTTCTTTTTGTGAACAAAAAGAAGCAAAAAAACTTTATTATGCTGGGCCATGGGCCTTTGCGCCGACAACGCCCATGGCCCAGCATAATAGACGTTTTTGCGCCGCTTTTTTCAAAAAGCGGCTGCCTTCCTTATCTGCGATAACCGACCCGGACATGCGCCAACGCATTCATTGAATTGTCATTTGTTAATAATTAATTCATCATGAATATGGCGCTCAAATCGAGTAAGACTGTCAGAAAAGTGGGGATTAACTAAAGCATGAAACGCCGTCAAATCATCGCAACCGCTGCAACGACTGTGATGCTGCCCGCCATGGCTCGCGCCGCGGCGGCTCCCGTTCGTATCGAGTTCTGGCATGCCATGTCGGGGCAATTGGGCGATACACTCATCGGGCTCGCCGATAATTTCAATAAGAGCCAGACGAATTACGTTGTCCAACCCGTCTATAAAGGGGCTTATCCCGATACCCTGACGGCCACGATTGCCGCATGGCGATCCGGCACGGCGCCACATATTGCGCAGGTTTTCGATGTCGGCACCGCGACCATGCTTTCGGCGCGCCGCGCTGTGGTGGATGTGTACGCGCTTGCGGCGCAGACCGGCGTGGCGATTGATGCGAACGCCTATATCCCCTCGATCCGCGGTTTTTATGCTCTGAACGACGGCAAGATGGGCGCCCTGCCCTTCAACTCTTCGACGATCGTTATGTGGATCAACCAGGACGCCTTCGAGGCCGCTGGGCTCGATCCGACCAAGCCGCCCCAGACCTGGCCTGAAGTGATCGCGGCCGCACGCACTATCAAAGAGAAGAACGCCGCGCCCATTCCGATGATGACCGCATGGCCGACCTGGGCGCATTTTGAGGAATTCGCCTCGATCCATAACGTGGAATACGCCACGCTCAATGACGGCTTTGCTGGCAATGATCCGCGGCTGACGATCAACTCGGCGCCGTTCATCCGCAACCTGCAGCGCCTGCTCGATGCCGAGAAAGAGGGGATCTTCAAATATCTCGGCCGCGACGGGCAACCGAGCCCGACTTTCTATTCCGGCAAGGCGGCAATCACCTTCGACAGCTCAGGCATTCGCGGGCAGCTCAAGAGCTCCGCGACCTTCCGTTACGCTGCCGCCTATTTGCCGTATGATCCGGAGATCATCGCGCGGCCGATCAATTCGATCATCGGCGGGGCATCACTTTGGGCGATGACGGCGCCAGGCCGGACGCCGGCGGAATATAAGGGCGTCGCTGAATTCTTCGCCTTCATGGGACTGCCGGCTACCGACGCAACCTGGAGCCAGGCCACCGGCTATGTGCCGGTCACGCAGGCAGGCTATGAGAAAAACGTGGCCGCGGGCTATTATACCGCGAATCCGGGCGCCGATGTGGCGGTCAAGCAGTTGGCACGCCAGCCTGTCACGAACTTCTCCCGGGGGATCCGCCTGGCCGGCATGCCGCAAATTCGCACGATCATCGAGGCCGCATGGGAAGGGGCCATCGCCAGCGGCGCATCGGCTGCTGACGTGCTGCCGGACGCGCAAACACGCGGCGACAACGTGATCAAGTCCTTTTCCCGAGTTTAGACCCAGTCTGGTTTTCTAACTTATGGACAGACGGACGATTTTTTCCGGTTGGGCGTTACCGCTGGCTTTGGTAACGCCGCAACTGGCCTTGACCTGCATCTTCTTTCTTTGGCCGGCGGCGCGCGCGTTACAGGAGGCTGTAACCGCGACCGATCCGTTTGGCACCGCGACTATTTTTGTCGGGCTCGCCAATTTCGCAGCCCTTTTCGCGGACCCTCTATACTGGGCGGCGATTTGGCGCACGGTGTTCTTCTGCGCCGCCGTGAGCGGCATCGCGATGGCACTCGGTCTGTTGTTCGCGGTGTTCGCGGAGCGCGTTATTGCCGGCCGCCACTGGTACCGCACGCTGCTGATATGGCCCTATGCCGTGGCACCCGCTCTAACGGCGGTGCTCTTCGTCTTTCTGTTCGACCCCGCGATCGGGTTGATCGGCCGGCATCTTGGCGCGCGCTGGAATTACGCGTTGAACGGAAACCAGGCCATGGGGCTGGCGATTTTCGCGAGCGCCTGGAAGCAAGTGAGTTATAATTTCATCTTTTACGTCGCGGCACTGCAGACCGTCCCGCGCAGCCTGATCGAGGCGGCAACGCTTGATGGCGCTAACGCTCGCAAGCGCTTCCAAAGCATCGTCTGGCCCATGCTGTTTCCGACCACCATGTTTCTGCTCGTGGTCAATCTGGTTTACGCGGCCTTCGACACGTTCAGCCTCATCTATGCCATGACCGGCGGCGGGCCGGCGGGAGCGACGGAAACATTGGTCGTGAAAGTCTATGAAGATGGTTATGTCGGTAACGACCTCGGTGGCTCATCGGCGCAGTCGGTCGTATTGATGCTGTTGGTCATGGCCCTGGTGGCGCTGCAATTCCGGTTTCTTGGTCGGAAGACACCCACGTGAAGAGCAAGCCCGACTATCTGGCTCACGGCATCCTGCTGCTCGGCGTGGCCCTGTTCATCCTGCCGATGTGGGTGATGCTTGCGGGGGCGACGGAGGATGCCGGGGCCATCGCGCGGGGCGGCCTCTCGCTGATGCCGGATTTCCGGCATATCGGCATTTTTTGGCAGGCCTTGTTCGCCGGCGGCACCAGCCGCGAAGGTGATCCGGTCTGGCATATGCTTTTGGTGTCCTTCGTCATGGCGGTGGCCATTGCGGTGGGCAAGATTTTCATCTCCGTGCTCTCGGCCTTCGCGGTGGTGTTCTTCCGCTTTCCGTTCCGGAAATTGGCGTTCTGGACGATTTTTCTGACACTCATGCTGCCCATCGAAGTGCGGATCATCCCAAGTTATGCGGTCGTCTCCACTCTGGGCATGGTTAACAATTTCAGCGGATTGACTCTACCGCTGATGGCGTCAGCCACCGCGACCCTGCTTTTCCGTCAGGTGTTTACAGCACTCCCCGATGAACTGGTGGAGGCCGCACGGCTGGACGGCGCACGCCCCCTGCAATTTTTGCGCGACATGGTGCTGCCGGTGTCGCGCGCCAATTTCGCCGCGCTGTTCGTCATTCTGTTTGTCTACGGGTGGAACCAGTACCTCTGGCCCCTGTTGGCGACCAGCAACCCGGCCTATACCACCGTGGTGCTTGGGATCGTGCAGATGATGGCGCCCGACCAGATGACGCCCTGGAACCAGATCATGGCGATCACAACGTTAGCGCTGCTGCCGCCCATCGCGGTCGTCTTGTTGTTGCAGCGTGCGTTTGTGCGGGGCCTCGCCGAGGTCGATAAATAATTTCTGAAGGATTGTTATGTCGACATTGGAATTACGCGGATTGCGCAAGGACTTTGGCGCGACGAAGGTGCTGCAATCAATCGATTTGACGCTGGCGTCGGGAGAGATGCTGGTCATCGTCGGCGTCTCCGGATGCGGCAAATCCACCCTGTTGCGATTGGTGGCGGGGCTCGAGACACCAAGCGACGGAAAAATTCTTCTCGATGGCGTGGATATCACCAGGCAAGATCCAGCCAAACGCGACATTGCCATGGTCTTTCAGAATTACGCACTCTACCCGCATATGACGGTCGCGCAGAATATGAGCTATGCGCTGAAGCTGCGCGGTGAGACGCAGTCGGAGATTACACGCAAAGTGGCCGAGGCCGCTGCGCAGCTGGGCCTGAGCGATTTGTTGGCGCGTCATCCCCGCGACCTCTCCGGCGGCCAGCGGCAACGCGTCGCCATGGGCCGCGCCATCGTGCGCCAGCCGAAAATGTTTCTGTTCGACGAGCCGCTCTCAAATCTCGACGCCAAGCTGCGCGTGACCATGCGCGCGGAAATCCGCCGCCTGCAGCAGCGCCTTAAAGTGACCTCGCTCTACGTCACCCACGACCAGCTGGAGGCCATGACGATGGCGGATCGGCTCATCGTGATGGAGGCCGGACGTGTCTCACAAATCGCGACACCGATGGAAGTGTTCGAGCGGCCGGCCAATCTGTTCGTCGCAGGGTTCATCGGCGCACCTGCCATGAATATTCTTCAGCCCGAGCGCGCCGGGATTTCCGACGTGCCGGTGAAAACACTGGTGGGCATCCGTCCCGAACACATCAAGGTCGTCGATCATGGCCGGACCTTGACGATCGACCTGGTCGAGCCGCTCGGCGCCGAAACGCTGATCCACGGCACGCTACCTTGCGGCCAGCGCCTCACTTTGAAGCGCCCGGGCGGACCTCCCGATGTCAGCGAACTGCAGATCGATCTACCGAACAACCTTCTGCACGTGTTCGATGCGGCGAGCGGCGCACGCAGGTAAGGCGAAGGCAAGGAAAAGGAAGACTACTTTTTGTGAACAAAAAGTAGCAAAAAAACTTTGTTAATGCTGGGCCATGGGCGTTGTCATCGACAACGCCCATGGCCCAGCATAGCAAAATTTTTGCGCCGCTTTTTTTAAAAAGCGGCCACTTCCTTCCTTTGCCTCAAACGTTAGGCAATGTGTCATCCGCCGCGTTGCGGATGAGTGCCAGTGTACGCAGCACCGCGTGAACGAACTTGCTGTAGGGCAGCAGCACGAACAGCGCGAGGACGATGCCTAGATGGAGTGCGAGGAACACGCCCATCGCTTCCGTGGCGCGGAAGGCGAGCAGCGCCAGGCCCGAGGCGCCGGCGAGCCAGAGCAGGGCCAGCAGCGCGAGATCAGCATTGAACAGACGGCGCGCCGTGAGCGCCGCATCGCCGGTGATCTTCAGCCATACCAGGCCGCCGGTGCCGATTATCAGGCCAATTCCGCCGAGCGTGCCGACGATCACCGGGGCGCTGAGCAGCGGATAGGGCGCCGGTATGCAGAGAGCATAGGCTTCGAATGATGCGATGATGGTGGCCAGGAAGCAAAGAAGGAAGCCGTAGGCCATGACGTGGTGAAAATGCCGCCGCGCCGTGGAGAATGTTTCGTCGCGGTCGTTGCAGCCATGGCCGCCGCCACCAAGATTCTTCAGCGTGAAAGCATCGTGCAGGCCGCGCATCACGGCGGCAGATGTCGCCTTGGCCTTGCTGCCCGACGCACTGGCGTCACGCCAGAAGCGCCGGCCGGAGATCGCCAGCGCGAGGACGGAGAACAGCAATGTCACGGTCGCAACGCCGGCCATCACGCTCCACGGAATCACGCGATAGAAGGCGTTCGGCCCGGTCCAGGCATGGACGAGCACATCCGGGTTGATGAGGCCGAAGCTGAGCAGCAACACCAGCGCGAGCGCGATGGCGGTGACCAGTGCGACAACGACACCGTTCGCGGCAAAAGCCCGCGCCAGCGGCCGCGGCCAGGCGTACTCGGCGTAGCTCTCGTCGCGCAGCAGTGCGAGCGTACGCGGCACGTTCACGCCGAACGGATGCGGCGGTGCATATTGGCAGGCATAATAACAGCCACGACAGTTGTGGCAAAGATTGGCCAGATAGGTCAGGTCGGCATTGGTGAAAGCGCGCTCGCGCTCCATCGCCGGAAACACCGCGCAAAACCCTTCGCAATAGCGACAGGCGTTGCAGATATCCATCGCCTGCCGCGCATCGGCGAAAATCTCAGTTGTGGACATAGCGCGCCGCCTCCCTTCCCGCGATGCGGCCGAACACCGTGCCGATCGCCATGCCAAATCCCGCGAGATAGCCGCGGCCCAAGATGTTGCCTGCCATGATTTCTCCACTCGCCCAGAGATTGGTCGCAGGCGTGCCGTTTTGCATCAGTACCTGTGCGCGCTCGTTCACGCGCACGCCGAGATAGGTGAAGGTGATGCCGGGTCGGAGCGGATAGCCTATGAAGGGCGGCGTATCGATGCGCCGCGCCCAGTTCGTCTTCGGCGGCGTCATCCCCTCAGTATGGCAATTGTCGAGTTTCGAGCTGTCGAAATCGCCAGGCTGCACCGCTGCGTTGAAGGCCGCCACGGTGCGCTCCAGCGCGGCCGGATCGAGGCCGAGTTTCGTCGCGAGTTCCGCGATGCTGTCGGCGCGGATCGCCGGGAACACGGAAGGCATGAAGAGCCGCTCGGCCTTGCTGTCGATAATCGAATAGGCAATCTGATCCGGGCGCTGGGCAACGAGCCGGCCCCAGATCGCGTAGCGCTTGGGCCAGACATCCTCGCCTTCGTCGTAGAAGCGCTCACCGGAGCGGTCGACGACGATGCTGAACGGTACGCAATCCAACCGCGTGACGATGCCGCCGTCGAATTTCGGTGCGCGCGCGTCGATCGCCACCGCATGGCACTGGGTCGGATCGCCGACCGGCTGCACGCCCTGGTCAAGCAGATTGCGCAGGACAGTGCCCTTCGCATAGGGCGTGCCGCGGATGAGGAAATTGTCCGCGGCCTCGCCCCAGGATTCGCGGAGCCACTCGATATTCCCCTGGAAACCGCCGCTCGACGCCACCACCGCGCGGGCCCGGAGCGTGAGCGGAAAGCCGTGGCTGGTGGCATGGATTTCGCGCACCACGCCATTCTCAAGCGCGAGATTGGTGACCTCGGTGTCGTAGAGAATTTTCACGCCGAGGCGCTCGGCCGCGGCGAAGTAGGCGTTCACCAGCGCCTTGCCGCCGCCGAGGAAGAAAGCGTTGGTCCGCCCGAGGCTCAGCGTGCCGGTGAGTGACGGCTGGAAGTGCACGCCATGCGCCTCCATCCAGGCCGGCGCCGTCGCGGAGGCGCGGATCGTCATGCGGGCGAGCGCTTCGTCGGTCTCGCCACCGGTGACGCGCTTCAGATCGTCCCAGTATTCGTCTTCATGGTATGAGTCCACGAGCACGCCGGCGGGCGCGTCGTGCATCGCCCGCAGATTGCGGGTGTGACGTGAATTGCCGCCGCGGAATTCGCGCGGGGCGTGCTCCAGCAACAAGACCGACGCCCCGGCCTCGCGCGCTTCAATCGCCGCGCACAAGGCCGCATTGCCGCCGCCGACGACGACGACATCCCAAACGATGCCATCGACGGTTTGCGTATCATTCATCCTATCAAGCTCCCTATGCACGCTGAGGCTCGGAAACGCCTTCCAGGTCCACGCCCTTGGTCTCGGGCGTCAGCAGAATCGCCACGATGGCAGCGAGCGCATAGACCATCACCATGAGGCCGATATAAATAAAGGCGTGGTGGATGCCGACGGCGCGCAGGATCAGGCCGGCCAGGATCGGGATCAGTCCACCGCCGTAAGCCTGGGAAACCTGGTAGCCCGCGCTCGCTCCCGAGGCGCGATAGCGCGTCGGAAAATTCTCCGTGTAGAAGGTCGGGATCGCGCCATAACCGAAGCCGAACACGAAGCCGAAACCGATCACCTCTGCGACGACCGCGAGAGCGAAGTTCCCCGTGTTGATCATGTAGAAATACGGGATCGCGAAGACCAGAAACACGATCGCGGAGGCCATAAGGATCGCCCGGCGGTTGATGTAGTCGGCCAGAAACGCGCCGATGATCATGAACACGAGCATGGAGGCGGCCGCGATCAGGCCAATCGACTCCGCCTGCAACGCGGTGAATCCCACGGCCCTCATGTAGCTCGTGCCAAAGACGAAGCAGAGGAAGAAGGCGCCGCCGAACATCGCATTCACCAGCGAGGTGCGCAGGATGCGCAGCGGCATTTCCCGCCACACGCGACGGGCGGGGTGATCGAGAACCGCCGCCTTCGCAGAATGACGCTCGAAAACGAAGCTCTCTTCGGTCCGCAGGCGGATGATGAGACCAACGATCGCGACGACGAAACCGATATAGAAGAAGATGCGCCAGCCCCAGGCGTTGAACGCCGCTTCCGACATCAAGGACTTCACGAAAATCACCGAGGTAAAGCCCAGCAGGAGGCCGAGCGGAATCGCAAAGCCGACCCAGGCGCCCCAGAAGGCGCGATACTTCGAGTGCGCCGCCTGCTCGACGACCCAGGTCGCGGCGGTGCCGAATTCCGCGCCGAAACTGATGCCCTGCATGAGCCGGAAGATGATCAGCAGGATTGGCGCGAGAATGCCGATCTTATCATAGGTCGGCGTCAGGCCGATGAGCAGCGTGCTGACGCCCATCAGCACGAGGGCATAGACGAGTGCATTCTTGCGCCCGCTGCGGTCTGCTATATTGCCGAAGATGTAGGCACCGACTGGGCGGATGATGATCCCGATGCCGTAGACGCTGATCGCCGCGGCCGCGGCGCCGAGCGCCTGCATTTTGAAGAAAATGCCACCCCAGACCGTTGCCGCGATGATGCCGGTGACCAGAAAATCGTATTGCTCGATCACCGACCCCACGATGCTGGCGACAGCCACCCGATAGATCTGTCGAGTCGTCGGCCTGCCTACGGCGACACCCGTACCCACGGAAACACTCATAACTCTTGGCCCTTCCTCTTTTTTATCAATAACTGGCCTTTCCGGCGCGTAATCTTGTGCCGGATTGACAGTATCCTGCAGGATCCATTAGCGTACAATCTTGAGAACGGCAAGATAGTGCCGCAAATGAGGGGACATTGGCCGGCTGACGAGATTACTCAGCCGCGTCCTTTGGACCGTCCTTATGATCCGGGATACAAATGGAACGCGTCGCCGCACAAAAATCGTCACAAAAAATACCTCTTCAGCAGGGCAGATCGAGCGCCACAGGCGCGTACGACATGCTGCTTGAGGCCATCGAAGCGGGGCAGCTGCCCCCGGGAACCAGGCTTCCCGAGACCGAATTGGCGAAGCGTTTTGCGGTCAGCCGCACGCCGATCCGAGAAGCCCTCAAGCGCCTGGAGACGCACGGGCTGGTTGCTCACGAGCCTCATCATGGCGCCGTCGTGGCGACCCTCGACTATTCCCAGATCACGGAAATGTACCTTATGCGAGAGGTCCTTGAGGGAACCTCGGCTCACCTGGCGGCGATCCATGCGACCACGGTGGAGATCGAGCTGTTGCGCGAGATGGTCGCCAGGGATCGGCAGCGTCTTATGGTCCCGGATCAACTCGCCCGCACGAACCGACGCTTCCATCAGCAAATTCGGAATTCGGCGCGTAATCGTTACCTTAGCAGCATGCTCGAAAACTTACGGCTCTCGCTGGCGCTGCTGGCGCAAACCACACTGGGCTCCAAGGAACGGGCCGAACAATCCATCGACGAACACGAAAAAATCGTCGACCGAATCGCCGCACGGGATCCGGACGGAGCGGAACAAGCGGCACGCGCGCATATTCGGGGTGCATTTCGAGCCCGGATACTTTTGCTGCAGGCTGCTAACTGAGGAAGCAGCCGCTTTTTGAAAAAAGCGGCGCAAAAATTTTTGACTCAGCTGGGCTGTGGGCGTTGGCGGCGACGGCGCCCATGGCCCAGCAAAAAACTTTGTTCATTTGCGCCGCTTGACTCAAAGAGCGGCCACTTTCCTCTCTCCGAGAAACCGACTTAGATCTGGATGTTCAGCCGCAGCTGGAAAACCGAAACCGGACCACGCTCGACGTTATAGGCGGGGTTGTTGATGAACTGGTAATCTGCCGAGAGAGCAGCGTAGTGGAACATGGGAATGCTGTAATAGGTCTCGAGGATCTGCTCCGGCCCCGCCTGCTCCAACTGCCCATCGCCGATCAGGATGCCCAATCCCCCCGCGGCGAAATACTCCTTGGCCGTGTGCGAGATCGTGTTCACCGCCCCCGCGAGACCGAACGTGTCATCCGGCCGGCCCCAGAAACCGCCCTGGACCGAGATGCCGGCCGAGACCGACTGGCTGATATCGGTATACTCGTCGGCCTCGACCCCACCATTATTGGCGCTCGCCCGCGCGAAAACGCCGAGCCCCGGGATAATCTGCTGCTGGATGTTGATGCCGAAGCCGCCCTTGCTGCGCTCTTCCCGCACGTTAGCAGTGTTGGGCACGGTGTTGGTTTGGGCCGCGAGGGCCAGCGCATCGCCATAACTGCCGAGCATCCCGCGCGAAAGGAAATAGAGCACGCTGACCGCCCCGGGCTGACTCCAGAGCGCGTAGTTCCTTGTGATCTGCCCCACATACTGCATCTGCTGCCCGATGCGGTTATCGAGTTTATTGCCGTTCGGGATCTGCGACAGATCAAAGGCGCCGGCGCTGAAAACCCAGGGGCCCTGATACCATTGCGCCGCCGCGCCGTAAGTGTAGCCCCAGGCATTCGCCGCGTAGTCGAACGCACCCATGTTGACCACCGACCAGTTCAGGAAGTCGCTGGCCGGATTGTTCGCGTAGGCGTTAGTGTCGAAAATGTCGGTGACCGCGAACTTGCCGACCGTGAACACCAGCCGGTTCGCCGTCTCCGTGCCGCCGAGCTGGTTGAGATCCGGGGCCACCGCCTCCGTCTGGCCGCCGAGATCGATGGTCTGGCGGAAAAAGGCCCGTGGCATCTGGTAGTACGGGTAGGTCTCGCCCACCTTGGCGGACTCGGCATTGATGTACCCCGCAAGGCCGGTGGTGTCATCGAGGCCGTATCCCTGATCCATCGTCGGGTTGAACCAGATTTCACCGCCTTGCCACGGGCGGAAGCCGAGAAAGACCGTGGCCTGGACGGTCTCCCGCCCGTTCGCGGCGGGGCTCAGGCTTTGCGACCCGGTATAGGGCGCGTGGAAGGCGGGTTGCGCCATCCAGATGCTGGTCAGCTGGCCATGGACCGCCCATTGCTGCGTGACCGGTGCCGACGCCGTTTGGCCGGCGGTAATCGGCGTGGGCGCAGGCTGCGGCGTGGGGTCCGCCTCTTGCGCATGCGCAGCGATGGGCAGAGCCGCGAAGCCTGCTGACAACACCCCGGACAACAAGGTCAGGCGAGGAAATTTAGACGCGTTCGAGAGTCCAGCAAACTGCATGTGCATGATCGGCCTTACACGGAACGGATTGGAAGGAACATGAAGAAGAGAAGAAAACGCGCACCTCCTGGCGCGACCGGCTGAGGCCGGTCGCGGTAGCCTGGCGATGGCGTCACTTCGCAGTTAGGGTTTAGGAGGCGCCCGTTAGGGCGAGTTCGATGATGCGCGCGACCACGAGGCCGCCGGCAAGAAAGAGATAACCACGGAGCGCCATCATCCAGACCCGCATCGCGGGCGTGAACCCGCCGGGTGCCAGCTTGTGGAGCGGCGACATCCGCCAGTCATCCTGGCCGGAGCGATCGACCGGCGGCGCCTTCGCAGCACCGCTCATCCGCCGCATCACGAACATGACGAGCGCGATGATCACGGCAAGGATGCTGCCGCCGCCAAGGATCGCGATGATCTGGGTGCCGGTGATCGCGGGATAGACCACGGCCGCGGTGAGAATGACCGAGAGCAGCAGCAGCACCGCGATGACGACCCCGGTGAGGAGGTTGATGAAGCGCCCGTTCACCCAGGGACCAAGCACCGCCCTATCATTGCAGAGCAGGAGCAGAAAAACGGTGGCGCTCGGCAGCAGCACGCCGGCCAGACCCTGCACCGCGTTGGTGATGAGCCCGAGCGGCATGCCCGGGGTGAGCACCAGCGCCGCGGCGCCGAACAGCAAAGCGCCATACACGACGTAGAAGAACTTCGCCTCGCCGGGCTTGCGGTGCAGCGAATGATTGAACTTGAAGACGTCGGAGATCGCGTAGGCCGTGGATAGCGACACCGCCGAGGCGCCGATGATGCTGGCGTCGATCAGAGCGAGCGCGAACACCACCGCCGGCACCCGGCCGACATATTTCTGCAGCCCATCCGCCACGCCGAGATCGTCGGTGAAGTTGCCGAACTCCGGGTGGTGCGCAAAGATCGCGGCGGCAGCCGCCATCAGCGCGATGGCGCCCCCGATCACGATGATGAAGCCGATCGCAAGATCCACCCGCGAATAACGGATGAAGCGCGGCGTGATGCGCTTGTCGACGACATAGCTCTGCTGGAAGAAGAGCTGCCAGGGCGCCAGCGTGGTGCCGATGATGCCGATCACCAGCAGCAGCACGGCGGCCAGGCCATCGGACGGGACATGCGGCATCTGCGGCACGAAGAAGCCGTTCGCGACCGCGCCGAGCGGCGGATGCACGAGGACGAACAGTGGCACCAGCAGGAAGCTGAAGGCGATCAGGCACATCGCAAAGCGCTCGAACTTGCGGAAATCGCCGGTGCTGGCGACGCCGATGATGACGCAGGCGGCGATGAAGACTCCCGCGATCTTCGGCACGCCGAGATATTGCAGGCCGAGATTGATGCCGATGAATTCGGAGACGATGGTCAGCGCGTTCAGCAGGAACAGGTCGATGACGCTGAAAGCGCCCCAGAACTTGCCGAAACGCTCGAGGATCAGGCGAGCATGGCCGACGCCGGTGACGGCACCGAGCCGGATGACCATCTCCTGGTTGACGTAGAGCACCGGCAGCATGAGCAGCAGCGTCCATAGCAGCGAATAACCGTAATTCTGGCCGGCCTGGCTGTAGGTGCTGAAAGCGCCGGCATCGTTATCGCCGGTCATGACGATCAGGCCTGGCCCGACGATGGCAGCTAAGGTGACCAGGCGCGTCTTCCAGGTGCGGCGCGGGGCGATATCGCCTTTGGCAATGGTGCCGAAAGCGCCGCGGATGTCGCCGAGATGCGCCTGGTCGAGAACGGCGGTCGCCGGTTCGGTCGGGATCTTGGGCATAAGGCTCATTTGTCGCATCTCATGGCGCGGGCGCGCCCTTGTGGTGGTTGTCCAACGAACGGATTTAAAAAGCGCCCAGGCGCGGCGCGGCGCGCACGGTCAGCCTGGCGGCTGACTGACGTGATGACAGTCATGGTCGATCTCCGGGTGGAGGGGCTTTACCTAAACAGCGGCGACGGCGCGTTAGAGCGCGGCGTCGTTATCGATCTTCCACTGAATGAACAGGCGGCCATTCGCATCCTGCCGGCCGCCGCAACGCTCCGGCCAGAATTCAACATGTCGAGACGCCCACGACGTGGGACGAATTTCAAAATCTCGGCCATCACGGCCTCCTATTGCTAAAGCTGTTGCTAAAGCCAGGGAGGCCGAGGCCGGGCGGGTCAGCCTAGCCGGCTGAAACCCTCGCGGTCACTTGGCAATCCCAGGCGTCAAAGCCACACAGCGGCGAGACAATCAGCGCACAGCGCCGACTATCGCCCTCCGTGGGCTGGCTGGTAGATCGCGGGTTCATGTGATCCTTGCTGGAGTGACAAAACATGGTTGGCCAACGGCACGCTGCCGTCTGGCCGACGCGGCCCGTATACCCCCGAGAATTCCGAGTCAAGACGGAGCCATAAAGTCTGCATTCACGGGTTTTTGAACCCAAGCGGCCGCTTTTTGAAAAAAGCGGCGCAAAAATTTTTGTTAATGCTGGGCCATGGGCTGTGTCAGCAACAACGCCCCAGGCCCAGCATTAACAAAGTTTTTTTGCTACTTTTTGTTCACAAAAAATAGCCTTCCCCTTCACTTTTTGGAGCAATCGAATCGTTCGAGCACTTGTCAGGCATGCTTCATACCCAGCCACCCAATTGTAACCACGGCATAAGGATAAAGCCTATTGTCAAAAATGTAGCCTTAGCTACATTGTGGCGTGAATGCTGCGGAGCGACCATGAGCGACTTCACCGACCTGGCGAAACCCTCACTGACGGATCAAACCACGCTCCGCATCCGCGAGGTGCTGGCTGGCCGGCGGCGCGGCTTGGGGTCGGCCCTGCTGTTCGCGGGGCCCGCGGTGATTGTCTCGATCGCCTATATGGACCCGGGCAATTACGCCACCAACATTCAGGCCGGTGCCGCATTCGGCTATGGCCTGCTCTGGGTGGTGCTGATGGCGAGCCTGATCGCCATGCTGTTCCAGATATTGTCCGCCAAGCTCGGGATCGTGACCGGTAAGAATCTCGCCGAAATGTGCCGTGCGCAATTCCCTCGCCCGGTCGTCTATGCGATGTGGGTCGTCAGCGAGATCGCCGCGATGGCAACCGACCTCGCGGAATTTCTCGGCGGCGCGATCGGGCTGTCGCTGCTGTTGAAGATGCCGCTGCTCGCCGGCATGGTGGTCACGGGGCTGATCACCTATGGCATTTTGTTGTTCGACCGCCGCGGCTTCCGCCCGCTCGAGCTCATCATCGGCGGCCTGGTCAGCGTGGTCGGCCTGTGCTTTCTCATAGAAATGTTCATCGCTCCGGTCGCCTGGGGCCAGGCCGGGCTGCACAGCGTGGTGCCGTCGCTGCCGAATGCCGAGGCCCTGACCATCGCCGTCGGCATCATCGGCGCCACCATCATGCCACATGCCGTGTATCTGCATTCGGCCCTCACCCAGGCGCGCGCGCCCGGCCGGAACGTGAAGGAACGCCGGGCGCTGCTGCGCTTCTCGAACCGGGAATGCATCATCGCCCTCGCCGGGGCCGGCGCCGTCAACATGGCGATGGTGATGATGGCCTCCGCGGCCTTCCATGCCGGCCACAGCGATGTCGCGGAAATCCAGACCGCCTATCATACGCTGACGCCCCTGCTCGGCGCCGGGGCGGCGGCCGTGTTCCTGATCTCGCTGATGGCCTCGGGCATTTCCAGCTCCGCCGTGGGCACCATGGCCGGACAGGTGATCATGCAGGGTTTTGTGAACTTCCGCATCCCCATCGCGGTGCGGCGCCTGGTGACCATGGTCCCTGCCTTCGTGGTCATCGGCTATGGCGCCAACGCGACCAACGCGCTGGTGATCAGCCAGGTGGTGCTGTCCTTCGCCTTGCCGCTGCCGATGATCGCAGTGGTGCTGTTCACCCGCCGGCGCGACCTGATGGGCGAATTCGTCAACAGCCGTCTGACCAATACGCTGGCGATCGGCGGCACCGTGGTGATCCTGGCGCTCAACGCCGTGCTGCTGCTGCAGACCTTCGGTGTGCCGATCCCCGGCCTGCCCTCGAGCTAGAAATAGAAAGGAAGCGGCCGCTTTTTGAAAAAAGCGGCGCAAAAACTTCTTTTATGCTGGGCCTCGGGCTGTGTCAGCGACAAAGCCTAAGGCCCAGATTAACAAAGTTTTTTTGCTACTTTTTGTTCACAAAAAGTAGTCTTTCTTCTGTCGCTGAGCCCCAGCCCAACGCACCGCGGACGATGGCGCCGGTGACGAACAACCCGCCCAGGCCGCACACAGCGCCGACCGCGAACACGGAAGGATAGCCGTAAGCGGTGGCAAAGATGCCGGTCAGCGGTCCTGTCAGCCCGTAAGCGGCGTCCTGAAAGGCGGCGAAGCCGCCCAGCGCGGTGCTGCGGATCTGCGCCGGCACGCGCTTGACGATTTCCACACCGAGCGAGGGGAAGATCATCGAGCAGCCGGCCCCGGTCGCGGCCGCGCCGAGCAGTGCTACAGGCGCCGAGGGCGCGAGGTAGAGCAGCGACTGGCCGATGATTTCGACGACGAAGGAGGCCATGGCGACCTGTCCCCCGCCAAAGCGGTCCGGCGCGCGGCCAAAGAAAATCCGCACCAGCACGAAGGCGCCCCCGAAGCAGGTCATCGCCACGCCGGTCCCGGACCAGTGATGCGCGGCGAAATCGAGCGAGACGAAGGTCCCGATCCCGGCGAAGCCCACGCCCTGCAGCAGCACGCCAAGCCCGGCCTGCCAGATCAGGCCGACGGTTTTCAGGAAGGATTGGCGCTGGCCCGGATGCGGGGCGACATGTGGCACCCGGAACGCCAAAGCAGCGGCGATGAGCGGTGCGGCGATGGCGGCCAGGCCGACAAACACCAGCCCGCCCTGGCGGTAGAGCCGATACCCGATCGGCGCCGCCGCCGCCATCGAGCCGTACATGGCCATGCCGGTCCAGGCGAGCACGGTGCTGGCGCGGGCCGGGCCGACCGTGCCCATGCCCCAGCCAAGCATGCCGACCACCACCTGGCTCTCGCCAAAACCGAGGATCAGCCGGCCTGCGATCAGCACCGCGAGGCGCAGACCGTCCGGCAAAGGCAGGACGGCGCACAGGATGAGCGCCACGCCCGAGCAGCCGCAAAAGAACATGCCGCGCAGCATCACGCCTTTCGCGCCTTCGGCATCAGCCGTCCGGCCGGCATAACTGCGCGTCAGAATGGTGGCGAGAAACTGGATGCCGACCGAGATGCCGACCAGCACATTGCCGAAACCTAGATCATGACCGACATAAAGCGGCACAACCGGCAAGGGCAGGCCGATGGTCATGAAGGTGAAAAACATGGCGCAGGCCAGCCGCGCGAGAAGCCTTAGCGCTTGGCTGTCCGCATTGGGGGAAATCGACATCGTCACTCCAGAACTTCGAGGGTGAGCGTTTATCTTGGGTCATTTCCCGATCTCGCCAGTTTTTGATCACGCCCCCCTTGCCTCAGCGGCGCGCCGTCTAAAAACGCCCTATGTAAGTAGAATTCCGTCTATAATGCCCAATCTCTGTCGGGCGTCACGCGGCGCCAAACGGCCGCGGGAGCGGAAAGGGGTTAGCGATGCGCCATGATGTGCTGATCGTCGGGGCCGGGCCTACCGGGCTGGTGCTGGCGCTGTGGCTGGTGAAGCAGGGGATTCGTCCGCGCATCATCGACAGGAATACCGGGCCGGCCACCACGTCCCACTCCCTCTCCGTGCAGGCGCGCACTCTGGAACTCTACCGGCAGTTGAACCTTGCCGACACCGTGGTGGCGCGCGGCCACAAAGTGCCAGCGATCAATCTCTGGGTGAAAGGCGCACCGGAAGCGCGCCTGCCATTCGAACAGATCGGCGGCAGGCAGACCCCCTACCCGTTTTTGCTGATCTTTCCGCAGGACCAGCATGAGCGGCTGCTGATCGAGCAGCTGGAACAGGCCGGCATCACCGTGGAACGGCGGCACGAACTGCTCGGCTTTATTGACCATGGCGGCCATGTGACGGCGCACATAAGCGGCCCCGGCGGCGAGGAGTTCTATGCGGCGCGGTTCATCGCCGGTTGCGATGGCGCAGGGTCGCTGGTGCGCGAGAACCTGGGCATCGGCTTCGCCGGCCGCACCTACCGGCAGTTTTTCTATGCCGCCGACGTCACGGGCCACGGCCGGGCCTTCGATGGCGAGCTGCATGTCGACCTCGACGAGGCGGATTTTCTCGCGTTGTTTCCGCTGCCCAGCCCGGGCCAGGTCCGGCTGGTCGGCACTTTGCGCGATGAGCGGGTGAACCGGCCGGAGACACTGACTTTCGCCGATGTCAGCCCCCGGGCGATCCAGAATTTTCAGCTTGAGATCGCCTCGGTGGGGTCATTCTCCACCTTTCACGTGCATCACCGGGTCTGTGCCCAGATGCGCAAGGGGGCGGCTTTCCTGCTCGGCGACGCGGCGCATATCCACAGCCCGGCCGGGGGCCAGGGCATGAATACCGGCATCGGCGACGCCATCAACCTGGCCTGGAAACTCGCCGCCGTGCTGCGCGGCCAGGCACCGGACACGCTGCTGGACAGTTATGAGAGCGAGCGCATCCGTTTCGCGCGGCGCCTGGTGGCGACGAGCGACCGGGGGTTCCGTTTCGCCACCGCCCCGGGGCTATTTGCCGACCTCCTGCGCACCCGGCTGGCGCCGCCTTTGCTCCAGCGCATGACGCGCCTCGAGGCGATGCGAATCTATATGTTCCGCGCCGTGTCGCAGCTCAACGTGGATTACCGCGGCAGTAAGCTGAGCCGGGGCATGGCGGGGCAGGTGCATAGCGGTGACCGGCTGCCGTGGGTGATCGTGGACGGGCAGGATAATTTGACCAGCCTGTGCGCGCTGAACTGGCAAGCCCACGTATACGGCAAGGCCGACGACGACCTCATCGCCTGGTGCCAGGCGCGCGAAATCCCGCTGCACCTGTTCCCCTGGCGGGAAGAGTGTGAGGCCGCGGGGCTGGAGCCCGACGCGGTGTATCTGCTCCGGCCGGACGGTTATGTGGGCGTGGCGGAATTATCCGGCTCGGTGATGGTGCTGGAGGATTACTGCGCCGATCTCAGCCTCGATTTCTGTAAACACGCGAAACCCCAGGCGGCCCGGCCACGCGTGGAATAAGCGCAGCCAAAGCGAAGAGAAGGACTACTTTTTGTGAACAAAAAGTAGCAAAAAAACTTTATTAGTCTGGGCCGTGGGCGTTATCAGCGACACCGCCCATGGCCCAGCATAGCAAAAGTTTTTGCGCCGCTTTTTTCAAAAAGCGGCCTCTTCCTCTTCCGAGAAGCCGGCCAGCCCAGTAAGAGCGCCGCAAACGGGGCGCGGAACATGGTGCAGAAAATTTTCCCAAGTCCGGCGGTGGCGCTGGAGGGCGTGTTGTTTGACGGGATGACCATCATGTCCGGCGGGTTCGGCTATGCCGGCAATCCGGAAAGCCTGATCGCAGAGATTTATCGCGCCGGCACCAAGAACCTCACTGTCATCTCCAACAATTGCGGCAACGAGAATTTCGGCCTGTGGTTCCTGCTGACGCAGCGGCAGATCCGCAAGGCCGTCTGCTCCTATCTCGGCGTGAACCGGCTGTTCCAGGAGCAATGCCAGGCCGGCGAGATCGAGCTCGAGCTTAACCCGCAAGGCACGATGGCCGAGCGCATCCGCGCCGGCGGCGCCGGCATTCCGGCCTTCTATACCCGCACCGGGGTCGGCACCGTGGTCGCGGCGGGCAAGCCGGCGGAAGAGTTCGAGGGACAGCTTTATATCCGCGAAACATGGCTGCGGGCGGATCTGTCGATCGTGAAAGCCTGGCGCGGCGATCCGGCGGGGAACCTCGTGTTCCGCAAGACCGCGCGCAATTTCAACCCGGAAATGGCGACGGCGGGGAAAATCACCGTCGCCGAGGTGGAGGAGATCGTCGAGGCCGGGGCGCTCGATCCCGACCAGATCCACACACCGGGCATCTATGTGGACCGGCTCGTGCAGAGCACGATTAATGAAAAGCGCATCGGTGAGCTTACGGTGAAGAAAGCGGCCGCTTTTTAAAAAAAGCGGCGCAAAAACTTTTTGCTATGCTGGGTAGTGGGCGTTGTCAGCGCCAGCGCCCATGGCCCAGCATAGCAAAGTTTTTTTGCTACTTTTTGTTCACAAAAAGTAGTCTTCCTTCTTTTTACTTATAAATACCCTGTACCGGCCTCGCGGGCGAAACGTTCAGGGTCGCCCTCCCAGACGATGCGCGCATGCTCCAGCACATAGACGCGGTCAGCATGGGGGAGCGCGAAGGTCACGTTCTGCTCGGCCAGCAGCACGGTGATCGGCGTGCTGTTGCGCAACACTTCCAGCGCCTTTGAGATCTGCTCCAAGATCACCGGCGCGAGACCCAGCGTCGGTTCATCCAGGAGCAGAAATTTCGGCCGCATCATCAGCGCGCGGGCGATCGCCAGCATCTGCTGCTCACCGCCCGAGAGGGTTTTGGCCATCTGCGTCTGGCGGCTGCGCAGGATCGGAAACAGGCCGAACAGCCAGTCGAGCTGCTTTGCGCCCTCCGCCGGGGGTAGGTGCCAGCCGCCGAGATCGAGATTTTCGCGCACGCTCATATCGCCGAAGAGCTGCCGCGTCTCAGCGCATTGCACGATGCCGGCGCGGGCTATGGAAGCGGCGGTGCGCCCGGCGAGGGGTTGCCCGCCCCATTTGATCGTGCCGGAATAGGGCACCAGGCCGGAAATGGCATTGAACAAGGTGGTTTTGCCGGCGCCGTTGAGGCCGACCACGGAGACAAACTCTCCCTCCTTCACGTGGAGCGAGACTTTGTCCAGCGCCTGCGCCTTGCCGTAGAGCACGCTGACATCCGCGATTTCCAGCAGCGGCGGGCCCGCTTTCTGGCTGATCTGCGGCCGGGCCGCGACCTCGATGGCGCCGCCGAGATAGACCCGGCGCACCGTCTCGTTGCGCATCACCTCTTCGGCCGTGCCCTCGGCGACGTATTCGCCCAGATACATCGCGAGCACGCGGTCCGCCATGGCCGCGACGCTCTTCACATTGTGGTCGACGAGCAGCACCGCCCTGCCCTCACCGCGAAACCCTTCGATCAGGCTTGAGAAACTTCTGACTTCCTGGGCGGTGAGACCGGCGAAAGGTTCATCGACCAGGACCAGCCTGGGGTTGCGGGCGATCGCTTTCGCCAGCTCCATCCGGCGCAGATCCGCGAACGGCAGCGTCGACGGATAACGGTCGAGCACGCGGTCCAGTTCCACGCGCTCGGCGATCTCGCGTGCCTTGCGGTCCACCGCGCGGTCATGCATCAGCCGCAGCAGGGAATCCGGCAGCAGGCCGAGCTTGATGTTCTCCAACACCGTCTGGCGGTGCAGCGGGCGGGAATGCTGGAACACGATGCCCACCCCCGCCCGCGCCACACGGTGCGAAGGCCAGCCGGCGACGTCCGTGCCGTCGAGCCTGATCGACCCGGCATTGGGCTTGATGATGCCCATGATCAGCTTCATCACGGTGGATTTGCCGGACCCGTTCGGGCCGATCAGGCCGAGAATTTCCCCCGGCATGATGCGAAAGCCGAGATCCTTCACCGCCACCAGCCCGCCGAAACGCTTGGTCAGGCCGCTGACGCTGAGGCAGGCGTCCTTGATCACCACGTCGCGCATCAGGCGCGCCTCGCGCGGTGCAGAACACCGAGAAATCCATCGGGAAAGAGCAGAATCACGGCAAGCGCGATGCCGGCGACGACGAAATTGTTCAGCTGCCCCAGCGGCCGCAGCAGCTCATTGGCAAGGATGATGAACACCGCGCCGAGAATGCCGCCGAGAATGGTGCGCCGTCCGCCCAGCACGGCCATGATGATGATCTGCACGTCGATGGAAATGTCGATGACCGTGTCCACCGAGACGGTGCCCATGTAGAAGATCAGCATGCCCCCGGCGAGGCCGGAAAACAGCGCGCTGATGCAGAAGGCGGCGAATTTATGCTTGGTGATGTTGAAGCCGAGTGCTGCCGCCTCGGTGGCGTCCTGGCCGCTCGCCTGCAGGATCAGCCCCAGCGCCGAGCGCGACAGGCCATAGAGGATGACCGCGCAGATGACGAGGAAGCCGAGCGCGTATTCGTAGTTCACGCCGGCGTCGATGGAGAGCACGCTCGGCACGGTCATGCCGATCTCCCCGCCGGTGACACCGGCGAAGATGACGATGAAATTCTGCAGCAGCAGCACCGCGACCAAGGTGACGAGACCGAAATACGGTCCGGTAAGCCGCAGCGCCGGCAACGCCAGCAGCGCCCCGCCGGCGACCGCGAGCAGCCCCCCGAAAATGAGGCAGACCACGATCGGCAGACCGGCCATGCTGTTGAGCATGGCCGCGCCATAGGCGCCTAGCCCGATCAGCGCGGTGGGGCCGAAATTCACCTCGCCCGCGAAGCCGAACAGCAGGTCCCAGCTCATCGCGAACACGCCGAAATAATAGGCGACCGTGAACACGCCGAGGAAATAGGCGGACATCCAAAGCGGCGCCACTGCCGCGAACAGCGCCAGCACCACGACGAGCCAGAAACGCGGTTGTTTCAAGAAACCCATTGCAGCTCCCTTAGACAGGACAGGAAGGAGAAGACTTCTTTTTGTGAACAAAAAGAAGCAAAAAAACTTCTTTTATGCTGGGCCATGGGCTTTGTCGCCGACACCCCCCATGGCCCAGCATAAAAGAAGTTTTTGCGCCGCTTTTTTCAAAAAGCGGCCGCTTGCTTCGCTTTGAGAACCCGGATGAGCGATCATGCCCTAACGCCGGCCGAGCAGCCCTTGCGGGCGGAGATAGACGACGATGACCAGCAGCAGCAGCGCCGGAATGGGCCGCAGGGTTGGCGCCACAAGATAGGCGGTGATCGTCTCCAGATAGCCAACGACATAAGCGGCGATGAGCGAGCCGGAGACGCTGCCGAGCCCACCCAGCACGACGATGGAGAAGGCGCTCGCCGTCAGCGTGCCGGTATCGGCCGGGCTGGTGCCCAGGAAAGAGGCGAGCAGCACGCCGGCGAGACCCGCCAGCACGCCATAGATCGTCCACACCAGGAAATGGATTTTCGAGAGCTCGAAGCCGAGCATGGTGAGACCGCGCGGGTTGATCGCCGCGGCGAGCAGGGCCTTGCCGATGCGGGTACGGTTCACCAGCAGCCAGAGCAGGCCGATCACGACCCAGCAGATCACCGCGATCATGATCTCGTTGGTCGGCGTGCGCACCCCGGCGAGCGACGTAACGCCGCCGATCAACGGCCGCATCGCCACCGGATTATCCGTAAACAGATAATCGAGGCCCGACTGGATCATGATGCCCCAGATCAGCGTGGCGGTGAGCACGAAAATCTCGGTTTCATCGGAGGAGATGGCTTTCGAGCGCTGGATCGGCCGCACCACCACGAAATAGGTGGCATAGGCGGTGAGCAGCCCGGCCAGGATGCCGAGCAGCGTGCCGCCCACTGCGCCCGCCCCGGTATTGCCGGCCACCAGCCAGCCGACCACCGCGGCCACCACCATGATGGCGCCATGCGACAGGTTCAGCACGCCGGAGACGCCGAACATCAGGGTGAAGCCGGTGGCGCCCAGCGCGTAGAGCGCGCTGATCGCGAAACCATCAATGAGGATTTGCCAAAACAGGTGCATGCGCTCTCCAGGGCAGGAGCCCGTACCAGATGGTCTCTGACCCGGTGGACGGCCCGGTTATCCGGGCCGCCGCTCGGTTGCTATTGCGCCGCCAGCTTGATGAAGGACGGGAAGACCAGCTTGGCGTGGCAGATATCGCTCGGCCACACGCAGACCTGCTTGCCGTTCTGCCACTGGATGTCGACACCGGTGACGAAGCCGGGCCCCACTTTCATCGCATGGGTGAAGGGGTTGTCCTTGCCGTAGAACTGCACACGGCCCAGCGTGCCGACATAATTGGTCTGCTCCAGCGCCGTGACCATTTTGTCCGGATCCGTCGAACCGGCGCGCTTCACCGCGTCGGCGATGATGAACACGTCGTCATAGGCCGTATAGCCGTCATAGGCCGGGGTGGCGCCATAGCGTTGCTGATAGGCCTCGGTGAAGGGAATGGTTTTCGGCGTGATCGCGACACCCGGGGCGGCGGCGCTGGCGGTGATTACCCCTTCCGTCGCGCCATGCGTATCATCCCAGAACGTGCTCGTCGTGGCCTGCGAACTTTGCCCGGCCATCGGGATCGGCACCTGCTGGTCGTGCCATTGCACGGTCGGCTGCACGCCAACATGGCTGATGCCGGTGACGATCAGATCCGGATGTTTCGCTTCAATATCGTTAAAGATCGGTGTGAAATCCGTGGTGTCCGGATTGAAGCGGACATGGCCGAGCACCTGCACGCCTATTTTCGGCAGGCATTGCAGATATTCATTGTCGAGCGGCGTGGTCCAGGCCGCGTCCTCGCTCATGATCACCGCGCTCTTGACGTTATACGGCTTCACCAGGAGGTCGTCGATGCCGGAACAAATGACATCCGCGAGCGCCTGTGAATTGATCCAGCCATGAAACATGTATTTGTACCGGCTGTAATCCGCATGGACCATTGTGTCGATCGCCGTGCTCGCGGCGCCGGGCGTGATGGTGGGCATGTGCAGCCGTGCGGCCCAGGGCTCGACCGCCAGCGCCACTTCCGAAATATAGCTGACGATCACCGCGTTCACGTGGTCCTGGGTCACCGCGCGCTGGAACGCCCGCACCGCGTCGGAGGCCGAGGAATGGTCGTCGTAGACAAAGAGCTGAACCGGTTGCCCGTTAAACCCGCCTTGGGCGTTCATCTGGTCCACCGCCAGCTGCGCCGCCTTGGTGATCGAGGCGCCGGCCACCGCCGAGGCTTCGCCGATCACGCCGATTTTCAAAGGCGGCCCATCGGCCCGGGCCGCGTGCAGCCCAGCAGAGCTGAGCGCCAGGGCCGCAGCCGCACAGGAGAGGCCCGAAAACCATCTCGTCAACGCTGAACGCCTAGACTTTTCCATCTGAACGCTACCTCTCTTTTTTTTAATTTTTTGGTTTGCGGTTGGTCGATTTTGTTGTTGGATCTTACGTCGGTCTTTAGCTTTTATGTGCTTATGGTTCTTACGTATTATTCGACAATACGGACGACTGTTTATTCATTTCAGTCGTAACGCCCATGCCATGAATATGTCAACGGCATAAACTTCGGCGGTTCCCTGCGCAGCATCTGCCGGCTCCGCGGTGCCGGCCTCTCTTGATCTTGCCGCACCGCCGCAAGTATGGCCTTTGTCCTGACCCCGCCAAATCGCGGGTTCTTCATGACAAGTCCGGTCCCCTTCCTTCATACCCTGGCCAGTTTCGCAGTCGCTTTCGTGCTCGGCACGCTGATCGGCGCCGAACGGCAATGGCGGCAGCGCTCGGCCGGGCTGCGCACCACGGTGCTGGTGGCGCTCGGCTCGGCAGCCTTCGCCGAGCTGGGCGTGCAACTGGCCGGGCCGGCCGGTTCCACACGCATTGTCGCCTATATCGTCTCCGGCATCGGGTTTCTCGGCGCCGGCGTCATTTTAAAAGACGGCACGAACATACGCGGCCTCAACACCGCCGGGACGCTGTGGTGCTCCGCCGCGGTCGGCGCCTTCTCGGGCTGCGGCTATCCCGCGGAGGCGACCGCCCTCACCGTCTTCGTGCTGGCCGGCAACACCTTGCTGCGGCCGCTGGTAAACTACATCAACCGGATCCCGGTCGACGCCCGCTTCAGCGAGGCGCAATACACCATCCATGCGCTGTGCCGGCCCGCCGCCGTGGCCGATGTCCGCGATTTGCTGTTCGATGTGCTGGAAAGGGCACACTACCCGGTGCGGGAGGTCGAGGTCCTGACCGAGAATGACGACATCGTCGAACTCGGCGCCACGCTGGTCGCCTCCAGCGCGCGGCTGACGGAGCTGGACGAGGTGGTTACAACCCTGGAACGTTCGCCGCTGGTGAAAAACGCCACCTGGACCTCCAGCACGACCGGCTGACCAAATCGTTGCGCAGACTTAACCTGGCGCCGAACCACACCATATGATGCTCGCAGCCATGCTGCTCACATCAACCAGGAGTCAAATTATGCATCTCAGTGCCCGCGCGATAACCCCTCTGGCCGCCGTCCTGCTGCTCGCCGCCGCCCCGCTGGCGCAGGCCAAGCTGGTGAAATTCTCCGGCACCTTTGGCCTCGAAGGTGCTGTGACCACCAAGCCCACCGGCCACGTGCGCGGCACCTTCGACACGGTGACGGATAAGGTCACCTATCATATTGTCTATGCGCACCTGTCCGGCCCGGTGATCGCGGCCCATTTCCATGGCCCGGCCGCCCCCGGCCAGGAAGCCGGCGTGCTGCTGCCGATCCCCGGCCCCTATCACAGCGGCATGCACGGCACGCTGACCGCAAACGCGGCGACCGCCACCGTCCTGCTCGCCGGTAACACCTATGTGAACCTGCACACCACCGCCTATCCGATGGGCGAAGCACGGGCGCAGGTCATTCCCAGCAAGTAAGTAAAGGAAGGCTTCTTTTTGTGAACAAAAAGAAGCAAAAAAACTTTTTTTATGCTGGGCCATGGGCGCTGTCGCCGACAACGCCCATGGCCCAGCAGAGAAGAAGTTTTTGCGCCGCTTTTTTCAAAAAGCGGCTGCTTTCTTCTATCTAAGATAGCCGGCCAAGACGCCAGAACAATTCTTGACACTCCTCGAATAGCGCCTACTATTACGTTACGCTATTGAAGTTCGTGCTGAATCCGTCCGCTGGTCGGAGAATAGCGCAGCGGGCGGTTTCCTGACAAACGAGCGGGAGCTCAACGAATGGGAAACGCACCAGAACTCTGGCTTTTGGTCGTGTACGCCTGCGGTATTTTGGCGCTCGTTGCACTGATGATCGGCGGCTCCTTTGTTCTGGGCCAGCATCATGTGGCGCGGGCCACCGTCCAACCGTTCGAGAGCGGCATTTTGCCGACTTCCGATGCGCGGCTGCAATTTTCCATCCAGTTTTATCTCGTGGCCATGTTGTTCGTGGTCTTCGACCTGGAGAGCGTGTTCATCTATGCCTGGGCGGTCGCGCTGCGCCCGGCCGGATGGGACGGCTATCGAGCGATGCTCGCCTTCATCGTGATTCTGCTGGCCGCCCTCGCCTATCTCTGGCGCATCGGCGCCTTGGAGTGGGGGCCGAAGCCTCGCTTGCACCCCGTCAGCAGTTTGCGGTGAACCGCATGGCCTGGACCCTCAGCCGGACCCACGACGTTCCGCCGGCACCAAAGCCGGTTGAGCACGGCTCGTTCACCGAGGCGGTGCGCCGCAACCTGGTGTTGGGCAAATTGCAGGACCTGGTGTCATGGGGCCAGAAAAACTCGCTCTGGCCGTTCAATTTCGGGCTCTCCTGCTGCTATGTGGAAATGGCCACGTCGTTCACCAGCAAGTTCGACATCGCGCGCTTCGGCTCCGAGGTGCTGCGCGCCACCCCACGCGAGGCCGACGTGATCGTCATCTCGGGCACCGTGTTCGTGAAAATGGCGCCGGTGATCAAGTATCTTTACGACCAGATGCTGGAGCCGCGCTGGGTGATCTCGATGGGCTCCTGCGCCAATTCCGGCGGCATGTATGACATCTACAGCGTGGTGCAGGGCGTCGACAGTTTCCTCCCCGTCGATGTCTATGTGCCGGGCTGCCCGCCGCGCCCCGACGCGCTGTTCGAAGGGCTGATGCTGCTGCAGAAGGCGGTGGCCAGCGACCGGCGCCCGCTCAGCTGGGTGGTCGGGCCGCAAGGGGTGGAGCGCGCGCCGCGGCCCAGCCAGCGCGACGAGAAACGCATCTGGCGCCGCCAGGCAACCACGCTCGATCCGCCGGACCACGTATAGAGGAGAGGGGCGATGTTGCAGACCGTTCCGGGCCGCTTCGCCGAACCCTCAATTCTCCGCGAACTTGCGGCAAGGCTCGGCAACGAGGCCTTCACGGCGCAACAAACCGTCGATGGCATCCCGACCATCTGGGTGACGCCGGACCGGCTGCGGCAGACGCTACATCTGCTGAAGAACGAACTGCCCAACCCCTACCGGCTGCTGTTCGATCTCACCGCGATCGACGAGCGCTCGCGTAACCATCGCGAGGGCCAGCCGGCGGCGGATTTTTCCGCCGTCTATCATCTCGTCTCGTTTGGCCGCAACGAAGATTTCCGCCTGAAAGTCGCACTCACCGGCACACCGCATCTGCCCAGCATCTGCAGCCTATGGCCGAATGCCAATTGGTACGAGCGCGAAGTCTGGGACATGTTCGGCATCGTCTTCGACGATCATCCGCATCTCACACGCATCCTCACGCCGCGCAGCTGGACCGGCCACCCGCTGCGCAAGGAGCATTACGCCCGCGCCACGGAAATGGGGGTCTATGATCTCACGGAGGACAAGGAGATCGCCGAGCAGGAGGCGCTGCGCTTTCGTCCCGAGGAGTGGGGCCTGACCCGCCGCAGCGGGAGCAGCGAGTTCATGTTCCTCAACATGGGCCCGAACCATCCCAGTGTGCATGGCGTGTTCCGCCTGATTCTGCAGCTGGAAGGCGAAGAGATCGTCGATGTGGTGCCGGAAATCGGCTTTCACCATCGCGGCGCCGAGAAGATGGGCGAGCGGCAATCCTGGCATACGTTCATCCCCTACACCGACCGCATCGACTATCTCAGCGGTGTCATGAACAATTTTCCTTACGTGATGGCGGTGGAGCAGCTTGCCGGCATCAAAATCCCGCCGCGCGCGCAGACGATCCGCGTCATGCTGGCGGAACTGTTCCGCATCATCAGCCATCTCGTGTTCTTCGGCACCATGTCGCAGGATGTCGGCCAGCTCTCGCCGGTGTTTTATATGTTCACCGACCGCGAGCGCGCCTTCGAGATCGTCGAGGCGATCTGCGGGTTCAGGATGCATCCGTCCTGGTTCCGCATCGGCGGCGTCGCCGCGGATCTGCCGCAGGGCTGGCAAAAGCTCATCGCCGATTTCTGCGACTATCTGCCGAAGCGGCTCGACGAATATGACCGCCTGGTGATGCGCAACCGCATCTTCAAGGCACGCGCGGTCGGCGTCGGCGCCTATACGCTGGACGAGGCGATCGAATGGGGCGTCACCGGGCCGGGCCTGCGCGCCTGCGGCTTCGACTGGGACTGCCGCAAGGCCCGCCCCTATTCCGGCTATGAGCAGTTCGACTTCGATGTGCCGACCGCGACCCATGGCGATTGCTACGACCGCGTCGTCGTGCATCTCGAGGAGATGCGCCAGAGCCTGCGCATCATCCGCCAATGCCTGAACAACATGCCGGAGGGCCCTTACAAATCCGACCATCCTTTGACGACGCCGCCGGTGCGGGCGCGCACCCTGCACGACATCGAAACGCTGATCACGCATTTTCTGAATGTCAGCTGGGGGCCGGTGATTCCGCCCGGCGAGGCCTGTGTGACCATCGAGGCGAGCAAGGGCATGAACGCCTATTATCTGGTGAGCGACGGCGACACGATGTCGTACCGCACGCGCATCCGCACCCCGTCCTTTCCGCATCTGCAGATGATCCCGCTGATCAGCCGCGGCAGCTTCGTCGCCGACCTGATCGCGCTCATCGGCAGCATCGATTTCGTGATGGCCGATGTCGACCGCTGATTTTTTGCTCCTCCCCCTGAGCGCGGAGGAGCGGGAACACATCGCGACCCTGGCCGCGCACGGGGAGACGGCGCGTTCGGCCTGCATCGACGCGCTCAAATACGTGCAGTCGCGTCATGGCTGGGTGAATGACGCGCAGCTCGCCGCGATCGCCGCCCTGCTTGGCATGTCGGCCGCCGAGCTCGACAGCGTCGCCACCTTCTACAATCTGATTTTTCGCAAGCCCGTCGGCAAACACGTGATTTTTCTCTGCGACAGCGTGTCATGCTGGATCATGGGAAGGGAGCGCGTGGCGGCGCAATTGCAGCATCGTCTCGGCATCTCCCCGGGTGAAACCACGCAGGACGGCGACTACACGCTGCTGCCGATCGTCTGCCTCGGCCATTGCGACCATGCCCCGGCCATGCTGATCGACGAGACGCTCTACGGCGATGTCGACGCCGCCCAACTCGATACAATCTTCGGTCCTAGAGCATGATGCCCATGGATCAATCATACTCTGGGATAGAGGAAAGCGGCCGCTTTTTAAAAAAAGCGGCGCAAAAATTTTTGTTATGCTGGGCCATGGGCTGTGTCGGCGACAAAGCCCATGGCCCAGCAAAAATAAAATTTTTTTGCTACTTTTTGTTCTCAAAAAGTAGCCTTTTCCTGAGGTGCTGCGCATGACGGAAACGCCGCTTACCGCCAATATCCGCCCCGGCGAACCGCTCGACCTTGGCGCCTATGAGCGCGCCGGTGGATACCGGGCGGCGCGCCAGGCGGTGACGCAGATGACACCGGCGGAGGTGATCGATCTCGTCACCCAATCCAAGCTGCGCGGCCGCGGTGGCGCCGGGTTTTCCACCGGCCTCAAATGGAGCCTGGTGCCCAAGCTCGAAGCTACGCCGCCGCCGCGTTATCTGGTGGTGAACGCGGACGAAATGGAGCCCGGCACCTTCAAGGACCGGCTGCTGCTGGAGGGCGATCCGCACCAGATGGTCGAGGCGATCATCATCTCCGCTTATGCGATCCAGGCCGATAGCGCCTTTATCTTCCTGCGCGGCGAATACCATCTCGCGGCAAAGCGGTTGCAGCGGGCGATCGACGAGGCGGCGGCGCGGCAGTACATCGGTCCCAACAGTTTCGGCGGGGCATTCAGCCTTTCTGTGCATCTGCACACCAGCGGCGGACGTTATATCTGCGGCGAGGAAACGGCCCTGCTCACGGCGCTGGAGGGCAAGCGCGCGATCCCCCGCGCCAAGCCGCCCTTCCCGCAGATCAGCGGCCTGTGGGGACGGCCGACCGTGGTCAACAATGTCGAGACCCTCTGCAATGTGCCGCATATCGTCAATAATGGTGCTGCGTGGTTCATCGGCCTCGGCAAGGACACCGATAGCGGCACGAAGATTTTCGGCGCCAGCGGACGCGTACGCCGGCCCGGCACGTGGGAGCTGCCGATGGGCACGCCGCTGCGCGAGATCCTGGAAGAGCATGCCGGCGGCATGCAGGACGGGTACGAGTTGCGCGCCGTTCTACCCGGCGGCGCCTCCACCGGCTTCATCATGGCGGCCGATCTCGACGTACCGATGAACTATGCCGCGGTGGAAAAATGCGGCAGCCGGCTCGGCACCGGGGCGGCCATCGTGCTCGACCAGCGCACCTGCCCGGTCGGCATGCTGCGCAATCTCGAACATTTTTTCGCGCAGGAATCCTGCGGCTGGTGCACGCCCTGCCGCGACGGCCTGCCCTGGGTCGAGCGTCTGCTCGCCGGCATCGAGGCCGGTCAGGGGGCGGAAGAGGATCTCGCGATTCTCGAAGAGCATGTCGGCCTGCTCGGCCCCGGCCGCACCTTTTGCGCGCATGCGCCGGGGGCGATGGCGCCACTCGCCACCGGGCTCAAATATTTCCGTGCCGATTTTGAACAGCATGTTCACGACCAACATTGTCCGTGGAGTTGAGTATGGCGCGCATCCAGATCGACGGGCGGGATTTTCAGGCCGATCCACGGCACAATCTGCTGCAGGTGGCGCTCGCGCACGGCATCAACCTGCCCTATTTCTGCTGGCACCCGGCGCTGGGCTCGGTCGGCGCCTGCCGGCAATGCGCGGTCAAGCAATTTTCTGCGCCTGAAGATCAGCACGGCAGAATCGTCATGGCGTGCATGACGCCCGCCGCCGATAACACCCGCATTTCCGTGGCGGACCCGGAAGCCATAGCGTTCCGCGCCAGCGTCATCGAATGGATGATGACGAATCATCCTCATGACTGCCCGGTCTGCGAAGAGGGCGGCGAATGCCATCTGCAGGACATGACGGTGATGACCGGACATGCCAGCCGGCGCTACCGCTTCACCAAGCGCACGCATCGCAACCAATATCTCGGCCCCTTCGTGAAGCATGAAATGAACCGCTGCATCGCCTGCTATCGCTGCGTGCGGTTTTACCGCGACTACGCCGGCGGCGAGGATCTCGACGTCTATGCCGCCCATAACGACGTCTATTTCGGCCGCGACGCCGATGGGGTTTTGCAAAGCCCGTTCAGTGGCAATCTGGTGGAAGTCTGCCCGACTGGGGTGTTCACCGACAAGACGCTCTCCGCCGCCTATAACCGCAAATGGGATCTGCGCAGCGCGCCCGCCATCTGCGTGCATTGCGGCCATGGCTGCAACACCCAGGTAAGCGAGCGCGGCGGCCAGTTGCGACGCATACTCAACCGCTTCAATGAGGAGGTGAACGGCTACTTCCTCTGCGACCGCGGCCGCTTCGGCTATGGTTTCGCCAACGATGCGCATCGCCCCAACGTGCCGATGATGCGCGATGGTTTGGGCGTGGTCCGGGCCGCACCAAAAAAACTGGTGCTCGAGCAGCTTTCTGCAGCTTTGCACGGGAGGAGCAGAACCATCGGCATCGGCTCGCCGCGCGCCTCGCTGGAAGCGAATTTCTGCCTGCGCGAACTGGTCGGCGCGGACTCCTTCTTCGCCGGCATCGCCGCCGCGGAGGCGGAATGCCTCGCGGAAATCCTCGCAGCCTACCGCGCCGGACTGCCGGCCGCGCGCCTGGCCGAGATCGAGACGGCCGATGCCGTTCTGGTGTTGGGCGAGGATGTCACCAACACCGCGCCGCGCCTGGCGCTGGCGCTGCGCCAGGCCGCGCGGACCGCCGCGCACGAAGTTGCTGAAACGTTGAAACTCTCCCTTTGGCAGGACGCGGCGATCCGCACGGCGGCGCAGGAGACGCGAACGCCGCTATTCATCGTCTCCCCCTTCCCCACGCAGCTGGACGACATCGCCTGTTCGGTCCTGCGCATGACACCGGCGCAAAACATTGATTTTGCGCGGGCGTTGCACGAGGCGATCACATCCGTCCGAGAGGGCGAGGGCTCTGTCCAAAACATCGCCCGGGTTTTGCGCGCGGCCAAGAATCCCGTGATCGTCGCTGGCTGCGCGCTCGGCATGAAAGACTTGCCCGCCATGGCGGCGATGATCGTGCAGGCGCTGCGGGCTCAAAACATCGAAGCGCGCGTGGCATTCGCCGTCGCCGAATGCAACAGCCTCGGGCTCGCGATGATGCAGGCGCAAAATGTCGAAGCGGCGCTGCGCGCGGCGGCAGAGCCCGATACCGCCGTCATCGTCCTGGAGAACGACCTGTCTCGCCGCGCCCCCCCGCACGAAGTCGCCGCCTTGTCCGGCACCAAAAAACCGCTCGTGGTGCTCGACCATATGGCGACGCCGACCACCGCGCGGGCGGATTTTCTTCTGCCCAGCGGCAATTTCGCCGAATGCGAGGGCACCTATGTCAACGCCGAAGGGCGGGCGCAGCGTGGATTTCCGGTCGCAGCACCTCCGGGCGAAGCCGCCCCTGCCTGGATCTGGCTGCGCGACATCGCCACCGCCATCGGCCACCCCTTCCCGGCGCAACATTTTGACGTGGTGATGCAAAAACTCGCCGCTTCGCTGCCGGAATTTGCCGGCATCGTCGACGCTGCCCCGGGCGCCGGCTTCCGCGTCGCCGGGCGGCGCCTGCGCAGCGAGCCGCATCGCTATACCGGCCGCACCGCCGTGGATGCCGCGCGCACCGTGCACGAGCCGCAGGCTTTCCGGCCGGAGGCGGCACCGTTCACCGGCACGATGGAAGGCTATTACGGCGCCATGCCGGCGGCGCTGATCCCCTATTTCTGGGCGCCCGGCTGGAATTCCGGACAGTCTTTGCACAAATTCCAGGAGGAGACCGGGGCGATGCAGGGCGGTCCGGCGGGCACCAGGCTGTTCGACGGACGGGCCGCCACGCCGCTCTCGCTTCCGGAAGCCGCGCCGGACCATGCGAACGGCGCGCTTTTGGTCCTGCCGCAGCACCATGTTTTCGGCAGCGATGAACTTTCTGCACGCGCCCCTTCCGTTGCGGAACTTATTCCCGCCGCTTCACTCTCCTTGAACCCAGCCGACGCCGGTGCGCTCGGCCTGCACCAGAGCGCCGCGGCAGAGATCTCAATCGGTGAAGAAAAACTGCGCCTGAGCGTCACCATCGTCACCGATCTGCCAGCCGGCACCGCTTTGGTCAGCGCCGGCTGGCCGCAGACAGCCTGGCTCTCCGGCCCCGTGCGGGCGACGCTGCGTGCCGATGCGGGAGACGCGGCGCCATGATCATCATCCTGCTCAACCTGCTCGACATTATCGGCATCCTTCTGGCCCTGGTCATAGGTGCTGCCTTGCTCACCTGGATTGAGCGGCGGCTGCTGGGGTTCTGGCAGGACCGCCGCGGCCCCAACCGCGTCGGTCCGTTCGGCTCCCTGCAAGTGGTCGCGGACATGCTGAAAATTCTCTTCAAGCAGGATTGGGTGCCGCCTTTCGCCGACCGCACCGTCTTCGTGCTGGCCCCGGCGATGGTGATGGCGACGGCGCTGCTCGCCTTCGCGGTAGTGCCGGTCACGCCGTCCATCGGCATCGTCGGCAATCTCAATATCGGCGTGCTGTTCTTTCTCGCCGTGACCTCGCTCTCCGTCTATGGCGTGGTGCTCGCGGGCTGGGCATCCAACAACAAATTCTCGCTCCTCGGGGGCATGCGGGCGACCGCGCAGCTGGTCAGCTACGAGGTGTTCATGGGCCTGTCGCTGATCGGCGTGGTGATGCTCGCCGGCTCGTTCAGCCTCGCCGACATCGTGCGCGCGCAACGCCATGTCTGGTTCATCCTGCCGCAATTCCTGGGGTTTGTGGTCTTCCTCATCGCCGGCATCGCCGAAACGCACCGCCTGCCCTTCGATCTTCCGGAAGGCGAGAACGAGCTCGGCGCGGGGTTTCATACCGAATATTCGGGCATGAAATTCGGCATGTTCTTCATCGGCGAATATGTCGGCATCCTGGTCATCGCGGCAATGATCACGATCTTGTTCTTGGGCGGCTGGCAGGGACCGTTTCTCCCGCCGCTGCTCTGGTTCTTTGTGAAAACCGCCGTGCTGGTCGCCTTCTTCATCCTGCTGCGTGCCGCTTTGCCGCGGCCGCGCTATGACCAGCTGATGGCGCTCGGCTGGAAGCTCATGCTGCCGCTCTCTCTGCTCAACATCGCCGCCACCGGGGCGATCATGCTGGCCTGGTCCGGGGGATAGGAGGGTTTCATGCTCAGCGCGCTGCAAACACTCTGGCTGACGTTTCTGCACCTCTTCCACCGCAGCGAAACCGTGCAATATCCCGAGCAGAAGCCGTATCTCGCACCGCGCTATCGCGGCCGCATCGTGCTGAGCCGCGATCCCGACGGCGCGGAACGCTGCGTCTCCTGCTATCTGTGCGCCGTGGCCTGCCCGGTTGCCTGCATCAGCCTGCAAAAAACCGAAGAGGCCGGACGCTGGTATCCGGAATATTTCCGCATCAATTTCTCGCGCTGCATTTTCTGCGGCTTTTGCGAGGAGGCCTGCCCGACCAACGCCATCCAGCTCACCCCGGATTTCGAGATGTCCGAATATGAGCGGCCGAACCTGATCTACGAGAAGGAGGATCTGCTCATCAACGGCACCGGCAAATATCCGGGCTATAATTTCTATCGCGTCTCCGGCCTCGCGATTCCCGGCAAGGACAAGGGCGAGGCGGAGCATGAGCGACCGCCGGTCGACATTCATTCGCTGCTGCCGTGAGGAGCAAGCCCGTGAACACCACCTTCTATATCGCCGCCTTCATCGCCTTGGTCGCCACACTCCTCACCATCACCCGCACCAATGGCGTGCATGCGCTGCTTTATCTCATCGTCTCGCTGCTCGCCGTGGCGGTGGTCTTCTACACGCTCGGCGCCGGCTTCGCCGCGGCGCTGGAGGTCATCGTCTATGCCGGCGCGATCATGGTGCTGTTCGTGTTCGTGGTGATGATGCTCAATCTCGGGGAAAAGGCGGAGGGGCGCGAGGCGCAATGGATCGTGCCGCAGATCTGGATCGGCCCCTCGATCCTCTCCGCCATTCTCGCCCTGCAGCTGCTGCTTACCCTCGCGCACCACACGGCTTGGCCGCTGGCGCAAAACGTGGTGCCGCCGCAGCAGGTCGGCATCGTGCTGTTCGGCCCCTATCTGCTCTGCGTCGAACTCGCCTCGATGCTGCTGCTCGCCGCCCTGGTCGGCGCCTATCGCATCGCCCATGGCGAGCGGGGGATCGCGTCATGATGACCGTACCCGTGCAACACGCGCTGTTCCTGGCCATTATTCTGTTCGCGCTCGGCGTCACCGGCGTGCTGGTGCGGCGCAACCTGCTGTTCATCCTGATGTCGATCGAGATCATGCTGAACGCCGCCGGGCTCGCCTTCATCACCGCCGCCGCCCGCTGGGGCCAGGCGGACGGGCAGGTGATGTTCCTGTTCGTGCTCACCCTCGCCGCCGCCGAGGTGTCCGTCGGCCTGGCCGTGATCATCCGCATCCGACACCGGCTGACGACGCTCGACGCCGACGCCGCCAACCTCATGCACGGGTGACGCGCCATGATTCTGCTCCTGGTCCCGGCCCTTCCTCTCCTTGCCTCAGCGATTTTGGTCCTGAGCGAAGGCCGCATGTCGCAACGGAACATCGCGTTGGTCGGCGTCGGCGCCGTCGTGCTTTCCGCCGTCATCGCCACGCTCATCGCCATCACGTTTCTCAACCAGCAAGAGCAAAGCGTGGCGCTGACGCTCTGGCAGTGGGTCCATATCGGCAATTTCGCGCCGACGGTCAGCCTCTATCTCGACCCGCTTTCACTGGTGATGATGCTCATCGTCACCATCATCGGCAGCCTGATCCTGCTCTACGCAGCCGAATTCATGGAAGGAGACGAAGGCTATAACCGCTTCTTCGCCTATATGGATCTGTTCGTCGCAGCGATGCTTGTGCTGGTGCTGGCCGGCGACCTTCTGGCGCTCTTTGTCGGCTGGGAAGGTGTGGGCCTGTGCAGCTATCTGCTCATCGGCTTCTGGTACCAGGATGCTGCGAACGGCCTGGCAGCGCGCAAGGCGTTCATTGTCACCCGCATCGGCGATGTCGGTTTCATGCTGGCTCTCTTTCTCCTCTTCACGCAGCTGCACACGCTGCAGATCCAAACCTTGCTGGTCCAGGCGCCAAACTCGTGGGCTGTGGGCTCTCTCGCCGCGACGCTCACCGCCGCCTTGCTGCTGACCGGCGCCATCGGCAAATCCGCGCAGGTGCCGCTGCAGACCTGGCTGCCGGACGCCATGGCCGGCCCCACGCCGGTCAGCGCGCTGATCCATGCCGCGACCATGGTCACCGCCGGCGTCTATCTCATCGCCCGCACGCACACGCTGTTTCTCCTCGCCCCCGCCGTGCTCGCCGCCGTGGGCGTCATCGGCACCATCACTTTGCTGGTCTCCGCCTTCGCCGCGCTGAACCAGAGCGACATCAAGCGCATCCTCGCCTATTCCACCGTCAGCCAGATCGGCTACATGTTTTTGGCCTTGGGTGTCGGCGCCTGGAGTGCGGCGATCTTTCATCTCATGGTGCACGCTTTCTTCAAGGCGCTGCTGTTCCTCGCCGCCGGCGCCATCACCATGCGGCTGCATCACGAGCAGAATATTTTCCGCATGGGCGGGCTGGCCACACGCCTACCGCTCGCTTTCTGGAGTTTTCTCATCGGCAGCGCCTCGCTCGCCGCCCTCCCGCTGATCACCGCCGGTTTCTACAGCAAGGATGCGATCCTCGCCGCCGCCTGGGCGCCGGGCGGGGCGGCCCGGCTGCTCTGGCTGGGCGGCATCGTCACCGCCTTCGTCACCGCGCTGTATATTTTCCGCGCCGTGTTCGTGGTGTTTTTCGGTACGGCAAAAACGGAAGTCTCCGGCCGTTATGGCTGGCGCGTCGCCCTGCCGCTCACCGCGCTTTCGGTGCTGGCGCTGGTCGGCGGATTGGTGGAAACACCCCCCGTTTTGGGCGGAGCAAAAATATTCTCCCGGTTGCTGGCGCCGGTCTTTGGCGCCGCCCCACCGCCCGCCCCGGTCACGCTGATCCTGTTCACTTCGGCGATTTCACTCCTCGGCCTCGGCCTCGCTTACGCGCTGTATTGGCGCATCGGCCCACGCTTCGCCGCCTGGGCGGCGCGCCCCGCCATCGCCGCCTGCCGCAACTTTTTCTACGGCGGCTGGGCGTTCGATGAGCTGTATCACGCCCTGGTGGTGGCGCCGTTCCTGGCGCTGGTCCGCGTCAACCGCCATGACGTCATCGACCGTTTCTACACCGGCATCGCCTGGACCTGCCGCTGGCTGCATCGCCGTCTGGGCGCACTGCAGACCGGGCAGGTGCGCTGGTACGCGAGCTGGCTCGCCGCGGGTTCGGTGGTCACCATCGCCGTCGCGGTGCTGCGATGATGCTGCTCTGGCTCATCCTCATCCCCGGCCTCGGCGGCACGCTCGCTTGGGCGTGCGGCGGGCGCTACCCGGATGCGCCGCGCTGGGTCTCGCTGGGCGCGCTGATCCTGGATCTGCCCGTGCTGGCGCTGGCCTGCGGCGCGCCCTCCGGCGCCTGGCTCGACCGGCTGAACCTGCCTTGGATCCCGCAACTCGGCATCAATTTCGAGCTGGGGCTGGACGGGCTAAGCCTGCTGCTGGTGCTGCTCACTTTGCTGCTCGGCATCGTCGCGGTCGTCATCTCCTGGAGCGAGATCACCGAACGCACCGGCTTCTTCCATTTCAACCTGATGATGTCGCTCACCGGCACCATCGCCGTGTTCCTGGCGCTGGATCTGTTCCTGTTCTTCTTCGCCTGGGAAGTGATGCTGGTGCCGATGTATTTCCTCATCGCTTTGTGGGGGCATGAGCGCCGCACCTACGCGGCGATCAAATTCTTTCTCTTCACCCAGGGCAGCGGGCTGTTGATGCTGGTCGCCATCCTGGCGCTGGCCTTCGTGCACCAGTCCGAAACCGGCGTGTTCACCTTCGACTATTTCGCGCTGCTCGGCACGAAGATGGCCTGGTCCACGGAATTCTGGATCATGCTCGGCTTCTTCATCGCCTTTGCCGTGAAACTCGCCGCCGTGCCGTTCCATAGCTGGCTGCCCGACGCGCATACCGAGGCGCCAACCGCCGGCAGCGTCATCCTCGCGGGCGTGCTGCTGAAGACCGGGGCCTACGGGCTGCTGCGCTTCGCGGTGCCGCTGTTCCCGCACGCGGCGATGGCGTTCGCGCCCACCGCCATGCTGCTGGGCGTCATCGCCATCATCTATGGGGCGCTGCTGGCTTTTGGTCAGTCGGACTTCAAGCGGCTGGTCGCCTATAGCAGCGTCAGCCATCTGGGCTTCGTCCTGCTCGGCATCTATGCCTGGAACACCTTAGCGCTGCAGGGCGTGGTGGTGCAGATGCTGGCCCACGGCATCAGCACCGGCGCACTGTTCATCCTCGCCGGCGCCCTGCAGGAGCGGCTGCACACGCGCGATTTCGCCCAGCTTGGCGGGCTCTGGAACAGCCTGCCGCGCCTCTCCAGTTGGGGCATGTTTTTCGCCATCGCCTCGCTCGGCCTGCCCGGGCTCGGCAATTTCATCGGCGAATTTCTGGTCCTGCTCGGCACCTATCAGGTGAAGCCGGTGTTTGCCGTGATCGGCGCGTTCGGCACCGTCACCGCCGCCGCCTACGCGCTGCTGCTGGTACAACGCGCCTTCCATGGGAAGCCGCGCGATGTCGCAGCACCGGATCTGCGCGCCCGCCACATCGCCGTCATGGGCGCGCTGGCGGTCGCCATCATCTGGCTCGGCGTCGCCCCGCAGAAAGTGGTCGATACCGCCGCCCCCAGCCTGGCGGCGCTGCGCGCCAGCGCCGTCACCACACTCGCCGACGGAGCCCCGTGATGAGTGTTTCCGCCCTGCCCTTCCTCATCCTTTCCGCAACGCCGGTGATCGTGATGCTGCTGATCGCCTGGCGCCGCGACCATCGCCTCACCGCCATCGTCAGCGCCGCGGGGCTGATCGCCGCTTTGGCCTCGATCCTTTTGGCCCTGCCCGCCGAAACGGTCATGGTCACCCCGCTCTTCCTGGTCGACGGCTACACGCTGTTTTTTCTGTTCCTCGTCCTCACTTCTACGCTCGCCGTGCTGGTGCTCTCCTACAGTTATCTCGAACGCATGCAGGACGGGCCTTATGACGAGTATTACCTGCTGCTCCTGCTCACCGCGCTGGGCGCCGCAGCCTTGCTCGCCAGCCTGCATTTCGCCGCCTTCTTCCTGGGGCTGGAGACGCTGAGCATCGGGCTGATCGGCCTCATCGCCTATCCCCGGCGGCGCGAGCTCGCGTTGGAAGCCGGGCTCAAATATCTCATCCTCGCCGGTGTCTCCTCGGCCTTCCTGCTCTTCGGCATGGCGCTGATCTATCTGGATTACGGCACCATGTCCTTCGCCGCCCTCGGCCAGCTTTGGAATTCTGCGCCCGCGGGCGACATCTATGCCTATGCCGGCTTCGCACTGCTGCTCACCGGCATCGGCTTCAAACTCTCGCTGGTGCCGTTCCACATGTGGGCGCCGGACATTTATGAGGGCGCGCCGGCCCCGGTGACGGCTTTGGTCGCCGTGGTGTCGAAAATCGCCATTTTCGCGCTGCTGTTCCGCTTCTTCGTGCTGCTGGACGGCTACCGTGCGCCGTCCTTGCTGTGGGTGCTCTCGCTGATCGCCATCGTCTCCATGCTCGCGGGCAATCTGCTGGCGCTATTGCAGGATAATCTGAAACGCCTGTTCGCCTATTCCTCGATCTCCCATGTCGGCTATGTGCTGGTCGCCTTGCTCGCCGGCAGCGTCACCGCGCTGGCCGCCGCGTTCACCTATCTCGCCGCCTACGCGGTGACGATGACCGGCGTGTTCGGCGTCATCACACTGCTGTCGCAGCCCGATCGCGGCCATGATGCCGACCAGCTCGAAACCTATCGCGGCCTGATGTGGGAGCGCCCCTGGCTCGCCGGCGCCTTCACCGTAATGCTGCTCTCGCTCGCCGGCCTGCCGCCTACCATGGGATTTATCGCCGAGGTCTATGTCATCGCCGCCGGTGTCGGCACGCATCTGGTGCTGCCGCTGGCGGCGCTGATCATCGGCAGCGCGATCGGCCTGTATTACTACCTGCGCATCATCGTCGTCATGCTATCCCCCTTGCCCCAGCGCCCCGCAGTCCCGGCCCGCGCACGTCTCGGCGCTGCGACCGTGGCGGTGCTGCTCGTCCTGCTCGTCTGGCTCGGCGTCTATCCCGCGCCCATGATCGCCGGCGTGCAGCAGACCGTGGCGGGCTTAAGCTTCGTGCCACAGACCACGCGCAGCGCCGGCGATATTTTTGCACCGCAGCGTCCGAGCAGGATGAAAACGCTCGCCGCGAAGTAAGGAAGGGAAGGACTTCTTTTTGTGAACAAAAAGAAGCAAAAAAACTTTGTTATGCTGGGTCATGGGCGTTGTCGGGGCCAACGCCCATGACCCAGCACAACAAAAATTTTTGCGCCGCTTTTTTAAAAGCGGCTGCTTGCCTTTTTTTCTATTAACCCAAAGTAATATCGGCTTGACCGCGAAGCGCGCTATAAATTTCATTCCCGTTTGCCTCGGGACGCAAAGCTTCGTCCACCGAGACGAACGGCAAAAATCAAAATCATATCCGCAACGACCAGGAGCCGTTCATGGAGACCCGTGTCAGATCGATCCTCAAATACAAAGGCAACAAAGTCGTCACTGCCGTGGCGGAACAGAGCATCGCCTCCTTCGCGGCACTCCTCTACGCGCACCGGATCGGCGCCACCCCGGTGGTCGACGCCGAAAATCATCTCGTCGGCATCATCTCCGAGCGCGACGTGATCCGCGGCATCATCGAACACGGCCCGGCGCTGCTGACGATGCCGGTCAAAACGCTGATGACCCGCCTTGTCTCCACCTGCGCGCTCGACGACAAGATCGGCGACGTGCTGGAGATGATCACGCTGAACCGCACGCGCCACATTCCCGTGATCGACGAGGGCAAGTTGGTCGGCCTGATCTCAATCGGCGACGTCGTCAAACAATTGCTGGAGGAAGCGCAGTTCGAAGTGACGTCGCTGCGAACCTATATCACCACGCCGTAGCCGCGCCGCTAAGACAGCATGTCAGCGGAACTGACCGCTGGATTTGGCCAGGTTGTTCTGGTCCTGCAAGGCGGCGGCGCACTCGGTGCCTACCAGGCCGGCGTGTACCAGGCCCTGCACGAGGCTGGAATTGAACCAGACTGGGTGATCGGCACCTCGATCGGCGCGATCAATGCCAGCCTGATCGCCGGCAACGCGCCGGAAGACCGGGTCGAGCGGCTGCGCAGCTTCTGGCAGCGGATCGGCTACAGCCAGCCGGCCAACCTGATCGCCGCCTGCCCCGGCGGCGGAAAAATGGCGCGGCTCCTGACCATGATGCAGGGGCTCGGCGCATTTTTTGTCCCCAACTCGGCGGTCATGTTCGGCGACTTCTGGCCTCTGGCGGCGGAAGAGGCCGGGCTGTACAGCACCGCGCCCTTACGCCAGACCCTGGCCGAACTCATCGATTTCGATTGGCTCAACCGGCGGAGGCCCAGAATCTCGGTCGGCGCCGCCAATGTCGGCACCGCGCAGATGCATTATTTCGACAGCCGCGAGATCACCTTCCGGATCGAGCATGTGCTCGCCTCCGGCGCCCTGCCGCCGGCCTTCCCACCGGTCCGCGTCGACGGCGAATTGTACTGGGACGGCGGCATCCTCTCCAACACCCCGCTGGAAGCGATTTTTGACGACAATCCGCGGCGCGACTCGCTGATCTTCTCGGTGCATGTGTGGAACCCCGATGGCGCGGAGCCGCACAGCATCGCCGAAGTGCTCAACCGGCAAAAGGACGTGCAATATGCCAGCCGTTCGCGCAGCCACGTGGCACGGCAGAAGCAGATCCACAAATTGCGCCACGTCATCGCCGAGCTGGCCCGCCGGCTCCCCGCCGCAGAGCGCGCCAGCCCCGAAATCCGCGAACTGGCAGGCTATGGCTGCCTCACCCGGATGCATGTGGTGGCCCTGCTGGCGCCTTCCTTGCCGGATGAGGACTATGCCAAGGACCTCGATTTCAGCGCCGGCAGCATAAGCGCGCGCTGGGACGCCGGTTACGCCCAGGCCGCCCACGCGCTCGAAGCCGCCCCCTGGACCGCCCAGGCCGATCCGCTGGAAGGCGTCGTCCTGCACCGCTTTGCGGCCTGACCTGCTCAAAGAAGCAAAGGAGAAGGCTACTTTTTGTGAACAAAAAGTAGCAAAAAACTTTATTAATTTGGGCCATGGGCGTTGTCGCCGACAACGCCCATGGCCCAGTGGAGCCAAAGTTTTTGCGCCGCTTTTTTTAAAAAGCGGCCACTTCCCTTAATCAGGGATAGCCGGCGTGTGTGCCCTCGACCCGCAGGACCTGCTCGTTGGTCAACACGATATTCACGACTTGTCCCGCGCCCAGCTGGGCGGCGATGGCCTGCAAGAACTGGTCCACGCCGAGCCCGGCCGGAAGCGTGAGCGCGGCTGCGGCATCCATATTTGAATGCGTCGGAGCATCGAACGCGGCCGCAACCGGTGCCACAAAACAATAGCCACGTCCGGGCACGCTGGCGATGAACCGCGCCGTCTCCGTCTGATCGCCCAACGCCTTGCGCAGGCTCGCGATGTTGACGCGGAGATTTGACTCCTCGACGGCGATACCGGGCCAAACCCGCCGCATCAGCTCCTGTTTGGAGACGACCTCGCTGGGCCGTTCGGTCAGCGTCACGAGAATGTCCAGAGCCCGCCCGCCCAAGGACACAGGCCGGCCGGCTTTCTCCAGCCGCCGCGCCGCCGGCCAGAGCCGGAACGGACCGAACGCCACACTGTCGCCGCCGGTTTGCACCGCTGTTGGCGCCGCGGCGCGCCGGACCGGGAAGGCGATGATCTCAGCGGTCATGGGGTCCCTCTCGTCAAGCGGCGGCCCGCAAACGGATCGGACCGCAATATCCAAGAATTCCGTGGTGCCGGGCAGCGCGGTCGCCCTCGTGGAGCGACAAACTTCTGCAAAAGGCGGTGGATCAAACGCCACTGACCGGGCTTCAAGCCTGTAATCAATGATCAATGCTAACGCCGCCGGCCAACCGGACGCCATTAGACAAAAGGACGCGTTTTCCACTCTTGTAGGTGGCCAATCGCCCCGTACAGCTTACGCGCCCTACCTAAAGGAGGAGGTTGTTTATACCTTGGTGTTGGGAGCCGCCGCGTTCACGGGCGGCAGGCCGGCATCGGGGCCGAAATAGCTGCAGGTATCGCCCTCGCTGTCGCGATACACGGTGACCCTGAACAAGGAAGGGCAGCCGCCCACCAGCTTGCGCCAGATCCAGGAGGCGAGATTTTCCATCGTCGCGGGGCCAAGATCGGCGACCTCGTCGAGGAAGCGGTGGTCCAGCCCGTCGCGCACCTCTTCGATCATACGGGCCAGCTGGCCCAGATCGATCATCATGCCGGTCTGCGGGTCCGGCACGCCGCGCAGCACAACCTCCGCCCGGTAGGAATGGCCGTGGATGCGCCGGCTGGGTTCCGCGTCGACCGCCCGCTGCAGGGTGTGCGCCGCCTCGAAACGGAACTGCTTACTCAACTCATACATCAACGAATACCCAGAAATTTATGCGACTGCACCGAGAGGCGCCAGTTTGGATGGGCGAGACAGTACGCGATCGCCGCCTCGGTATGGGCCTGGCGCTCGGGTCCATCCATCGGCTGCAGCAGAAAATGCTGGAAAGCGAGCGCCTCGAAGCGCGTTGGCCACGCCTTCTCCTGCGGGAAGACAAGCTTGAGCTCATGCCCGCTGCGCACCGCCAAAGGCGCGTCTGCCTTGGGGCTGACGCAGATCCAGTCGAGCCCGTCCGGCGGCACGATCGTGCCGTTGGTCTCCACCGCGATCTCGAAGCCCTGCGCGTGCAGCGCCGCAATCAACGGTGCGTCGACCTGCAGCAGCGGCTCGCCGCCGGTGAGCACCACCAGCCGGTTTTTAGGCCCGCCCACCCAAGCGGCGGCGATCGCCTCAGCCAGCTGTGCGGCCTCGCCGAAACGGCCGCCGCCCGTCCCGTCCACGCCCACGAAATCCGTGTCGCAGAAGCGGCAGACCGCGTCGGCACGGTCCTCCTCACGCCCCGACCAGAGGTTACAACCCGCAAAGCGGCAGAACACCGCGACCCGCCCCGCGTTGCTGCCTTCGCCCTGGAGGGTGAGAAATATCTCCTTTACCGCATAACTCATGCGCTGCCCTTTGTTCCGCCCCGCCAAACCAGAAAGGCGGCCACGATGGGGCCCTCTATTAGTGCCATTCGCTCGCATGGCAAGGATGGGCGGCCATTCGCGCCGCACAGACCAAGTACTAATCGATCATCTATTCTTCACACCGTTTGCCTGTCGAGTCGGATAAGAAGTTGATCAGCGTTGAGCGTCCGCGAGCATGAAGACGCATCGGAGCGACGCTCAGAACAAATCGGCAGCTTTTTCGGAAGGACAGATGCATGACGAGGTCCGGCGACAAGACAGCTGATGCAGACATTTCCCTGACGGCAACTCTGAAAACGGTGATCTCCTCAACCAGGGACCAACGCGTCGCAGAGGATTTTCTGTTTCTGGAGTTGTGGGAACGCACCCCAACCCCCGGCCCCGCCGCCGCGCTGCGGATCCAGCAGATCCGGCGGGCCAATCCCGAACTTGCGGCGGCAATCCGTCACGAGGTCGGCAACCCGGCACATGACGGCTCGGCACGCCGGGCGTAAATGAGGGAAGGCTACTTTTTGAATGCTGGGCCATGGGCGTGTTGCCGGCACCGCACATGGTCCAGCACAACAAAATTTTTGCGCCGCTTTTTTTAAAAAGCGGCCGCTTTCTTCTCTCCAAGAAAGCGAGAGCGTTTCCGGGCCTTAGACGCCGCCTGTCCGGGTTCCGCCGCGGCTTCGGGGACAATCCCGACCTGCTGGAAGACCGGCAGGCGCGTGGTGATGAAACGCTCCAGGGCCTGGCCCAGCGTGGCCCGCATGCCGGCCGGATCGATTGGCTTGCCGTCCTGCTGCGGCAGCAGCCCGCGCGCCAGGAGCATTGCCATCAGACGGTCGATGGCCGGCGCCAGATCATCCGGCATCCCGGCGGAAAACTCCTCGAACACCATCGTCTCGAACGTGTCCGCCGGCAGCCCAGTGCCGAGTTTTGGCGCCACCAGACATTTGAGGGCGCCCCCGTGGCGGTTATGCTGGCCGATCACGCGGTTGAGCGCGGCAGCCCGCGCCATCTGCGCCCGCGTCTGTGGAGGCAGCTGCGGATGGGCCAGCTCGGTCTCGCACAACACGCTGACAACCTCCCTGGTCGTGGCCAGGTCACCGAGGTTCCGGCGCAATTCTCCCACGGAGAGCGGCCCCGCGTGCAGCCGCCCCCGTACCGCACCGTAGACATTGCTGTCGAGCGTCCGGCTGGTGCCGCCACCGGTGGCGATGGTGATGTCCGCTTCGTCCTTGCCGCAAAAATCCGTGAGCACGATCTCGTCGAGCAGCGCCGTGACCTCGCCCTCGAGCGGCTTTTCGGCGCCGCGGCGAAAGAGGTCACGGCGGAGGGTGCGTGAGGCGCCGAGATCACGCAGCGCCTCCTTCATGCGCGCATCTCCCGTCTGCGCGATGGTCGCGGCGATGTTCGGCGGCACGGACAGCGCGTCAAAATTTTCGAGCAGCGTGGCGCTGCCGATGAAGCCGCATTTCGCCTCCGCCAGGTCGCGCGCCACGGCGTCAGGTGACATCGGGTCCCAGGTCGCGTGCAGCAGCTCATGGGCCAGGTAATGCGGGTCCTTCTTGCCCAAATAGTCCAGCCGCGCCGCCACGAGGGGATTATGCGCGAAGAAGGCGGCATCGCTGCGGATCAGCTCGTTCAGGAAGCCGAGCCCGCCTGAGATCACCTCCTCGACCGGACCGGGCCGGATTTCGCTGTACAGCCGCATCAGCCGCTGGACCGGCACCATCGCCGCCCAGCCAGCGAGTGCGTTGTAACTCAGATACACCACACCGCCGGGCGCCAGCCGGTCGCGGATGAACTGGAGCAGCAGCGCCCGCTGCGTCGAGGACACCCAGCTCCATACGCCCTGCAGCACGATGAAGTCCATCTGCGGCAACGCCTCGCGCGGCGCCGCCGCCAGCTCCGCGAAGGAGGTCTCGGCGAACACCACGTTGCCGATGCCCGCTTGCTCCGCCATGGTCCGCGCATTGTCGATATGCGCCGGGCTGAAGTCGAAGGCGAACACCTCCGCCTGCGGATGACAAGCGGCCACACCGAGCGCCGTAAATCCCTGACCGCAGCCGAGATCGCACCAGCGGAACCGGCGATCGATGCGCGGCGGCCGGTGCCCGCTCAGCAGCGTGGCCAGCGACAGCCAGGCCGGCGTCATGTGGCGGTAAAATTCCGTGGTGTAGGTCGCATCAGCCCGGTAGCCGTCGGTCCAGTCAGTCATCTTCGTCCATCCGCTTTAGTGCTCCGCACATGCACCACACGCCGCGCAAACACCAGACGAACGCGGCGTCGCCGCCGGACGCGGCGCCGGCGGCGTCTGGCTCCCGGCCACAGGGAGGCGGGCCAAAACGTGGGCGGTTCAAGCAGATCGCGCCGCGTGCACCGGTATACATGAACAATCCACAAGCTTATCCAGATTTCTGTGGATATTGCTTTATCAAAACAACTTCGGGGCGAGCGCGGCTGCACGCGTCCGGCGGCCGATATTGGACCGGGACTCCCAGACATCGTAGCCTCATCGGCATGAACGATCCCCTCCTTCTGCCCAGGGAATGTGGAGCTCCGTGAGAGATGCCTGACAAGCTCCACGCGTTCACCCACGATCACGTCTTCCGCCTCATCTACAAGGACTTGATTCCATGCTGACACCAAACAAGGCCCCCGCTCCCGCCACGCCTGACGGGTTGCAAGCTGACCCGTCACCGGCGGCGGCGCAAAATCTTGAGGGGGCTCCGCTCCCCAACATCGTCGTGGTCGGCGGCGGCGCTGCAGGGCTCGAGCTGGTGACCCGGCTCGGCGATCGCCTGGGCCGGCATGGACGGGCACGCATCACGCTGGCGGAACGCGCCCGCACCCATCTCTGGAAGCCCTTGCTGCACGAAGTGGCCGCCGGCAGCCTCGACCCTAACGTCCATGAGGTGAACTACCTCGCGCAGGCGCACTGGCATGGCTTTCGCTATCGGTTAGGCGAAATGGTCGGGCTCGATCGCAGCGCCAAAAAAGTCCACCTTGGCGCCACGCTCGATGACGAGGGGCGCGAGATCACACCGCCGCGTTCCATCGATTACGACATTCTGGTGGTCGCGATCGGCAGCGTGACCAATGATTTCGGCACCCAGGGCGCCGCTGACCATGCGGTGCGGCTGGAAACACCGGCCCAGGCAGCACGCTTCAACCGGCGGCTTGTCAACGCCTGCCTGCGCGCGCAGACGCAGGCCGAGCCGATCCGGCCGGGTCAGCTGCATGTCGCCATCATCGGCGCCGGGGCGACCGGCACGGAACTCGCGGCCGAATTGCACCGGACCCTGCGCGAGGTGATCGCCCACGGGCTCGACCGCATCGACCCGGAACGCGACATCCGCATCGTGCTGATCGAGGCGGCGGACCGCCTCCTCCCGGCTTTGCCGGAACGGATCTCCAAAGCCACACGCCGCCTGCTCGAACGCATGGGCGTCGAAGTCCAGACCAGCGCGCGGGTGAAGGAAGTGACGAGCGAGGGCGTCCGGCTCGCGGACGATTCCTTCATTCCCGCCGAGCTGGTGGTGTGGGCGGCGGGCGTCAAAGCCCCCGAAGTGTTGCGCGATCTCGACGGGCTGGAGGTCAACCGCCTCAACCAGCTGGTGGTCGAACCGACCTTGCAGACGACCAGCGACCCCAGCATCTTCGCGATGGGCGATTGCGCCGCTTGCCCTATGCCCGGCGACTCAGGTTTCGTGCCGCCGCGCGCGCAGGCCGCGCATCAGCAGGCCGATCATATGCTGGCGCAGATCGAGAAACGGCTCCGCGGCCAGGAGTTGCAGCCGTTCGTTTACCGGGATTTCGGCTCGCTGGTCTCGCTTGGCCACCACAGCACCGTCGGTAACCTGATGGGCTCCCTCTTCGGCCGCGGCGTTTTCATCGAAGGCCTGTTCGCGCGGATGATGTATCACTCGATGCGCGTGATGCATGAACGCGCGCTGAACGGCACGCGCTACGCCCTGCTCAGTTTCCTCTCGCGCGGCCTGTCGCGGCGCACGGGGCCGTCGGTGAAACTGCATTAGTGAGCAGCTTCCATACAAAACAAGGAGTACGCGTCAATGAAGCACCTAACCATCCATCTCTCCGGTGAGGACATTGGATGATGCCGCCGATTGATGTGGTGATCTATCACAACCCGAACTGCGGCACGTCGCGGAACACGCTGGCGATGATCCGCAATGCCGGGATCGAGCCGCGTGTGATCGAGTACCTGAAAACCCCGCCGGCGCGCGACCTGCTGGCGCAGCTTATCGCACGTGCCGGGCTGACCCCGCGCGCGCTTCTGCGCCAGAAGGGCACGCCGTATGACGCGCTCGGCCTGGCCGGTGCCAGCCTGAGCGACGGGCAGCTGCTCGACGCCATGATGGCGCATCCCATCCTGATCAACCGGCCGCTCGTCGTCACACCGCTGGGCGTCAAACTGTGCCGCCCCGCCGAGAGCGTGCTGGACATCCTGCCGCAACCCCAGCAAGACCCCGCATAGCCAGATCGCTTGAAAGCGCAAGGGAAGGCTTCTTTTTGTGAACAAAAAGAAGCAAAAAAACTTTGTTATGCTGGGCCATGGGCTTTGTCAGTGCCAACGCCCATGGCCCAGCATAACAAAAGTTTTTGCGCCGCTTTTTTCAAAAAGCGGCCACTTTCCTACAGCCTTTCAAGCCATATCACTCGAGGATACCCAGGATGCTGGCGTTCGCCATCTTCATCGTCACGCTCGTCTTCGTCATCTGGCAGCCGCGCGGCCTCGGCATCGGCTGGAGCGCCATGGGCGGCGCCGTCCTGGCGTTGCTCACCGGCGTCATCGGCTGGCACGACGTGCCGGTGGTCTGGCATATCGTCTGGGACGCGACCATCACCTTCGTCGCCCTGATCATCATTTCGCTGCTCCTCGATGAGGCCGGTTTTTTCCAATGGGCCGCCTTGCACATCGCACGCTGGGGTGATGGCAGGGGGCGACGGCTGTTTCCGCTCATCATCGTGCTGGGCGCGGTGAGCGCGGCGTTCTTCGCCAATGACGGCGCAGCACTTCTGCTGACGCCGATCGTCGTGGCGATTCTGCTCCGGCTGGATTTTACGCCGCCGCAAACCCTGGCCTTCGTGGTGGCGACCGGTTTTGTCGCCGACACCACCAGCCTGCCGCTGATCATCTCGAACCTCGTCAACATTGTCAGCGCCAACTATTTTCACATCACCTTCAACCGTTATGCCGCGGTCATGGTGCCCGTCGATGTCGTCTCCCTGGTGGCGACGATCGGTGTCCTTTGGCTGATGTTCGGACGGAAAGTTCCGGCACGTTATGCCTTGGCAAACCTTGAAAACCCCGCGCACGCCATCCATGACCATTTGATCTTCCGGGCGGCATTTCCGGTTTTGGCACTGCTCCTCGGCGCCTATTTCGTTCTGGCGCCACTGGGCGTTCCCGTCTCGGTGGTGACCGGCGCCGGCGCGATCATCCTCCTGTTTCTGGCCGGGCGTTGGCATCAGGGAGGGCGCGGCGCGCGCATCTCCGTGGCAAAAGTGCTGCGCGGGGCGCCCTGGCAGATCGTGATTTTCTCGCTGGGCATGTATCTGGTGGTCTACGGGCTGCGCAATGCCGGACTGACCAACCATCTGGCCGACGCCCTGGTGTGGCTCAGCGCGCAAAGCCCTTGGGCGGCGGCGCTCGGCACCGGCTTCGGCGCCGCCATCCTCTCCTCGGTCATGAACAATTTGCCCAGCATCCTGATCGGCACGCTGGCCATCGAGCAGGCCCATGCGGTGCCCGCGCTGACGCGCGAGCTGATGATCTATGCCAACATCATCGGCTGCGATCTCGGCCCCAAATTCACCCCGATCGGCAGCCTGGCCACCTTGCTCTGGCTCAATATCCTGGGGCGCAAAGGCATCCGCATCGGCTGGGGCCAATATATGCGGGTGGGGCTGATGATCACCCCGCCCGTTTTGTTTGTCGTTCTGACCGCGCTGACGCTCTGGCTGTCGATTTTGGGCGCGAGCTGAGCGGGGAACAAACGTCTCGGAAGCGCAGGGGAAGACTTCTTTTTGTGAACGAAAAGAAGCAAAAAAACTTTATGAATCTGGGCCATGGGCGTTGTCGGTGACAACGCCCATGGCCCAGCGGGCCCAAAAGTTTTTGCGCCGCATTTCACATCTCCAGACCGGGCCTCTATGATGGGGCGTCATGACAGACGACATTCCTGCCGGCGCCAGCACCGCGCCGTCCACCGCGCGTAACCGCGGTCCCATCCTCTCGGTATTGAAGCCCCGCCTGCCAAGCCGCGGCTTCGTGCTCGAAATCGCCGCCGGCGCCGGCGAGCATGCCGTCTACAACGCCGCCGCCCTGCCCGGCCTGCAATGGCAACCAACCGACCCTTCGCCCGAGGCCCTTGCCAGCATCGCCGCCTGGCGCGACCATGCCGCCCTGCCGAACCTGCTGGCGCCGCTGCGGCTCGATGCGGCCACGCCGGACACGTGGCCGGTTGACCGGGCGGACGCGATCGTCAACATCAATATGATCCACATCTCGCCGTGGTCGGCGACCCAGGGCCTCATGGAAGGCGCTGGCCGCCTGCTGCCGAGCGGTGGCCTCCTCTTTCTCTACGGCCCTTACATCGAGCCCGATATCGAGACCGTTGCCTCCAACCTGTCTTTCGATCTGAGCTTGAAGACGCGCAATCCGGCTTGGGGACTGCGCCGCCTGGACGAGGTGACGGCGCTGGCCGCCCAGCATCGCCTCGAACTGTCCGAGCGTATCTCGATGCCGGCCAATAACCTCGCGCTCATATTCAAAAAAGCGCCGAGCTGATCAGATGGAGGAAAGTGGCCGCTTTTTGAAAAAAGCGGCGCAAAAACTTTATTTATGCTGGGCCATGGGCTGTGTCTGCGACAACGCCCATGGCCCAGCATAAATAAAGTTTTTTTGCTACTTTTTGTTCACAAAAAGTAGCCCTCCCCTTTCCTTCCCACACCGCTCGCAGGGATGAAACCGCCAGAAAATTTAACACGCGAAAACTTCGTGCCCACTCGCGCGCCGGGGCTGCAGCAGTGCGGCGATCAGTTTCCGGCGCTGTGGAAGCCAGCGCCTTCCGCTTCCATCCGGCAAGCGTACGCCCCGCTGCCTTTACCATATTTGGCGGCGTCGGGCAGGAGATAGACGAGCTTTGATCCAGACAGCCAGACAATCGTGTCCCCAGGGCAATGATGGGCCGCGTCGACAGCGGTGCGGAACCGGTGGGATTCGCCAAGCCCAGTCGTCGCTCCCTGCTGCTCATTCATGGCGGATGGTGTCATGTGCTGCGCCGGCGCCGTGGTTTGCGCGCCGAGCGCGGAGGGAATCGCCAAGGCGAGGGTTACCCACAGCGTTTCAATCAGTGAGAGCTTCATGGCGTCCGCCCTATCATTTTGGCTGTTAAACGAATAGCGATCTCACAAGTCTCTTGATCACGCATTGATACCGATCAAGCACAAGCTCGGCTCCCCGTGTCATCTCAGAGAAGCCGTCGCACCTTATCGGTGGCTGCGGCCCTGCCATTCCTCCGGCGCTCTACCAATGGGCCGGCCTTAAGAAAGGGACCTCAACGAGAACGGCGCGCCCCCTTTGCTAACTCCTCTTCCGTGACGCTGGCGAAGCTGTCCGCGTCATAGATATGGATTTCCGTCACCCCTTGAGCATGTAGCTCCTGCACAATGTTCATGGCCTCTTCGGGCTCACGTTTCGCGAGCCATGATTTTGCGTTTTTGAGCTTCCCAACCTCAATCAGAAACTTCATGACAGAGCCCCCCTTTTGTGCCCATGTAAAACACTCTTTTCTAGCAAAAACAATGGGTTTTTCGAATGATACCTCAGGTGTGACGAAGGAAAAAACTGGAGCACTTTGAATTCATTATTGTTTTGATCGTGCAAACGGACGGCGTCCGACCGGTCACACTGCCTGAACTCCGACCTTGTTTGCACGAGCAATGGCACGGCTCAATTCAACCATCGCGCGATTCAATTTCAAGCCATATCGCGCTAGAAGCTCATCAGGATCATCAAAATTGGAGAAATCTCATGTCACGCATCGTCCGCTTCCATAAAACCGGCGGTCCGGAAGTGCTCGAAATCGAAAATATCGATCTCGGTGCTCCCGGGCCGGGAGAGGTCAAAATTCGCGTTCATGCGCTGGGCCTCAACCGGGCCGAGTCCATGTTTCGGTCCGGCGCCTATCTGGAAACGCCCTCTTTCCCGGCCCGGCTTGGCTATGAAGCCGCCGGGGAGATCCAGGCCGTCGGGTCGGGCGTACAGGGTCTGTCCGTCGGCGATGCCGTCAGCACGATACCGGCTTTTTCGATGAACCAATATGGCGTGTATGGCGATACCGCGATCGTTCCTGCGCACGCTGTCGCCAAACATCCCGGCAATCTTTCCTGGTCGGAAGCGGCCGCCATCTGGATGCAATATTTGACCGCCTATGGCGCCCTTGTCGACCAGGCGACCATAACGGCCAGAGACGCCGTGATCATTCCCGCGGCGTCGAGCAGCGTCGGCTTGGCTGCCATCCAGATCGTCAATCATCTCGGGGGCATCTCAATCGCGACGACCCGGACCCACGCCAAACGCGCTGAACTGCTGAAGGCCGGCGCCCAACATGTGATCGTCACCTCTGAGCAGGACCTCGCCCGCGAAGTTATGACCATAACCTCCGGGCGGGGCGCGAAAGTCAGCTTCGATCCCGTGGCGGGCCCGACCCTGAACGACCTCGCCGCGGCGTCGGCCGAACAAGGCACCATCTTTCTCTACGGCGCGCTGTCGCCTGAGCCGACCCCTTTCCCCCTATTTCCGGCACTTGCCAAAAATCTAACCCTGCGCGGCTATACGCTTTTTTCCATCACGAAGCGCCCCGACGCTCTAGAAAAGGGCAAAAAATTCGTGCTCGACGGTCTTGCCTCAGGCGCGCTCAAGCCCATCATCGCCAAGACCTTTCCGCTCGAACAAATCGTCGAAGCGCATCGCTACCTTGAATCGAACGAACAGATTGGCAAGATTATCGTAACTGTATCGTAAAGGAACCCAGCGAAGAGGAAGGCTACTTTTTGTGAACAAAAAGTAGCAAAAAAACTTTATTAATCTGGGCTATGGGCGTTGTCCGCGACAACGCCCATAGCCCAGATTCGCCAAAAATTTTTGCGCCGCTTTTTTTAAAAAGCGGCCACTTTCTAACATTTCGCGCCCAGGAGAGAGCGCGCAAATAATTTCAGTTACGTGAAGAATGTTTCCACGCCCTGTTACCGCGTGGCCCGATCGCCTAGGTTGCGCCGCCTCCCGGCTCCGGACTCTGCTGTATAGCCACCCTTTCACAAGGTTAACATGTCATTCGAAGCGCTTGACTCGCCGAAACTACGCTCTTTCCACCGCCGCCTCACCATTCTCTCCGCCGCCGGCATGTTCCTCGATGGATTCGACCTCACCGTCATCGCCGTCGCGCTGCCGTTCCTGGTGAAGAAATGGGCGATCGGGCCGGGCCTCACCGGCGTGGTGGCGTCCTCCGCCGTGGTTGGCATGTTCTTCGGCGCTCTGGTGCTCGGCCATCTCACCGACCGGATCGGTCGCAAGGCGATGTATGTGGTTGATCTCATCTGCTTCGTGGTGTTCGCCGCACTCACGGCGGTGTCACAGAATGTGTGGGAGTTCATTGCCTTCCGCTTCCTGCTCGGCGTCGGCATCGGCGCGGATTATCCGATCTCCTCGACGCTGCTGGCGGAATTCGTGCCCGCGGCGCGGCGCGGCGCGTTTGTCACGGCGGTCGGTTCCAGCTGGTTTTTGGGCGCGGTCTGCGCCTATCTCGCCGGTTATCTGCTCCTGCCGCTCGGGCCCGATGCCTGGCGCTGGATGCTCGTCCTCGGTGCTGCGATCGCGCTGGTGGTGATCTGCTTCCGTGCGGCAATTCCGGAGTCGCCGCGCTGGCTTGCTGCGCAGGGACGCCACGACGAGGCGGGCAAATTGCTGTTGGCGCTGAGCGGCGAGACCGGCACGACCACCGCCGAGCCGTCCCAGCCCTGGCTGTCGCTGTTTAAATCGCCGTTGCTGCGCCTGACGATTTTCGTCGCCGGCTTCTGGTTCTGCTACGACGTCGCGTTCTACGGCATCTCCATCTACACCCCGACGATCCTGAAGAATTTCACCGCCGGCTCGGCGAGTGCCGCCTATCTCGGCGCCGCCATCGTCTCGGCGCTCGGCCTGCTGGGCGCTGTGATCGGCGTGTTCCTGGTCGACGGCTGGGGACGCCGGAAGCTGATCATTTTCTCCTTCGCCGGGCTGACGCTGATGCTGATCGCCTTGGCGGTGGAGCCGAAACCGGCTCTGGTGATTCTGGTCCTGCTGTTCGGCCTCGCCACCCTGTTTTCGAATATGGGGCCCGGCGTGCTGAACTTCGTCTACCCCACCGAGATTTTCCCCACCGGCGTGCGCGCCGGCGCGACCGGCTTTGGCACCGCCATCAGCCGTGTCGGCGCAATCCTGGCGATTCTCGTGTTTCCGCGTCTGGTGCATGACTGGGGCCTGCAAGCAGCGCTCTGGCTGTTCGTCGTCGCGGCCGCCGTGGGACTTGTCATCTGCATCGCGATGGCGCCGGAGACGAAGCGGCGCACGCTGGAAGAACTCAACCGGCGCGGCGGGGACAACGCATCGGTTATGGCCGGCAACGCCAAGCAGCGGGCGTCACTCTAGCAAGAAAGCAGCCGCTTTTTGAAAAAAGCGGCGCAAAAACTTTTACTCCGCTGGGCCGTGGGCGTTGTCCAGGACAACGCCCACGGCCCAAATTAACAAAGTTTTTTTGCTACTTTTTGTTCACAAAAAGTAGCCTTTCTCTTCATAGCAAAGCCACCGCCTCACCGGCATCGAGCGAGCGCAGCACCGCAAGAGCCATTCCGACCAGCCGCACGCCGTCCTCGCCTGTCGGCAAGACGGCTGAGCGAGACCGCACTTCCGCTGAGAACGCCGCGATCTCGCGACCATAAAGATCGGTTGGCGCGAAACGCCGCTCTGTCCCGCCCGCTGCCGTGGTCACGGTCACCACATGCTCTGCCGCAAGGCGCAACGGCCCGGTACGGATCAGCCCCTTGGTGCCCATGATGGTCAGCGCGTTATTGCCGAATGGCGCTTCCCGGCTGATTCGGATGACACTTTGGCAGCCCTGCGCCATACGCCCGAGAATGCTAAGCGAATCCTCGCTATCATCCGCTCGCCCCCGGTGGCCTAGCGCATACAGGCTGCGCCACTCATCGCCTAGCAGCCAGGCCACGAGGTCAAGCAGGTGCACGCCAGTGTCGTAGAGAATGCTGCCGCCTTTGGCACGCTCGCGCCGCCACGCCCCCGGCTGGTCGAGCCCCGAGTTCCGCTCGATATCGAGCATCAGCGGGTTGCCGATCTCCCCCGTGGCGATCACTGCACGGATGTGCAGAAGCGCCTCCTCAAGCCGGAACTGCAGCCCCATCCGCAGCAGCACGCCCGCCGCTTCGCAGGCTTGCTGCATCGCCGCCGCGTCTTCCAGTGAAAGCGCCAGCGGCTTCTCGCACAACACATGCTTGCCGGCGCGCGCCGCCGCGATCACGGCCCGGCGATGCTCGCCGTTTGGCGTGGCGACAAAGACGGCGTCAACCTCCGGATCGTCGGCCAGCGCCTCCACTGTCTCATGGGCACGCGGCACAGCGAAGTCCGCCGCGAACCGGCGCGCGTCCTCGAGATCGCGGGTCGCACAAGCGGTGATGATGGCGCCGGCGCGGCGCATCGCGGGCGCGATCTGCGATCGTACGAATCCACCCAGACCAACAACACCCCAGCGCAATGGTAGCGTTGATAACGACACGTCAGAATAACCTGACACAGAATTGCGTGTTTTGTCCATAATGTAACCAATATATGAACAAACACTGAGCGCGCCAATCTACGCTCTGTTGTTTTGCATCATAAATCGGCCGAAAAATAACTTGGCACGGACATTGCTCATTCGATCCTCGATAAGCCGCTTGCCCGTTTCCTCAGGAGTCCGCTCATGTATGTCCTAAACCAGCTCCCCGCCCCCATCGACGCCCATTTGCTGGAGCTGCTCCGCAAGGCGGAACCTGCCACCATCGGCCATTTCCGCCATGTTGGCTTCATGGATTCTGGCATCCGCGCCTGGTTCCCGGATGTCCGCATCGCCGGCACGGCCGTCACTGTGCAAGCACCCGGCCCGGACGCCACGGTGATCCATTATGCGATCGGCCAGGCTCGCCCGGGCGACATTCTGGTGATCGACCGCTGTGGCGACATGAAGCATGCGAGCCTCGGCGGCGCCGTCGCCTACGCCGCCCGCAAGGCCGGCGTCGCCGGCATCGTCGTTGACGGCATGGTCACCGATATCGGCGAGCTGCGCCAATACGGCGTGCCTGTTTGGTCGCGCGGCCTCTCCCCGGTCACGGTGAAGCTCCTCGGTTTCGGCGGCGGCTTCTGCGTGCCGGTCTCCTGTGGCGGTGTCGCCGTCGCCCCGGGCGATGCGGTCTTCGCCGACGAGAACGGTATTCTGGTGCTGCCGCCCGCCGAGATCGAAGCCGCCGCGACGCGCGCCATCGGCATGCAGAACGCCGAGAAGCAGACGCTGGCCCGTGTCGATGCCGGCGAGAAATACCCCGACATCATCGGCTCCACTGCCATCATCGAAAAGATCATGGCGGCACAATGATGAACAGCACCCCCCTGCCCGTCACCGCGGACGACGTCTATCCGAAGATCGGCCGCCGCATCGTGCCGCTGCTCACCTTGCTCTTCGTCTCCGCTTGGCTCGATCGCGTGAATATCGGCTTTGCGAAATTGCAAATGCAGCACGATCTCGCTTTGAGCAATGCAGCCTTCGGCTTCGGCGCCGGCATCTTCTTCATCGGCTATCTGATTTTTGAAGTGCCCAGCAACCTGCTGCTCGAACGGATCGGCGCCCGCAAAACCATGGCCCGCATCACCATCCTGTGGGGCATCACCACGATGGCGACGATGTTCGTGAAATCGGCGCTCGCCTTCTACATCCTGCGCTTCCTGCTCGGCGGCTTCGAGGCCGGGCTCTATCCCGGCGTCATCCTGTTCCTCACCTACTGGTTCCCGCAGCGGCGGCGCGCTCAGATGGTGGGCTTTTTCATGACCTCCGTGCCGATCGCCGGAATCCTCGGCGGGCCCGTCGGCGGCTGGATCATGGGTCACATGGGCGGGGTCGCCGGCCACACCAACTGGCAATGGCTGTTCATTCTCGAAGGTCTGCCCTCGATTATGCTCGGCATCTTCACCCTGTTCTATCTCGATGACAAGCCTGAGCAGGCGCGTTGGCTGACGGAGGCGGAAAAGCGCGCGGTCATGACGGACCTGCAAAAGGACGTCAGCCCCGTCAGCGCGCGCAAGCACAAATTCCTCGACGCGGTAAAAACGCCGCAGATCTGGCTTCTGGCTCTGATCTATTTCTGCCTGGTCAGTGCCAACCCGACGCTCGGCTTCTGGTCGCCGACCATCATCAAGGGCATGGGCGTTCACAGCGACTTCACCATCGGCCTCCTCGCGGCACTGCCCTACACCGTCGGCGTCATCGTCACGATCCTGGTGGGCCGCCACTCGGACCGCCATCTCGAACGCCGCTACCATTGCGGCCTCGCGACTCTCGCCGCCGCCGCCGGCCTGGTGCTGATCGGCGTGCTGGCGTCCCACCCGGTGCTCTCCTTCCTCGCGCTGATCCTCGCAGTCGCTGGCGTCCTCAGCGCCTTCGCGCCGTTCTGGCAGATGCCAACCATGATACTCTCCGGCAGCGCCGCCGCCGGCGGCATCGCGCTGATCAACTCCTTCGGCAATCTCTCCGGCTTCGTCGGCCCCTACCTGGTCGGCTGGCTGAGGGATGTCACCGGCACGACCGCCACCGGGCTTTATGCCGTGGCCGGTTTTGAACTCTTCTGTACCCTGCTGATCCTGAGCTTCATTCCCCGCACACGGCCACACAACGTACCTCAGGGCATTCGCGAGGAGATCGTTTCCTCCTAATACCAACGGCGGCAGTTTTTGACTCGTGTGGGATTCCCAATATCCGCATGATGTGATTCGCTCCTCTCTCATCGGTTCGGGGGGTGGCATGGCCGTTTCAATTACGCGGATGGAGTTGGATGCCTCGGGACTGCGC
>NZ_DASXFO010000060.1:0-21822 GCF_036489515.1 Acidocella sp.
CAGATGTTTTCCGTTGTCGCAACGAACCGGCGCCGATCATATAAAATCCCAAAAAACCCTTGAAATGCCTCGACATGGCCGATTCACCGTTCCCGGTTTGTCCCCTTATGTAGGAAAAATGGGCCGTTCGTTACTTCGGGCCAGGAAGCTGGTTGTCTCGCCGCCCCGTGCGATCGTCCGGTCCCGTGCCATGGCGATGTCAGTCCGTCAGCCGGTCCAGGGTGGGGACGCGGCGGAACGCCCAAGTTTTCAGGGCGATCGGGCCGAGCGTGCCGGAAACCATCAGAGCCACAGCGAAGGGCAGGAAATGCGCGCCGTCCCACGAGCAGACCAGCAGCAGCAGCGCTTTCGTCAGCCCGATGCACATTGTGTTGAACAGATAGATCATGAAACTGTACCGCCCGAGGAGGAGGAGACCGGACAAAAGAAGATTGGGCGATGATGGGGTCAAGGATCTTAAGGAACCGTGAAGAGCGGGCATTGCGAGCATGCCCACAGGCAGGAGCAGATATTTTTCCGGCCAGCCGGCGCCATAGACGATGATGGCGAGCAGAGCGGCGAGCAACATCCCGAGGAGCAGCTTCCAGGACCGGTCGATGAAACGATCCCAGCCGGACCCCAGAAACCCGGCGCCCGCGCCGGCCACAAAAAACACGGCATAGGTGCCGATGCGGTCGAGATAGGCGTAAGCGGGCCAAGGGACGACGTAGAGCAGCGCGCAGCAGACCAGCAAGGCCGGGTAGCGCCGTGGCGCGCCGCGGAGCCAGAACATCGCGCCGAGGCTGACCGTGAACAGCACGAACAGGTACCAGATCGACACCGCCGGGCTGGCCGCCGTATGCCAGAACAGATCGGACACCCCAGGCCACCATGCGCGCGGTGCATGATCCACCGTGAGGAACCTGGCCGCTAAAATCTTGGCTGCGACGATGAGCAGGCCGAGCGCGAAAAAGGGCAGCAGCAGGCGGCGTGCCCGCGCCGCGGCAATTCCGGGCCAGGCCGCGCGCGGCATCAACATCATGCCGGAGAGCACCGCCACCAGGCCGTTGAGATACAGGAAGAACGGCATATGGAAGGCATAGACGGCGCGGCGCAGCGGCTCGTACCAGCCCACGCCGACGGGGTCGACGCTGGCCACGAGGTGCCCGAATACGACGAGCAGAATGGTGAAACCTTTGGCGATATCGATGTCGTGGCGCCGGGGCAATTTGCGGTCCTAGAGCGATGGAAAGGCTACTTTTTGTGAACAAAAAGTAGCAAAAAAACTTTATGAATCTGGGCCATGGGCGTTGTCGCTGACAACGCCCATGGCCCAGCGGACCAAAAATTTTTGCGCCGTTTTTTTTAAAAAGCGGCTACTTTCCTCTATTATATGTTTTGGTAACAAAATAAAAATGCTAAACGGCAGCATGCGTCACTACAGCCTTGCGCTGGCGTCGGTGCTTTTGCTCTGCGCGGTGAGTGCCGCGCGCGGACAGATGCTGGACGCCGTGCTGCCTGACGGCATTCCCGGCTATGGCGATGAATTCAGCGTGACGGCGCCTCACCCGGACCCGCAGTTCACGCCGTTGCCGTGGCGGTTCGGATTGGTGTCGGTGGCGCCGTCTGTGGCGGTGGCGGGCGGCTATGATTCGGCGCCGAACGGTGCGGCGGGTTCCAGCCTGTTCACCGTGGCGCCGCAAGTGCTGGTGACGGATCCGCTGCTGGGGTTTGGCGCTTTCGCCGCCGGTACGTGGACGCGCTACCCGCAGGACCAGGCGCAGAACATCTCCGGCTCGACACTGGCTTTCGGGGAGCGCGCCGTGCTGCCGCGTGAAACAATCACGCTCAGCGGCGGGGTTTTGAACGCGCAGGAGACTGGGTTCGATATCGGTACGATCGACATCACCACGCCGGTTCCCTTCACGCTGACGGATCTGCGCGTCAGCGATGCGATCACGCTGGGGCAGTTCAGCCTGACACCGGAAATGTCCGTCAGTGATTTTCGTTTCCCTGACCAGGCCGTGCAGAACCGGCGCGACGACCGTGAACGCGCGACCCTCGCTTATCTGCCGGGCAGCCCGCTGAGCCTGGTGCTGCGGCTGCAGGCGACGCAATCGCTGTACCGCGACCAGGCTTTTAACGCCGACACCGAGGCGCTGCTCGCCGGTCTGGTCGATACCGCCGACGGTCTGTGGACGTTCAGCGCGCTCGCCGGGTTCGCGCAGCGCCGGCCGCGCCAGGGGAGCAAACTGGTGGCGCCGGTGCTCGAGGCCGGGTTCGACTGGCTCCCCGACATGCTCGACCATGTGCGGCTCACTTTAGCGCGCGAAATCGACGATCCGGACGAGATCAGCGCCGTGCCCTACACACTCACCCAGGCCAAGTTTTCGCTCCGCCGCAGCATCACGGAAGAGACCACCGTGCAAGTTTCCGCCGAGGCCGATCATGCCGACTATATCCAAAGCCCGGACCAGGAGACGGTCTTTCGCACGGCCGTGGCATGGTCATGGCAGCTCAACGCCATCCTGGCGCTGAACGCCGTCTACGCATTCAACGACCGTCAGGCCAATTTCCTGCGCGCGGCGAATGAGCATGTGGTGACGATCGGGGCGACATGGACACACTGACACCCGCCACCATCCGGCTGCTCGAGGTCAATTTCGAGAATCGCGGCCTCGAGGAGGTCTTGGAAGTTCTTCTGGCGCGGCCGCGACATGCGCGCTTCGCCTATGTGGTGACGCCGAACGCCGACCATATCGAGCGGATGTCGCGCATGCCGAGTCTCAAGGCCGCCTATCGCGGCGCGATGTTCTGCCTGTTGGATTCGCAGCTGATCGGCCTGTGCGCGGACCGGCTGGGGCTGCGGCGGCCGCCGGTCGTCACCGGCGCCGACCTCACCGCGGCGCTGCTGTCGCGGCTAGACGGTCGGCGCATCGCCGTGCTCGGCATGACGGCTCAAGATGTCCGTGCGCTGCAGGAACGTTATCCGCGCATCCGGTTTTTGCATCATCAGCCGCCGATGGGCCTGCTGCACGATCTGCCGGCCTTCCGCCGGGCACGCGATTTCATCCGCGGCAATGAGGCGGATTTCATCTTCTTCGCGGTCGGCTCGCCGATGCAGGAGCTGCTGGCCTATGCCATCGCCACGCGGCGGGACGCTACCGGCACCGGGCTGTGCATCGGCGGCGCGCTCGATTATTGCGCCGGCAACATGCGCCGCGCGCCGCTCTGGATGCGCAGACGCGGGCTGGAATGGTTTTACCGGCTGATCCGGGAGCCATGGCGTCTGGCCGGGCGCTACCTGGTCGCGGACCCGAAGGTGCTGCTGTACCTGGCTATTGAGGCGTATCGGCGAAAAGCGCGCTGATCGCGGCCGGGTCCACATCCTCCAGGCGCGCCGGTTGCCAGTTTGGCGTGCGGTCCTTGTCCACCAGGACAGCGCGCACGCCCTCGGCAAACTCCGGCAGGTAGGCCACGCGTTGCGCCAGCGCCAGCTCTGCCGCCAGGGCCTGCGCCAAGTCGCGATGCGCCCCGGCGCGCAGCAGGGCAAAAGTCCAATGCACGGCGCTGGGGGAATTCTGGTGCAGCGCGCGCAGCGTTTCCTGCGCGAAATTTGTGTGACCCTGCTCCAGCCGCGCCACGATTTCCGGGACCGACGGGGCGCTGAACGCCGTGTCGATGACCGGACGCGCCGCAGCCAGTGAGAAAGCGGGCAGGGGCTCGGCCAGGGCAGCGATCACCGCCACGCCATCCTGCACCAGCGCCGCCGCCAGCGCCGGCAAATTTTCACTCTGCACGAAATGCGTGGCGAGGCCGGCATGCACGGCATCGGCGCCGACCATGCGCGCGCCGGTCAGACCCATATACATTCCCAGGGCGCCGGGCAGGCGGGGGAGCAGAAAACTGGTGCCGACATCGGGGAACAGCCCGATCGCCGTCTCCGGCATGGCGAACATCGCCCGCTCGGTGGCGATGCGATGGCTTCCATGCACGGAAATGCCGATGCCGCCGCCCATGCACACGCCGTCGACCAGCGTCACAAAAGGCTTCCGGCAGTCGGCAATCGCCTGGTTCAGCGCATATTCGGTGGAAAAAAATACTGCTGCGGCGTCGCGGTCGCCCGCCATCGCGCCCTCGCGGATGGAGCGGACGTCGCCGCCGGCGCAAAACCCGCGCTCCGGCGCGTCGACCAGCAGAAAATGCACGTCAGCATCGGCGGACAACGCGTCCACCGCCGCGTGGATGGTCTGGAGCATGGCCAGGGTCAGCGCATTGAAAGCCTTCGGCCGGTGCAGCCGGATGCGCCCGGCGCGCCCTTCGCGCCAGACCTGAACTGCTTGATCCATTTTCGATGTCCTTTATGTTGAGGGCATTGGTAAACCAAGCGGCACCCGGAGCAAGGGGAGTGGATGGTCGAGTTTTCTGCTGAGAAGCGCCGGGGCAGTGAAGACTCGCTCTGGGCGGTGGTCGCGATCATCGACCGGGTCATCCGCATCGCCGAGATTTACCCCAGCCGCACCGCCGCCCTTGCCGATCAGGCCTGGCGGGAGGCGCAGGTGCGCGCCTATGCAGGGTTTCTCGAGCGCACCGCCCAGCCTTATCCCCGCTATGCGATCCGGCCGATCCGCCGCACCGACCTGCCGCGCCGTTGGAAGCCGCTGCCCGCTCTGGGGTTTTTGAACGGGCGTTTGTCGTAGGAAAGGAAAGACTACTTTTTGTGAACAAAAAGTAGCAAAAAAACTTTGTTATGCTGGGCCATGGGCGTTGTCGCAGACACAGCCCATGGCCCAGCATAACAAAAGTTTTTGCGCCGCTTTTTTCAAAAAGCGGCTGTTTTCTAATGTATAAAAAAACCGGAGCGTCACCGCTCCGGCCTTTTCAGTTCTTTAGTCTTGGACGTTATTCTTATTCAGCGGCGACAGCCATGCCGGCCGGGGCAGCGGCGGACTGGGTCGGCTTGTAGGTCACATACAGCGCTAGGCCGGTGAAGATCATGCCGCCGATGATGTTGCCGATGGTGACCGGGATTTCGTTCCAGACCAGCCACTGGCTGATGCTGATCGGGGCGCCCAGCATCATGGCGCCCGGGATGTCGAACATGTTCGCCACGGAGTGCTCGAAGCCCAGGGCCACGAAGGCCGTGATCGGCAGCCAGGCGGCGACGATCTTGCCGATGGTGGAGCGGGAGATCAGCGCGAACACGGAGGCGAGTGCCACCAGCCAGTTGCAGAGCACGCCCTTCAGCAGAGCGGTCCACCAGCCAGCGACGCCGGCATGCATATAGGGCATCACCTTGGCCACGCCGACAGCGACCATCTTGGCGCCGATCGGGTCCGGCGCATCGGTGAAAAATTTCGTGCTGGTGGCGGCATAGAGGAAGGCATAGATCAGCGAGCCGATCAGGTTGCCGATATACACGTACACCCAGTTGCGCAGCACCTGGCCGGTGGTGGCGCGGCCGCCGAAGGCGGCGAAGGGCAGCATGACGCAGGCGCCGGTGAAGAGTTCAAGGTTCAGCAGGGCAATGATGACGAAGCCGAACGAGAACATGATGGCTCCCACCAGCGCATCGCCGGTGGCCACCGTGGCGGCATCGGAGAGGGTGGCGGCCATGCCAAGGAAGGCGCCGGCAAGTATGCCGCGGATCAGCAGATCGGAGACGCTAAGCTTAGCTTTCTTTGCGCCGCTTTCGAGCATGCTGCTCGTCAGTTCGAGGGGGGAAACGTAATCCAAAGTCATCTCCAACATCAGTTTTGCATTGATCAAGCGGATGACTCGGGCGCGAACCTAAGACATCTGTAATCGATCGTTAGATGATGTTGATCATGCGTGCTAGGGCAGGGCTGGATATCTGCCCTGCACTCGCATGGTTTTTTTGTAATTTTTTACAAAAGTTGAATAGTTAAAGTATATTCTATGTTAGAATTATTCAATCGATCAAGCCGCTCTCGCCTTGTTGATGGCAGCCCACAGGCTCTCCGGGGTTGCCGGCATATCCACCGCCGTCACCCCGTCCTGCTTCAGCGCGTCGATGATGGCGTTGACCACCGCCGGCGGGCTGCCGACGGCGCCGGCCTCGCCCGCGCCCTTCACGCCGAGCGGGTTGGACGCGCAGGGGATTTCGATGAAGTCCACCTTGATGTCCGGCACATCGTCGGCGCGCGGCAGGGCGTAGTCCATCAGGCTGCCGGAGACGAGCTGGCCGCTCTCGGCATCGTAAGCCACCCGCTCATAGATGGCCTGGCCCACGCCCTGAACGACGCCACCATGCACTTGGCCGCGCACGATCATCGGATTCACGGCCTTGCCGACATCGTCCATCACCACATAGCCGACGACGCGGGCGACCCCGGTTTCCGGGTCCACTTCCACCTCGGCGATATGGCAGCCATTGGGGAAGGTGTGCGCGTTGATCGCCGCGATCTCGGCGGCATCCAGCGCGCCCGGTTTTTGCGCCGCCAGGGTGATTATATCCACCGCCCGGTCGGTGCCGGCGACGCTGAACCTGCCCTCCGCGAAGACGATGTCCGCTTCCGCCGCCTCCAGATATTCGCCGGCCTGCCGCCGCCCTTTCTCGATGACCGACATGCCGGTGACGCGCAGCGCCTGGCCCTCGGAATACAGGCTGCGCGCGCCGCCGGTGCCGCCGCCCGTCGGGATGGTGTCGGTATCGCCCTGGTGGATGCGGATTTTCGCGCCATCCACGCCGAGCTGGGCGGCGGTGAGCTGCACATAGGCGGTTTCATGCCCCTGGCCGGATGATTGCGTGCCGACATAGACATCGACATAGCCATCCGCCGCGAAACGGATTTCCGCGCGTTCGGACTCAGAGCCGCCGGTCGCCTCCAGATAATAGGCAAGCCCGATACCGCGCCGCGCGCCCGCCGCCACCGCGGCCTGCTGCCGGGCCGGAAACCCATTCCAGTCGGCGGCGTCGAGTGCGGCGTCGAGCACCCTGGTGAAATCGCCGGAATCGTATTTCTGGCCCATCGCCGAGACGTACGGCATGGCGGAGGCGGGAACCATGTTGCGCCGGCGCAAGCTCGCGCGGTCGATGCCCACCTCGTTCGCCGCCGCGTCGATCAGCCGCTCGACCAGGTAATTGCTCTCCGGCCGTCCGGCGCCGCGATACGCGTCCACCGGCACGGTATGGGTGAAAATGCCCAGCACGTTCACGTAGATCGCCTGGAAATCATAGACGCTGGCGAGCACTTTCGAGCCGGCGAGGGTCGGGATCATGGGCGCGTAGTTGGAGAAATAGGCGCCCATGCCGGCCAAGGTGCGGATGCGCATTCCTAAAAATTTGCCCTCGGCATCGAGCGCCAGCTCGCCTTGAGAAATCTGGTCGCGGCCGTGCGTGTCGGAGAGAAACGCCTCACCGCGATCGGAGGTCCAGCGCACCGGGGCGCCGAGCTTGCGCGCCGCGTAGCAGACCAGCACATGTTCGGCGTAGAGGAACAGCTTCATCCCGAAGCCCCCGCCGACATCCGGGGTGACGATGCGGAATTTGTCTTCCGGTTCCTTGAATACATGGGCCGCCAGCATCTCTTTGAGGCTCCAGCCGCCCTGGCTGGTGGTGGTGAGCGTCCAGCGCCCGTCTTCGTATGTGGCGAAAGCGGTCCGCGCTTCCATCGAGTTCACGATGATGCGGTTGTTCACCAAAGTGAGCCGGGTGACATGCGCAGCACCGGCGAACAGCGCGTCGGTCTTCTCCTTGTCGCCGGTATGCCAGTCGAAGGCGATGTTGTTTGCGGATTCGGGCCAGACCAGCGGCGCGCCCGGTTCGATGGCCGCCTGCATGTCCGTGACCGAGCGCAGGCCGTCATAATCGACCAGCACCGCCTCGGCGGCGTCCCGCGCCGCCTGCGCGCTGGTGGCGACGATGAAGGCGACCGGATCGCCGACATGGCGGACAAATCCCGCCGCCAGCACCGGATGCGGCGGCTCGGCCCGGGAGCTGCCGTCGCGGTTCTCGAGCGGCACCACGCAAGGCAGGCCGCCGATCTGGTCGGCGGCGAGATCAGCCGCGGTGTAAACCGCCTTCACCCCGGGCAGCTCCAGCGCGGCTGCGGTATCGACGGAGAGCAGCTTCGCCGCCGCATATGGGCTGCGCAGCACGAAACCGAACAGCGCGTCCGCCGGTGCGATATCATCTGTATAGCGTCCATGGCCCAGAAGCAGGCGTGCGTCTTCGACACGGCGTACCGGCTGCGCGACACCAAATTTCGTCATCTCAAGGTTCCTTGTGCTGGACTTGTCATGAGGCAGAAAGGCAGGTGCTGTGGTGCCGCGCGGATCAGCAAACGAGGTTATGGACGTTATCAACCCCCGCCTGCACGGCATGAGACGGGCATTAAACGAGGCCCATGCGGTGCGGTCAATACAGCCGACCCGCTGGTAATTCCGGGCGAACCCCGCTTGTATCTTGCTTTGGCAAGAGGCATCTGCATCTAATCTTCAAGAGGCACCTGGCGCCCGGCACACGGGGAGCGCCCCAGATTGAGAGTAGCAGATGATGGATGGCGGCGCCGAAGCTCGGCGGATCACAATTCACAAGCCGGGGGAGTTCGCGCCGATGCGCGCCGCCGGACGGCTGGCCGCGGAAACGCTGGACATGATCGGCCCGCATGTGGCGCCGGGCGTCGCCACCGAAACGCTGAACACGCTCTGTCATGAATTCATCACGGCGCGAGGCGCGGTGCCGGCGCCGCTGAACTATCGCGGCTTCCCGAAATCGACCTGTATCTCGATCAACCATGTCGTTTGCCACGGCATTCCCGGGGACAAGAAGCTGCAGGAAGGCGACATTCTCAACATCGACGTGACCGTGATCCTGGACGGCTGGTACGGCGACACCAGCCGCATGTATGTGGCGGGTCAGCCCAACACCAGGGCGAAGCGACTGATGGACGTCACGTATGAATCGCTGATGCGCGGCATCGCCATGGTGAAGCCGGGCAACACGTTCGGCGATGTCGGCTACGTCATCCAGAACTATGTCGAGGCCCAGCGTTTTTCGGTGGTGCGGGATTTTTGCGGTCATGGCATCGGCCAGCATTTCCACGAACCGCCGAACGTGCTGCATTTCGGCAAGCGCGGCGAGGGGCCGGTGTTCAAGCCGGGCATGTTCTTCACCATCGAGCCGATGGTCAATGCCGGACGGCCGGACGTGAAGATCCTCGACGATGGCTGGACAGCCGTGACGCGTGACCGCTCGCTCTCCGCGCAATTCGAGCACATGCTGGGCGTCACCGAGAGCGGCTGCGAGATTTTCACCCTGTCGCCCGCCGGCTATACCGCGCCGCCTTATGTTTAAGGGAAGAAAGACTACTTTTTGTGAACAAAAAGTAGTAAAAAAACTTTGTTAATTTGGGCCATGGGCGTTGTCGGCGACAACGCCCATGGCCCGGCATAGCAAAAATTTTTGCGCCGCTTTTTTAAAAAGCGGCTACTTCCTTACGATATTTCCTCACCAGGATCGATCCAGCCGACATGTCCGTCGGACCGGCGGTAGACGACGTTCAGCTGGCCGGTTTTGCAATTGCGGAACATCATGACCGGCTGATAGGCCAGATCCATGCGCATTACCGCGTCGCGCACCGAGAGCGTCTCGATCTCGGTGGTGGATTCCGCGACGATGGTCGGGTGCAGCGCGTCGACCTCGACCTCAATCAGGATTTCGGGTTCAGGGACGGTGGTCTCCTGGGCAAGCACATATTGGCGGCCGGCCTGCGGCTTGGCGCGATGATTGGCATCGCGGGCATGCGCCGAAACACGGCGGCGATAGCGGCGCAGGCGGGTGGCAATATGCTCCGCCGCGTCGTCGAAGGCGGCATGTGCGTCGCCGGCCTCACCTTCGCCGCGCACGGTAATGCCGCGGCCGGCATGGACGTTGATGTCGCACGTGAAAAAGCTGCGCGCCTTGCTGAAAGTGACCTGCGCTTCCAGGGCATGGTCGAAATATTTGGCGGTAATGACGTCGAGGTGCCGCGCCACATGGACGCGCAACGCGTCAGAGAGTTCGATTTGCTTGCCAGAGACCGTCAGTTGCATTGGTCATCTCCCGAACTTCTGGGCTCGTAATCCAAGACGCCTTCAAAGCGCGCCTCAGGCGGGCATTTTTTCCCGCTTGCGTTGCGCCGAGCCCGGTATTCGCAACGCTTCCCGATATTTGGCCACGGTCCGACGGGCGATGTCTATGCCTTCTTTTTGTAATAGAGCTGCGATGGCATCATCTGAGAGGACGTGCCTGGGACTTTCGCCGGCGATCAGGCTCTGCACCCGGTGGCGAACCATCTCCGCGCTGTGCGTCTCGCCGTTGGCGCCGGCCAGGGCCGTGGTGAAAAAGAATTTCAGCTCGAAAATGCCGCGCGGCGTGGCGATCGACTTGTTCGAGGTGACGCGGCTGATTGTGCTCTCATGCAGGCCTAGCTCGGCGGCGATGTCGCGCAAGGTGAGGGGGCGCAGATGCGAGATGCCGTGGCGGAAGAAGCCGTCCTGGCGGCGGACGATTTCGGCGGAGACGCGCAGGATCGTATGGGCGCGGGATTCCAGGGCTTTCACCAGCCAGGTCGCGCCCTGCAACTGTTCGGACAGAAAACTTTTCGTCTCGCGCGAGGCGGAGGCCGCGAGGCGGGCATGAAACCCCCGGCGGATCAGCAGGCGCGGCACGGTTTCCGGGTTGATTTCCAGCAGCCAGTCGCTCTGCTCCACCGATTTCACCGGCATCGGCCGCATCAGCACGTCGGGGATCAGCGGGCGCAGTGGTTCATGCTCGAACTGTGCGCCCGGCTTGGGGTTGAGCCGGCGCAATTCCGCGGCCATGTCCGCCAGATCGGCGGCATCCACGCCGCAGATAGCCATCAGCCCGCGCATGTCGCGCCGGGCCAGCCGGTCGAGATTGTCCAGCAGCGCCTGCATCGCGGGGTCGAGCCGGTCGCGTTCGGCGAGCTGCACGGCCAGGCATTCCACCAGGTCGCGGGCGAACATCCCGGTCGGGTCGAAGCGCAGCATTTTTTGCCGCACGACCTCGAGGCGTTCGAGTTCCAGCCCCAGCATCGAGGCCAGCTTCTCTGGCGGTTCGGCGAGGCGGCCGGCCGGGTCGAGGGCGGCGATCAGCGCCGTGGCGATGATACGGTCGAGCGGCTTGGTGAAGGCGAGGCGGGCCTGCTGCTCCAGATGCTCGCGCAGGTTCGGCTTGGTGTCGCCGATCGCCTCGATGCCGTTCCAGTCCTCGTCCTCATTCATGCTGCCCGCGCCGCCATAGCCGTCGGAGCCGGTGCCGGCGTCGTAGGTGTTGGAGACGTCGATATCGAGCGGCGCGTTGGCCGCGTCGGGCATCAGCCCGGACCCGGCGAAGCTGGCGGCATCGATCGCCTCCGGCGTCGGGGCGGGCGGGGCGGCTTCCACCGGAGTCACCGTGTCCACAGCGTCGGCGCGTTCGAGCAGCGGGTTTTTCAGGAGCTCGTCCTCGACGAACTGGCTGGCTTCGAGGTTGGAATATTGCAGCAGCTGGATGGCCTGGCGCAGCTGCGGCGTCATCACCAGAGACTGCGACTGCCGCAGGTCGAGACGAGGAGCAAAACGCATGCCAACAGGTTAAATCAAACCTGCTTCCTGTCCACTATTTTTTGGCCCGAAATCTGCATGGCAACCGGAACGAGACGTTATGTAGCCGAAAAGCTACATGCTGAACTTCTCGCCGAGATAGACGCGGCGCACATCCTCATGCGCCACCACCGCCTCCGGCACGCCCTCCATCAGCACCTGGCCATCGTAGAGAATGTAGGCCCGGTCGATGATCTCCAGCGTTTCCCGGACGTTATGGTCGGTGATCAGCACGCCGAGGCCGCGATGCTTCAGGTGCGACACGAGATCGCGGATTTCGCCCACGGCGATCGGGTCGATGCCGGCCAGCGGCTCGTCGAGCAGGATGTAATTGGGGGCGGTGGCCAAAGCGCGGGCGATTTCCACACGCCGGCGCTCGCCGCCGGACAGGGCCAGAGCGGGCGTGCGGCGCAGATGGGTGATGCTGAATTCCGCCAGCAAGGCGGTGAGCAGGGCCTCGCGCTTGTCGCGGTCGGTCTCGACCACGTCGAGCGCCGCCATGATATTCTGCTCGACATTGAGGCCGCGGAACACGCTCGCCTCCTGCGGCAGGTAGCCGATGCCCAGACGCGCACGGCGATACATCGGCAGCGAGGAAATTTCCGCACCGTCCAGAACGATGCCACCGCTGTCCGGGGCGATCAGCCCGACGATCATGTAAAAGGTCGTGGTCTTGCCCGCGCCGTTCGGACCCAGCAGCCCGACGGCTTCGCCGCGTTTCACCGAGAGCGAGACGTTGCGCACGACCGGGCGTTTTTTATAGTGCTTGCCAAGCCCGGTGGCGACCAGCCCGCCCTGGCCTTCGATGACCCTGAAAGCGCTCATTTCTTCGCCGAGGCCGGCGCCGCGCCGGGGACGGAATTGGCTTGATTCGGCAGAATGGTCCCGGCCACCTGACGGCCAGGGGCAGCGAGCAGCGTGGCGACGCCGGTTTTCATGTTCACGAGGGCGTCGTTCCCAGTCAGTTCGTTGGGGCCATGGATGATATGCACGTCACCACCCAGCCGCGCCAGGCCGGTGGGCGGCAGATAGACCCCTCGATCGCCGGTCGCGGTGTCGGTGGTGGTGCGGACCACGACATGGCCGATCGCGTCCACCTTTTGCAGCTGCCCGGCCTGGTCCAGCGGGTCGGTATTCTGGCTCGTCGCGGTGGTGGGGGCGGGCTTCTGCCCGTTGGCTGTTGGGGGCGCCAGATAGCCGATCAGCGTGTCGGCGGCGATCGAGCGGCCGTCATCGGCGACGATCAGCGCATCGCCGCGCGCCACCGCCATGCGTTTCTGCGCATAATATTCGAGCGCGTCCTTGGCGGTGATCACGTCATGCTGGGTGGTCAGTTTCAGGTGCTGGCCGGTCAGCACCAGCACCGCATCGTCGAGGCTGTAGACCGCGCGGTCGCCCCAGGCGTTATCGGTGGCGGTGTAGATATGCACATTGCCGATCGCATCCAGCTCATAGAGCTCGTTGCCGCCCTGGTTCAGCGGGTCGCTGCTGTCGGTGTTGCTCGCCGGCGTCGGCACCGGCTTGGCGCCGGGCGGCATGGCCTTTTTGCGGTAATGCGCGATCAGCTGGTCGGCGGTGACGGTGACATTGCCGCGGACCGCCTTGGCATCGCCGGTGGCGGTGACGATTTGCGCCTGCTGCTGCCACTGGATGCTCTGGCTTGCGGAGATGTGGATCGGCAGCGGTGGGCCGTTCTGCTGGCTGCCGCTGAGATCGAGCGTCTGCGCGTGCGCCGGGTGCAGCATGAGGGCCGCCAAAGCGAACCCCCCGAAAAAAGCCGCGGCTTTCACTTGATCTGCGTCAGGGTCAGCGTGGCCGGACCGTTGAAGGTGATCTCGGTGCCACGATTGGCCAGCACGAAACCATGATCGGCGTGCAACGTGCCGAACGGCCCCTGTACGTCGGTGGGCGCGCTGCCTTGCGCGCTGCCGGTTTGCAAATTGATGTCCGCCTTGGTCGTGGTGACGGTGGTGCCGTCATTGCGGTACAGCGTGACATTGCCATTGAGGTGCAAGATCTGAGACTTCTGGTTAAACATGCCGGCATCAGATGATAAGTCCAGCCAGGCGCCGGATTTCAGGGTGATATCCCCGACCGGCTTGGTGAGGGCGACATCATTGGGCCCCTGCTGGACCGCGTTGCCGGCGGTGACGGTGAAAGGCTGCCCCTGCTGGTCCAGCCCATGATAGCGTGCGCCCTGCATGCGCGAGGCGTCGTCCGCTTGCGCGCCGTGCACATGATAGGTGACGCGCTCCTTCTCCGACCCGGAATGCCAGGAGGGAGCCAGAGCGAGCGCCACCAGCAGCGCCACAGCTGCCACGGGGAGGAGTTTCTTGCCGAGGGTCACGACCGTGCTGCGGCGGGCGATCGCCGCCAGGGCAGCCGGATTGCGTCGCCGCAACCCGTCCAGCATGAGGTCGCGGGTGACCTGGCTCACGCCAGCCCCGCGCGCAGCAGATCGTGGATGTGCAGGATGCCGTGGACCATGCCCCTGTCGTCCACCACAAATAAGGCAGTAACAGGGCGGGCGCTGCTGTTCATTTCCCGCAGGGCCTCTTCGGCGAGCGCCTCGGGGCCGATCGTTTTGGGCGCCCGGTTCATGATGTCGGTCACGGTGCGGCCCAGCAGGTCCGGCCCCATGGCGCGGCGCAAATCGCCGTCGGTCACGATCCCAAGCAGATGCCCGCCTTCATCGACCACGCCGAGGGCGCCGAAACGCTTCGCCGTCATGGTGATCAGCGCCTTGTCCATGGTCATGGTGGGGCGCACCAAAGGCAGTTCGTCGCCGCGATGCATGAGATCGCGCACGCGCTTCAGCCGCGCGCCAAGCTTGCCGCCGGGATGGATGTCACGGAAATCGCGCGCGGAAAAACCCCGTCTCGCCAGCAGCACCACGGCCAGCGCATCGCCCAGGGCCATCTGCATGGTGGTGCTGGTGGTCGGCGCCAGGCCGATCGGTCCGGCTTCCGGGGCGGGCGGCAGGATCAGCGGCACAGTGGCGGCGGTGGCCAGCGTGCTCTCCGCCACCGAGGTGACGCCGATCAGCGGCAGGCCGATGCGGCTGGCATGGGCGACGATGGCGGCGAGTTCCATTGCCTCGCCGGAATTGGACAAAGCGATCACCGCGTCGCCGGCGATGATCATGCCGAGATCGCCGTGCGCGGCTTCAGCCGGGTGCACGAACAGCGCCGGGGTGCCGGTGGAGGAGAGGGTGGCGGCGATCTTGCGCGCCACATGGCCGGATTTGCCCATGCCGGTGACGACCACACGGCCGGTCACGGCGAACAGCAGATCGACCGCGGCGCAGAACTCCGTGCCAAGCCCGGCGCCAAGCGCGGCCAGGGCCGCCGCTTCTGTGGCCAGGACATCCCGCGCAATGGTCAGGTCGAGTGCGCCCGCTGTCTCATCCGCCGTGGCGGACTTCAGCATATTGTCGCCGATACTCATGACAGGGATATGAACAGCGCCGTCGCCCCGGTCAACTGAGCTCTTGGCAACCCAGTGTAACCTGCCAGGGCGAGGGAAGGGGAAGGCTTCTTTTTGTGAACAAAAAGAAGCAAAAAAACTTTATTAATTTGGGGCGTGGGCGTTGTCGCCGACACAGCCCATGGCCCAGCGGAGCAAAAATTTTTGCGCCGCTTTTTCTAAAAGCGGCCACTTGCTTGCCTAATGCTGAAACAAATCAGGCTCCGCATAGCCGAGCAGATCGAGCCGCGCGCGAGTCGGCAGGAAGGCATAGGCCGCCTGCGCCAGATCCAGCCGGTTCTCGCGCTGCAGCAGCGCTTCCAGCCGCGCCCAGATGGCGTGCAGATACAATACGTCCGACGCGGCATAGGTCATCTGCTCCGGCGTCAGCTCGACGGCGCCCCAGTCGCTGGTCTGCTGCTGCTTGGAGATTTCAGCACCTGCCAGGTCGCGGCAGAGGTCTTTCAGGCCGTGGCGGTCGGTATAGGTGCGCACGAGTTTCGAGGCGATTTTCGTGCAGATCACCGGGCTGGTGACCACGCCGAGCCCATTCAGCAGTGCGGCAATGTCGAAGCGGGCGAAGTGGAACAGCTTGGTCACGGCCGGATCGGCCAGCAGGGCCTTAAGATTAGGACAGTCCGCGCCCTTGCCGCCGAGCGCAGGCGGGATGATCTGCACCAGATGCGCGGTGCCGTCACCGGCCGAGAGCTGCACCAGGCAGAGCCGGTCGCGGCGCGGGTCGAGGCCCATGGTCTCGGTATCAACGGCGACCATGGAGCCGAAGCTCAGGTCCGCCGGTAGATCGTGCTTGTGCAACTGGATCGTGCTCATACCGGCCTCATATAGTCATGATATGTTCTAAGGGAGAAGAAAGTGGCGCTTTTTGAAAAAAGCGCCGCAAAAACTTTTGTTATGCTGGGTCATGGGCTGTGTCGGCGACAACGCCCATGCCCCAGCATAGCAAAGTTTTTTTGCTACTTTTTGTTCACAAAAAGTAGCCTTCCCTTCGCTTATCCTTACTGGGAGATGGCCATGCGGCCTGAGAGAGTAGATGGTGCCCAGGAGAAGACTCGAACTTCCATGACCTTGCGATCGCTAGCACCTGAAGCTAGTGCGTCTACCAATTTCGCCACCTGGGCAGGTGTTACTCTACTCATCCCGTCACCCGATTTGCGACCCGCCGGAGCGGTCCGCGTCGTATCGGGCGGCGTGGGCCGGGGCTTTACGCCTCTGAATTTGCTCCGTCAACAGTGCCTTGGACAGTTTTTTGCGTTTCTTTGCGTAGGTTTACAAAATTTCCGCGGCGATCTTACAAAACGGGCGGAAGCAGGGAGAAAAAAATGTCGGGCGAGCGCAGGGTGGCGACGGTGTTCGGCGGTTCGGGATTTATCGGGCGCTATATCGTGCAGCGCTTGGCGGAGCGGGGCTATGTGGTGCGCGTTGCCGTTCGCAATGTGCCGGGGGCGCTGTTTCTGCAGACGACGGGCGGCACCGGGCAGATTGTCCCGCTTTATGCGCCGCTGGGCGCCGAGGCTTTGGTGGCCCGTGCCACCGAAGGCGCTGAGCTGGTGGTAAACGCTACCGGATTGCTGTCCGAAAACCGCAAGGGTGATTTTGTCCGCGTGCATGCCGAGGGGGCTGGGCAGATCGCCCGGCTCGCCGCCAGTTCCGGAGCGCGGCAGGTCGTGCATCTCTCCGCCATCGGCGCCGATGCGGCGAGCCCCAGCGCTTATGGGCGCAGCAAGGCCGCCGGCGAGGCGGCGGTGCGCGCGGCCTTTCCGCGCACCGTGATCCTGCGCCCCTCGATCGTGTTCGGTGCCGAGGACCAGTTTTTCAACCGGTTTGCGGCGATGGCGGCACGCCTTCCGGTGCTTCCCATCGTCGGCGGGGAAACAAAATTCCAGCCGGTCTATGTTGGCGATGTCGCCGATGCGGTGCTGGCCGCACTGTCTGCGGAAGCGCCGGGAAAAACCTTTGAGCTCGGCGGACCTGAGGTCAGGACTTTCCGGGAACTGATTGAATATATGTTAAAAATTATCGACCGGAAGCGGGCCATCATGGACCTGCCGCTGGGTGTTGCCCGGCTGCAGGCGCAGGTTCTGCAACGCCTGCCGGGCAAATTGCTGACCACCGACCAGATCAAAATGCTGCAGCGCGACAACGTCGTCGCACCCGGCGCGCTGGGGTTCTCAGCGCTTGGGATCGTGCCAACGCCGATGAACCTGATTGTGCCGGGTTATTTGCAATGCCGCGCAAGTAGGTGAATAAAGCTGTCATAATATAGAAAGAATCGGTCGCGCGCCCTACGGCCGCCGCGCGTAATGTACAAAAGTATGGCACCATAGGTGTCTTATGAGCGGATTTTCCCTGGCCACGGCACGAAAACTGCGTTAAGAGCCGTTTCGACAACGCTGCCGGCAATTTTGTTGCGCAGTGTACACGTTTGTTCGACGAGGTGGGACGAAATCATGGCTCAGCGCATGCTGCAATTCACGCATCTGCCCCAGCAGACCCCCCATAAACGCGAAGCCGAGGAGCGCCGGGCTGATTTCGGCGAGATCTATGCGCGTTTCGACCAGACCGGCGCCGAAGCGCAGGCCAGCCGATGCAGCCAGTGCGGCATTCCGTTCTGCTCAATCCATTGCCCGCTCTCGAACAACATCCCCGACTGGCTGAAGCTGACGGCCGAGGGGCGGCTTGAGGAAGCGTATGAGGTTTCCTCCGCAACCAACACATTTCCCGAGATTTGCGGCCGCATCTGCCCGCAGGACCGGCTGTGCGAGGGCAATTGCGTCATCGAGAAGGGCTTTGAGAGCGTCACCATCGGCGCGGTGGAACGCTACATCACCGACACCGCCTTCGAGAAAGGCTGGGTGAAGCCGATCCGTGCGCTGGTCGAGCAGGCGCAAAGCGTGGGCATCATCGGCGCCGGCCCAGCCGGCCTCGCCGCCGCCGAGGCGCTGCGCCGCCAGGGCTATAAAGTGACCGTCTATGACCGGCACGACCGGGTCGGCGGGCTGCTGATCTACGGCATCCCCGGCTTCAAGTTGGAGAAGGATATTGTTCTCCGCCGCTGGAAATGGCTGGAGGAAGGCGGCGTCGAATTCGTTTTGAACGCCGATATCGGCGGAAAAATCTCCTTCGCGTCGCTGCGCGAAAAACATGACGCGGTGCTGGTCGCGACCGGCGTGTACAAGGCGCGCGAGATTTCTGGTCCAGGCGCGGGCCTCCCGGGCATCGTTCCCGCGCTGGACTACCTTATCACCTCCAATCGCCAGACCCTGGGCGATTCGGTGCCGGATTTCGATTCGGGTAAGCTCAATGCCGCCGGCAAGAACGTGGTGGTCATCGGCGGCGGCGACACGGCGATGGATTGCGTGCGCACCGCGGTCCGCCAGGGCGCGAAATCGGTCACCTGCCTGTACCGCCGCGACCGCCAGAACATGCCAGGCTCGCTGCGCGAGGTGAAGAACGCCGAGGATGAGGGCGTGGTGTTCACCTGGCTCGCCGCGCCGGAAGCGTTTCTGGGCGACACGACCGTCACCGGCGTGCGCGCGACGCGCATGCATCTTGGCCTGCCGGACGCCTCGGGCCGCCAGTCGGTGGACCCCATCGCCGGCAGTTCCTTCACGGTCGAGGCAGACCTCGTCATCAAGGCGCTGGGCTTCGATCCGGAAGATATGCCCGGCGCCTTCAACGAGCCGGCCTTAAAGCTCACCGGCTGGGGCACGCTGAAGGTGAACGCCAAAACCTTCATGTCCAACCTGCCCGGCGTGTTCGCCGCCGGCGACATCGTGCGCGGCGCCTCCCTCGTCGTCTGGGCGATCCGCGACGGGCGCGACGCCGCCACCGCCATCCATGATTTCATTCAGGCGCAGAGCCTGGCCCAGGCCGCGGAGTAATTTTTATGAGCCACGAAACCGCTTCCGAATTTCTCGCCTCCTGGGCGCGCAACACCGAGATTCTTAAAGATACCTACAATCCGGCGCAGGAGCACGATGCGTGCGGCGTCGGCCTCGTGGCCGCCCTCGACGGCAAGAAGCGCCGCGACGTGGTGCAAGCCGGCATCGATGCGCTGAAGGCGGTCTGGCATCGCGGCGCGGTCGATGCCGACGGCAAGACCGGCGACGGTGCCGGCATCCATATCGAAATTCCGCGCGATTTCTTCGCCGCCGAAGTGCGCCGTGGCGGTGACCGCCTGCGCGAGGGCCCGATCGCGGTCGGCATGGTGTTCCTGCCGAAGACCGATCTCTCCGCGCAGGAGCGCTGCCGGCAGATCGTCGAGGCGGAAATTCTCAGCTTCGGCTACCGCATCTATGGCTGGCGTCAGGTGCCGATCCATTTCGAGTGCATCGGCGAGAAAGCCAACGCCACGCGCCCCGAGATCGAGCAGATCATGATCTGGAACCCGCGCGGCGTTTCCGAGGACGTGTTCGAGCGCGAGCTTTACGTCATCCGCCGCAAGATCGAGATAGCGGCGATTGCCGCGCAGATTCCCGAACTCTATTTGTGCTCGCTGTCCTGCCGCTCGATCATCTACAAGGGCATGTTCCTGGCGGCGAGCCTGGCGGATTTCTATCCCGACCTGATGGACGAGCGCTTCGTCTCGCGGTTTGCCATTTATCACCAGCGCTATTCCACCAACACCTTCCCCACCTGGCGGCTGGCTCAGCCGTTTCGCATGCTGGCGCATAATGGCGAGATCAATACCGTCGCCGGCAACATCAACTGGATGAAGAGCCACGAGACGCGGCTCGCCGCCGAGGGGCTGGACGATTTTCTGGACCACGTGAAGCCGGTGGTGCAGGCGGGCGGTTCCGACACGGCGACTTTGGACAACGTGTTCGAGCTGCTGGTGCGCGCCGGGCGCGACGCCCCGATGGCCAAGACGCTGATGATCCCGCCCTCGACCGGCGCCGACGCGACCATGCCAAAAGCGCATCAGGACCTGGTCTTGTACTGCAATGCGGTGATGGAGCCCTGGGACGGGCCGGCGGCGATCGCCGCCACCGATGGCCGCTTCGTCATCGCCGGCCTGGATCGCAACGGGCTGCGCCCGCTGCGCTACTCGGTCACTGCGCAGAACATGCTGATCGTCGGCTCCGAGGCCGGCATGGTGAAGTTCGACGAGGACAACATCATCGAGAAGGGGCATGTCGGCCCGGGCCAGACCATCGGCGTCGATCTCGATGCGGCGAAATTCTACCACGACCAGGAAATGAAGGACATGCTGGCCGCGCGCCAGGATTTCGGCGCCTGGGTGAAGCGCATCACGGTGATCGACCATATCGTGAAGACCGACGCGCCGGAGCCGGTGCTGTTCGACGCGGAGGCGCTGCGCCGCCGTCAGGTCGCGGTCGGCTACACGCTGGAGGAGCTGGAGCTGCTGCTGCATCCGATGGTGGAGGATGCGAACGAGGCGGTCGGCTCGATGGGCGACGACACGCCGCTCGCCGTGCTGTCGGAGAAATATCGCGGCCTGCACCACTTCTTCCGCCAGAGTTTTTCCCAGGTCACCAATCCCGCCATCGACAGCCTGCGCGAAACCCGCGTGATGTCGCTGAAGACGCGGCTCGGCAATCTCGGCAACGTGCTGGACGAGGATTCCGAGCAGTGCGACCTGCTGCAGCTCGACAGCCCGGTTCTGTCCACCGCCGAGTTCGAGGCGATGCGCCGCACGATGGGCAAGAATGCCTGCGTCGTCGACTGCACCTTCAAGGTTGCGAACGGCGAGGGCGGCCTGCGCCGCGCCATCGAGCGCATCCGCCGCGAGGCGGAGGAAGGCGTGCGCATCGGCTGCACGCATGTGATCCTGACCGACGAGGCGATGAGCCCGGAGCGCGCGCCGATCCCGATGATCCTCGCCACCGGGGCCGTGCACACGCATCTGGTGCGGCAATCCCTGCGCACTTTCACCAGCCTGAACGTGCGCACCGCGGAATGCATGGACGTCCATTATTTCGCCGTGCTGGTCGGCGTCGGCGCCACCACCATCAACGCCTATCTCGCTCAGGAAAGCATCGCCGACCGCCATGCGCGCGGCTTGTTCGGCAAGCTTTCGCTGAAAGAGTGTGTCGGCCGCTACAAGAAGGCGGTGGATAAGGGCCTGCTCAAGGTGATGAGCAAGCTCGGCATCTCCGTGATCGCCTCCTATCGCGGCGGCTATAATTTCGAGGCGATCGGCCTGTCGCGCACACTGGTGGGCGAGTTCTTCCCCGGTATGGCCTCGCGCATCTCCGGCATCGGCCTGCCCGGCATCGCGCAGAAGGTGCTGGAGCAGCACAAGCTGGCCTGGAGCGGCAACGTCGTGCCGTTGGAAATCGGCGGCATGTACCGGATGCGCCGCACCGGCGAGACGCACGCCTTCGACAATAACGCGATCCATCTGCTGCAAAGCGCCGTCGCCTCCAACAGCTTCCAGATGTACAAGCGCTATACGGAAATGGTGCGCCGCCAACCCCCGGTGGCGCTGCGCGACCTGCTGGATTTTCGTAGCCAGGGCCGTACCCCGGTTTCGATCGACGAGGTCGAGAGCATCACCGAGATCCGCAAGAAGCTGCTGGCTCCCGGCATCTCGCTCGGCGCGCTGAGCCCGGAGGCGCACGAGACGCTCTCCATCGCCATGAACCGCATCGGCGCGCGCTCCGACTCCGGCGAGGGCTTGTTGGTGATAGTAACGTAATCGACACTTATCAGCGTATTAGATTTTATCAGTCTCTTGCTGAAGTTGGAAACGATTTTTCAGGCACAACACCTGAATATCTTGCA
>NZ_DASXFO010000065.1:0-54073 GCF_036489515.1 Acidocella sp.
GCGGGTCTTGTTGTTCGCATGGCTGACATTATTGCCAGCTTGCACGGTCTTTCCGGTCAGGTCACAACGGCGGGCCATAGCTCTATCCTCAAACGACGCAATAAACGCAAAGCGGGCTGGCAGGGGCCAGCCCGAAATTTCAGGCCTTATGGGCCAGAACGCCCCGGCTGGTCAAGCCTCGCCGGCGTGATCCTTGCCGGCTTTGTCGTGCATTTCGCCTGATTCGACGCTTTCGATCGCGTTGTTCAGGATCTGCACGATCACGTCGTCCGGGAGCGTGCGGCTGAGCAGGCCCATCGCACCGCCCAGCAACGCCGAGGCGATCGCCAGCGCGCTGACATTCTGCCCCATCATATATTCAATCGCCTTGTCCACCACCGATCCGGCAAGGTTCAGGTCCCGTTCCGGCGGCGCTTGTCTGTCTTCCATAGTCGATTCCACTAAAGCCTCTTTATCTATCTATCTGGTTGTTCTTCCGGCCCTTACCACCCGTGGCAAGATTATTCCGTGACCTCGGAGACGGATTTTAGCAGCGCCACGGCATCGGCCCCGGCAATATCCGCCGCCTCGTCCAGCTCGACCTGCGCCGCCCACATGCCGGCATAGACCCCACCTGCCTCCAGCAGCGCCGCATGGCTGCCGCGCTCGGCGATCTCGCCGCCCTTCAGCACCAGGATTTCATCCGCATCGGTGACGGTGGAGAGCCGGTGCGCGATCACCAGAGTCGTACGGTCGAAAGCCACCCGGCGCAGCGCCGAGCCGATCTCCTGCTCGGTGGCGGTGTCCAGCGCGCTGGTCGCCTCGTCCAGGATCAGGATTCGCGGGTTCTTCAGGATGGTGCGGGCGATCGCCACGCGCTGCTTCTCGCCGCCTGAAAGCTTCAAGCCGCGTTCGCCCACCTTGGTCTGGTAGCCCTGCGGCAGCGAGACGATGAAATCGTGGATCTGCGCAAAGCGCGCCGCCCGCTCGATCTCTTCCACACTCGCCCCGGGGCGGCCGTAGGAAATGTTGTAAAGGATCGTGTCGTTGAACAGCACGGTATCCTGCGGCACCACGCCGATGGCGCCGCGCAGGGAATGCTGCGTGTAGTCGTGCACATCCACGCCATCCACCAGGACCTGGCCCGACACCGTGTCATAGAAACGGAACAGCAGCCGGCTGATCGTGGATTTGCCCGAGCCGGTCGGCCCGACGATCGCCACCTTATGCCCAGCCGGCACGCTGAAGCTGACCCCTTTGAGGATCTCGCGATCGGGATTGTAGCCGAAATGCACGTTCTCGAAGCGCACTTCCGACGGCGCCCCCTGTGGTGCGAGAGTTTTCGCGCCCGGCTGATCGGTGACTTCCCGGTTGACGCGCAGCAGCGAAAACATCTGCTCCATGTCGATCAGCCCTTGATTCACCTGCAGGTAGACGAAGCCCAGGAAGTTGAGCGGCACGTAGAGCTGCATGAGATAGGTATTCACCAGCACGAACTGGCCGACCGTCATGGTGTGATGCACCACCCCGCGCGCCGCCATCAGCATCATCACCGCCAGCGCGAGCGAAATGATCGTCGCCTGGCCGATGTTGAGCATGTTCAAGGACACCTGGGATTTCACCGAGGCTTTCTCAAACCGTGCCAGGCTCTCGTCATAACGCCGGGACTCGTGAGCTTCATTCCCGAAATATTTGACCGTTTCGAAATTCAGCAGGCTGTCGATCGCCTTGGTCTGCGCCTCGTTATCGGTCTCGTTCATGGTCCGGCGGAATTTCGTGCGCCAGGCGGTGAAGGTGAAGGTGAACACCATATACATGCCAACCGCGGCAAAGGTGATGATCGCGTACCAGGCGTTGAACAGATGCCAGAGCACGCCGACGGTCAGCAGGAGCTCGATGATGGTGGGCAGAATGTTGAACGTCGCCATGCGCAGCACGTTCTGGATGCCCAGCGTCCCGCGCAGGATGATGTTGGAGAGCCCGCCGGTCTGCCGGTCCAGATGGAACCGCATCGCCAAGCCATGCAGATGTTCAAAGGTCTGGCGGGCGACGACGCGCGAGGCGCGCATCTGCACCGCGGCGAAAATCGCGTCGCGCAGTTCGCCGAACCCGGCCGCGGCGATGCGCACCAGCGCGTAAGCCACGATGATCGCCGCCGGCACCATCAGCGGCCCGACTTTCGGGGTCAGATGATCGATCGAGTGGGAATACAGGATCGGCACATAGACCGTCGCCACCTTGGCCAGCAGCATGGCGAGGCTGGCCAGCACCAGCCGTGCCCGCAGCCCCGGCTCGTTTTTCGGCCATAGATAGGGGGCCAGCGACAAGATGGTGGCCCAGGAGCCGCGCGATGGTTTGGCGGCAGCGGTTTTCGGCCCCGCATGGGGGTTGGCAGAGGCGGCGGAACGGGTCATGTCTGCGACATGGCACTAGACTCGCCGCTTGCAAAGCTCCTTCACCACATCGCAGCTGTTCACAGCGCCGATCTACCCGGCGACCGGCTCGTTTTCCGCGCTGGCCCGCACCAGATCGGTTTTCTGCATCCCGAACTGGCGGCCAGACTGGCGGCGCTCGAGCCCGGCATCACCGTAACGGCGGACACGGTGACGATGCCGCTGGCGCTGCTGCCGAAACTCAACCAGCTGGCCGCCTCGCTGGGCATTCCGCCGCGTCACGAAAATTTCGACATCCGGGAGGCCGCCGACAGCGCCGTGCTCGGCCTGCTGGACCGCGGCGCCCTGCCCAGCTTCGGGGTGATCGGCGTCGGCGTGCACCTCAACGGCCTGCTCCGCCGCGCCGATGGCTGGCATGTCTGGATCGGCAAGCGCGCCGCCGACAAGAAACTCGACCCGGGCAAGCTCGACAATCTGGTAGCGGGCGGCGTGCCGGCCGGGCTCTCGCCGTTCGAGACCCTGCTCAAGGAAGGCGAAGAGGAAGCCTCCCTGCCCGAGGCCGTGACCCGCAACGCCCGGCAGGTCGCCCGCTTCTCCTATAACATGGAACGCGAGGAAGGGCTGCGGCGGGACGTGGTCTATGTCTACGACCTGGAACTGCCGGAAGATTTCCATCCGCATCCGGCCGACGGCGAGGTCGAGCATTTCGAGCTCTGGTCCCTACCCCGCGTGCTGGAAGTCCTCGCCACCACCGATGATTTCAAATTCAACGTCGCCCTGGTGCTGATCGACCTGCTGATCCGTTTCGGCGTGATCGAAGGCGAGGCCGCCGCGACGCTACGGGCCGCACTCGCCAGCTAAAAAAGAAAGTGGCCGCTTTTTAAAAAAAGCGACGCAAAAATTTTTGTTATGCTGGGCCGTGGGCGTTGTCGGGGACACCGCCCATGGCCCAGCATAACAAAGTTTTTTTGCTACTTTTTGTTCACAAAAAGTAGGCCTTCCCTTGCCTTAAGCCTGCGGCTGAACGGCGGATTTGAGCTGCCCGCAAGCCGCCAGAATATCCTGGCCGCGCGGGGTGCGCACCGGCGCGGCGTAGCCGGCGTCCATCACGATGTCGGCGAATTTGCGGATCGCCGCTGGCGTGCTCGTCTCGTAGGTGCTGCCGGGCCAGGGGTTGAACGGGATCAGGTTCACCTTCGCCGGCAGCCCGGCGATGAGCTTCACCAGCGCCCGCGCATCGGCCTCGGAATCGTTCAGGTCCTTCAGCATCACATATTCGAAGGTGATGCGCCGCGCGTTCGAGGCGGCGGGGTAGCGGCGGCAGGCGGCGATCAGCTCGGCGATCGGGTATTTGCGGTTGAGCGGCACAAGTTCGTCGCGCAGCTCGTCGCGCACGGCATGCAGCGAGACCGCGAGGTTCACGCCCAGCTCCTCACCGGCCTTGTCCATCATCGGCACCACGCCGGAGGTGGACAGAGTGATGCGCCGCCGCGACAGCGCGATGCCTTCACCGTCCATGATGATTTTCATCGCTTTCGCGACGTTTTCATAATTGTACAGCGGCTCGCCCATGCCCATCAGCACGATGGTGGAGAGCAAACGCGGGGTCTCGCCCTTGGGGCTAGGCCATTCGCTATAGGCGTCGCGCGCGGCCATGAACTGGCCGACGATCTCCGCCGCCGAGAGGTTACGCGCCAGGCGTTGCGTGCCGGTATGGCAGAAGCGGCAGGAGAGGGTGCAGCCAACCTGCGAGGAGATGCAGACGGCGCCGCGATCTTCCACCGGGTCGGGGATGTAGACGGTTTCCACTGCCTCGTGATCACGGAAGCGGAACAGGAATTTGCGGGTCTCGTCCTGCGACAGCTGGTCCGCGGCCACCTCCGGCCGGCTGATGACGAATTTTTCCGCAAGCTTTTCCTGCAGCGGCCGGGCGATGGTGCTCATCGCCGAAAATTCGCGCACGCCCTGGTGATAGATCCAATGCCAGAGCTGCTTGGCGCGGAAGGGTTTTTCGCCCGCCTTTGCCATTTCGTCCGCGAGTTCTTCGCGTGACAGCCCCACCAGGTCGCGTCGCCCGTCCGGCAGCACATTGGCCGGCGGCGCGAACAAGGCCGCCTTGGCGAGGATCCGTTCGCGTTCGGTGGCGGTGAGCTCGGTTACGAGCATGCGCTGCTGATCGCGCTATAGGCGCCCGAAAAACCGGCCAGCGAGAAATCGTCGGTCACCATATGGCCGTGCGGCGTGGAGCCTTGGGCCTGCGCGGAAGCGCCGTTGCGGAAGGCAGCGACCGCGCCGGGGCCGTCAGCGGTGAAGGCGGTGTCGCCCTGGGTGTAGAAATCCATCGCGTGGCCGTTCACGCTGATGCTTACCTTGGCATCCTTGGGATAGGGGTAGCCGGCGGTCAGCGTCACCTCGTCATGCACGCCGCGGCGCTCGGTCACGGTCAGCATTACCGCGCCGCGTTTGGCGATCGCCGGATCGGAGTGCATGGCGTTGGTGAAGGCGTAGCAGGCCTTGTCCGCGCCGCTGCCATAGGTGGCGGCCGTCCAGTCGCCGAACTTGCCGCCATTCGGCCCCAGAGCGGTCGGCCCGCCTGCGGCAAGAGCCAAGCTGGGGGCGAGGAAAAACAGCGTGGAGAGGATCGATTTCGTGCGCGTCATGGGCCATCCCATACTCCAAAGCCGAGGCCGCTCACAAGCAGCGCATGGCTGCGTTTTGCGGGTTGGAAATATCGCTGTAATGCCTAAATAACGCGAACCTTAGTTCAAGGAGAGATTAATGAGCATGAAGACGAGCCTGCCGACTGTGCCGTTCGGCAAGACCGGTATGAACATCACCCGGGTGGGCTTCGGCTCTTGGGCCATTGGCGGCGGCGATTGGGCGGTTGGCTGGGGCGACCAGGAGGATAAGGATTCCATCCAGGCGATCCAGCATGCCGTCGCACGCGGCGTGAACTGGATCGACACCGCGGCGATCTACGGCCTCGGCCGGTCGGAAGAGGTCGTGGCGGCAGCGATGCGCGACATTCCCAAATCGGAGCGCCCGTTCATTTTCACCAAATGCGGCCTGATCGGCGACAAGGCCAACCCGAACGAGCTGCCCAAGCGCATCGGCGCCCCCGCCAGCATCCGCCGGGAAGTCGAAGAGTCGCTGAAGCGCCTGGAGGTTGAGCAGATCGACCTGTACCAGATGCACTGGCCGACCAATGACGGCACCACGATCGAGGAATACTGGCAGGTGCTGCTGGACCTTAAGAAGGAAGGCAAGATCCGCGCCGCCGGCCTCTCCAATCACAATGTCGAGCAGCTCACGGCGGCCGAGAAGCTCGGCCATGTCGACACGCTGCAGCCGCCTTTCTCCGCCATCAAGCGCGAAGTCGGCGACAAGGAGCTGGCCTGGTGCCACAAGCACGACACCGGCGTGATCGTGTACAGCCCGATGCAGGCCGGCCTGCTGACCGGCGCCTTCAGCAAGGAACGCGTCGCCGCTCTGCCGAAGAACGACTGGCGCTCGCGCAATGCCGAGTTCACCGAGAATCTCGACAAGAACCTCGCCGTCGCCGTGGCGATGGCGAAGGTGGCGGCGCGCTACGACGTCTCCACCGCGTCCGTGGCCGTGGCCTGGACGCTGGCTTGGCCGGGTGTGACCGCCGCGATCGTGGGCGCGCGCAGCCCCAAGCAGGTGGATGGCTGGCTCGCCGCCGCTTCGCTGACCCTCACCACAGCCGACATGGCAGAAATCGGCGCGGTGATTTCGTCGTCCGGCGCTGGTACGGGCCCGGCTAAGCCGTAAGCGTAGGAAGTGAAGGCTACTTTTTGTGAACAAAAAGTAGCAAAAAAACTTTGCTAACCTGGGCCAGGGGCGTTGTCGGGGACAACGCCCCTGGCCCAGCATAAAAGAAGTTTTTGCGCCGCTTTTTTCAAAAAGCGGCTGCTTTCCTTTTCTAGTACCCCAACGCGCGGTCGATCGCGGTCGGCGCTTTTTCGCCCGCCGCCAGCGCGGCCAGGTTTTTCTTGAAGAGTTGCAGCGTTAGCGTGTTGTAGGTGGCGGGATCGTCCGACGACATATGCGGCGTGATGATCAGGTTTTTCGTGGTCCAGGCGCGGTGGCCCGGCGGCAGCGGCTCGGTGTGAAACACGTCGAGGATCGCCCCGCCGAGTGTTTCGGCCTCGAGCGCGTCGAGCAGCGCCTCCTCGTCCACCAGTCGCCCCCGGCCGATATTGATGACGCCCGCCCCCTTAGGCAGTTTTGTGATCCGTTCGGCGGACAGCAGGTTGCGCGTATCGGGCGTCAGCGGGCAGGCCAGGAGCAGAATATCGGTTTCGGGGAGAACCGCGTCGAGGTCCGCCGTGGTCAGGGTGCGGGCGCAATGCGGGTGCGGCGCGCCGGAGCGGCTTACGCCGGTGACCTGCATGCCAAGGCGGCTGGCCTGCATTGCCGCGGCGCCGCCCAGGCTGCCCAGGCCCACCACGGTCAGCCGGTGGTTTTTGGCGACGCCGCACAGCTCGTGGTGCCAATGCTGTTCGCGCTGTGCCTTGGCCATGCGCGGCATGGCGTTCACCAGCATCAGGATCGCCATCAGCGCGTATTCGCCGGCTTTGTCGCTATGTGCGCCGCGATTGTTCATGATCACCACTTCGGGCGGGATGCGGTCGAAGGGCTGCAGGCTGTCCATCCCGGCGGAGGTGAGCTGCAGCAGGCGCAATTTCGGCGCCGCGAACAGATCGAGCTTCTTCATCCCCCGCGTCGGCGCGATGAGCGCCTCGACGGTCTCCGCCTGGGCGAGAAAGTCCGCACCCGTGCTGCCGATGGTGACGCGGTGCCCGGAAATGCCGGCGGCGTCCCACTCGGCGTGGTCCATCGGCTTGTCGAATTTGTCCAGCTCGTTGTGGATATGAATGTGCATCTTGTCGGCGAATCCTTGGTGGTTAAAAGAGGCCGCTTTTTGAAAAAAGCGGCGCAAAAACTTTTGTTATGCTGGGTCATGGGCGTTGTCGCCGACAACGCCCATGACCCAGCATAACAAAGTTTTTTTGCTACTTTTTGTTCACAAAAAGTAGCCTTCCCTTCGCTTTAATGGCCATGCCCCGGCAGCGCCAGGAGCAAAAGACTGATCAGCGCGCCGAGCAGGAAGCCGACCAGCGTGCCGTTGACGCGGATATATTGCAGGTCTTTGCCGACGCGCAGCTCCAGTTTCTCGGTGATGGTCGCGGCGTCCCAGGCGCCGATCACCTGGCCGATGAAGTCCGCCACCTGGGTCTGCGCCGCAGGCAGCAAATTGACGACCAGCCGCTCCACCGTGCCGTTGACCCGGGCACGCGCCATCTCGTCGCGCCCCAAAACCTCGCCGAGGCTGGCCAGCGCCGATTCGATCACCGCGACGGTGCGGCCATGCGGCCTCATGGCATCCTCCTCCAGCGCGCGGCGCAGCCGGGCCCACACATCCCAGGCCCAGGCCTTGACCGTGTCATGCGCGAGAATGCCCTGGAGCGAGTGGCCGAGCTCGGTGGCGCGCGCCGGGTCGGTCTCGAGTTTTGCGATCTCCCGGCGGGCCCATTCGTCGAACGCGTCGCGCATCTCGGAACTGTCCGGGCTGACGCGGTCCAGCTCCTGGTTGACCGCGCTCAGCACGCGGGAGGCGACGTTGGCGCCGATCGCCCAGCCGACCAGACGGCCGCCCTGTTCACGCACACGCTCCTTGATCGCCTCGCGCAGGGGTTCCTCCTGCGCTGAAAGAGTGTCTTTCAACTGATTGAGAATGAATGAGAAAACCTCCTGGTGCCGGCCGCCTTCGACGAGCCCGGCCAAGACCCGTGCCACCACCACCCCGCCGGCGCGACCGCCGATCAGGCGCGGCAGCAGGCGCGCCAGCAGACGTCGGGCACGGCCATCCTCGATGGTCGCCAGCAGTTTCGGCAGCATCCCCGCCAGAGCTTCGGCGGCCGGATGCGTCGCCGCCGGATCGGCCAGGAAGCGCTGCAGGATGCCCGGCGAATCGAGGGTCGTCAGAAACTTGCGGATATCCGCCTCGGTGAACACATGGTTGGCGACGAAACGGCCGAGCGCATTGCCCAGGCGTTCCTTCTGCGCCGGCAGGATCGCGGTGTGCGGGATCGGCAGGCCGAGCGGATGGCGGAACAAAGCGGTGACCGCGAACCAGTCCGCCACGCCGCCGATGAACCCGGCTTTCGCCGCGTCGCGCAGCAGGCCGGACCAGAAGCCGTCGGGCAGCGCGTAGCCGATCGCCGTCAGCGCCGCCATCAGCACGAGCAGGCCGGAGGCGAACAGCCTGTGCCGGTTAAAGGAGGCGCGCAGGCTGGCATCCGGATCCGTCGTCATGCGGCCAAACTACAGGCTTGTGTCAGAGGCGCAAACTCGGCGCTACGGGGGGAAGCAGGAGGCGAGCGAAGGAGAAGGCTTCTTTTTGTGAACAAAAAGAAGCAAAAAAACTTTATTTATGCTGGGCCATGGGCGTTGTCGCCGACACCGCCCATGGCCCAGCATAACCAAAAGTTTTTGCGCCGCTTTTTTCAAAAAGCGGCTTCTTTCTTGTCTAAAGCGTGGTTGATCTCACTCCCCATGGTCGAGTCGCATTTTTCTTGCGCTCTCGGCGGGTTCGGGCGCATTCTTGCGGTGAAGAAACAAGGCGAAACTGCCGGAAAACCGGCGGACTTCGCAGTTTTGAAGTGCAGGTCGTTTCGAGGTGCAGGGTCATGAATACAAACGATTATCAGACCAGCCATAGGCCGATGCCCCGGGCGCCACACAAGCCGCGCCGCCGCTCCGATCGGCCGGGCCTGGCCGCCGCCGCGCTCGCCATTGTTTGCGTGGCGGGCGTGTTCGGGGTGCTGGGGCTGCTTTATTCCCTGGGGTAAACTCCGGCCGTTTACAGCTTGCGCCGCGCTCCGCATGATGCGCTCATGCCGTTCCTTACCGAAGCCGAGCCGCCGCGCGGCGTGCCCCTCGACGTGCTGCCGGGAATCCGCCGCATCGTCGCCCGCAACCCCAGTGTCATGACCTATCAGGGCACCAACACCTACCTCATCGACGCGGGGGACGGACTGACCGTGCTCGACCCCGGACCGGAAGACGCGCAGCATGTGCAGGAGATTCTCGCCGGGGCGGGGGACGTGCCGATCCGCCGTATTCTGCTCACGCACACGCATCGCGACCATTTTGGCGCGGTGGCGGCGTTGCAGGAGGCGGCCGGTGCGCCGGTCTATGCCTACAAGCACAGTGCCAAGCCCGATTTCACACCGGACATGCCGCTTGGCGACGGCGATAGCGTGGCCGGGCTGACGGCGCTTTTCACGCCCGGCCATGCCGCCGACCATCTATGCTTCGCCTATCGGCCGCATGAGGGGAGCAAAATATTGTTCAGCGGCGATCACGTGATGTCCTGGTCATCCTCGATCGTCAGCCCGCCGGATGGCGACATGCAGGCCTATTACCGTTCGCTGGAGCGGCTGCTGGACCGGGATGACGAGCTGTATTTAAGCGGCCATGGCCCGGCGCTGCCGGAACCGCGCACGCTGGTGCGGGAACTGCTGGGGCACCGGCAGCGGCGCGAGGGGACGATCTTGCGCCAGTTGGAAGAGCAGGATTGGAGCATCGCCGCACTGGCAGCCCGCCTGTACGCGAAAACCGATCCCTTCCTGAAGGTAGCGGCGCAGCGCAATGTGCTGGCGCATCTGCTGAAGCTGACCGCCGAAGGACGCGCGACGGAGCTGGAACCCGATACGCAACTGCCCCCCGATGCGCCGGCGATCCAGGCCCCGCCGGGCGAGGTGCAGCGCGAAAGCGGGGGCGCGATGACGATGATGCAGCGCGACGCGCTGCGGCGGTTTGGGCTGGTTAGATAGAAGAAAGTAGCCGCTTTTTAAAAAAAGCGGCGCAAAAATTTTTTGCGATGCTGGGCCTGGGGCGTTGTCGCTGACAACGCCCCAGGCCCAGCATAATAAAGTTTTTTTGCTACTTTTTGTTCACAAAAAGTAGGCTTACCTTCGCCAAGCGCTCTCCAGCGTCCCGTCGGAATGCTTCAGCAGGAAGGTCTGTAACTCCTCGGCCGCGAGCGGGTGCGAGAACAGGAAGCCCTGGCCATGGGTGACGCCGAGCCGGCGCATGCGCTCGCAGAGTTCCTTGGTTTCGATGCCTTCGGCGATCACCATCTGGCCGTTGGCTGTGGCCTGGGCGACGATGTCGCGGATGAAATCCTCGTCGCCGCCGGCGGTGCTGACGACCACGCTCCGGTCGAGTTTCACGGCGCGGATCGGCATTGCCATCAGCGCCGGCAGGTTCGGGGTTTCCGGCGTGATGTCGTCGAGTGCCAGCCCGTAGCGGGCGCTGCGCAGGGCGGTGATCGCCGCGCCGGCGGCCTGCAGGTCGCGCACCGGCTGCTGTTCGGTCAGCTCGAAACGGATGTTCTGCGCGGCCAGGGCGGACTGCGCCCGTACAGCCTCGATCTGGGCCATCAGCTGCGGGTGGAGCATGGCATCGAGGGGCAGGTTGAAGGCGATCGACAGGTTGGAGCGGCCGAAATGGAAGGCGTCATACTCCGCCAAGGCGTGGCGCATGATGCAGCTGGTGAGGTGCATCGAGCGTTCGGCCCCGTTCATCGCATGGATGACGGCGTCAGACCCCACCGTGCCGTCGCCGGCCTCGGCACGGGTCAGGACCTCGACGTAAGAGGGACATAGATCAGCCAGCCGGACGATCGGCTGGTAATAGACACGCAGTGAAGCGATTAGCGCCCGATCGGAAAGCATCGACTGATTTGTCTAAAAAATAGAGTATACGAGAGTAATTTTCGCATACTCTATGCATTAACAACTTTCCGAGAAGGATGCGATAAAAATATGGAAACCTATACTACTTTGTCAGGTGGATTTAACCTTTGGCAGGGCGCTAGTGCGGCGCAGTTTGCGCTCGCCCAGGAACAGCAGGATCGGTGCGGCGATGAAAATCGACGACGAAGTGCCGACGACAATGCCGAACAGCATGATCCAGGCGAAGCCAGACAAAGCCGAGCCGCCGAACAAGGCCAGCGGCAAAGCGGCCAGAAACACCGTGCCGGAGGTGCCCAGGGTCCGGTTCAGCGTCTCATTGATGGATAAATCGATCAGCTCGCGCAGCGGCATGGATTTATATTTGCGCAGGTTCTCGCGCACCCGGTCATAGACCACCACCTTGTCGTTGGTGGAATAGCCGATGATGGTGAGAATCGCGGCGATGGTCACCAGGTCGAAGGGGATGCGGGTGATGACCATGAAGCCGATCGTCTTGGTCGTATCGAGGATCAGCGTCGTCACCGCGCCGGCCGCGAACTGCCATTCGAAGCGGAACCAGATATAGGCCAGGATCATCACGAAGCTGAGGCCCAGCGCCTCCAGCCCCTGGGTGAAAAGCTGCTGGGAGACCGAGGCGCCGATCGCCTGGGTGCTGAGGATTTTCGCCCCCGGTGCGGCCGTCGACAAAGCGGTCTCGACCTCGGCGATGGCGGTTTGCGTGGCTTGTGCGTTGGCGCGGCTTTCCAGGCTGATCAGCACGCCCGTGCCGCCCTGGCCAAAACTCTGAAGTGCTGCGTCAGCCAGCCCGGCATGGGCGAGGGCGGCGCGCAGCTGCGGAAAATCCGCGGCTTGCTGGGTCTGCACCTGGAGCACCACGCCGCCGCGGAAATCCAGGCCGAGGTTGAGGCCGGGATAGAAGAACAGAAGAACCGAGGCGCTGGACAGCACCGCCGAGACGATCAGCCCGGCGAAGCGGCCGTTCATGAAGCGGATCTTCGTCCCGTCGGGAACGAAACGGAACATCGGTTTTACGAACATGATCGGTCTCTCAGACGGGGAGCGAGGAGGGGCGGCGCGCGGTATACCAGCGCGACGTGATCAACCGCACCAGCACCGTGGCGGTGAACATGGTGGTGACGATGCCGACGCAGATGGTCACGGCGAAGCCGCGCACCGGCGGCGAGCCGAAGATGAACAGGGTGATGTGAGCCAGCAGCGTCGTCACGTTACTGTCGATGATCGTGCCGTAAGCGCGCTTGTAGCCGGCTTCGAGGGCGGCGAGGGGCTTGCGGCCGGCCTTCACCTCCTCGCGCACGCGCTCGTTGATGAGCACGTTGGCGTCCACCGCCATGCCGAGCGTGAGCAGGATGCCGGCCATGCCGGGCAGGGTCAGCGTGGCGCCCATGGCGGAGAGGATCGCCAGCATGATCACGAGGTTCATCACCAGCGCGACGTTCGCGAACCAGCCGAACAGGCCGTAGAACAGGCCCATGAAGCAGAGCACCAGGATGAACCCGGCGCCGAGCGAGAGCGCGCCGTCGCGGATCGCATCGGCGCCGAGTTCCGGCCCCACGCTCTGCTCCTCGACGATGTTCAGCGGCGCGGGCAGGGCGCCGGCGCGCAGCAGCAGCGCGAGGTTGGTCGCCGACTGCGCGGTGAAATTGCCGTTGATCATGCCGCTGCCGCCGGTGATCGGCTCCTGGATGACCGGCGCCTCGATGATCTTGCCGTCGAGCACGATGGCGAACAACTTGCCGACATTGGCGGTGGTGACATCGGCGAATTCGCGGGCGCCGACCGAGTTTAGGGTGAAATTCACGACCCATTGCCCGGTCTGCGGGTCGGTGGAGGCCTGGGCGTCTTCCAGGCTGGCGCCGTCCACGGCGACGTTGGAGAACACGTCCATGGTCTGCGTCGGGTCGCTGGCCATCGGCAGCTGCTCGTCGCCGAGCGGCACGTTGGGTCCGGGTGCCGCGTTCGGGTCGACCATCTGGAAGGTCATGTGCGCGGTGGTGCCGATCAGCGTGCGGATGCGCTCAGGGTCGGAAATGCCGGGCAGCTGCACGACGATCTCGTCGGTTCCCTGCCGGGCAATGGTCGGGTTGAGCACGCCCGAGGCGTCGATGCGGCGCTGGATGATGGTGATGGATTGCTGCACCGCCTGCGATTCGCGGGCGATCAGCGCCGTTTGCGGTATGGTGAGATAGGCGGTGGTGCCGGCGGTGGTGACGTCGAGTTCGGCGAGGCCGCTATTGGGGTTGTAAGTGACGAGCTTGCCCAGCGCCGCCTGTGCCGCGGAGGCATCCCCGGCGTTCAGTAGGCTAACCTCGACGCGGTGATTGGCGGGATCGGCGTGCAGCTCAGTATAGCCGAGTCCGGCGCCGCGCATGGACTGACGCGCCTGGTCGACCAAGGAGTTCAGCTCCTGCTTCTCGACCGAAGCGAAATCGATCTGCAGGAGCAGATAGCTGCCGCCGCGCAGGTCGAGGCCGAGATGCACCTGGGTCCAGGGCAGGAAGCTGGGCAAACCTCCAGGCCGGGTCGCCAGATTCGGCAGGCTCAGCAGAATGCCGAGCGCGCAGAGCAGCATGATCCCTAAACTCTTGGCACGCGTAAAATACAGCACGTTGGCTCCGCAACTCTTGGAAACGTCTGCGGTATGGCCGCGCTCCCGGTTGCGCGCAACCCCGGCTGGCGATACCAGCATATCATGGCACAACGCTTGAACGTCGGATTGATCGGGGCGGGGCATTTCGGCCGCTACCATGCGCTGAAACTGGCGGGGGCCACGCGCGCCAAACTGGTCGGCCTGGCCGACCCGGATGCCGAGCGCGCCAAAGCCGTGGCCTGGGAGGCTGGCTGCCCGGTGCGCAGCGTCGACGAGCTGCTGGCGGCCGCGGACGCGATCATCATCGCCGCCCCGGCGGAATTCCATTTCGACCTGACCGCGCGCGCCTTGCGTGCCGGCAAGCACGTGCTGGTGGAAAAGCCGATCGCCGCGACCCTGGACCAGGCGGTGGAACTGGCCGGCATCGCGGCCGAGACAGGGCTGGTGCTGCAGGTCGGCCATCTGGAGCGGTTTTCGGCGGCGCATGGCGCGCTTACCGCGCGCATGGGCACGCCGCTTTACATCGAGGCGGTGCGCATCGCCCCGTTCAAGCCGCGCGGCACCGATGTGTCGGTGATCCTTGACCTGATGATCCACGATCTCGACCTGATCCTGGCGCTGACCGATGCGCCGATCCTGCATGTCGACGCGGTGGGCGCGCCGGTGGCCAGCGCCCATGACGACATCGCCAATGCCCGCATCCGCTTCACCAACGGCGCGGTGGCGACCATCACCGCCAGCCGCATCTCGCTGAAGACCGAGCGCAAGATGCGGATTTTTTCGCGCACCGGCTATCTCTCCGTGGATTTCGCGGCGCGCAAACTCAGCCTGGTGGGGCGCGATATCGGCATGAAGCTGCCGGGCTTCGAGGAATTCGGGATCGAGCAGGCCGGCTGGCAGGACCACGACGCGCTCGCCGCCGAACATGAGGCCTTCTTTGCCTCGGTGCTGGACGGCGCGCCGGTGGTGGTGGACGCCGAAGCTGGCCGGCGCGCGCTGGAGGCGGCCTTGGCCGTGAGCGCAGCGATCGCCGAAAGCCGGGCCATGGCCGAAGCCTCCGGCCTGGTTGGGCCGTTTATCCCTGCCTAAGCAAGGGAAGGCTACTTTTTGTGAACAAAAAGTAGCAAAAAAACTTTATTATGCTGGGCTATGGGCGTTGTCCGTGACAACGCCCATAGCCCAGCATAGCCAGAAGTTTTTGCGCCGCTTTTTTCAAAAAGCGGCTGCTTTCTTCCTACTCGCTAACGCTCTCCCGCGCGGCGATCTGCTTGTTGCGTAAGTGCTTGAACAGGATGTCGCTCAGCTCCGCGCCGGCGCGGCGGCGCAGGGCGTCGAGGATGGCTTCGTGTTCGCGCACCGCTTCGGCCCAGCGGTCGCGCTTGGCGTCGAGATTGGCGGCGTAGCGCAGCCGCCTGATTTGTCCGGCGACGGTGGCGTACATGCCGGTGAGGGCGCGGTTGCCGGCGGCGTCGACAATCTTCTGGTGGATTTCCTGGTTGGAGCGGAAATACTCGTGCAGGTCGCGGCGCAGGTAGAAGCCGTACATTTCGTGATGCAGAGCCTCGATTTCGGCGTATTGCGCCTGGCTCATCGATTCGCAGGCGAGCCGCCCGGCGAGTGCTTCGAGCCCGCCCATCACGTCGAAGAGTTCCTTATAGTCCTCGGCCCGGAGCGCCCGCACCCGCGCGCCGCGGTTGGGCAGCAGGTCGACCAGCCCTTCCGAGGCCAGAACTTTCAGTGCCTCGCGCAACGGCGTGCGGGAGACGCCAAATTGCGTGCAAAGCTCCCGCTCGGGGATCCGTGCGCCATCGCTCAGATTGCCCTCGACGATATAGTCGCGCAGCCGCGCCAGAACCTCGTCGTGCAGCGAGGCTTTGGACGGTTCGGCGCGCGTTGCCGCCGGTGGGGCGGTGATTTCTGCGAGCGAATCGTTCAGCGGCAGAATTTTTGTGTCGGACATGGCGTTTTATAACTGGATTCTTGCTTTGCGTCGATCAGAACCATTTATAATTGAATGCAAAATTAGCTTTCTTTTTTGACGATTAAATGCATTATGTGGCGAGCGCCACCACCAACTCCGCAAGGGAGAAACCATGAGCCATTCACAGGGCCAACATTTTCTGCAAATTCCGGGTCCGAGCCCGGTGCCTGAGCGCGTCATGCGCGCCATGGACCGGCAGGTCATCGACCATCGCGGTCCGACCTTCCAGAAGCTCGGCCAGGACGTGCTGGCGGGCTGCCAGCTTGTGTTCAAGACGAAACAGCCCGTCATCATTTTCCCCTCCTCGGGCACCGGCGCCTGGGAGGCGGCGATCGTCAACACGCTCTCGCCCGGCGACAAGGTGCTGATGTGCGAGACCGGGCATTTCGCCACGCTGTGGCAGCAGATGGCCAAGCGCTTTGGGCTCGAGGTCGAGTTTCTGCCCGGTGACTGGCGCCGCGGCGCCGATGCGGCGGCGATCGAGGCGAAGCTCGCCGAGGACAAGACGCACAGCTTCAAGGCCGTGATGGTCGTGCATAACGAGACCTCCACCGGGGCCACCAGCCGCATCGGCGCGATTCGCAAGGCGATCGACAATGCCAAACACCCGGCGCTGTTCCTGGTGGACACCATCTCCTCGCTCGGCTCGGTGGATTTCCGCCATGACGAATGGGGCGTGGATGTCACCGTCAGCTGCTCGCAAAAAGGCCTGATGCTGCCGCCGGGCCTCGGCTTCAACGCCATCTCCGAGAAGGCGCGCGCGGCCGCCAAAACCAACAAGATGCCGCGTTCCTATTGGGACTGGGAAGAAATGCTGAAGCCCAACGCCAGCGGCTTCTTCCCCTACACCCCCGCGACCACGCTGCTCTACGGCCTGCAGGAAGCCCTCGCCATGCTCCAGGAGGAAGGGCTGGACCAGGTGTTCCGCCGCCACCACCGCCTGGCCGCCGCCACCCGCGCCGCCGTGCGCGCCTGGGGGCTCGAAGTGCTCTGCGTCGAGCCGTCCGAATACTCGCCGGTGCTGACCGCGGCGCTGATGCCCGAAGGCCACGACGCCGACCGCTTCCGCAAGATCACGCTGGAAACGTGCAACCTCTCGCTCGGCACCGGTCTGGCCAAGCTGGCCGGCAAAGTGTTCCGCATCGGCCATCTCGGCGATTGCAACGAGGTGGTGCTGCTCGGCGCACTGGCGGGAATCGAGCGCGGCCTGTCCGCCGCCGGCGTGCCACACAAGCCGGGCGGCGTAACGGCGGCAATCGCCGATCTCGCCGGCCGCAACGATGTCGAGGCAACGCTCGCCGCCGAATAGAGAGGAAGGGAAGGCTACTTTTTGTGAACAAAAAGTAGCAAAAAAACTTTGTTAATTTGGGCCATGGGCGTTGTCGGTGACAACGCCCATGGCCCAGTGGAGCAAAAATTTTTGCGCCGCTTTTTTTAAAAGCGGCTGCTTGCCTGGAGTTTTCGTCTATCTGAGAAGCTGCCACGAATAACGGGCCTCGCCACGGCGGGTCTCCAGATTGAACGACCACGCGACCGGTAAAATCCGGCGGTAAAAAACGGGAAGAAGTGACCATGAAACCGAGATTCAAAGCGACGAATGTCGTGCTCGCGCTGCTCTGTGCGATGTATTTCATCACCTATATCGACCGTGTGAATGTCGGCACGGCGGCGAGCGGCATCCAGCACGACCTGCATCTCTCCAACACCGAGCTCGGCCTGGTATTCTCGGCCTTCGCCTATCCGTACCTGCTGTTCCAGATCAGCGGCGGCTGGATCGCCGATCGCTTCGGCGCGCGGCGGACCTTGTTCTGGGGCGGTCTGATCTGGGCGGCGGCGACGATCGCCACCGGCTTTGTCGGCGGCCTCGGCTCACTGTTCCTGGCCCGCCTGCTGCTCGGGGTGGGTGAGGGCGCGACCTTCCCGACCGCGACGCGGGCGATGCAGAACTGGGTGCCGAAACAGAAGCGCGGCTACGCGCAGGGCCTGACCCATGCCTTCGCCCGGCTCGGCAACGCGGTCACGCCGCCGGTCATCGCCATGCTGATGGTGGCCTTCACCTGGCGCGTCTCGTTTGTCGTCGTCGGCGCCGTCAGCTTCGCTTGGGTGCTGGTCTGGTTCTGGTATTTCCGCGATGATCCGAAGCAGCATCCTTCGATCACCGCCGAAGAACTGCACACCCTGCCGCCGCGCCCGGCCGTGGTGCAGGCCGAAAAACCGAAAGTACCCTGGGGCGGCCTGATCCGCCGCATGTGGCCGGTCACGCTGACTTATTTCTGCTACGGCTGGGGGCTGTGGCTGTATCTCAACTGGATCCCGCTGTTCTTCAAGAACAACTACCATCTGAACATCCAGCATTCGGCGCTGTTCGCCTCCGGCGTGTTTTTCGCCGGCGTGATCGGCGACACGTTGGGCGGGATGATTTCGGACGGATTGCTGCGCGCCACCGGCAATGTGCGCCTGGCCCGGACCGGGGTCATCGTCATCGGCTTTCTCGGGGCGCTCGCCTCGCTGCTGCCGATCTTCTATTTCCACAGCATCAACACGGTGGCGCTCTGCCTCTCCGGCGCATTCTTCTTCGGTGAGCTGGTGATCGGGCCGATCTGGTCTGTGCCGATGGATATCGCGCCCAAATATTCCGGCACGGCGGCGGGGCTGATGAATTTCGGCTCGGCGCTGGCGGCGATTCTCTCGCCTTTGATCGCCGGTTACGTCATCGATCTCACCGGCAACTGGTATCTGCCCTTCCTGATGACCATCGCCGTGCTGCTGGTCGGCGCAGCTTGCGCCTTCCTGATGCGTCCGGAACTGCCGTTCGACGATCCGCTAACGGCCATGGCAACGGTGAAACCCGCCGCGGCGGAGTAGAGGGCTGCGCGCGGCGCAAAAGGAAAGAGGCTGCTGGGCCATGGGCGTTGTCCCCGACAACGCCCATGGCCCAAATTAACAAAGTTTTTTTGCTACTTTTTGTTCACAAAAAGTAGTCCTTCCTTTTGCTTGGCTTTCTTCTAACCAAGCTGCTTCTTGACGGCTTCGTTCACCAGCGCCGGATTGCCCTTGCCGGCCATCGCCTTCATCACCTGGCCGACGAAGAAGCCGAACAATTTATCCTTGCCGGATTTGTATTCGGCCACCTTGTCCTGGTTGGCGGCAAGCACGGCGGTGACGGCGGCGTCGATCGCGCCGGTATCGGTCACCTGGCGCAGCCCCTTGGCCTCGACGATGGCGGAAGGCATGGCGCCGGTCTCGACCATCTCCTCGAACACGTCCTTGGCGATGCGGCCATTGATCGTCTGGTCGGAGATGAGGTCGAGCAGCTGGCCAAGCGCCAAGGCGGAGACCGGTGAGGTCTCGATGGTCTTGCCGGTGCGGTTCAGCGCCGCGAAGAAGTCGCCGGAGATCCAGTTGGCGGCGAGCTTGGCGTCGCGTCCCTTGGCCACGGTCTCATAGAAATCGGCCGTGATCTGGTCGGCGGTGAGCACGCCGGCATCGTAGAAGGTGATGCCGTATTGCTCGCAGAAGCGACGGCGCTTGTCGTCCGGCAGTTCGGGCAACCCCGCGGCCAGGCTGTCGACCCAGTCCTGCTCCAGCACCAGCGGCAGCAGGTCGGGTTCGGGGAAGTAGCGGTAGTCATGCGCGTCCTCCTTGGAGCGCATCGAGCGGGTCTCGCCCTTGGCCGGGTCGTAGAGGCGGGTTTCCTGCTCGACCACGCCGCCTGATTCCCACACCGCGATCTGCCGCTGCGCCTCGGCCTCCACCGCGTGCATCACGAAGCGGACCGAATTAACGTTCTTGATCTCGCAACGCGTGCGGAACTCTTCTCCCGCCTTGCGCACGGAGACGTTGACGTCCGCGCGCATGGAACCTTCTTCCATGTTGCCGTCGCAGGTGCCGAGATAGCGCACGATCTGGCGGATTTTGCGCAGATAAGCGCCGGCTTCTTCCGGCGAGCGGATATCCGGCTCGGAGACGATCTCCATCAGCCCGACGCCGGCGCGGTTCAGGTCGATGACCGACTTGCTGGCGTGCTGGTCATGCATCGACTTGCCGGCATCCTGCTCCAGATGCAGCCGCGTGATGCCGATCTGCTTGATCGTGCCGTCCTGGAGCTCGATCTCCACCACGCCGGTGCCCACGACCGGATGCGTGAACTGGCTGATCTGGTAGCCGTTCGGCAGGTCGGCGTAGAAATAGTTCTTCCGGTCGAAGCGCGAGACCAGGTTGATCTGCGCCCGCAGGCCGAGCCCGGTGCGCACTGCCTGCGCCACGCATTCGCGGTTGATCACCGGCAGCATGCCGGGGAAGCCGGCATCGACAAAGCTGACATGGGCGTTGGGCGCGCCGCCATAGGTTGCGGAAGCGCCGGAGAAAAGCTTGGCCTCGGAGATCACCTGGGCGTGGACTTCCAGGCCGACGACGATCTCCCAGGTCCCGGTATTGCCCTGCAGAAGGTAGCTGCTCATGCCGAAGCTCCCGCGCGGATAGTGGGCAAGGCCGAGAAGCCGGCGGCGCGTTCCAGCGCGGCGGAGACGGAGAGTACCGTTTCCTCGTCGAAATGCTTGCCGATCACCTGCAGGCCCAGCGGCAGGCCTTCGGCGCTGAGGCCGGCCGGCACGCTCATCGCCGGCACGCCGGCCAGGGAGGCCGGCACGGTGAACACGTCGTTCAGATACATCGTCACGGGGTCGTCCATCTTTTCGCCCAGGCCGAAAGCGGCGGAAGGCGCCGTCGGTGTCAGGATCGCATCGACATCGGCAAAGGCGGTTTCGAAATCGCGCAGGATCAGCGCGCGGATTTTCTGCGCCCGCAGGTAATAGGCGTCGTAATAGCCGGCGGAGAGCACGTAGGTACCGATCATGATGCGGCGCTTCACCTCGGCGCCGAATCCGGCGGCGCGGGTGCGCTCGTACATGTCGATCAGATCCTCGCCATCGACGCGGGCGCCGAAGCGCACGCCGTCATAGCGGGCGAGGTTGGAGGAAGCTTCCGCGGGCGCCACGATGTAATAGACCGGCAGGCCGTATTTCGTGTGCGGCAGAGAAATTTCCCGCACCTCGGCGCCTTCGGCCTTCAGCCAGGCGATGCCCTGTTCCCAGAGGGCCAGGATTTCCGGGCTCATGCCGTCCATGCGGTATTCCGCCGGAATGCCGATCTTCTTGCCCCTCACGCCGCCTTTCGTGGCGGCGCGGAAATCCGGCAAAGCGCGCTCGGCGCTGGTGGAATCCTTCGGATCGAACCCGGCCATCGCCTGGAGCAGAATGGCGCAATCCTCCACCGTGCGGGCCATCGGTCCGGCCTGGTCGAGCGAGGAGGAGAAGGCGATGATGCCGTAGCGCGAGCAGCGGCCATAGGTCGGCTTGATGCCGGCAAGGCCGGTGAAGGCGGCGGGCTGGCGGATCGAGCCGCCGGTATCGGTGCCGGTGGCCCCCATGGCCAGCCGCGCCGCAACCGCGGCGGCGGACCCGCCGGAGGAGCCGCCGGGCACCAGCTTGGCGTCCGAGCCGTTGCGCTTCCAGGGGTTTTCCACCGTGCCGTAGGCCGAGGTGATGTTCGCCGAGCCCATGGCGAATTCGTCGAGATTGACCTTGCCGAGAAATACCGTGCCGGCGTCCAGCAGCTGCTGGGTGACCGTGCTCTCATAGGGTGGCACGAAGGGGCTTAAGATTTTGCTGCCGGCGGTGGTGCGGATGCCGGCGGTGCAGAACAGATCCTTGATCGCCAGCGGAATGCCGGTGAGCGGCCCGGCGCTGCCGGCTTTGAGGCGCGCGTCGGCGGCCTTGGCCTGGCTCAGTGCCAGCTCCGGCGTGGTGGTGATGAAGGCGTTCAAACGCGGGTTCAGCGCCGCGATGGCGTCGTTATGCGCCGCGGTCAGTTCGACGGCGGAAATCTTGCTTGTCGCCAGGGCCGCACCGGCCTCGGCGATCGTCATATTTGTCAGGCTCATTCCACGACTTTCGGTACGGCAAAAAAGTGATCGACCCGGTCCGGGGCGTTGGCGAGGATTTTTTCGGCGATCTCGCCATCGGTGCGGACATCCTCACGCAGGCGCATCGCCATTTGCGCGCCCCCGGTGAGCGGCGCCACGCCGTCCACATTCACCTCGTTCAGCTGTTCCACATAGCCCAGAATTGCATTCAATTCGGTCTGCAACGTCGCGACTTCGGCATCGTCGACGCGGATTCGGGCCAGTTTCGCAATACGGCGTACCGTTGCGGTATCGAGCGACATCAATAATCCCTTGGGTTCAAAGCCAGGGCGGACCATAACCGCGCACATGACGCTCTTCAACCTCGCCGAATTTTCGCTCCACCTTGCCCCCAATGCCCGCCTGCTGGGCCTCGACCCCGGCTCCAAACGCATCGGCGTGGCGCTCTCCGATGTCGGGCGGCGCATCGCCAGCCCCTATACGGTGCTGACCCGCGCCAAGCTGAAACAGAACGCGGCCGAGATCGCCGTGATCATCGCCAAGGAAGGGGTCGGCGGCCTGATCATCGGCCTGCCTTTGGATGAGGACCAGAAAATCGGGCCGCGCGCGCAGGCAACACGAGATTGGGCGCATGCCATGGCCGCCGCGACCGGCCTGCCGGTGGCGATGCAGGATGAAAGCCTGACCACCGCGGACGCACATGAGCGCATGATCGAAGCCGGGATCAGCCGGGAACGCCGGGCCGAACTGGTCGACAAACTCGCCGCCGCGGGGATACTCCAAGCGGCGTTGGACGCGATGCAGAAGTAAGGAAGGCTACTTTTTGTGAACAAAAAGTAGCAAAAAAACTTTGCTACGCTGGGTTATGGGCGTTGTCAGCGACCAAGCCCATGACCCAGCATAGCAAAAATTTTTGCGCCGCTTTTTTAAAAGCGGCTGCTTGCTTTCTTCAAACGTCGTTGATCCCGGCGCGTGCCGCCTGCCAGCGCCAGGCGTCGCGGCACATATCGTCCACGTCGCGTTGTACCTTCCAGCCGAAGATGCGCGCCGCGGCTTCCGGGTTGGCGTAATTGCTCGCCACATCGCCGGGGCGGCGGGGCGACATCTTGAGCGGGATTTTCCGCCCCGTCGCGCGCTCGAAGGCATGGACCAGATCCAGGACCGAAATGCCGATGCCGGTGCCGAGATTGACCGTGACCGACACCTCGTGGGCGCAGATATGCTCGAGGGCCAGCGCATGCGCCTCGGCCAGGTCCATGACGTGGAGGTAGTCGCGCACCCCGGTGCCGTCCGGCGTATCGTAATCGTCGCCGAACACGCTCAGATGCGGCCGCTCGCCGGTCGCCACCTGGGTCATATAGGGCATCAGATTGTTCGGCACGCCGCGCGGCGTCTCGCCGATCATCGCCGAGGGATGCGCGCCGACCGGGTTGAAATAGCGCAGATTCGCCGCCGCCAGAAGCTTGCCCGTGCGCGCCAGGTCGCGGATCAGATCCTCCATCACCAGCTTGGTGCGGCCATAGATGTTCTGCACCCGGGTCGGCGCATCCTCTTGGATCGGCGAGGCGTCCGGCTGGCCGTACACGGTGGCCGAGGAGGAGAACACGATGCGCCGCACGCCGCTTTCCTGCATCGCCTGCAGCAGCCGGATCGTGCCGATGATGTTCATGTCGTAATAGAGCAGCGGATCGGCCTCGCTCTCGCCCACCGCCTTCAGCGCCGCGAAATGGATCACCGCGTCGACCGGATGTGCGCTGAGCGCTGCCGTCACCGTCGGCACGTCGCGGATGTCCGCCTCGATCAGCGGAAACGCCTTGCCGGTGAGGCGGCGCAGCCGCTCCGGCACGTCGCGCTCGGAATTGCTGAAATTATCCAGCAGCACGACCTCATGCCCGCGCTCGGACAGCGCCACGGCGGTGTGCGAGGCGATGTAACCGGTTCCACCCGTCAGCAATACGCGCGTCATTATGTCCCCTAGAGTAGAAAGTAGCCGCTTTTTGAAAAAAGCGGCGCAAAAACTTTTACGATGCTGGGCCCGAGGCGTTGTCGGCGACAACGCCCATGCCCCAGATTAATAAAGTTTTTTTGCTACTTTTTGTTCACAAAAAGTAGTCTTCCTTTCGCTTGCCGTCCTCAGACGCGGGTGATGGACCATTTCACATGCTGCGGCCCGTCCTGGTGCCCGCTCAGAACCACCTGCTCGGCGCGGCGGGGTTCGTTCTGGCCGAAATAGACGCTTTCCTCGATGGAAATCGGCGCCCCCATGGCGCGCAGCCGAAACCCCAAACCGCCCGGCGTGCGCAGCAGCACCGTCTCGTTATCCTGCTGCAGGCTGGCCGTGACGTTGGGGTGCAGGTGAAAGCGGATGGTGAAAGGTTGGGGCTGCGCGGCCTCGATGAGGTCCTCGCCTTGGAGCTCGTCCCCGGAATCGAACAGGCCGATCCGGCGGTGATGGACGGCGCCGAACAGCTTCCCCCAGCCGTCATGGTTGGCCTCTATCCACTGCGCCCCACCGGCCTCCAGCCGCTCGGCGCGCACCTGGGCCGGGCGGCGGCCGAGCCCGGAGTCGCGCGGTTCCGAGGAGGACACGTCGGCGATCGTCAGTGTCGAATGCGCGGCGCTGCTGCGCAGCGCGTCGCGCCACTCGCCGGCACTGGCCGGGGCCGCGCCGCAATTGACGATCAGCCGCTCCTTGCCGATGGAAAACTCGAAAGACAGGGTCCCGGCATGGGCAAAACGATCCTGCCGCGATGGTGGCGGCGCGCCCGCATCCATGAACAGCAAGGCTTTGCCGGTGCCAAGCCGGTACAGGCCGCTCTCGCCCAGATAGGCGATGGTGCCGCGCGAGCGCCCGGCCTGGGCCAGCACCAGGTCGATCAGGCTGCCCAGATCCTCCTTGGTGCTGTTGAACAGCGCGAGCCCGCCATCGCCATGGCGCAGCGCCCGCATGGCGCAGGCGGCGGTCTCGATCGCGCCGACCAGTGCGGCCGGCGGTTCCGTGTTGCCGGCCTGCAGCAGCGCGCGGATCTCCGTGAGGTCCTGCAGCGCCGCCAGATGCGCCGCCGGGCTGCGCTCGACATGGCAGCCGTCGGCCAGGATCTGCCGGTTCAGCTCGGGAACCAGGAATTTCAGCACCCGCGGCAGTTGGCCGACATGCTCGGGCATCGCCACGCTCGCCGCCGTGAGCCCTTTCAGCGCCGTCAGCGCTCGTCCGTCCAGCACTTCGGCGGGCAGGGACGCGGCGAGGTTGCGCGCATCCATCACCAGCCGGCTCATCAGCCGCTGGCGAAAATCGTCATCCGCCGAGGCCGCGAAAAAATCGTAATGGCCGAGCCAGGCAGCCAGTCGCGCGCCGCAGACATCCGGCGCCGTGGCGACGGCATCCGGCATTTCGGTGTCCATGAACGCGGACACATAGGCGCGGGCACGGGAGCGCGCCGCATCGGTGCCCAGGGCCCGCAGGTCGCGCAGCCAGGTGAAGCCGTGCGCATGGGCGCGCATCAGCGGCGTGGCGCTGGCCGACTGGAACACCGTGCGGCCGAGGCTCAAAACCGCGCCGCAATATTCCAGCTCCGCCTTGACCAGCCTGGCGCCGCGGCTGGGATCGCCCGGCCAGGGGTCGCGCACGGCGATGGCGGGCGCGTCCGGGGCGTTGCGGGTGCGCAGGTTTTGCAGCCGCGCCAGGAAGCCGCGGGCGCTGCGGCCGAAATTTTCCTTCTGGGTCATCCCGCCGGACCATCCGCCATATCCGGGCCGCGTCTGCGCCGCGTGGCGCGTAAAGCGGCGATCGCCTTGGCATAGTCCGGAGCGCCGTAGACGGCGGTGCCGGCGATCAGGCAGTCCGCGCCCATGTCCAGCACCGCGGGGGCCGTGGCCGGGGTGATCCCGCCATCGATCTGCAGCACGATGTCCCGGCCGGTCTGGTCGATCAGCCGTCGCAAGGCCGCGATCTTGGTCAGTTGCGAGGCGATGAAGGCCTGGCCGCCGAACCCGGGATTCACGGTCATCACCATGATGATGTCCACGAGATCGAGCACATTCACGATCGTCTCGATCGGGGTGGCCGGGTTCAGCACCACGCCGGCCTTTTTGCCGAGCGAGCGGATCAGTTGCAGCGTGCGGTGCAGATGCGGCCCGGCTTCCGGATGCACGCTGATATGGTCGGCCCCGGCCTCGGCGAAGGCGGCGATATACGGGTCGGCCGGCGCGATCATCAGATGCACGTCGAGCGGCATGGTGGTGTGCCGGCGCAGTGCTTTGACCACCAGCGGGCCGAAGGTGATGTTGGGCACGAAATGCCCGTCCATGACGTCGAGATGCAACCAGTCGGCGCCCGCCTGCTGGACCGCGACGGTTTCCTCGCCGAGTCGGGCAAAATCTGCGGCCAGGAGGCTGGGGGCGATCAGGAGTCGAGTCGGGAGTGCGTTCATGGCACGAATTGTACCCAGGCCGTCACGGTTTCCACAAGCGCCGAGCGCAGAGGGAAAGGAAGGCTTCTTTTTGTGAACAAAAAGAAGTTTTCTGCTCCTTTGGGCCCGTGCTATTTCAGCGCCTCAGGCCCAGCATAAAAGAAGTTTTTGCGCCGCTTTTTTCAAAAAGCGGCTGCTTTCTTCTGGTGGCTCAGTTCGCGGCTTCGGTTGTCAGGCCGTCAAAGCGCAGCAGCACGATGTCGAGGCCGACCTGCTGCGCGGCGCTGGGGGGGCCGAGCGGGGCGATGCTGGCCAGAAACTGCGTCCGGTTCTCATGATCCACCTGGCCGACCTGGCCCTGGATCGCCCAGACGCGGTGCCCGGCGGCGCGGGCGTCGGCGGCCTTCTGGACGCTCTTGGTCCAGGCCGTTTTCGGCAGATGCGTGCCCTGGCGGTGCAGATACAGGTTCATCATGTGCACTGCCCCCGGATCATCCACCAGCAGCAGGTCGCCCGGCTGCATGTCGGCATGCACATCCGCCGCGGCGAGGTCCCAACGCGGCTTGGTCTCGTCATGGTAATAGGGCCTTAGGTTGGCAGCGGCGAGCAGGCCGATCACCGCCACCATGGGCGCCTGCAGCCGGCGCGGCGCCAAGGTGATGCCGAGCCCGGCGCAAATGAAGAACGGCGCCGCACTCCACAGCGTATAGCGCGGCATCCAGACCGGGCTGATGGTGGAAATCGCCAGCAGGCTGAGCGGCAACACGAAAATCGCTGCGCAGATCACCACCAGCGCCGCGCGCTGCCGGCGCAACGCATAGGCCCCGCCCGCGGCCAGCAGCAGCACCAGCCAGCCCAGCCCGGGAATGCCGGCGGCGAACACGCGCACCGCGATCAGGCTGGTCGCTTGCATGAAATAAGTTCCGGCAAGCGTCCACCAGATGCGCGCGGCGCTCAGCGGCGGTACCCAGTCCAGCCCGCCCATCGCCCCGCGTTGGCCGAAAATTTTCAGTGCCAGGAACCAGGGCAGGCAGCATAGCAAGATGACCGACTGGGCCAGCAGCCAGTTGCGCCAGAAATCGCGCGCCCGGCCGACACGCCGCCAGGCGATCGCAACCGCCGCGAGGTTGGCGGCGACGAACCAGAACATCGAATCGCCGAGCACGTTGAGCGCGGCGATGGTGCCGAACACATAGGCCGCCCAGGCGCCGGGACGACTACCCGCGGCGCGCAGACGTCGCGCCGCACCCTCCGGGTCCTGGGCCAGCAGCACCAGCCCCCAGAGCGCGATGAGGATGGTGCTGATCAGCAGCGTATAGGAGCGGGCCTCCTGGCCGTATTGCACCTGGGCGGGGGAGAACACCATCAGCAGCCCGGCGGTCAGGCCCGCCAGCGTGCCGCCGAGCGCCCGCGCCACGCCAAAGGCCAGCGCACAGGACAGCGCCCCGAACAGGATCGCCGGCATGCGGACCCAGAGCTCGTCATGGCCGAAATGCAGGGCCCAGGAGGTGAGAATGAAATAAGACGGAAACTGATGGAAAAACACCGAATTCTGGGTCATCTGCCAGAGCGGCAGGCGGGCGCGGTGGATCGTCGTGACCTCGTCCATCCAGAACGGCTTGGCCGCCACGTCATGAATGCGCGCGGCGAACCCGAGCAGGAACAACCCAATAAAGCACAGCGCGCTTACGCGTGCGGAATGATGCTTGCTGGAGCATGATTGTGGTTGATCGGTCATGCTCTAGATTATCTGCGAGAAAAGTGGCCGCTTTTTGAAGAAAGCAGGGCAAAAACTTTTGCTATGCCGGGCCTGAGGCGTTGTTGGCGACGGTGCCCATGGTCCAGTATAAATGAAGTTTTTTTGCTTCTTTTTGTTTACAAAAAGAAGGTCTTCCTTCGCTTGCCCTTGCAGGTCCCATCTCGTCAAGTTTTCAGTCCTTGCGCAGCACGTCTGTCTAGCAGACCGTCTGTTAAGCTGACTTAAGTCGCGGGGCGGGGAAATCAAGCGCCACTTCCCCTTCCTGACGTGAGAGTGATCGGCGTTAAAGTAACGAAAGAAGTCTTGCTTTAGAAAATCACCCGCTCGTGCCGCAGCCGTTCGAACAGATCGAAAAAGCTTTCATCGGAGGCCTGATAGTCAAGGAAGCCGAGGCGCCGGCTCTTCGACATGTCGGTCACCACCTCGATCGGCCGGCCGAGATCGGCGTCGGTGTGCCAGGCGGAGGTGAGGCTGAACAGATCGGGCTGGGTCAGGTTGTGCTTGGCCGCGAGTTCCGCCCAGAGCGGCCCGGCATCCTTCATCTGCACCGCCAGCGGCAGCGCTTCCCCCGAGAACGGCACCGGTTGGACGCCGAACCAGCCGGCGATGCGCCCCCACATCCAGCTCCAACGGAACACGTCGCCGTTGACGATGTTGAATGCCTCGTTGCGCGCCGCTTCGGTGGTCGCGGCCCATTCCAGTTGGCGCGCCAGCAGCCGCGCGTCGGTGACGTCGGTAAGTCCGTTCCACTGTGCCGCCGAGCCCGGAAACTGGAATTTCCGGCCGGTTTCGCGGCAGATCGTCGCGAAAGCGGCCAGAGTGACGCCCATGTTCATGGCATTGCCGATGGCATAGCCGATGATGGTGTGCGGGCGGTGCACGCTCCAGGTGAAGCCGTCGCGCGAAGCCGCGGCGTACAGCTCATCCTCCTGGGCGTAGTAGAAATTCTCTACGTCGAGGCGCGGCTGGCTCTCGCGGAATGGCGAGGCGGGCAGGGTACCTTTGCCGTAAGCTTCGAACGGCCCCAGATAGTGTTTCAGCCCGGTCACCAGCGCCACGTGCTGCACGGATTGTTGCGGGCGCAGCGCGTCCAGCAGGTTGCGCACCATGGCGCTGTTGACCTTGATGTTCTCCGCCTCGGTCGCCTGGCGCATCCAGGTGCAGATGAAAACGTGGCTCGGCCGCAGGTCGGCCAAAGCGACGCGCAGCCCTTCGGCGTCGGTGAGATCGGCGGCAACCGGCTTCACCCCGGCGATATCGGCCGGGGGCCGGCGCGCCAGGCCGTGAACCTCCCAGCCTTTCGCGAGCAGGTGGCGGGCAAGATTATTGCCGACGATGCCGCTGGCACCGACGACGAGAGCGGTTTTGGTCATGCGACGTCCTCTTAAATGGTCATGGCAAAGATAGAGACAGACTTAGGAAAAGCGGCCGCTTTTTAAAAAAAGCGGCGCAAAAACTTTTGCTCCGCTGGGCCATGGGCGTTGCACCTGACAACGCCCATGGCCCAGCATAATAAAGTTTTTTTGCTACTTTTTGTTCACAAAAAGTAGCCTTCCTTTTTCAGGCCCACACGAGCCGGGCGACAAAGAAACCGTCAATGCCGCCGCGCTCCGGCCACAGGCCCGGATGCGTGCGGACATCGCCCTGCGCCGTCACCGCCTCCGGCAGTTCCGGCAGGCAGAGCGGGTCGCGCTTGAGGCCGAGCCGGGCGCAGGCGGCGTCGATCCGCGCGGCCCCTTCCTCGGGCTGCAGCGAGCACACGGCATAGATCAGCCGGCCGCCCGGGGCGAGCATTTCGGCGGCGGCGTCGAGCAGGGCGTCCTGTGCTTTCGTCAGCGTCTGCACGTCGCGGGCTTTACGCAGATGCAGCAGGTCCGGGTGACGGCGGATCGTGCCGGTGGCGCTGCAGGGCGCGTCGAGCAGGATCGCCGGGAATTTTGTCGCCGGACGCCAGGTCGCGGCATCGGTGAGAACCGTCTCGGCGTTCAGGCCAAGGCGGGCCAGATTGCCCTTGAGCGTGCCCATGCGGGCCTGGTCGCGCTCCACCGCGGTGACGATGCCGCCGGCGGCGGCCAACTGTGCGGTCTTGCCGCCGGGGGCGGCGCAGAGATCGAGCACGCGCTCGCCTTGCTGCACCGCGAGCAGCCGCGCGGGCAGGGCGGCCGCCGCGTCCTGCACCCAAATGTCGCCGCTGCTGAACCCTGGCAGTTCGGTCACCGCCGTGCCGGCGGGGAAGCGCACGGAGCCGGTCGGCAGCATCTCGCCCGAGACCACAAAGCCCGGCTTGGCCGAAATATCGAGCGGCGCCTCGTGCGCGTGCGCCGTGGCGATGGCCCGCGATTGTGCCCCCCAGCTCGCCCAGGCCCAGCCCGGCGTGTCGAGGCGCGGCATGTCCAGCCCGTCCAGCACCGCCGGCCCGCTTGCTGCCACCTTGCGCAGCACCGCGTTGATCAGCCCGGCGAAGGGGTTAAGTTTCTGCGTCCGCGCCAGGTCGACGGCGGTGCCCACCGCGGCATGCGGGGGCGCCTCCAGAAAGAGGGAGGCCGCGGCGCCCAGCCAAAGAATGTGCCGCACCGGCAGCGGCGGCTCGCGGCGCAGATGCGCCTCCAGCACCTCGTCCAGCGTGCCGGTATGGCGCAGCACCGAAGCCGCCAGCCGGTGCGCGGCCGCCTTGTCGCGCGGCGCCATGGAAGGCAGCGCGTCGAGGGCCACGTCCAGCGATGTATTTCGGGTTAGAACCGCCTGCAGTAACGCATAGGCGGCTTCTCGCGTAGGATCTCGCATGAAATTTTGATCTCGGAGGGTCATGGTGGAGCTGAGGGGAATCGAACCCCTGACCTCGTCATTGCGAACGACGCGCTCTACCAACTGAGCTACAGCCCCGGAACCCATGAAGAGGACAGGGTCCATCGTGGTCGGCGGAATCGCGCATTTGCCGATGGAAGTCAACAGTCGCTGTGAGAACATTGCCACGCACGCAACCCATGGTTACTCATGCGCCTATAAAACACGAGGCAATTTATGCTTTTCGCAATCTTCTGGCTGCTCGGTGAACTGATCCATCTGATGATCCTGGCCATCATCGCCGCCGCGGTGCTGAGCATCCTGCTCGGATTCGGCGTGGTGAACGCCCGTAGCCGCTTCGTCTACTCCCTGATGGATTTTCTGACCCGGGTGACCAACCCGGTGCTCAACCCGATTCGCAACTTCGTGCCGCTGTTCGGCAACGTGGATATCTCGCCGCTCATCGCGATTCTCGTCCTGCAGGCGCTGCAATTCGTGCTGTCGGATGTTTACGGCCGCCTGGTCATGGCCGGGCTGGGCTTCTGATAGCAAAAATAAGGGGAAGACTACTTTTTGTGAACAAAAAGTAGCAAAAAAACTTTATGAATGTTGGGCTACGGGCGTTGTCGCCGACACCGCCCATGGCCCAGCATAAAACAAATTTTTGCGCCGCTTTTTTTAAAAAGCGGCCGCTTTCTTCGATCCGAGAAGCCGTCCTAAAGTATGATTGAGGTCAAGGAGTTCTGCTTAGCAATAAGATCGCGCGCGCAAGCAAGGCGAGAGCATGATTGATGTAAAGCGATCATACTCTATGTGTGGGGCGCGTTTGGAAAGGGTGGAGTTTGCGTCTTTTCGTTATGACCCTCAGCCAGATGATCGTCCTGATCGTCGGCACGGCCCGCAGGTTCGCCTGGCCAACCGTCGTCGCCCTCCTGGCGCTGGCGGTCCTGGGCCTAGTCTACACCAAGCATCATCTGCGGATGGATTCCAATACCGACGATCTGTTTGCCCAATCACTGCCCTGGCGGCAGGCGCAGATCCGCGAAAGCCGTGATTTTCCGCAGTTCGACAATCTGATCGTCGCCGTGGTGCGCGCCCAGACACCGGAAGAGGGGCGCGAGACCGCGGCGGCGCTGAACGCGGCGTTGAACCAGGACAAGGCGAATTTTGTCGACTCGCAATATCCCGCGGGGGCGAGTTTCTACACGCATGAAGGGCTGTTGCTGCTGCCCACCGACCAGTTGGCCAAACTGCTGACCTCGATCGTCGCGGCGCAGCCTTTCCTCGGCCAGCTGGCAGCCGACCCGTCGGCACGCGGCCTGTTCACCGGCCTGGGTCTGATCGCGCAGGGCGTCTCCACAGGTGCGAATCTGACGCCCTATGCGGGCGCGCTGGAGGGCGTGCAAAAAAATCTTGGCGCCGCAGCATCCGGCCATCCGGTGCCGCTCTCCTGGCAGAGTTTGATCACTGGCAGCCTGGGCGCGCAGGACGCCGAATTCGTGCTGGCGCATCCGAAGCTTGATCGCGGCACCTTGCAGCCGGGCGGGGCTGCCACCGCGGCGCTGGTACGGATCGCGAAAACCCTGCCGAACGTGCAGGCCGGCCGCGCCACGGTCAATTATACCGGTCAAATCCCGTTATCCGACGAGGAATTCGCCTCGCTCACCCAGGGGCTCGTGGTGGGCGGCATCATCAGCGTGCTGCTGATCGCGCTGTGGCTGTTCCTGGCGCTGCGCTCCTGGCGGCTGATCCTGCCGATCCTGGCGACCCTGGTTCTCGGCCTGGCGCTGACGATCAGCTTCGCCGCCGTGTTCATCGGCGTCATCAACCTGATCTCGGTCGCCTTCGCGATCCTGTTCATCGGCTTGGCGGTGGATTTCGCCATCCAGTTCTGCGTGCGCCTGCGCGACGTGCGGCATGGCCTGACCGATCTGGCACGGGCGATCCCGGAGACCGGGCGCCAGGCCGGCGGGCAGATCGCGCTCGCCGCCACCGCCACCGCCTGCGGCTTTTTCGCCTTCGCGCCGACGCCCTTCGTCGGTGTCGCCGAACTCGGTATCATCGCCGGGGCGGGCATGTTCATCGCCTTTTTCTGTACCATCACCTTTTTGCCGGCGCTGCTTTGGCTGTTCCGCCCCGGCAGCGAGGCGCTGCCGGTGGGCCTGCCGTTCGGCGCGCAGATGGACCGCACGCTGTACCGCCTGCGCCGCCCGGTTCTGCTGGTTTTTGGGGTGCTGGCGGTGGCCGGGGCCATCAGTGCGGCGACCATCGGTTTCGATGCCAACCCGCTCGACACCAAGGATCCGAACAGCGAGAGCATGCGCACGCTGAACCAGCTGCTCGCCAATCCCGCGACCAACCCGTTCTATGCCGATGCGCTGACGCCCAACCTGGAAGCGGCCAGGGCGTTGCAGGCCAGGCTGGCGGCGCTGCCGGAAGTGGCCGGGACGATGTCGGGCGCGACCTTCGTGCCGGAACAGCAGACACAGAAACTGGCGATGCTGGCGCAGGTGCGCACGATCCTGGCGCCGACCCTCCTGGCCGCGGATTCCCCAGCCTCGACGGTCACGGCGGCGTCGATCCGCGCCGCGATGGCCACAGCGCATGCCGCGATCCTGCAGGTGGCGGGGCAGTTGCCGAAAGACTCGCCGCTGCTCGGCATCGCCGCCGCGCTGGCGCAGCTGCAGACTGCCAGTGACGCCCAGGTGATGGCGATGAACGCCGCCATCACCCGCTTCCTGCCGGCGGAATTGCAGCGGCTGAACAGCAGCCTGTCGCCGCAGCCGATCACGGCGGCGAGCCTGCCACAGGACGTCGCCGCCAACTGGTTCCTGCCGGATGGGCAGGTGCGGGTGGAGGCCTTCCCAACGTCGGCCGCGCAAAACACCGCCGGACTGAACCGCTTCGCCCAGGCGGTGCTGGCGGTGGCGCCGGATGCCGGCGGCCCGGCGATCTCCACCATCGCCACGGCGGAGACGATCCTGCACTCCTTCCGCGAGGCGGCGCTGCTGGCGTTCATCGCGATCTCGGTGATCCTGCTGGCGGTGTTCCGCAACCTGCGTGACACGCTGCTGGTGCTGATGACACTGGCGCTCTCGGCACTGCTCACCGCCTTGTTCGCGCAGCTCTGGGGCCTGTCGATCAACTACGCGAACATCATCGCCCTGCCGCTGCTGCTCGGCGTCGGCGTCTCGTTCAACGTGTATTTCGTCATGAATTTCCGCGCCGGCATGCGCAAATTCCTGTCCTCCGCCACGGCTCAGGCGGTGCTGTTCTCGGCGCTGACCACCGGCACCGCGTTCGGCTCGCTCGCCGCCTCGCATGACCGGGGCACCGCGAGCATGGGGCTTTTGCTCCTGCTCAGCCTGGTGGCGGTGCTGATCGCGACGTTCATTTTCCTCCCGGCTATGCTTTATGCGCTGAGTGCCGAGGCCAATCGCCGCGCCGCCGTGCCGGAGCAGAATGCTCGAAAAGCGTAGCCTCAGCCTCTCCGGTCACCGCACCAGCATCGCGCTCGAACCGGAATTCTGGGCGGCGCTGTTGGCTCTGGCGGAAGGCGAGGGGGGCACGCTCGTGGCGCTGGTGACGCGCATCGATGCCGCCCGCGCGCCGGAGCAAAAACTGGCCTCGGCGCTCAGGGTGTTCGCTCTACGCGCTAGAACATAAAGAAAGCAGCCGCTTTTTAAAAAAAGCGGCGCAAAAACTTCTTTTATGCTGGGCCATGGGCGTTGTCATCGACATCGCCCATGGCTCCAGCGGAGCAAAGTTTTTTTGCTACTTTTTGTTCACAAAAAGTAGTGCTTTTTCTGTTCTTTCCTTGTCCTTACCCGCGCAGCACGCCGCCGGTTTTCTTGGCGACCTCGGCGACGATCTTCGTCGAGATCGCCTCCAGCTCGGCCTCGGAAAAGCTCTTTTCCGTCGGCTGCAGCGTGACGGCTATGGCCAAAGACACCTGGCCCTCTGGCACGCCCTTGCCCTGGTAGCGGTCGAACAGCGCCACGTTGGTGATGACATTGCGGTCAGCCCCCTTGGCGGCGCGGAGCAGGGCCTCCACCGGGCTTTCCGCGGGGAGCAGGAAAGCGAAATCCCGGCGCAGCGGCTGGAAGGCCGGCAGCACGGGGGTGGCCTTGCGGCGGCGCTTCGGCTCGGCGATGGCATCCAGGAACACTTCGAACGCGACGCTGCCGAGCGGCAGGTCGAGCTTCTGGCAGATGCCGGGATGCAACGTGCCGAACGAGGCCAGCACGGTCTTCGGCCCCTGGCGCAGGGTGCCGCTCTGGCCCGGATGATAGAAGACCGCACCGCCCGGGTTCGTCGTCACCGCATCCAGCGGAACGCCCAGTGAGGCCAGCACGGCCAGGGCGTCAGCCTTGGCGTCCATCGCGTCGTACGGGCGGGCGGGGCTGAGGGCCGAGAGCGGCGTCAAGCCGACCCGCACGCCGGCCGCGACCAGCGTCTGCGATGCATCGGCGGCATAGGCCGGGCCGATCTCGAACAGGCCGAGATCGCCAAAACCGCGCGCCACGTTGCGGGCGGCGGCCAGCGCCAGCGGCGCCACCGGGGTGTTGCGCATCTGGTCCAGATCGGCGGCGATCGGGTTGGCCAGGCGCAGCGTCTCCGGCGTGTCGCCGAACAGGGCGGCAGTCTCATGGTCGAGGAAGCTGAAGGTCACGCATTCCAGCAGGCCGCGCGCCGCCAGAACCCGGCGGGCGAGCGTCGTACGCGCCTGTTTGGGCGTCAGCACCGGGGCGGGAATGACGGCGTCCACCGGCAACGAGACCGGCACGATCGCATCCATCCCGTTAAGCCGCAGCACTTCTTCGAGCAGATCCACCTCGGGCTCGATTTGTGCGGCGCCCGCGGCGGCCGTGGCGGCGTTGGCCACGTTCGCCTGGTCCAGCCCCGGAGGCTGGGCGATGTCGTTGCGCCAGCTCGGCACGCTGACTCGCACTTGCCTAGCATCGCGCGCCAGCACGCCGAACCCGAGACGCTGCAGCGCTGCCACGGCCTCGTCGGCGCCGATCTCCGAGCCGCCAAACTCCTTGATCCGGGCGAAGCGCAGGCTGGCCTCGCGCGTCCAGTCCGGCCGGGCGCCGGCTGAAGAAACTTCGCTAGCCGTGCCGCCGCAGAGCGACAGCACCATCAAGGTGGCGGCGTCCAGCGCCGCGGGCAGAAGCTGGGAATCGATGCCGCGCTCGAAACGCTGCCTGGCGTCGGAGAAGATGCCGTGGCGCTGGCCGCTCTGGGCGATGCGCACGCGGTCGAACAGGGCGCATTCGATGAACACGTTGGTGGTGCCGGCGTCGCAGCCCGTCGCCTCGCCGCCGACGATGCCGGCCAAAGACTGCACGCCGTTGGCGTCGGCGATGACGCAATCTTCTTCAGCCACGCTGACCGGCTTGCCATGCAGCCCCGCGAATTCTTCTGTGCCGCTGCCCCGGCGCAGGGTCAGCGCGCCGCCAGTAACCTTGTCCGCGTCGAACACATGCAGGGGCCGGCCGAGATCGATGGTGAAGAAGTTGGTGATGTCGGCGAGCACGTTGATTGGCCGCAGCCCGATGGAGGTGAGGCGGGCTTTCAGCCAGTCCGGGCTCTCGCCGTTGGTGACGCCGCGCACGGTGCGGCCCAGTACCCACGGGCAGGCCTCGGGGAACTCGTTACGCCAAGTGATGGCGCTGGCGCCGATGCAGCTAACATTGCCGGGCGCGAACTCGACCAGCGTGCCGAGGCCTGCGGCGGCGAGGTCGCGGGCCACGCCGCGCACCGACAGCGCATCGCCGCGATTGGGGGTGACGCTGATTTCGATCACCGGATCGTCCAGCCCGGCCCAGCCGGCATAGGCGGTGCCGACCGGCGCATCTTCCGGCAGTTCGATGATGCCGTCGTGGTCCTCGCCGAGCCCAAGCTCGCGCGTGGAGACCAGCATGCCCTCGGATTTGACGCCGCGGATTTCGCCCACTTTCAAGGTGATGCCGGAGCCCGGCACATAGGCGCCGGGCGGCGCGAACACCACTTTCAGGCCGGTGCGTGCGTTAGGCGCGCCGCACACCACGGAAAGCTCGGCGCCGCCGGCATTCACGCGGCAGGCGCGCAGGCGGTCGGCGTTGGGGTGGGGCACCGCCTCGACGATCTCGGCGATAATGAACGGGGCCAGAGACGCGGCGCGGTTCTCGACGCCTTCCACCTCCAGCCCGATGGCCGAGAGGGTGGTGACGATCTCATCGAGCGTGGCCTCGGTCTGCAGCCAGGTTTTCAGCCAGGAAAGAGTGAACTTCATCGGAGTTAGAAACCTTCGTGCAGCATGGCGGGGGCGAGGGCGGAGAAGCCGTAATGGCGCAGCCAGCGCACATCGCTCTCATAGAACAGGCGCAGATCGGCGATACCGTGCTTCAGCATGGTGATGCGCTCGATGCCGACGCCGAAGGCAAAGCCCTGATATTCGCGCGGGTCGATGCCGCAATTGGCCAGCACGTTCGGGTGCACCATGCCGGAGCCGAGAATCTCCAGCCAGTCGCCGCCTTTGCCGATCTCGCCGGTCTTGCGGTTCCAGCCGATATCTACCTCCATCGAGGGTTCGGTGAATGGGAAATAGCTGGCGCGAAACCGCACCGGCAGATCCGGGGCATCGAAGAAGGCGCGCAGAAAATCGATCAGGCAGCCCTTGAGATGGCCGAGCGTGATGTTCTTGCCGATCACCAGCCCCTCGGTCTGATGGAACATCGGCGAATGTGTGGCGTCGTGGTCGGCCCGGAAGGTGCGGCCCGGCACGATGATGCGGATCGGCGGTTCCTGGGCGAGCATGGTGCGGACCTGCACCGGCGAGGTGTGAGTGCGCAGCACCGGGCGGCTGCCGGCGCCGGCGTTAAGATAGAAGGTATCCATCATCGCCCGCGCGGGATGATGCGCGGGGATGTTCAGGGCGGAGAAGTTGTTCCAGTCATTTTCGATGTCCGGGCCTTCCTTGATCTCGAAGCCCATGGCGCCGAAAATCGCGGCGAGTTCCTCCATCGTGCGGCTGATCGGATGGATCGCGCCGGCGATGTCGGGGCGGGTCGGTTGGGTGACATCGATTCGTTCCGCCGCCAGCCTGGCATTCAGCGCCGCCTCGTCCAGTAGCGCTTTACGTGCGGTCAGAGCCTCGGTGATCATCGCCTTGATCTGATTGACCTCGGCGCCGGCTTCTTTGCGCGCGTCCGGCGCCATGCCGCCCAGCGATTTCAACACAGCTGTGATGCTGCCATTTTTGCCCAGCAGGGCGACGCGCAGCGCCTCCAGCTCCGGCGCATCCGCCTGGCCGATCCGGTCCAGATCTTTCAGAAGCGAAACTTTTATGTCCTCGGTCAGCATGGCATCACCTAAATTTCGGTCTCCGGAGCACGGCTGGGCCCGTGCAGCCCGGAGGTAGAATTCCAACAAAATCAGACCGTTAATGAACGATCCTTAAAGCCGCACGCCGGCCGTTCCCGGCTGGCGGCGGAACACGTCCGAGGAGGGCAGACATTTTCAGCGACGAAATGTCAAGCCGGCAGGGCGCTTGATAACACGGTGATAGTCAGACCTGGAGAAGTGTTACAAAATCTCAACAGTTCCACATAAAATGAATACAGATAGTGAAATACGTCCGCGCATTGCTACAATACGTTATATGCGATGCTTGACCCCTCAGGGCCGGGCAGCTATGGCCGGCGGGGAAGCGTAATCATAGGGGTTTCGCAACCATGTTGACCTCACCATCACGGACAGGGATCGGTTTTACTATGAAATTCAAAGCATTGGGCGCTTTTGCCGGCCTTGCCCTGCTGGCAGCCTGCTCTTCTACCCCGACCACAAGCAGCACCGCCACGGGCGCCGGCATGGCAAGCACCGGCGCGGCGCCGGGCAGCGAGCAGGATCTGGTGGCGAATGTCGGCGATCGCGTCTTCTACGCGTTCAACGAATCCACCCTGAGCAGCGAGGCAGACGCCACCCTCGGCCGTCAGTCGGCCTGGCTTCAGAAGTACCCGAACGTGAACGTTCTGGTCGCCGGCAATGCCGACGAGCGCGGCACCGAGACCTACAACTTGGCGCTCGGCCAGCGCCGCGCCAACCATGCGCGTGATTACCTGGTCGCCCAGGGCGTTGCCGCCACGCGCATCCAGACGATTTCCTATGGCAAGGATTGCCCGGTTGCCGCTGGCAACGACGAGGCTGCCTACCAGCAGAACCGTAACGCGATCACCTCGGTGCAGGGCTTCAACCCGCAGAACTGCCACTAACACTCTTCACACGCCGGCTTCGGTCGGCGTGTCGCGTGTCGGACCGGCGGCGCTTCTTGAACGAAGCGCCGCCGGTTTTGTTTTTGCACGTCAAGCGGTTATAACCGCTCTGGTTTCGTTCAAGCACCTGGATCCTTGCATGCGCCCTTATTTCTTCGCCGTCGCCGTTTTTGCCGCTTTGTTGCCGTTGGCCGCCCAGGCTCAGCCTGTCGTGCAGAGCCAGGAGGGCATCGCGTTGGAAAACCAGATTCTGCAACTGCAGCAGCAGGTGCAGCAGTTGCAGAGCAACGGCGGCGGTAATGGCGGTTCAGCCCTGGGGGGCGGGCAGGCGCTGCCGCCGCCTTCTTCCGGCGTGGGTGGGGCGCCCGATGGCGGCATGGTCGCGTCGTTGCTCAACCAGGTGAGCCAGCTGCAGACGCAGGTGGAGAAGCTGCGCGGCGATGTCGATACGCTGCAGAACCAGGTCAGCACGCAGAATGCCCAGACCCAACAGGAAATCGGCGATCTGAAATTCCAGATGTCGAATGGCCAGGGCGCGCAGGCGCAACCTGGCCAGGGCCCCGCACCGGGCCCGGAATCGGCGCCGCCCGGGCCGCCTCCGGCACAGGCGACTCGGCCGAACCCCCCGCCGCCGAACGCCGCCGCATCATCCTCGCCGCGGGTTTTGCTGCACACCGCGCAGCATGCTTTTGCCCAGCGTGACTTTGCCGGCGCCGAAGCCGCGTCCCGCGCCATCCTGGCCCATGCAGGCTCCAGCCCGGAAGCCTATCCCGCGCAGTTCCTGCTGGCGCAATCGCTGGCGGCGGAAGGCCGGCCGCAGGATGCCGCAATCGCCTATGACAATACCTACAACCTCAACCGTGCGGGGGCGGAGGCGCCAGCCTCCCTGCTGGGCCTCGCCAGATCCCTGGCGGCGATCCATCAGAACCAGGCGGCCTGCGAGACGCTGTCGTCGCTGAACAGCCAGTTCCCCTCGCTTCCCGATGGCATGGCGCAGCGGGTCGAGGCCGTGCGCCACCTGGCGCGGTGCTCGTAGCCACGAGAGCGGAAGTCTTCTTTTTGTGAACAAAAAGAAGCAAAAAAACTTTATTAATTTGGGCCATGGGCGTTGTCGCCGACACAGCCCATGGCCCAGCGGAACAAAAGTTTTTGCGCCGCTTTTTTCAAAAAGCGGCTGCTTTCCTTGACGACCCTGCCGGAGGCTTTCGCCGCGGCGATGGCCCGGCTTGGCCCGTTCACTGCTGTGCCGCGCCTGTCTGTGGCGGTGTCCGGCGGGGCCGACAGTTCCGCGCTGGCGCTGCTGGCCCAGGGCTGGGCGGCTGAGCGCGGTGGCGACGTTCTGGCCCTGATCGTCGATCACGGATTGCGGCAGGATTCGGCGGCGGAGGCGGCGTTGACCGCTTCACGGCTGCAGGGAAGCGGCATCGCCAGCCGGGTCTTGACCCTTGCCGATCTGCACGGGGCGGGGCTGCAGGAGCGGGCCCGGGCCGCGCGTTATGAAATTCTGGCTGCCGCCGCGCGCGATGCCGGACGGCCGCATCTGCTGCTCGGGCACCATGAAGCCGACCAGGCTGAGACGGTGGCGATGCGCGCCGCACGGGGCGCCGGCGGCGCCGAGGGCATGCCCGCCTGGTCCGCCCGCAGAGATGTTGTTCTGGTCCGCCCGTTGCTGCGCGTCGAACCAGGGGAGTTGCGCGTCTACTTGCGCGCGCGTGGGATCGGATGGGTCGAGGACCCGTCCAATCTCCTGCGCCGTTTCGAGCGCGTCCGCTGGCGTCAGGCTGGAGTCGCGCCGGCCGCCACGGAAGCCGCCGCCATGGCGCGACGAGTGGTGGAAATGGAAGCGGCAGCGTTTCTCGCCCGGGTTGCGACGTTCCATGGGGAAGGATTCGTTCGGCTCGACGCACCTTCCGCCCCAGCCTCAGCACTTGCGGCGCTGCTGCGCAGCGTCGGCGGCGCCGACTACAAGCCGCGCCAGGGGGCGGTGGCGGCGCTGGCGCAAAAGCTGCGCCCGGCCACGCTGGGGGGCGTGCGCGTCGTGCCGGCGGGCCGGCTCGGCTCGGGCTGGCTGCTATGCCGCGAGCCGGCAGCCTGCGCGCCACCGATCGAGGCTCGCGCAAGTGTGATTTGGGACCAGCGCTTCCGGCTGGACGCAGAGCCTCCGCCCGGCAGCCATTTCGGTGCGCTGGGCGCCGATGCCGCGCAGTTTCGGAAATTCAACGGATTGCCAACTTTGGTCCTGCGGACCATGCCCTGCTTGCGCGGGCCTGGCGACGGCGCGCCCCTGTTTCCGGTTCAGGCGCGCTTTTCGCCGCCTGCTCCCGTTACATCCCTCCCATTCTTTAGCTGAAGGCAATTAAATTGTACTGTCCTGTGAAATCAGTGCAGAGTGCCTACATCATGATGAATTCCAAGCCGCGAAGCCGTGGTGGCGCCTGTATGAAAGAATTGGATAAGGCTAGATGAATAATCTTGGTCGTAATATTGCGCTGTGGGTTGTGGTGGCGCTGTTCCTGGTCGTGCTGTTCAACGTCTTCCAGCCGTCGACCACGACGACAAATGCGACGCCGGTGGCCTATTCCAGCTTCCTGGACGAGGTGAAGAGCGGCCAGGTGCAGGACGTCACGATCTCGGGTCATGACGTCACCGGCACCACCAAGGACGGCAAGACCTTCGAGACCTACACGCCGGACGATCCGTCGCTGGTCAGTCGGCTGATCTCCGCGAATGTGCATGTCGAGGCCAAGCCGGAAGGAGATCCTATGAATCCCTTCCTGAAAGTGCTGATTTCCTGGGCGCCGATGCTGCTGCTGATCGGCGTGTGGATTTTCTTCATGCGGCAGATGCAGTCCGGCGGCGGCCGTGCCATGGGCTTTGGCAAGTCCCGCGCCCGCCTGCTGACCGAGAAGCAAGGCCGCATCACCTTCGAGGATGTCGCCGGCATCGACGAGGCCAAGAGCGAGCTGCAGGAGATCGTGGAATTCCTGCGCGACCCGCAGAAGTTCCAGCGTCTCGGCGGCAAGATCCCGAAAGGGTGCTTGCTGGTCGGCCCGCCCGGCACCGGTAAGACGCTGCTCGCCCGCGCCATCGCGGGTGAGGCGAACGTCCCGTTCTTCACCATCTCCGGCTCGGACTTCGTGGAAATGTTCGTCGGCGTCGGCGCCTCGCGCGTGCGCGACATGTTCGAGCAGGGCAAAAAGAACGCGCCGTGCATCATCTTCATCGATGAGATCGACGCGGTCGGCCGTCATCGCGGCGCCGGTCTCGGCGGCGGCAATGACGAGCGCGAGCAGACCCTGAACCAGATGCTGGTCGAGATGGACGGGTTCGAGAGCAATGAGGGCGTGATCCTCATCGCCGCCACCAACCGTCCGGACGTGCTGGACCCGGCCTTGCTGCGTCCCGGCCGCTTCGACCGCCAGGTCGTGGTGCCGAACCCGGACGTGATGGGCCGCGAGAAGATCCTCAAAGTGCATATGCGCAAGGTGCCTTTGGCTTCCGACGTGGACCCGAAGACCATCGCTCGCGGCACGCCTGGTTTCTCCGGCGCGGACCTCGCCAACCTAGTCAACGAGGCGGCGCTGTATGCGGCCCGCATCGGCAAGCGCGTCGTTGCCATGGCCGAGTTCGAGCACGCCAAGGACAAAGTGATGATGGGCGCGGAACGCCGCTCCCTGGTGATGTCCGACGACGAGAAGCGCATGACCGCCTATCACGAGGGCGGCCACGCGATCTGCTCGATCACCCTGCCGGAATGCGATCCCGTGCACAAAGCCACCATCATCCCGCGCGGCCGCGCGCTCGGCATGGTGATGTCGCTGCCCGAGGGGGATCGCTACTCCACCAGCAAGGCCAAGCTGCTGCAGCAGCTGATCATGGCGATGGGTGGCCGCGCCGCGGAAGAAATCGTGTTCGGTCCGGACAAGGTCTCCAACGGCGCGTCCGGCGACATCAAGATGGCGACGGACACCACCCGCCGGATGATCACCGAATGGGGCATGTCGGAAAAACTCGGCATGATCTCTTATGGCGATAACGGCCAGGAAGTATTCTTGGGTCACTCCGTGACGCAGAACAAGAACGTGTCCGAAGCCACCGCCCGCGAGATCGACACCGAGATCAAGGCCGTGATCGACCACGCTTATGCCGAGGCCAAGCGTATCCTGACCGAACGCCGGGAAGATCTGGAAGCCCTCGCGAAAGGGCTGCTGGAATACGAGACGCTCTCCGGCGATGAGATCCAGCAGGTGCTGCGCGGCGAAAAGATCATCCGCAAGGTGGTCGACGAGCCCGCCTCGGACCGCAGCCGCGCCTCCGTGCCGACCTCCGCGCCGCGCCCGGACGTGCCGGGCGGCCTCGGGCCGGTGCCGGCTTAAGGAAGATAATAGGCAAGGGGCTCCGCCCCTTGACCCCGCCGGGGCCGAAAGGCCCCGGACCCCACAAATAAAAACGGCGCCTCACGGCGCCGTTTTTATTTGTGGGCCATGGGCGTCGTCGCCGACAACGCCCATGGCCCAGCATAACAAAGTTTTTTTGCTACTTTTTGTTCACAAAAAGTAGTGCTTCGCTTCTTAGCTTGTCGGGAACTTCACGCTGCGGACGTCGTCGGCGTAATCCGCCATGGCCTGCTGGATCAGTTTCGCGCCGTCCAGATAGGCTTTGGCGAAGGCTGGGACATGGTCCTGGTTCAGCCCCAGCACGTCGTGCAGCACCAGCACCTGGCCGTCCGTGCCTGGCCCGGCGCCGATGCCGATGGTCGGCGCCGCGATGCGCTGGGTGATTTCGGTGGCGAGCGGCGAGGGGATCGCCTCCATCAGCACGATGCGCGCGCCGGCTTCGGCGAAAGCGATCGCGTCCTGCAGCAGCCGCGCTGCCCCCTCCGGCGTCTTGCCTTGGCGCTTGAAGCCGCCGAACTGGCGCACATACTGCGGCGTCAGCCCGATATGCGCGCACACAGGCACCGCCCGCGCCGACAGATAGGCCACGGTCTCGACCATCGCCTCGCCGCCTTCCAGCTTCACGATATCCGCGCCGGCCTTGATCAGCCGTGTGGCGCTGGCCAGTGCCTGGGCTGGGCTCTGCTCGTAGCTGCCGAACGGCAGGTCGGACATCAGCAGCGCCTTCTGCACGCCCTTGGCGACGATGCGTGTGTGATATTCTATCTGTTCCAGGCTGACGCGCAGCGTGTCGGCATCGCCGGCCACCACCATGCCGAGCGAGTCGCCGACCAGAATCGCATCGATCCCCGCCGCATCCGCCATCCGCGCGAACGGATAGTCATAGGCGGTGATCATGCTCATCTTGCGGCCATCGCGCTTGGCTTTGTCCCAGGCGCCGAGATTCTTACTCATGAATTTGCTCCATCCCATAATAGCTGCAGGGCGAATAGCGTGCTGGCCGTGCGGATTGCCTGGCGGTCGCCGGGAAACAGCCGGTGGTGGGTAAAAACCTGGCCGTCCGCGGTGGCGAGCCCGAACCAGACGGTGCCGACCGGCTTTTCCGGGCTGCCGCCATCCGGCCCGGCGACGCCGGTGACCGACACCGCCAGATCCACCCCGGCGCGTTGTTTGGCACCCTGCGCCATGAGCCGCGCCACCGCCTCCGACACTGCCCCGACCGAGTCGATCAGCGCCGCCGGTACGCCCACCAGCTCGGTTTTCGCGGCGTTGGAATAGGTGACGAAGCCGCGATCGAGCACCGCGGATGAGCCGGGCACCGAGGTGATGGAAGCGGCGACCATACCGCCGGTGCAGCTTTCCGCCGTCGCGACCGTCAGATTCTTGGTCCGGCAGAGACGCACTAGTTTTTCTGAGAGGGCATCGGTGTTCATAACGGAAAGACCATACGGATGAGGAGCAGAACAATCGCGGCGGCGATGCCGGCCAGCCAGTCATCGCCCATGACGCCCCAGGCATCGTGGCGGGCATCCGCCCAGGCGATCGGGCCGAGCTTGGTGATGTCGAAAAAGCGGAAGGCGATGAAGGCCAGCACCAGCCCGGCGAACGTGACATGCGGAAGGACCAGCAGCGGAATCATCTGCCCGGCGATCTCATCGATCACGATCCAGCCCGGATCGGCGCGTCCCTCGCCGAGCGCGCTGATCGACCACACGCCGAGCAGGCTGAACACGAGGATGCCCACGACCAGCGCCACGTGACCCAAAGCGAGGACCAGAACAGCGCCGATGAGCAGCCCGACCAGGGACCCCGCCGTACCGGGTGCTGCCGGTGCGTAGCCGGCGCCGAAACCGCTCGCGAGCAGGCGCGAAAACGTCACTTTGGCATCCACGGCGTGAGCGGATCGTCGGTCGTGCCGTGCAGCAGCGCCTGGTAGACGACGATGCTCTCGGTTACGCGCTGCACGTAATTGCGGGTCTCGTTGAAGGGGATTTCTTCCACCCAGTCGATGATATCGGCGCCGCCGGCTTGAGAGCCCAGTTCCGGGTCGCCGTTGCTCGCCAGCCAGTGCGCGACATTGGTCGGGCCGGCATTGTAGGCGGCGATGGCGAGCGGCAGGCAATTGCCGAAATCCTTGATCAGCCCCGAGAAATAGGCGCTGCCGATCTGCATGTTCTCCTGCGGATCGAACAGGTTGTCGCTGTAGGGGATGCCGTCCTGGAGGGCGGTGTGTCGCGCCGTGGCCGGCATCAGCTGCATCAGCCCGATCGCGCCGGCACCGGAGACCACGGTCGGATCGAAACTGCTTTCCTGCCGCATGATGCCGTAGGCGATGGCGGCGGGCAGATCGTCGTCGGGCGGGTCGACGGGCATCGGCCAGCCTTCGCGCACCAGCATCTGTCCGGAGATGCCGGCGGTGCGCGCCACCGACACCGCGCTCGAGGGCAGGCCAAGCCCCAGCGCCAGCCGTGCCGCCAGCTCGCGGGTCCGGTCATCGGCGGCGACCACGCCGATTCGGTCGAGGAAGATTTGCGCGTCGCGCGGGTCGTCCATCTGCATCAGCAGCACCGCCGCGCGCGGCAGTTCCATCAGCGCGAAGTCCAGAGCTTCCCCGGCCGAGAAAGCCGGTTCGCCGGCGCGCAAAATCCGGGCGGCGAGCTGTTGCGGCGTGTCGCCGAGCGCCAGTGCTGCGAGCTGGCCGTAATAGGTGTCAGGATATTGCGCGGCCCGGGCGTAATCGGCCTGGGCCGCCGCGCCACTGTCGCTCCGGCCCAGCCAATACCAGGCGCGGGCCTGGGTGATGGCGGCGGTGGACGAGGTTGCAAGGTCGTTGAACCAGGTCGCCGCTTCCGCAGGCTCGTTCAGGAAGCGCAGGAGCAGGAACCCGGCGAGGAAGTCGCGGTCGCCGATCTGGCCGCGCGCGGTCTCGCCGGCGATGGGCGGGTTCACGGCGGTCACCACGGAATAGGCATCCTTAGCGTCGCCGGAAGCGAGCAAGGCGCGGGCCAGCTCATTCTGCGCCGGCCAGAACATCAGGCGCTGCTCGGCATCGGCCGCGTCGGCCGCCGCCTTGCCCTGGGATGTCCAAAGTGCTGCGGCGGCGCTGTCCTGCCCGGCGTCGTGCAGGGCCTCGACCTGTTGCAGGAAGGCCGGCCTGACTTCCGGAATTTCCTCCGGGATAATCCCTGCAGCCTCCTGTTCGCGCAAAGCGAGCAGCCCTTGTTCCGGCCAGTCCGGATTCTGCGCGATGAAGGTCCGGATCTCGTCGGCCGTGCCGCCGCCGGGATCGAGCAGGCGAAAAAAGGTCACCAGTTTCTGCGTCAGCGGATCGCCGGTGGCCGCCGCCAAGGCGGTGGCGGCGCTGAAATTTCCGGCGTTGACGTCGGTCATGATCTGCGGGGAGGCAGGACCCTGCGCCCAGGCGAGGGCGGGTAGCGCAGCGAACAGCAGGACGCCAAAAACTCTCATACGCGCCGTTCTAGCAGGCCCTGGGTTGCAGGCCATCCCCCACGGGATTACGTGATCCTTTACGCGCGTCGTGGCCGGCAGGGCCTGCGCCTGTGATGGGGAAAAACAATGTTTCACGGTTCACTAACCGCTCTGGTGACGCCGATGCTTAGCGATGGCCGCATCGACGATGACGCCTTGGTGCGACTGATCGACTGGCAGATCGCCGAAGGCACGCAGGGGCTGGTGCCGGTGGGCACCACCGGCGAATCGCCGACCTTGTCGCATGAGGAGCATAAACGTGTGGTGGAGCTGACCATCGCCAAGGCGAAGGGCAGGGTGCCGGTGATCGCCGGTGCCGGTTCCAACTCCACCGCCGAGGCGATCAGCCTGGCGACGCACGCGAAACAGGCCGGCGCCGACGCCGTGCTGGTCGTCACCCCGTATTATAACAAGCCGACCCAGGAAGGCCTGTACCGCCACTACAAGGCGATCATCGATGCCGCCGATATTCCGGTGATCATCTACAACATCCCCGGCCGCTCGGTGATCGACATGTCGGTGGAGACCATGGCGCGCTTGGCGCAGGAGAAGAACATCGTCGGCGTGAAGGACGCGACCGCGAACCTGACCCGCCCGCTGCACACCACCCGCGCCTGCGGCGCCGGGTTCACCCAGCTCTCGGGTGAGGACCATACGGCGCTCAGCTTCCTCGCCTCCGGCGGGCATGGCTGCATCTCGGTGACCGCCAACATCGCGCCCCGACTCTGCGCCGAGATGCATGCGGCCTGGGCCAAGGGCGACCTCGCCCAGGCGATGGCGATCCAGCAGCGCCTGGTGCCGCTGCATGATGCGATGTTCACCGAGAGCAATCCCGGCCCGGTGAAATACGCGGCGTCCCTGCTCGGCTTCGGCACCAATACCTGCCGCCTGCCGCTCGCCCCGGTCAGTGCCGCCACCGAAGAGAAGATGCGCGCCGCGATGGTGGAAGTGGGGCTGCTGACTTGACCGAACGCGAGAAGAGCAAGTCGGGCTATATCTCGCACGGCATCGCCTCGCAGAACCGCAAGGCGCGCTTCGACTATAAGATTCTCTCCACCGTCGAGGCCGGCATCGTGCTCAAGGGCGTGGAGGTGAAATCGCTGCGCCTCGGCCGCGCCACGCTGACCGAGGCGTGGGCCGGCGAGCGCGATGGCGAGCTTTATCTCTTCAACGCCTATATTCCGGAATACCAGGGCGGGGTGCTGTCGCGCTTCGAGGTGCGCGGCCCGCGCAAGCTGCTGGTGAAAAAAAAGGAACGCGGGCAGCTTTTCGGGGCCATCTCCCGCGACGGTGCGACGGTGGTGCCGCTGGACATCCATTTCAATCCGCGCGGCCTGGCGAAAGTCACGCTCGGCATCGCCGAAGGCAAGCAGAAGCACGACAAGCGCCACGCGGTCGCGGCACGGGACTGGCAGCGCGACAAGGCCAGGCTGCTGCGCAATCGGTAAGGGGGGGGGACAGCATGGACGCTGAGTATTGGCGCGAGCATGGCGTGCAGGTGATCAAGGCCGGCACGCTCGATGCAAATACCGCGCAGACACCGGGCATGCATCGCGAGGCTGCGATCAATGCCGCCCGCGTTGGGGCGCAGAAAATCTGGGCCGGGACGGTGAAGATCGACGCCAACGCCAAAACCGGCGCGCATCACCACGGCGCGCTGGAAAGCGTGATCTACGTGATCCGTGGCCAGGCGCGGATGCGCTGGGGTGAAAAACTCGAATATGTCGCCGAGGCCGGGCCGGGCGATTTCATTTTCGTGCCGCCTTACGTGCCGCATCAGGAAATCAACGCCTCCACCGACGAGCCGCTGGAATGCGTGCTGGTGCGTTCGGATAACGAGGCGGTCGTGGTTAATCTCGATATCGAGCCGGTGGAAAAACCTGAAGAGGTGGCCTGGATCGATTCGATTCATCGCAAGGAAGTTAAGTAGCCGCTTTTTAAAAAAAGCGGCGCAAAAATTTTTGTTGTGCTGGGCCATGGGCGTTGGCGCCGACAACGCCCATGGCCCAAAGTAGCAAAGTTTTTTGCTACTTTTTGTTCACAAAAAGTAGTCTTCTTATTTCTTCTAGTGATCTAGCTTAATAAACTCCCTGATCTCCGCGACGACGTTTTCAAACATCTGAGGCGTCAGGCGGCGCGTGCTCGTGTTGTAGCGGGAGACGTGATAGCTGTTGAACAGCAGCACAGAACCCGCCTCATGCTGGGCGCCGTGGGTGAATTTATGCGCAGCGGCGCGGGCGCCCAGCGCGCGCAGGCTCATCAGATGTGCGACGGTGCCTAAGGTGAGGATCGCGCGCAGGCGCGGCATGGCGGCGATTTCCGCCACGAGAAAAGGGTTGCAGGCTTTATCTTCCGCCGGTGTCGGCCGGTTCTGTGGTGGCACGCAGCGCACCGCGTTGGTGACGCGGCAGTTGCGCAAAGTAAGCCCGTCATCCGGGCGCTCCAGATAAGAGCCGGTGGCGAAACCGAATTTGATCAACGTGTGATAGAGCAGCACGCCGGCATAGTCGCCGGTGAACGGCCGGCCGGTGCGGTTGGCGCCGCGCACGCCGGGGGCCAGACCCACGATCAAGAGTTCCGCGTCCAGCGCGCCGAAACTCGGCACCGGCGCATTATGCCAGTCCGGTTCCTTGCCCCGGTTCTCGATGCGATAGGTGACCAGGCGCGGACATAAGGGGCAGTCCCGGCCGGGATCGATCTGATCCGCGGCCGCGGTGGCGTGCCGTGTCGTGTGGTTTGGCATTCAAAAATTCCGCTGGAATGCTGAAAAAATCAGTCGTCGGCTTCGCCGCGGCCGGCGCGGGTGCGCGGCTCGTTGGCGCGCCGGCTGAATTCCGGCGCGATATCGGCAAGGTCGAGAAATTGGTCAGCCTGGCGCCGCAACTCATCGGCGATCATTGGCGGGCTGGTCTTGATCGTGGAGACGACGGACACGCGCACACCTTTACGTTGCACAGCCTCAACCAAACGGCGGAAATCGGAATCGCCGGAGAACAGGATCACATGGTCGAGTCTCGGCGCCAGCTCGAGCATGTCGATCGCCAGCTCGATATCCATATTTCCCTTGATCCGCCTGCGACCCTGCGCATCGGTGAACTCCTTGGCCGGCTTGGTCACCAGGCTATAGCCATTATAGGCCAGCCAGTCGGTCAACGGTTTGAGGGGGGAATATTCCTCGGTTTCCAGGAGGGCCGAATAATAATAAGCGCGGATCAGGTTCAGTTCGGCGCCAAAATAGTCGAGCAGCTTGCGATAATCGATGTCAAAGCCCAGGCTTCTCGTCGCCGCATAGAGATTTGCCCCGTCGATGAACAACGCGGTCCGTTCTTGCGCGGCGAATCTCATGCGATGGCTCTCTTCGGTAAAAAGTTCTGTGAATTTCATATACACATATCTGGAAAATGTTAGATGAGTAGCACTTACATATTTTAACAAAATTGCGTGGGGTTGGCGTGCGGGGGCTTGTTCGATGATTCTTGTGGCCGTGGGCGCCAATCTGCCCCTGGATGGTGGGTTGCCGATCGCGACATGTCGCGCCGCCGCCGCCGCCATTCGCCAGATTCCCGGTTTGAGTTTTATTGCGGAATCCGCGTGGTATCGCTCGCCGTCAATGCCGCGCGCGGATCAGCCGGATTATTGCAATGGCATCCTGCGGTTGCAGGGCGAGGTCGATCCGGCCTGGCTGCTGGCGCAACTGCAGGCGATTGAAAACCGCTATGGAAGGCAGAGATCGGTCCCGAACGCGGCCCGTACGCTCGATCTCGATATCATCGACATCAACGGTCTCGTGCGCGCCACACCCGATCCAATCCTGCCGCATCCGCGCGCGCATCAACGGGCTTTCGTGCTGCGGCCGATCCTGGATGTGGCCCCGGCCTGGCGCCACCCGGCGTTGCAGAGCAGCGTCGTCACGCTGCTCGCCGAGTTGCCGCCGCAGGAGATCAGCCTTTGGGAGGAAAACAGGAAGTGAAGGCTACTTTTTGTGAACAAAAAGTAGCAAAAAAACTTTATTAACCTGGGCCATGGGCGTTGTCTCAGACACAGCCCGTAGCCCAGCATAAAAGAAGTTTTTGCGCCGCTTTTTTCAAAAAGCGGCTACTTTCCTTTCTCTGTCACCCTCCAGGCTTGCATCGCGGCGGCGCGCTTGGTAGATCACGCGTTCAATTCCCTGCCTGGAGCGTATCGGATGGCCCGCGTCACCGTTGAAGACTGCGTTTTGAAAGTGCCGAACCGGTTTGAACTGGTTCTACTGGCGGCGCAGCGTGCCCGCAACATCAGCCGTGGCGAGCAGCTCACCATCGACCGCGACAACGACAAGAACCCCGTCGTCGCCCTGCGCGAAATCGCGGACGAAACGCTGACGCTGTCCGAGCTGGAGCAGGATCTGGTGAAATCCCTGTCCCGCGTGCCCGAGCCGGAGCCGGTGGACGAGGAAGTGCTCGACCTGATCCCGACCGACCAGAACATTTTCGGCCTGCAGGATGTCTCCGCCGAGGAAGAGGCCGCCGCCATGGCTGCCGAGGGCGAGGAAATGTCGCCCGAGGATATCCAGGCAGCGATCGAGGCTGAGCTCGGCGGCAAGACCCGCCGCTGAGTTGCGCCATGGCAGGCTATCGAAGCCCTAGCCTGCTATTCGCGCCCGAGGGGCTGGCCGGTGCCAGCCCGCATCCCGAACTGAGCGGCCTGCTCTCGCGCATCGCCACCTATGATAGCAAGGTCGATCCTGTTGTCATCGATGACGCGTACGGCGTCGCCTTCGATGCGCATGCGGCGCAGAAGCGCGATAATGGTGAGCCCTACATAACCCATCCCTTGGCGGTGGCGACGATCCTGGCCGGCTACCGGCTGGACTCGTCCTCCATCGTCACGGCCTTGCTGCATGACGTGATCGAGGACACGCCCGTCACGCTCGCGGCCGTGCAAAAACGCTTCGGCGCCGAGGTGGCGGGGCTGGTCGACGGCGTCACCAAGCTCACCCGGCTGGAATTGCAGTCGGACCGCACCAAGCAGGCGGAGAATTTCCGCAAGCTGGTCCTGGCGATGAGCAAGGACATCCGCGTGCTCATCGTCAAGCTCGCGGACCGGCTGCACAACATGCGCACCATGAACGCTGTGCGTGCGCCGGAGCGGCGCCAGCGCATCGCCCGCGAGACGATGGAAATCTATGCGCCGCTGGCCGAGCGCATCGGCATGGAAGCGGTGAAGACCGAGCTGCAGACGCGCTCCTTCGCCGAGCTCGACCCCGAGGCCTATGACACGATCCAGGCCCGCCTGAATTTTCTGCGCGGCCAGGGTGCGGATGTCATCGAGGAGGTGCGCCAGGAACTGCTGCGCGTCTGCCGCGAGGCCGACATCGAGGTTTTGGAGATCGCCGGGCGTGAAAAATCGCCTTATTCCATCTGGGAGAAGATGCAGCGGCGCAATGTCGCCTTCGAGCAGCTCTCCGACATCATGGCCTTTCGCATCATCGTGCCGACGCGCGAGGCCTGCTACGTGGCGCTGGGTGCCATCCATGCCGCCTATCCGGTCATCGCCGGGCGTTTCAAGGACTATATTTCGACGCCCAAGGCCAACGGCTACCAGTCGCTGCACACCGGCGTGACGCTGCGCCACCCGCGCAACCAAAAGATCGAACTCCAGATTCGCACCGCGGAAATGCAGGTGATCGCGGAAAACGGTGTCGCCGCGCATTGGCTGTACAAGCAGGCCGACGCCTCGCAGGCGGACCTGAAACAGTTCCGCTGGGTGCAGGACCTGCTGGAAATTCTTGAAAACTCCGCCGCCCCTGACGAGTTTCTCGAAAACACCAAGCTCGAGCTCTACCAGGACCAGGTGTTCTGCTTCACGCCAAAGGGGCAGCTGATCCAGCTGCCGCGGGGCGCCACCTCGGTTGATTTCGCCTATGCCGTGCACAGCCAGATCGGCGATAGCTGCGTCGGCGCGCGCATCAACGGCCGTTTGATGCCGCTGCGCTACGAGCTGCAAAACGGCGATCAGGTGGAGATTCTCACCGCGCGCGGCGGCACGCCGTCGCCGGCCTGGGAGCGGTTCGTCGTCACCGGCAAAGCGCGCGCCAGAATCCGCCGCTTCCTGGCGCAGCAGATGCGCGAGCAGCATCGCGACGCCGGCAAGTCGGCGCTGGCCAAGGCGTTCCGCCAGGAAGGCCTGGACGGTTCGGAAAAAGTGCTGGAAACCACGGTCAAGACGCTCAAGCAGGCGTCGCTCGACGATCTCTACGTCGCGGTCGATACCGGCATCATCGGCGCCAAGGAGGTGGTCCACACCGCCTACCCGGAACTGCGCGAGCAACGCGCGCCGCGCATGCTGCCGGGCTTCATGGGTCAGGGGCTCACCGCACGCTCGCCGCGTCATACCGGTGTGGCCGATACCGGCATGCCGATTACCGGCCTCGTCGCCGGTATGGACGTGCATTACGCCGGTTGCTGCCACCCGTTGCCCGGCGACAAGATTGTCGGCATCGTCGCCACCGGCAAGGGCGTGACGGTGCACACCAAGGATTGCGCGACGCTGGAAACATTCGCCGCCACGCCGGAACGGTTCATCGACGTGGATTGGGACGCGGACGTGATCGCCCGCAGCGACCGCAAATCCGGCCGCTTCGTCGGCCGCGTCAGTGTCATCGCGAGCAACAGTTCCGGCGCGCTCGCGGCGCTGACCAACGCCGTCGCGAAGCAGGAAGGCGCCATTTCCAATCTCAAGGTTGTGCACCGGCAGCAGGATTTCTTCGAGGCGCTGGTCGATGTGGAGGTGCGCGACGTGCGGCACCTCTCCCAGGTCATCGCCGGGCTGCGCGGCGCCCCCGGCATTGCACAGGTGGAGCGCGCGAAGACATGATCATCGGCCTCGGTTCCGACATCTGCGACATCCGCCGCATCGAGGCGAGCCTGGCGCGCTTTGGCGAGCGCTTCACCTTACGAATCTTCTCCGAGGTCGAGCGCGCGCGGTCGGAGCGGCGGGTGCATGCCAGGGCGGCCAGCTACGCCAAGCGCTTCGCCGCGAAGGAAGCCTGCGCCAAGGCGCTCGGCACCGGTTTCCGGCGCGGCGTGTTCTTTTCGGATCTGCGGGTGACGAACCTGGACAGCGGCCAGCCGACCATGTCCCTGCATGGCGGCGCGCTGGCGCGGCTCGCGGTGTTGATCCCGCCGGGCCATGCGCCGCACATCGCCGTCTCGCTGACGGATGAATATCCGTATGCGTACGCTCAGGTGATCATTTCCGCGGAGCCGTTGGTGGAAGCGAGACAAGCAGCCGCTTTTTGAAAAAAGCGGCGCAAAAATTTTTTTTATGCT
>NZ_DASXFO010000015.1:0-78420 GCF_036489515.1 Acidocella sp.
GGGCCGCCACCGCAACCGAGCATGCCGGCAATTAGGCAAGCGATCCTCAACCTCTTCGCACGGCCCCCGCCTCTACGATGCCCTCACTGTGACATGCTCTTTACAAAATACGCCAAACAAAAAGTGCCAAAGTAGTGCTAGGGGGGCAGGCCAAATTAATAAGGCATTACTCCTATCTGAAAAGTAGATAGAATTATTTTTACCGCTTCTAGCTATCGGAAGGCACGAATATCGAGCTGATCCTACGAGAAAAAATGAACGCCGCCCAATAACTGGGCGGGTTTTTCTAGGGCCCTTCGGAAGAGAGCGGCTCTCTGGCGGATGGGCGTGCTGTTAGGAATTGGTGCGCCGGCCAGTTGGGAAACTGGGGGGCAACTTCATTTTTTAATATTCGCGAACGAATGGAATGGGCCGGGCGTAGCAATGGCACGCCAATGGTATCGAGTAGGTCGCGGCGCTCGTCACTTGAAAAGCGAACGGACATAAAAAAGTTAAAGTTCGAGTTCTCGCATGGCGGGAAAATGTTCTTTGCTCGATGTGATCTGCTTTCTTGATAACATCGCATGTCACCGAAAACGCGAAAAAATGTTAGTTATCGAAATATTTTATAGATGCCGTCTGGATAGACATCACACACTTATGGTTGGCGTAAATAACAAGAGATTGACAACGCGTGGTTGAAATTTAACACAGCATTAAATTAACGTCGCTCATGGATTGTTAGGAGAATAGGGAGGGTCTAATTTTTGAAACATGTGGCTGGTATTTTTGCGATGTTTTTTTTGGCGCTGACGGCCGTTTCTCCGGCCTTGGCGGCGCCTGCTTATCATGGTGCTCCCGCCCGTGCGGCCGCAGTACGGGCCGGGGCCATGAACCGTCCGGGCGGTTTCAACGCACGTGGCGGGCTTGATAACAGAGGGTTTGCGCAAAATCGCGGTTTCGTCGGAAATCGTGGTTTTGGATACCGTGGTGGCGTCGTCGGCCACGGCTTCGGTGCCGGTCCGCATAGCTATGCATTTCGCGGCCATGATGTGCGTCACTTCGACCACGCCGATCTGGCGCGCTGGCGCGGCGGACACTGGCGGCATACATCCTGGGGCGGCCGCTACGGATGGTGGTGGTACGCGGGCGGAGCTTGGTATTTTTATGACCAGCCGGCCTATCCTTATCCGCAGGCCGTGGGCACCGTCACTTATGAAGAGCCTATGGCCGCGGGCCAGCCGGCTCCTGTGGTTGTCCAGCCGCCGCCGACATTTAGATATTATTGCGCCAATCCTGCTGGTTACTATCCGCAGGTACCGACTTGCAATGGTCCCTTCCAGCGCGTCTCCGGTGGCTGATATTCCCCGTTTTGATCTCAATTAGGAATTGATACGATGTATAAAAAACTTCCTGTCTGTTTAGGGGGTTTTGCGTTGCTGTTGCTCGAAGGTTGCGCAACGACCCCGATGGGGCCGACAGTGCAGGTTTTGCCGGCTGCGAACGAGCCGTTCTCGGTGTTCCAACAGGATCAAGCCGGTTGCGAGCAGTATGCCAAGTCCCAGGTTGCGGGGCAGGCGGACGCCGCCAATCGGCAAGCGATCGGATCGACCCTGATCGGCGCCGCACTGGGAGGCGGGCTGGGCGGTGCGACCGACGGAGGAAGCGGTGCCGGGGTCGGCGCTGCGGCAGGCGGTACCGTGGGGGCCGTCGTCGGGGCGGACGGAACGGCGAACGCGCAACAGTCGATCCAGCAACAATACGACCAGGCTTATGGGACGTGCATGTATTCCAAGGGTGATCAGGTCGTCGGAATACAGTATTCCAATCAGTCTGGCGCGCAGCAGTAACGCAGTTCTGTTAGAGAAACTTAATCTCCAGATCGACAGCGATGTCGGTCTGGAGCGCGAGCGATTTTACGCCTCGACCCGGGCGTTCAAACTAGATAGAGGTCTTTATGCATTCAACCATGTCACGAGGTCGTCGCAAGTTGCTGCAGCGCAGTGCCACAATGGCGGCGACCCTTGGCGCGATCGTCGCCGTTCCGGTCTCCTCTGATGCAGCGGCGTTAACTTCACCAGCGGCCGCCAATCAGCGCCCGTCGGTTGCCGGCATCACGATCGGGATGTCCGTGAATAACGTGCTTTCCGTCATCCATTCCGATGCCGCCGATTTCCCCGGCGCGCAGATTCGCACGGGGCAGTTTCTGAGCGCCGGCGGCAAGGTCTACGTGGGCTACCTGAACGTGAACACGCAACCGGTCGAGGGGCCTGCCGGCGGCAGACGTCACAGAGCTACTTTATGCAGTTCACATCTGACCTCTCGGGAAACACGGTAGTCGGCCTGAATCGGCAAGTCAGCTACCCGGCCTCCTTGGCGCAAATCACCGACGCTCCGACGTTTCGTGACACGCTCGCGGCCCTGATCCAACATTTCGGCTATCCTCAAGGCTTCACGATCAATGAGCCGACCTGGGTGGACCAAAACCCCGATCACACGCCGCTGGACACCGTGCTCGGCGTCACGTCTGGGTGCATCTTGCCCACCGCTGTGCTCGGACTTCCAAGCCAGCTATACAGTGGTGTCAGAGGCTGTCCGGGCACCCTGGCGGTCAATCAATGCGTCCTACCCAAGCCACCCGCAGGGGCTCTCGGAACTGCTCATTGATACCGGTACCATCTACAACGATATCGCGGCGCGGAATTCTCTTGCCGCGGCGAACACCTCGCATCAGGAAACGCTGTCGCAACACACGCAGGCGGCGGCCCCGACACTCTGATTTGGTGGGCCGGAGCAGTTTCACCCCGGACCGTCCCGGTCGACGATCTCGGACAGAGGAAAGTGGCCGCTTTTTAAAAAAAACGCCGCAAAAACTTATTCTCCGCTAAGAAGGTCGACAGACGCGCCGACAAAATCGCCGACGCAATGCGCCGTAAGCCGTAAGGAAAATTTGGAGATTGCCGTTATGCCCGAAAATGGCCTCATCACGCTGCGCAGCGCCCATGATTTTTCGACCACGCTTGAGCGGTTATCGGCAAGTGTGCAAGCGAAAGCGATCACCGTCTTTGCGCGCGTCGATCATGCGGCCGGTGCGGCAAGCATCGGGCTGTCTCTGCGGCCCACGACGCTTCTCATGTTTGGTAACCCCGCTGCGGGGACGCCGTTGATGCAGGACGTGCAGACCGCGGGTATCGATCTCCCGCTCAAGATGCTGGTGTGGCAGGATGCTGATGACGCGGTCATGCTCAGCTACAATGATCCAACTTGGATCGCGGCTCGGCATGAAGCTGGCAATGACGGCCATCGCGCGGCTGCCGCCATGGCTGCAAACCTCGCGGCGCTCGCAATGCATGCGACAGGTGCCTGACACAGGAAGGTTCTCGCTCAGACCCGGCGTGAGTTCAGCCGGTCCAGGCGCAGCCGGTCGCGGTGATCGGTCAATTTGAAAATCACCAGGTAAACAGCGGTGAAAGCGCCCAGGCAGTTGCCGCCGACGATGAGGAACATGAGCAGGATCTGATATTTCGCGGCACTCACCGGGTCCATGCCGGCGAGCAGCTGGCCGGTCATGATGCCGGGCATGGTGATCAGCCCGGCGGCGGTCATGGTGTTGATCGTCGGGATCAGCGCGGTGCGGATCGCCTGCGCGGCGAGGCCGTGCAGCGCGAGGTAGCGGGGCTCGCCCAGGGCCAGGCGCGCCTCGATGGCATTGCGCTCGCGCTTCACGCTGTTGAAGAAGGAATTCAGCGACAGGCTGACGGCGTTCATCACATTGCCGAGGATGATGCCGGTGAGCGGCAATGCCTCGCGCGGATTGTACCAGGGCTCGGGCCGCAAGGTGGTGATCAGCGCGAGAATGGTGATGACCAGTGTGGCGAGCACGGTGGCGCCGCCGCCGGTGGCGTAATGGCTGATCGGCGCCAGGCGTTGCTGTTGGCGCGCGCCGACCTCGTAGGTCGCGGCACCGGCCATCACCGCGGCCACCAGCACCGTCGCCCAAGGATTCATGGTGACGAAGACGAGGCGCAGCACGTAGCCGACCAGCATCAGCTGGACCACCATGCGGACCGCCGACCAGAGCAGCGAGCGGTGCACGCGCAAGGACAGAAACAGCGACAAAGCGGCGCTGAGCAGCACCAGGCCCGAGGCGATCGCGAGATCGAAAACGGTGAGATCGATCGGTTTCACAGGCACGTCTCCAGTTCGGTCAGCGCGCCGAGGGTCATATGCGCGCGCCGCGTGGCGATGCGCTCGGCCTGCTGCTCGTTATGCGAGACCACCACCAGTGCGGTTCCGGCGGCGGCGAGTTCGCTCAGCAGGGTTTCCACGGCCAGCGTGGAGGTCAGGTCGAGGGCCGAGGTCGGCTCGTCGAGCAGCAGCACCGCGGGCTTGCGGATGATGGCGCGAAGCAGCGCCATGCGCTGCCGCTCGCCGGTGGACAGTTGGGCGACCGGAGCATCGAGCAGCTCCGCGCGCAGGCCGAGGCGCGGCGCCAGGGCGGCGGCTTCCGCGGCCGGCTGCATATGCTCGCGCACCGTCTCCGCCCACCAGCCGGATTCCGCGGCGACATACATCACCTGCCGCCGCCAGTTCGGCGCCGGCATGGAGTCCCGCGCCACGCCGTTGAGGCGGATCGTGCCGGTGTTCTCATCGAGATCGGCGATCATGCGCAGCAGCAGGCTTTTGCCGATCCCGGACGGGCCGGAAATGACCAGGCGGTCGCCGGCCTCGAGCGTCAGATTGAACGGCCCGCCGGGAGCCCCGGTCAAGTCACGGATTTCAAGCAACATGATGGTCCTATTCTTTGTCGCGCGGATAGAGGAAGATTTTGTCTCCCGATATAGTCAGTCGGGCTTCAGCGCCGGGTTTTTGCGTCTCACGGCTGCAAATGAGGGAAAGGAGGCCGGCGACGCGCCAATAAGCGAGCCAGGCGCCGGCCTCGAACACACAATGATCCAGAATGGCCGGTAGGCCCGGGCCGGTCGAGCACGCCGGCTGGGAGAGGACATCTTGCGGGCGGAAATAGGCGATACATTCCGGTGCGCAAGCATGGTCCAGGGGGGCGGGAAGAAAAACGTCGCCGAGCCGGACGCCGGTTGTGCTGCCCACCTGGGCCGGGACCGCAGGAAACCCGCCTTGGGCGCCGCTGAAGCGTGCCACATGTGGTGTGGCGGGGCGGGTGAAGAGCGTTTCGGGCGTGGCGAGTTGGATGATGCGTCCGGCCTCCAGCACGGCGACGCGGTCGGCCAGGCGCCAGACATCGGCGGGGTCGTGGCTGACCAGCAGGGAAGCCGTGCCGGTTTCGCGCGCCAGGGCGCGGATGTCGTTGCGCAGCTGGTCGCGGATATGCGGGTCGAGGCTGGAGAATGGCTCGTCGAGCAGCAGCAGATCCGGCCGTGCGACCAAGGCGCGGGCGATGCCGACCCGCTGCTGCTGGCCGCCGGAGAGGCGCGCGGGGCGGCGCTGCGCGAGGGCGCCGATCTGCATCCGCTCCAGCATTTTTTGCGCGCGGTTCAGCCGGTTCGGGGTGCGTGCGGGCAAAGCGGTGGCGACATTGTCCAGGCAGGAGAGATGCGGCCAGAGTGCGTAGTCCTGGAACACCATGCCGAGGCGGCGCTGCGCGGGCGGCACGAACAATGTGGCTTGCGGGTCGTCGACAATGTCCTGGCGGAGGGTGATCCGGCCGGCGGTGACGCGCTCCAGCCCCGCCGCGGCGCGCAGGAGGGTCGTTTTGCCGGAGCCGGAGCCGCCGATCAGGACCAGGAATTCGCCGGCCTCAAGGTGCAGCCCGATATCGTGCAGGGCCGGGGTCTGGTCGTAGCGCTTGCGCACATTTTCGAGGCGGAGAAGGGTCATGAACGCTCCTGCGAGGCCAGGGCCGGGGAGGGATGATCGGCGGCGAGCAGTGCGGCCACGCCGATGGCGGTGAGACAGACGAGAATGCCGCACAAGGCCAGCCGCGCCTCGGTGACGTAATTGAGGCTCTGGTCGAGTTGTAGCAGCTGCACGCCGAGCGGGGTGCGGCCGGCGGGATAGAGCAATTCCGAGACCGGCAGCTCGAACAAGATCTGGCTGAAGGCCAGGCACCAGCCCCACAGCAAAGGTTTGCTCAGCAACGGGACACAAATGCGTTGCAGGCGGCGGGGGAGGCCGAGCCCGTGCACCCTTCCGGCATCGGCGAGGTTGATGTGCAGCTGGCCGAAAGCGGGCTGCAGGAAGCGCACCAGCATCGGCGCATGGGTGGCGACATAGCCGACCACCAGCAGCAGCGGCGTGCCGTAGAGCGGCGCCCAGGCATTGTTGAAGGCGATCACATAGGCGGCGCCGAGCACCAGGCCGGGCACGGCCATGTTGCCGAGGGTGATGACGTCGAGCGCGTGGCGCAGGCGGCCGGAGCGCCCGGCCCGGGCCGCGAGCCCGGTTGCCAGCAGGATGGCGAGCGAGGCGGCGACGCTGGCATAGGCGGCGGAGTTGCCCAGGCTGGTGAGCGTCCCCAGCGGCAGAAAGGCGCCATGAGTGGGCTGCAAGGCCTCGGCCAGCAGGGCGCCGAGGGGCACGGCGAGGCCCAGCGTAATCAGGGCGGCAAGGCCGATGGTCGCGGCCACGGCCTCGGCCCCATGGCAGGAAGGTCGCAGAACTTCGCGCTGCCGGCCATGCACAAGGGCGCTGGTGTAGCGCAGCGAAATCCCCAGGTGCAGCGCCACGGCGAGCCCGGCGAGCAGCACCAGCCACCAGCTGAGCCGCGCCGCGGCGGCGAAATCGATTGGCATGGTCGTGAGCTGCTCATATATAGCGTAGATGATCAGCGGCAGATGGATCTGCGCGCCGAGCGTCGCGGCGATGCCGAAATCCTGCAGCACTTCGACAAAGACGATGACAAAACCGGCGCCGGCGGTGGGGAGCAGCAGGCGCAGCAGCACCCGGCGGTGCCAGGAATCGTTGATGTGGATGCGCGCGGCGTCGCCGATTTCGCCGCCGATCGCGCGCCAGCCAGTGCGCGCCGCCAGCACGCAGAAGGGCAGGCCCTTGAGGGCGAGCAGCAGCACGATGCCAGGCGCGCTGAAGAACAAATGCTGGACCAGGCTGCCGCGCAGGACAGCCCAGCCGAGCAGAATCTGAAAGCCGGTGGCGATGAGATAGCTCGGCAGCACGAAGACCAGCCACAGCGTCATGGCGAGCACGCGGTTGCCGGGCCAGGCGCGGCATTCCAGCAGGAAGGCGAAGAGAATGCCGGCCGGGACGGTGACCGCGGCCGTGACCAGGGCGAGCTGCAGCGTGTCGAGGATGGCGTGCGCCGACAGGAAATTCTCCGGCGCCGCGATGCCGACAGAGCCGAGAGGCCCCAGCGCCGGGACCAGCGGCAGGAGCAGAAAACGCAGCAGCGGATAGACGAACAGCACGCCGAAGACGAGCAGGATCGGCACGCCGGACAGGTTGCGCAGGTGCGCGGCGGGGGCAGAAAAAGTCACTGCAGCGCGGTCAGTCGGTCGAACCAGGCGCCGATTGCCGCCTCCTTGGCGCCCCATGTCGCAGGGGTGAGGATCGTCACGGGCAAGTGGTCGAGCGGGGGCAGGCCAGGCGGGCTGGGGGTGTCGGTGGTGACGGGCCAGTACAATGCGTCCGAGGAGGGGCTGGCCTGGCGCAGTGCCTGGATTTTCGGGGTTATCGCGAAGCGGATGAAGGCCTCGGCCGCTGCGTGCCGGCGGGGCGGCAGGTTGGCGGCGATGGCGATCACGCTGGGCAGGATCGCCGGGCACGGCGGCAGGACCACCGCGAACGCAGGGTCGCGTTTCGCTAACGCGTAGGCAGCGGAGCTTTGTGCCACCGCGAGGTCGATCTGGCGGGTCTGCAAGGCGAGTTCCGTGCTCGGATTGGTGGGGTAGAGCCGCATTCCGTTCCGCTGCAAGGCACGCAGGAAGCCTTGGCCCTGCGGCCAGCCGCCGTGCAGTTCCAGAAGGTTGGCGAGGAGCAGAAAAGCGGGCCCGGAAAGCTGCGGGTTGGACAGGCCGAATTTGCCGGCCTCCGCTTGTGTGAGCAGCGTGTTCCAGTCGAGCCTTTCCGCAGCACGGCTCTTAGGCACCGAGAATACGCCGGCCAGGGTGACGCCGGTCGGGGTATAGGCGCCGTCGGCGGGCAGCAGCGTCTGGCCGAGCCTGGTCCAGGGCAGAGTGGGTGTGGTGTGGTGCGCCAGTAGGCCGCTCTGGTCGAGTGCGGCGGCGGCGGCGGCGCCGTCGAACCAGACCAGCGACCAGTCGGCGCGACTTCCCTCGGCCGAGACGCGGGCCAGCAGCGGGCCGGTCGACATGTTAATAATAGTGACGCGGATTCCGGTCTGCTTCATAAAAGCCCTGACCACTTGGGGCGCGTAGCCGACCGCGGTGTAGAGCACCAGCGTGGAACCGGCAGAGACCGGGCGGAAGGTCCAGACCGTGCCGAAGCCGAGCAGCGCCACGCACAAGGCGAGCACCGCGCGGCGGTAAATCTGCATGAGGCGGAGGGCCGACGGCGCGCCGCGATATTGACATGAGGAATTGAGCATCGTCTATGTAGCGTCTATTACGAATACTTCCGGACCATCCGCAACGCTACGAGGTTGACAGTTTCATGACGCGTTCGCGACTTGCCCCGAAGCCGAAGCTGTCAGGGGGCGCGCAAGAGGTGCCGGCCTCGGCGGCCGATGCCGAGCCTGACGATCGCTTGTCGGCGCAGGTGCACGCGCTGAAGGCGGAGCTGTCGCCGACCGTGTTGCGCGTGGCGCGTTATCTCGACCGCAACCGCGTCGTGGTGCTGACGAACTCGGCGGCGGAGCTGGCCGCGAGCATCGGGACCTCCGATGCGACCGTGGTGCGCACGGTGCAGATGCTGGGGTTCCAGGGACTGGGCGAGCTGCGTCAGGCGATCGCCGCCTCGATCAGCGGCTCGACCACGCCTTTGGACAATATGCGCCGGACTTTGCAGGATTTGAGCGGACCGGCGGAAACGGAGGCGATGAAGGCCGCCGATCTGGTGCTCGACACGCACCGCGAATCGCTGCGCCAGACGCAGACAGCGGGTGGCCGTGCGCCGATCCATCAGGCGATCGCAGCACTGCATCCGGTCGAACGCATCGTTATTTATGCGGCCGGTCCTTCAACCGCGATCGCCGCGTATCTCGAGGTGATGCTGAACCGTCACGGGCGGCGGGCCAAGGTGATCGGGCATGGCGGGCTGGGCCTAGCCGACCAGCTGCTCGATCTGTCGGCGCAAGACGGGCTTCTGATGCTCTCTTATGGCGAGTCCTATCGCGAGGTGCTGCTGACGGCATCGGAAGCGGCGGCGCGGCAGATCCCGATCGTGCTGGTCACCGACAAGCCGGAGACCAAGCTCGCCAAGACGGCCGCCGTGGTGCTGCCGGCGCGGCGTGGCCGGGCGGAGCAGGTGGCGCTGCATGGCGCCACGCTGATCACCTTGGAGGCTCTGCTGATGGGGTTGGCGGTGGCCAACCGCGCGCACACGATCGAAACGCTGGAGCGGCTGGCGGGGCTTCGCGCGGCGCTGGCCAAGCCGAAATAAGATTGTGCGGTTGAAACCTGCTTAAGGAGTGAAGAGGAAGACTTCTTTTTGTGAACAAAAAGAAGCAAAAAACTTTATTAATTCTGGGTCATGGGCGTTGTCGCTGACAATGCCTATGACCCAACGTGGCCAAAAGTTTTTGCGCCGCTTTTTTCAAAAAGCGGCTGCTTTCTTCTGCATAAAACGCAAGACGACTTTCTGCCATAAATCTATCACACCGCGCATCGTGGACTTGCTGTATCGGCCACTCGTAAAGACGGAGGGATACATTTGTCGTACGCTTATATCATTCACCTCGCCGATTATTCGGATGGTGTTCTCTACATCCTTGCGGCGCTGCTGCTGATCGCGCTTGCTGTGATCATTGACCGTTCCTGGTCGTTGCGCAGCACGATCGTGCGCGGCAAGTCTATCATCCATGCGACCGCCGCTCGCGAAACGCTGACGCAGCAGGATCTTGCCGATCTGCTCTCGCACGCCCGCAATCTGCCGGAAGCCGCCCTGCTGGCGATCGCGCAGCGTCATCTGCACGCGGTTTCCGCCGAGGCGATGGCCAACCGCCTGGACGAATCGATCATGCTGATCGCCCCCTCGGTCGATCGTCGCCTGTGGGTCCTCGACACGGTGGTGACCCTGGCGCCGCTGCTCGGCCTGTTCGGCACGATCATCGGCATGTTCCATGCTTTTTCCGTGCTGGCGCAGCCGGGCCATACCCCGGCTGATATCACCGCCGGCGTCGCCGACGCGCTGGTTGCCACGGCGTTCGGCATTTTCATCGCCATGCTTGGCCTGACCGGCTACAACGCGCTGACCAATCAGGTACGGCTGATCATGCACCAGCTGGAGTCCATGAAAACATTGATCATCAACCGCACCGACGCGCCGGCAGCATCCGGGGCGGCGCTGCGCAACCCGGCCATGGCGCGCGTTTGAGACGATGAAAATGCGCTATTTCGAGCATAGGAAGGCACGCATCGAGATCATTCCGATGATCGACGTGATGCTGTTTCTGCTGGTGTTCTTCATCATCATCACGCTGCAGATGATCCCCGACAAGGGCGTGAACTTGCAGCTGCCGGTCTCCAGCCAGACCGATGTGCTGCCGCATCCGAAATTCACCGTGAACGTGCTGGCGGACGGCACGATCAAGGTGAAGGACGACGTGATGACGCCGGATCAGCTGACCGCGATGTTCGCTGCCGATGGCGCGCCGGACAAGACCGAGCTGACCATCGCCACCGACAAGGCGACGGCGTTCCAGCACTTCATCACCGTGATCGATGCGGCGCGGAAGGCGGGGGTGACCGATATCGGCATCGCCGCGCAGCCGGGAACGCCGGCCGACTGACCCGCGCCGGGCGGCCCGCCCGCAGTACCTGACGCCAAGTGAACACGCGGAGAGCGATCTCCGCGTGTTTTTTTGTGCGCTGACGCAAAAAAAGTAGTCATTACTACAAGATTGAATTCAAATGAAAATTCGTAAAAGTCGTTATTTTATGACTTTCGGTTAATATATATTACGAAGTGTGTCATCAAACTTTCTTCGAAATGAAAGAGAATATTTACATGAGTTCAGCTACTTACCTAGAAGTACGCTGAAAAAGTTGTCCTGGCGTCAGGTGAGAACTTCAATCTGGGAGCTTAAATTTCGATGGTCCATCATTTCACGCTGCGCCGCGTTCTTGGGCGTGCGTCGTCGTACCGGGCGCTCGGCCTGGCGATGTCGGGGTTTGGTGTAATGCTTGCTACTACGCCGCTGGCCGTACCGGCGCAGGCGCAGAGCGTCACGCCGCAGAGCGCGCCGACGGTCGGCGCCACCGGCACGACCGTTTCCACGGGCTCGACCAATCTCGATCTCGGCGCTGTGCTCTCGACCGGCTCCGGCAGTGCCGCCGATCTCGCCACCACGCCCGGCACCGCGCCGTATGAAGCGCCGTCGCTGACGCCACTCAACTCGATCCAGCCGACCTCGGTGATCAACCAGAGGACGATCCAGAAGCAGCTGATCGGCTCGGAAAGCTACGCCGATGCCGCCGCTCTTTCGCCCTCGGTCTCGACGATTTCGCCCAACGGTCCGGGCCTGATGGAGAATCAGGGTCTCACGATCCGCGGCTTTCAGGACGGCCAGTTCAACGTCACGTTCGATGGCATTCCCATCGGCGATTCTAACGACTTCACGCATCATACCACCTCGTTCTTTATGAATAACGATATCGGTCAGGTGATCGTCGATCGTGGCCCCGGCACGGCGGAGACGGTCGGTGACGCCACCTTCGGCGGCACGATCTCCGTCCGCACCAAGGATCCGCTCGCAACGCCGACGGTCACCCCCTATGGCGAGTACGGCAGCTACCATACCAATCTCGGCGGTATCGAGCTCGATACGGGCGCGATTCAGTCGGCCAATGGCACTTCCGCGATTATCGATGTTGAACATTTGGGCACCAGCGGTGCGCTTCAGGGCGCATCTCAGGAGCGGAAGAACTTTTTCGGCAAGGTGGTCGTCCCGGTCAACGCCAATACGACCGTGACCGCGCTGGCGATGTACAATGACACTTACCAGAACCCCTCCATCGGCGCGACGCTCGACCAGATGGCGGCCTTTGGTCACAATTTCGCGTATAGTGGCGACCCAAATTCGCAGGCCTTTAACCGCTTCAATAACGACCATATCACCACCGATATGGAATATCTCGATGTGACCTCCAATCTCGGTGACGGTTGGCAGTTCGACGGCAAGCTCTACACTTATGGTTATTACCATCACGACCTGAACGGCATTGATCCCGGCGACCAGCTTCCCGGTGGCGTCACCGCACCCGGCGGTGTACCCAATGAGGTCGTGCTCACGCCGGGCGGCGTGCCGCAGCCTGGCGTACCCGGCAACAATTTCACCAACTCCTATCGCTCGGTCGGTACGATCGACCGGTGGCAGAAGAATTTCTCGGTCGCGAACATGCCGAGCGATTTCAAGTTCGGTGTCTGGTTCGATCATCAAGTAAACACCCGCGCCGTTACCAACGTCGACCTCACCGATGGCAACGTCGTTGACTTTTCGCAGGGAAGTCCGCCCGTCGTCCGTGCGCAGGAGAACCAGCTCTATACGTTTCAGCCTTACGCCCAGCTCGACGTCACGCCGATCCAGAACCTCACGCTTACGGCGGGCGTGAAATACGCGTTCTTCCGGCGTCAGATCAAAGACGCTTTTGCCACCACGTCGCTGCCGAATATCGGCTTTCAGCATAATTGGGATAAGCTGCTGCCCAGCGCCGAAGCCCGCTACAGCTTCTCGCCCAATCTGTCGGCCTATGTGCAGGCGGCAGAAGGCTTTCTGGCGCCGAACGTCAACTTCCTGAACACCGCGAACGACGCCGGCAATTCATTCAACCCGGAGACGACCTGGAATTACCAGACCGGCTTCGCCTATCAGAGCCAGCATCTCGCGCTCGGCGGCGACATCTACCTGATCCACTTCACCAATCTCGTCGCAACCGGACCGACCGTCGACGGTATAACGAATTTCTTCAACGCCGGCGGTGCGATCTATAAGGGCGTCGAGGGCGAGGGCACCTATACATTCGACAACGGCATCAGCGTGTTCGCCAATGGCGCCCTGAACAAGGCGGGTCTCACCGCCAGCAACGATTACATCGCCGAGGTACCGCAGTTCACCTCGAATTTCGGGGTCATCTACAACAAGAACAATATCTACGCCTCAGTCGTCGATCAACTGGTCGGTGGCGAGTATGACGGCAACGGCTCTGGAAACGGCGGCACGCCGCTGAGCAACCCGCGGGCGCCGGGCGCGTGGTACGATCCGTACAACATCGTCAACCTCGTCGGCGGCTACACCTTTGTCCATCCGTTGCCGCATGTGCAAGCTTTGGACGTGAAGCTCAACCTCGACAACATCACCAACCAGCAGCAGATCATCTGGAGCCCCGGTGCGGCCTCGAGCGGGCAGGACCTGTATTACGTCCTACCCGGTATTTCGGCCTTCGTGTCGGTGTCGGTGCCCATCGGCTTCTGATGTTTACCAGGCGGGGTGGCTCGTTCGCCCCGCTGCCTGTGACAATTCGAAGAAAGACAACAGGAGTCCGGCGCGAGCCGGGCTCCGATGCGTTACAAGATCTTGGCTGTGAGGTTGGATTTCATGTCGGTTTCGATGCGTTCTGATGGTTGGATGAAACCCGAGGCTGATGGAAGGCGCTTCGCCGTCGCCCTAGGCATCGGCCTTTTGGTGGAACTGGGCGGGCTCGGCCTGCTGCTGCCGGCAATGTCGCACAGGGAATCGCCGGCCACGACCCCGGCCACGGTGAAACTCTCGATCATCGCGCCGGCGCCCGCGCCAAAACCGCCGCCGGTGACCAAACCGCTGCCCAAGCCGGTGCCGCCCAAGCCGGTGACGCCGCCCCCCGTCCCGGTGCCTCCGCCACCGCCTTTGCCGATGGCGCCGCCCATGCCACCCCCGCCGCCGCGTCCGGCCGAGCACCACATCACCCGCCGTTACGTCGCGCCGCGGCCGAAATATACGCCGCCGGTTCCGCAACCGCCGCGGCCACAGCCGCCGGTGGCGCAGACGCCACCACCTCCACCGGCGCCGCCCGCGCCGACCGGCGGGCAGGTCGACGCGTTCAGCGCCGCGATCAAGCGCGCGCTGCAGGCGCATGCCAACGAGGTCTATCCGCAGGCCGCGCAGATGGCCGACGAGACCGGCGCGCCGCAGCTCACCTTCACCTATCTCAACGGTGTCGTGACCGGCATCACGCTGACGCGCTCATCGGGCTATCCGCTGCTCGACAGAGCGGCGCTGGAGGATGCGCGCATCGCCGCCTACCCGCCGCCACCGCGCGGGTTTCAAGGGCGCACCTACAACATCACCGTCACGGTGACGTTCCAGATGGCAGCGCCGGACGTTGACGGAGATTAAGTAAGCGGCCGCTTTTTAAAAAAAGCGGCGCAAAAATTTTTGTTGTGCTGGGTCATGGGCGTTGTCGCCGATAACGCCCATGACCCAAAGGCGCAAAAGACTACTTTTTGTTCACAAAAAGTAGTCTTCCTTTGGCTCTCCTTATTCTGTGAACAATAAGAACTTTTCTGGGTTAATCACGATATGGCCTGGGCCGGTCGATACCGGCTCCGGCTCAAAAGTGACAAGTGGCTGGGGCAGGCCTGGCACTTTCCATCTCACGCGAAATTTTCCTGCGTCGAAATGTGTCGAAATCGCCTCCGCGGCGATGCCTGTGCCGTCGCCGCTCATGCGGACACCGCCGTCACGCCAGAACAGTTTTCCGCGCGGTGTTGTGATCTTATCTGGAATGCGGATCAACGCGCCGCCGATCTCAAGCGCGCCATCGACGACCGGCACGGAAAGACCGCCGGCAGCGCCGGTGAAACGGGCGATATAGGCAGAGGCCGGGTGCATCCAGAGGTCGCGCGGGGCGCCGTGCTGGCGAATGACACCGCCTTCCAGCACCGCCACATGGTCGGCCAGTTGCCAGCAATCCTCCGGGTCGTGGCTGACGAGGAGCGCAGAGATGCCGGCTTCGCGCACGGTTTCCAGCAATTCGTCGCGCAGCTTGATGCGGGTTTCCATGTCAAGGCTGGAGAGCGGTTCATCGAGCAGGAGCAGATGCGGTTTGGCCGCCAGCGCGCGGGCGATCCCGACGCGCTGCTGCTGGCCGCCGGAGAGCTGAGCCGGCCGGCGCCGCGCGACGGCGGCAACCCCCAACCGGTCCAGCAGGGCCATGGCGGCGGCGTTGCGGTTGGCGGTGTCGGGCGGGGTCGCGAGCGCTACATTCTCCAGGCAGCTGAGATGCGGCCACAGCGCGAAGTCCTGGAACACCATGGCAAGCTTTCGCTTATCCGCAGGCACGAACGCGGCTTTTGCATCATCCACCAGTCTGCCGTGGATGTGGATGCTTCCGGTGTCGGCGCGATCCAGCCCGGAGGCTAGGCGCAGCAAGGTGGTCTTGCCGGAACCGGACTCCCCCGCGAGCACCAGGAACTGGCCTTGTCCCAGCGTCAATGAAATGTCCTTGAGGACAAGACGCTGCCCGAGCTTGCGGCTGACGCCGGTGATGGTGAGGCTGGCGCTCATGGGACGGCCTCTGTTTCCGGCTGTTGGCGGGTGACGAAGTTCAGCGCGACGCTGAGCACAGCCGCGAGCACGCCGAGGCTGAGCAAGCCCAGCAGCGCCAGGCGGGCGGCCTGGCCATATTCCGCCATCATATCCGCCGAAACGATCGCCACACCTAAGGGCGTCGCACCGGGGACGTAGAGCAGCTCAGAGATCGGCAATTCATACATCACCGAAGCGGTGACGAGGAGCCAGGCATAGAGCCCGGGTTTCGCGAGCAAGGCGGCTTCGATATCAATCAGTCGGACGAAGCTGGGCAGCGCGAAGATGCGCGCCGCCTCGTCGAGTTTCTTGTCGAGCTGGCCGATGGCGGTGCCCATCAGGCGGATGGCGATCGGCAGCGCGGCCGCCGTGTAGGCGATGATCAGCAGCAGCACGGTGCCGTAAAGCGGCAAGAAATCATTGTTGAAGGCGATGACATAGCCCGCCCCCAGGATAAGTCCGGGAACCGCCATGTTAGCCGAGAGCAGGACCTGCAGGAGCGCCGGAAACCATCTGGCGCGGCCGGCTTTCAGCTTGAGCACGATGACACCCAGAGCGAGCGCGAGGCTCGCGGCCAACATGCCGTAGCCGAGCGAGCGCGGCACGGAATCGAGCATGTCGGTCGCGCTGATGTCGCCCGACAGGGCGGTGTCGATCAGGGCCAGCATGGGTGCTGCGACGCCGAGGAGCCAGAGCAGCGCGGCACTGCCGCCGAACAACATCGTCTCGGAGGCGGCGCAGTCTCGCGGCGGATTGCGGCGCGCGCGGCCATGGGTAAGTGCTGCCTGGTGGCGCGCCTGCACGCTAAGCTGCATCACTGCCAGCAGGCCCGCCGTGAGGATGAGCCACCAGCAGAGCGCCGCAGCACCCGCGAAATCCGTCGGCGTGGTGTTGAGCCGCTGATAGATGGCATAGGTGATGATGGGAAATTTGGTCGTCACGCCCAGCGTGGCGGGGATGCCGAATTCCTGAATCGTCTCGATAGCAGCGATGGTGAAAGAGGCGGCGATCGCGGGCAGCGCCAGGCGCAATGCCAGCAGGCGGCGGCGCCAGGGGATAACGCCCAGCACGATGGCGGCCTCCGCCAAGGAGGAGCTGGCCTGCGCGAAGGTGGCCCGGGCGACGAAGGCGGCGAACGGAAGGGCCTTGAGGCAATAGAGAAAGATCAAGCCGCCAACGTCAAGAAACGCGTGGCCGAAGGCGCTGTTGCGCGCCACCGGCGATGTGAAAATCACCAGCCAACCGGTGGTTAGAACATAACCAGGGGCCAGGAACAGCACCCAGAGGGCAAAGCCGAGTGCCAGGACGGCGCGGCCTTTCAGCACCTCCAAAGCGTGGGCGAACAGAGCGCCCAGCGGCGCCACGATGAGGCCGACCAGGACGGCAAGCCCCAGCGAGTTGAGATAAGCGTGGCTATCGATTCCCCCTGGCGAGGGCACGAAGAACGGAAGGCTGAGCAGGCGCTCCAGCGGGTAGATGAAGAGGCATGCCAGCAGGGCCAGCAGCATGCCGCGCAGAAGACTCATGAGTCCGTCATGGCCTTTGCGAACCAGCTGTTGATGGCGCTTTCCAGCCCGCCCCAACGCGCCGGGTCCAGCGTGACGGTGTCGAGCGTGCCCAAGCCCGGCAAACCGGGCAGCGGGGCCGGGGCATCGGTGGTGATGGGCCAGTAATCGCCATCGGCTTCGCCATGGGTCTGGCGGAGCTTCTGGATGTCCGGACGCATGACGAAGGCCATGAACTTGGCGGCATCGGCACGCTGCCGGTCTTTCAGGCCCGCAGCTTCGACCATCACGTTGGGCAGCGCGAAAGCCGGGCTGGGGAAGATGACCTTCAGCGCGGGGTGCGCGGCGGCGAAATAAACCGCGGCGGAGGATTGCACGATGGCAAGGCTGATGGCCTGCGATTGCAGGGCGGCCAGGGTGGCGTCGTTTTTATCGAACATGTGCAGGCCGTCGGCCTTGAGGGCCTCTACATAGTTCTGGCCCTGCGGCCAGCCGCCGGCATTGCTCAACATGCCGGCGAGCATGGGGTAGGTGGGGCCGGAGATCGAGGGATCGTTCATGCCGACCTGCCCCTGATAAGCGGGCTGAGTCAGATCGCTCCAGCTGGTGGGCGGCGTCGCCAAGCGTGCGGGATCATAGATGAAAACACCTGCGAGGGTCATGCCGGTCGGGATGTAGGCACCTTGCGAACTGAGCATGGTTTTGCCGGTGGCATTGAGATTGGTCGGAGCCGGCAGGTGGTGCGCGAGCAAACCAGCCTGATCCAGCGACATGGCGGCGGTGGCGCCGTCAAACCAGGCGAGGTCCCAAGCGGGATGGTGGCCTTGCGAGGCGATGCGGGCCAGCAGGCTGCCGGTGGAGAGGCGGACGATATCGACCTTGATGCCGGTTTCCTTGGTGAAGGCGGCAGCGACGGTCGGCCCATAATCAAGCCCTGAATAAACGACGAGTCCAGCATCCGGCGCCGGCCACAACAAGACGGCGCCGATGACGACGATAACGGCCACAACAACACCCGCAAAGAGCCTGCGCATAATTCCCCCGGAATGGATAGGAGGTCGGCATAGAGAGAGAGGCTCAGCGGGGCAATGAAATGCGACAGGTTGCTTTCGCAGTTCATCAAAAATTCAAGGAAATTTACACAAATGTTAAAGAATCTAGCCGCCCTGTTTTGACAACAAGCGCACCGCTCCGTCATTCAAGTCTGTGATGGCGGCAGCCTTCGCCTTCTACCTCAAAGACTAAGTGCTGACCTTAGACCAACCACCACCGAGCGCCTCGTACAGTTCCACAAGGGATTCGAGATAAGCGACCTGTGCCTGAGCCTGGCTTTGCTCAGCGGACAAGACACCGTCCTCTCCGTTCAGGACACTCAAAACCGTTGTTGTTCCGCCCTGAAATGCCTCCTGGGACATCTCATAGCTCGCGCGCGCGCTTTGCACATTCTCATTTTCCGCCTGCTCCTGAGCGGAAAACTGAGTGGTTGCGTCCAGCGCATCCTCGACATCGCCAAAGGCGGAGAGGGCCGTTTTCCGATAGCTCTGGAGCGCCAGCTGGTAGGCGCCCTTGGCATATTCTGACTGCCCTCGCAGATACCCGCCATGAAAGAGCGGCTGTGTTAGGGAGGCCGCGAGCGTGTAAATGCCTAACGGGGGGACCGTAAATTGGCTAAGCGTATAGCTCTCGATCCCGCCGGAAGCGGTCAGATCGATGGACGGAAAGAAATCAGCTTGTGCCACGCGAACATTGGCATTGGCCGCCTTCAGCTTCGCCTCCGCCATTTGCACGTCTGGGCGGCGCAAGAGCAGTCCTGACGGAAGCCCGGCAATAACCGCCGGCATCTTCAGCGCATCGAGACTCTCCGGCTGCAGATGCAGGTTCTCCGGCAGCACGCCCACGAGAATCGCCAGCGCGGTGTGCAAATGTTCAATTTGCTGGACCAGAGGGGGAAGTGTCGCGGCCAGGCTATCGACCGTCTGGCGCTGCTGGGCAACGGCAAGGAACGGGATCGTGCCGGCTTGCTGCATTTCCGTCATGCCCGCGAGCATGTCCTGTTCCCGCTTCAGGTTGGTTTGCAGTATTTCTAACTGATCCTGGAGGCCGAGAAGGCTGATATAGGTGGTCGCCACGCTGGCCGCCGTTGCCAGGCGCACAACCTGCGTATTGAATTTTGCCGCATTCGCGGTGTTTTCGGCGGCCTCAAGCGCCGAACGGTTTTTTCCCCAAAAATCCAGCTCGTAGCTCGCCTGGAGAACACCCTCGTCGAAAATGTGATGGCGCTCATGGCCGAGCATGCTCAGCTGGCGCGTCTCACCGCCGCCGACACCGGCGCCGATGGAGGGAAGGAGCGCCGCACCGGCTTTGCGCGCCTGGCCATTGGCCATCTCGATGCGCGCCATGGCCGCCGCGATATCGAGATTCCCGGCCATCGCCTGCTGCATCAAACCGTCCAGCTGCGCGGAGCCAAAACCTGTCCACCAATCGGAATTCGGCCAGTCATTTGCGGCGTCGAGGGGCATCGCGGCCCATGTCTTTGGCACCGGGGTATCGGGTTGGTGATAGGCCGGACCCACCTGACAACCTGACAGAGCCAGCAAGCCGGCAAAACTTCCGAAGAGAGCCTTCCTCATGGCGCGTGCTCCAATGCCTGCTCCTGTCTCGGCGCCGTCCGTTTTAACATTCTGCTGAATCGATCCATGTAGAGGTAGACCACCGGTGTTGTGAACAAGGTAAGAACCTGGGAGACGGCGAGGCCGCCGACGATGGCAAGTCCCAGAGGCTGGCGCAGTTGCGAGCCAATGCCTTGCGCGAGGATCAGCGGCACACCGCCGAGCATGGCGCAAATTGTCGTCATCAAGATCGGCCGGAAGCGCAACAGGCACGCCGAGCGAATGGCTTCAAGCGGCGTTTTTCCCGCGCGCTCCTCGCTTAGGGCAAAGTCCACCATCATGATCCCGTTTTTCTGAACGATGCCGATGAGGAGAATGATGCCGATGATCCCGATGACATCGAGCGGCATGCCAGCGCCCTTCAAGGCCAGTAACGCGCCGAGACCGGCTGACGGGAGCGTCGAGAGGATGGTGATGGGGTGGACCCAGCTCTGATAAAGCATGCCCAACACCAGGTAGACCGCCACGATCGCCGCCGCGATGAGCGGCAGCTGTCCGGCCAAGGCGGTTTGGTAGGCGTGCGCCGAACCCTGGAAGCCGGCCTGGATGGTCAGCGGGAAATGCATCTGCTTGGCGGCAGCGGTAACATCATTCACCGCGTCGCCGATCGAGTAGCCCGGCTTCAGGTTGAAAGAGATTGTGACAGACGGAAACTGGCTTTGATGATTGATCACCAGAGGCTCAGTGGCCATATGAACCGTCGCAACCTGGCTTAAGGGGATGTCTGTTCCGCTTAAGGCGTGAACGTAGATATGATTCAGCGCATCGGGCCCAAGACGGTATTGCGGTGCGACTTCGACGATCACATCGTACTGCCCGAGATCGGTGAAGATTTTCGTCGCCACACGCTGGCCGAACGCATTGTAGAGCGCATCGTCGATGGCTTTAGGCTCGACCCCCAAGGCCATCGCGGCGGTGCGATTAATCTCAATGTCGAGCGCGGGTCCACCGGAAACCGCGTCGCCGCTGACGTCGGTAAGCGCTTTGATCGTCCGCAATTTGTCCACAAACTTGGTGGACCAATAGGCCAGTTGCGTCGGATTAACGTCCGTCATCGTGTACTGATACTGCGATTTCGCGACCCGCGCGCCAATCGTCAGATCCTGCGCGGCCTGCATGTAAAGATGGATACCCGCGACCGGTTGCACCGCCTTGTCCAGGCGGGCGATGACCTGCTGGGCCCCGGAATCGGGACCACGCTTCGACAAAGCCTTCAAGGCGATGAACATGCGTCCTTGGTTGGGCGCGGCATTCGAGGGGCCCGGCCCGATATAGCTCGCGACACTTTGAACGGCATGGTCGCGCAGGATGATGCCGGTGAGCTCTTGCTGCCGCTGGGCCAATCCGGCGGAGGAGATATCTGGCGCTGCCTGGGTCGTGGCGAGGATCAGTCCCGTGTCCTGCTCGGGGAAAAAGCCTTTTTGGCTGGTCGTGTAGAGCACGCCCGTGAGCGCCATCGTCGTCAGCATGGCGAGCATCGTCAGACGTTGATGGCGGAGCACGATATTGAGGCCTTTGCCGTAGCAGCCGGTCAATCGGTTGAAAGCAGTCTCCATGAACGTATACAGCCTGCCATGCTGCACGCCGCCCTCCGGCTCGTGCTTGAGGAAGCGGGCACACATGACCGGAGTTAAGGTGATGGACACGAAGACCGACATCGCAATGGCAACAACCACGGTGACGGCGAATTCCTGCAGCATTTTACCGACCACGCCGCCCATCATGAAAAGCGGAATGAAGACGGCGCACAACGACACCGAGATGGCAAAGATGGTGAAGGAAATTTCACCGGCGCCGGCCAATGCAGCTTCAAGGGGTGATTTTCTCTCCTCGATATGGCGGGAAATATTTTCGATCATCACAATCGCATCGTCGACGACGAAGCCGACCGCGATCGAGAGCGCCATGAGCGAGAGATTGTCCAGAGAATAACCCAGGACATGCATCACCGTGAAGGTGCAGATGATCGAAAAGGGGACCGACACGCTCGGAATGATCGTCGCCCAAAAGGAGCGAAGGAAGATGAAGATCGTCATGACGACCAGTCCGATGGTGATGAGCAAGGTCTTTTTGACGTCTGTCACCGAAGCGCGGATCGTGGCGGTTCGATCGGAGACGACCGACAGCTTGACCGCGGGTGGAAGCGCTGCGGTCAGTCTCGGCAGCTCGTGCTTGATTTGCGAAATGACGTTGATCGCGTTGGCGCCCGGCGCCAAAAGGATGTTGACAATGATGGCCTGTTTCTTGTCGTACCAGCCTTCCAGAAGCGTATTTGCCGGTCCGATTTGAGCGGAGCCGACGTCGCGGACGCGTATGGGCGCCCCGTTTTTGTAAGCGATCACAAGATTATTATAGGCTGCCGTCGTCGTCAGCTGATCGTTATCCAATATGCCATAGGACGAGTCCCGCCCCTGCAAGACGCCCTTGGCGCCGTCTATGGTTTCATTGATGACCGCGTTGCGGACCTGCTCAATGGTCAGATTCTGGGCCGCGAGCTTCGACGGATTGAGTTCGATGCGCATGGCCGGCGTTTGCTGTCCGCCGATGGTCACCAATCCAACACCGGGCACTTGCGACAGTTTCTGGGCGAGAATCGTGTCGGCGTAATCGCTGACGGTCGTGAGCGGCAGCGTCGGCGAGGTCAAGCCAAGGATCAGGACCGGCGTTTGCGCGGGATTGGTCATGCGGTACACGGGCGGTTGGGCCATCGCCTTGGGAAGGTTGGCGGCGGCCGCGTTGATCGCGGCCTGGACCTCGGTCGCGGCCAGCGCCACCGGCTCCCCTAAGCGAAACTGCACCGTTACCTGCGCATAACTATTGGCGCTGGACGAGGTCATCTGGGTGACACCCGGAATTTGTCCGAGCTGCGCTTCCAATGGTGTCGTGACCGCCGAAGCGTTCGTCGTGGGGTCGGCGCCGGCCATCTCCGCGGTGATCAGGAATGTCGCGACATTGACATTCGGCAGCGAAGCGATGGGCAGGCTGCGATAAGCGAGGATGCCAACGATCAGCAGGCCAATCATCAACATCACGGTGGCGATGGGCGCGCGGATAAAGGGGCCGGACAAGCCGCCGCTCGGGGCCTTTTCGGGGGGGATGGCGGCTTGTGTCATGGCGCGATTCCCACCTGATTCGTGCCCGCGTTTTGCAAGGCCGTGCCGTCCTGCGACGTGGTTCCCGGGGCTAGAATTTGCGTATGAGCACCGTTCACAAGTGCGAACTGGCCATTCGTGACGACGCGCTCGCCGGGTTCAAGCCCCGAACTGATAACCGCCTGTCCATTGGTGCTTTCGGCAACCGCGATCGCCGCCTGGTGTGCCGTGCCATTCGGCGCGACGGTCCAGACATAGGTGCCGTCAGGTCCGCGTTGGATTGCAGCCAACGGCACCGCCACGGCATCGTGCTGAACTCTGAGAATGATTTTCAGATTAATGAATTCACCTGGCCACAATAAGCGGGCCTTGTTGGGAAACACGGCTTTCATCGTGACCATGCCGCTTCCCGGGGAAATCTGATTGTCGATCGCTTCGAGCGTGCCGGTATCAAGCTTGACGTTGCCTGATTGCGACCATGCCTCCACGGTCAGCGGCGACGAGCCCGCTGCCGCCATGGCCTGCTGGACTTGCAGAAGTTGCGGGGCCGGGAAGGGGAAGAGGGCGGAGATCGGCTGTTCCTGCGTAATCGTGACGATGGGCGACGGCTCCTGAGGCGTGACGATGTTCCCTGCCGTGACCTCTTGAAGGCCGGCGATGCCGTTTATGGGAGACGTGATCGTCGTGTAGCCGAGTTCCACGTTGTCGCGGCTGAGCACGGCTTGATCGGCCGCGAGCTTGGCTTGGCCGACGGCCACTTGCGCCCTGTCTGCCTGAAGGGCCTGTGCGGAGACAAGTCCTTTGGAAAAAAGCGGCGCCGCGCGCGTGGCGACCATTTCCTCGTTATCGAGAGAGGCTTTGTCCTGAAGGATGTTGGCCTTCTCCTCCGCCACTTCCGTCTCGAACAGTTGCGGATCGATCCGGGCGATGACCTGCCCCGCCTTGACTTCCTGACCCTCCTGGAAGCCGAACGAGAGCAATTGCCCCGAAACTTGCGGGCGTACTTCAACATTGTTTAGTGCTTCAACATGCCCAATCGCGTCGACTTCAATCGGCAAGTTTTGCGCCGCGAGGGTTTGCACAACGACCGGTACTGATGGGTGATCCGGAGATGTAGCAGCCGAGGCTGTGCCCATTCCAAGGCACGACAGCGCGCAAAACGTTAAAAGACTACTTGCGTATGAAGTCGGCCACCGCATTGATTTATCCTGTTCGACGAAGCTGATGAATGAATAGGAACGTGATCGCCTAACCCTTATGGGCCGACGATTCTTGGATCGGAATTTACAAAGGGTTTTGCCGCCATGGTGGCGATCTTGGCGTCGTGATCCTTATTTGGATCACGGGCTGAAATCTGGCCTCCCGCATTTTTCAGAACGTTGCGACATATCAAAGTCACCGTATCTGTTGCGAAAGAAGCGGACAAAAAATGCGATATCTTAAGACATGCTTTTGAAGTTTTTCATAAGAACGCCTTATGGCATTGGTCGAATCCCTTTCAAAAAATAACGAGATTTGCAAACTATGCTATGGTTCGCGGAACCTGCCAAATGAATCTCCATGAAGCAAATGCATTATCAAGAATGCGCACATGTGTGATTCTGATGATGGTGCTGGTCAAAGGTAATGGAAATGATTTCACTTTTCATCATTGTTTGATGCTCTCATCGGCATCAGCGTTTCCAGGATGAAGCTTTTGTCATCGGGAAGGCAGCGTCGTCCATGTTGTTGGAAGGCCTTTATCGAACCGACGCATGTGGACAATAGCAAGAATGCATTTGCCTTATCAACGGGCCTTTGGCAGTCATCGTACAGCTGACGGTCGTATCAACGACCTGTTTCACATTGGAGTGACTTTGGCCATGCGTAAATTTGTGCCCGTGCTAGCAACCCGTCTATGCCTAGGAGCTTTCGCAATGAGTTCTGTTGCCGCCAGTGCCCATGCGGCGGCGCCCTTGACGACGACATACACGGTCCTGACCAACGCAGGTGCGCAAGCCGCCGTGAAGGCCGCGGAACACATGGCCGCTGAATTGAGTGCGCCTTCCGCGATTGCCGTCGTCGATCCGAGCGGCAATCTTCTGGCTTTCGAACGTCTCGACGGCGTGCGCATCGGCAGCATCGAGCTTGCCATCGGCAAAGCGCGCTCTGCTGCGCTCTTGCAGCGGCCCAGCGAACAGATCGAGGATAACATCAATAAGGGGCGGCTTGCTTTCGCGACCGCCGGCTTCCTGTCGCTGCGCGGCGGCATTCCCATCAGCGTGAATGGCCAGGTTGTCGGTGCGGTCGGCGTTGCCGGCATGAACAAGGACAACGACGTCAAGATCGCCACCGCCGCCGCTCAGCAAGTCGAGGCCGCGTTGGAAGGAACCGCGACGCATTGACGCAAGGAGGGCTGGCCGCCGCCGTCACCTGACAGCGCGCCTAGGCATCCCGTTAGAGCGTTTATCGGTACGATGAATGCTCTAACTTATTTTTGGGCCCGCCAACTTTGCTAAGGTTGATGCCCCTTAAGTCGGTGCCGGTGAGCAGCCTGCTTTGCGCGGTTCCCGCATATCGCCATGCTGCACCAGCGGCGGGCGTGGCCTCGTGTGTGGTCGGCGAAGAGAAGCGTGCAGGCTGGCCCTTCGCAGGCTTTCACGTTTGAGAAATCCTCAGTGCAGACAAGTTGTGCCAATGCCTCCCCGATAGGGAGCAGAAGGGCCTCGGGCGTTCGCCACCGGCGAGCCATTTGAAGCTGGAGAGGTCCGCCGCCGTCGGGCCGCCGAACGATCCGGCGGAACGATTCATCACGCTCCAGTAGACGATTCAGCGGATCCAATTCGGCGAAGGCCTCCGCCGTCAGGGGACGCCCCTTGTGCTGCCGCACGAAGCCTCTGAACCATTCGCGCAAGCTCCTCGCCTGATCCGCCACCTTGTCGAGCTCGCCAGGGAGCGCGCGCGCCCGGATCGTCTCGAGGGCATCGGCCGGCACAGACTGGGCTTGCTCCAGCCAGCTCAACAAGCCCTCGCCGTCATCGATCCAGTCGACTTGCGTATCGACCGGCGTCGCGAGCGAATTGAGAAAATCCAACCCAAGCGCGTCGCCAAGGAAAATCGCAGGAGGCCACCGACCCATCTCAACTCCTATCCCGGCCTCGTGACCTGCTGCCCGAGCGCCATCCATGAACATGAATTTGAAATAACCCCTAAAACTATCATTGACAAGTTACGCTCAGCTGACGTAACCCTGTTGGCATTGACAGCACGGTTATGGCCGCCCAATCCCCCTTGGCAAGGAGAACAAAAATGTCCCCGAACGATGTGAGCGTGGTACTCGTCCATGGCGCCTGGGCTGACGGATCAAGCTGGGCAAAGATCATTGCACCCTTGGCGGCCGAGGGCATCAAGGTCGTGGCCGCGCCGCTGCCGCTGACATCGTTCCGCGATGATGTGGCCGCACTCGACCGAACGCTCGAACGCGTCACCGGGCCGGTCGTCCTGGCGGGCCACGCCTATGCGGGCGCCGTCATCGCGGCGACGCGCAGTGAGAAAGTGAGGGCGCTTGTCTATGTGGCGGCACTCGCTCCGGACGAAAGCGAGACGGTGGCGGATGTCTTCTACCGTACCGCGCCGCATCCGCAGGCCCCCAAGCTGGCCCCCGACGGAAACGGGCTGATCTATCTGCCCGAGGCGGCTTTCGCCGCCGCCTTTGCCCCGAATGCCTCTCAAGAGGAGCTGGTGGTGTTGGCTTCGGTCCAGCGGCCGATTTCGCCGGCCTGCCTCACCGTTGCGATGGAGCGGCCTCTATGGAAGGATCGGCCATCCTGGTTCCTGGTGGCCGAGCAGGATCGCATGATCGTCCAGGAAACTCAGCGGTTCATGGCCGAGCGGATGAAGGCTCGCATGCCGTCGATCACACGCCGCTTGTGACCGCGCCCTCATACGTTCTGGACATCATCCGCGAGGCGATCGCCCAAACCGCCACAGGCTGAGCCAGGACGGGCGAAAGAAACCAATTTTCACGCGCGCCGAATGTAACCGCTATAATAGCACCAATCAAGTTATAAATGTGTGCAATGGACCTCCGAAATACCGCATAAACGGCCACAATTCAGAGAGGAAACATCACCATGACTGCCATCACCTATCGCACCGCCGACGTGGACGGGTTCCGCATCTTCTATCGCGAGGCGGGTGCGCAGGATGCGCCGAAGCTGCTGCTGCTGCACGGCTTCCCAAGCGCCAGCCACATGTTCCGGGACCTTATCCCGTTGCTCACCGACCGCTTCCACATCATCGCCCCCGATCTGCCGGGCTTTGGAAACTCCGACATGCCAGGCCACAGCTGCACCTTTGACCAGCTGGCGGATAGGATCGACCGCTTCACCGAGATCGTCGGCTTCGACCGCTATGCCATCTACGTGTTCGACTACGGCGCGCCGACCGGCTTCCGGCTCGCCGTCAGGCATCCGGACCGGATCACGGCGATCATTTCCCAGAACGGCAACGCATATGAGGAGGGCTTGAGCGACGGCTGGAACCCGATCCGGGCCTATTGGCAGAAGTCCTCGCCGGCCAACCGCGAGGCCCTGCGTGCCTTTCTGAAGCCCGAGGCGACCGTCTGGCAGTACACTCACGGCGTTCCCGACGCGACGCTTGTCTCCCCGGACGGTTCCGCGCTCGACAATTTCTACCTGGCCCGGCCCGGCGTCGACGAAATGCAGCTCGACTTGTTCGGCGATTATAAAAGCAACGTGGCGCTGTACCCGGCCTTCCAGCAATATTTCCGGACCCACAAGCCGCCCTTCCTTGCAGTGTGGGGCAGGAACGATCCGTTTTTCCTGCCGGCGGGCGCCGAGGCGTTCAAGCGCGACATCCCGGATGCGATCGTGCGCTTTTTCGACACCGGGCATTTTGCGCTGGAGACCCATGCCGCCGAGATCGCGGCGGCGATCCGCGACTTCCTTTCCCGCTAACTTTGCAAAAAGGAGACTTCACATGTCCAATTCCGTCGCCATTGTCACGGGCGCCAGCCAGGGCATCGGCCGAGCGACGGCGATCCGGCTTGCGCGGGACTTCTCCGCGCTGGTCCTGGTCGCGCGGAGCCGCACCAATCTGCAACAGACGGCGGACGCCGTGAAAGCCGCCGGCGCGCAAGCTTTGGTCATCGATGCCGACCTGGCGCAGCCCGAAGCCGCGCAGGAAGTGACCGATCAAGCCCTGGCCGCGTTCGGCCGCATCGACGCGCTTCTCAACATCGCGGGCGCGGTGCCGCAGATCGACCTGTTCGAGATGACCGACGCCCAGTGGGAAGGCGGCCTGGCGCTGAAGCTGCATGGTGCGCGGCGCCTCACCATCGCGGCGTGGCCGGCATTGAAAGCGGCGAAGGGCGCCGTGGTGCTGATGTCCGGCAACTCCGCACTTTTCCCGAAGGCGCCTTATGCGGCCGTGGGCACGATCAATGCCGCGATCGTTGCCCTGGCGAAGGCGTTCTCCGATCGCGGCATCGCCGACGGCGTGCAGGTCAATAGCGTTTTGCCTGGCCCGGTGATGACCGGCCGGCGCCGGTCGTATCTCCAGCATTGGGCGCCGCTGCACGACATGACGGTGGAGGAGGCGACGGCCAGCTTCCCGAAGGAGGCAGGCATCGCCCGATACGGCGAGCCCGAGGAGATCGCCGAACTGATGGCCTTCCTGGTATCGCCGGGCGCGCGCTGGATGACCGGCTCGACGCTACGCATGGATGGCGGCGAAGTGAAAACGATCTGACGTATAAGGAAAGCGGCCGCTTTTTAAAAAAAGCGGCGCAAAAATTTTTGTTCCCCTGGGCCATGGGCGTTGTCGCTGACACCGCCCATGGCCCAGCATTAACAAAGTTTTTTTGCTTCTTTTTGTTCACAAAAAGAAGTCTTCCCTGCGCTTGCTTAACTGCGCTCAATCGCGATCGCTGCGCTATCGAGCGCCTCGGCAATCACGTTGATCTGCACCTGGGTCAGCGGGCCGCGTGCCTGCCGCAGGCGCAGCGCGAGTTTCAGGTTTTCAATGGCCCGAACGATTTGCGGCGCCGGACCGCCGCCATGAACCGCGCGCACTTCGCTCATGCGCGCCAACGCGGCATCGACGGTCGCTTGGTTGGCCGCAAGAAATGCTGTGCCTTCCTCGGTGATGGCATAGCATTTCTTGCCATCGCTCTCGGTTACTTCGGCATGCCCAAGTTCCTCGAGCAGGGTCAGCGTCGGATAGACGACGCCGGGGCTCGGGCTGTAGCTGCCGGCGAGGCGATCCTCGATCTCTTTGATGATTTCGTAGCCATGCCGCGGCTTCTCCGCGATCAGGCCGAGCACGACGAAGCGCAGTTCGCCATGGTCGAAAATCCTGCCGGACCGTCGGCCGCCGCGACTGCGCCGTTGATGCCGGAGGTCCTCCCCGTGTTCGTCTCCCGGCCTGCCATGGTCGAACCCATCGCGGGCGAACCGCCGGTCTGGGCCTCGACTTGAACGTCTATGATGCATGTCTGCTCCTGATACAGTTTAGATATAACTAAATTACAGATATATCTAAATCATATCTTTTGCAAGATGTTTCTGATGCTCACCTAAATTTTTTGCCGGAGCCCAGGGGAGGCACAATTTCAAGGCTGTGCGCTTGCGCCGCCCGGTCCGAGAGCGGGCTGGGCATGTTCGCAGGATGGCGAGCTTCCGGACAGATGGTTGGCGCCAAGCGCGCTGAGTTGCGCTTAGCTTGGCAGAGGTCGTAGCCTTGGCCCAGGACTACGAGGCACCCGCGCAGGGTGCGACGATCGCTCGACCTAGGCAGAGTCAGACACCCATTGGGACGAAATAAAAATGCCAAAATTGCCCTCTCGATGGCGGTCAAATCCATCAACGATTTCGCGCTATGTCATTGCAGGGCTCTTTGTTGCCGTAACATTCTTGGCAATAAAATTTCTGTTTTCCTATGTGCATACGGAACCGTTTGTATCTTTATTTGTTTGTTCGCTCATGTTCGTTGCATTGCGCTACGGCATCGGTCCGGCACTGTTCGCAACCATCCTCTCCATCGCGGCGTTTTATTATTATTTAGTTACCCCGATCAATTCGTTTACGCTCAAGCCTGACTTATTCACTCTGGATCCTGATCAGCTACCGCGCATCATCCTGTTCGCGGTTACAGCCCTCTTTGTGGTTTTTTTGAGCGCATCACAGCGAAGATCTGCAGAATCTCTGAGGCGATCCCGCAATGACCTTCGGCGCAGCAAGGCCTTCCTGGCCGAAGGGCAGAGAATAAGTCACACCGGCAGTTGGAGCTGGAACATTTCTTCGGGAAAACTCATCTGGTCCGATGAGCATTTTCGAATCTTCGGTGTCGACCCGCAGCAGACGGAGCCAACGTTCGAATTATTCCAAAGCAGGGTCCATCTGGAGGAACGCGCTCTGGTACAGCGAACCTTCGACAGAGCAATTCTCGAGGGAAGCTCCTTTTCACTGGATTATCGAATCATCCTTCCCGATGGGTCCGTTAAGCATGTCCACGCCGAAGGCCGCCCCGTTTTAACGGAAGCAGGTAATATCGATGATTTTGTTGGAACGACGATGGACATCACCGAGCGTAAGCGGAGCGAGGAATTGCTACGCAACGCCCAAGCGGATCTGGCACGGATGACGCGACTGACAACGATCGGCGAGCTCGCAGCATCCATCACCCACGAGATCAACCAGCCGCTCAACGCCATCGTTGCCGGAAGCGGCGCCTGCTTGCGCTGGCTTGCAAGGGACAAACCGCAACTCGATGAGGCTCGACGGTCCGCGGAGCGAGTCATCAGGGATGCCCATCGTGCGGGCGACATTATCAAGAGCGTCCGAGCCATGGCCGGGAGTTCCCCACCGGAGATAACGGAACTCGACATCAATGCCACGATTCACGAGGTTCTCAACCTCATCAGCAGCGAACTGCACGAACATCGAATTGAGCTCGAAATCGAACTATCTACCGGGATGCCCCCGGTCATGGGTGACCGGATCCAGCTGCAGCAGGTCATCGTGAATTTGCTTATGAACGCCGTTGAGGCGATGGACACGAACACAAACGAACCTCAAACGTTGTGCATCCGATCTCGGCGCGACGGCCCGGGAACGGTACTGATTGCGGTTGAGGATTCCGGTCCGGGAGTGGCACCTGAGATCATGGATCGTCTGTTCGAAACCCTTTTCACGACGAAGCCCACTGGCATGGGCATGGGACTTTCGATCTGCCGCTCGATCGTCAACGCCCATGGCGGTCGTCTCTGGGTCTCGCCGGCATCACCCCGGGGCGCCGTCTTCCAATTCACCGTGCCAACCGCCGCCCAAAAAGGGGCTTCTGATTAAGATCGCCGGGATGGCCCAGGCCGGGTTCTGACCGACCTTCAGACGGGATGTTCCGCGAAGTACAGCCGGCAAGGTCCCCGCAGATCCGCACCGTCCCCTGTCAGAATAAGTCGCGCATTGCTGCCGGCTTCCCATTCGGAAACGGCCTGGCCGCGAACGTGAATCTCTTTGATCCGCAAATCAGTGGATCTTCTCCCCTCTTCGGCCCACATGGAAGATCCCGCGACTTTAGCGACCATGGCCATCTCGTTGAACTGGTCGCCTACGCGTAAATTGACCATGCATTGGCCTGCGACATGCCATGTGTCTCCGATTTTCACGGGCGCTTCCGTCACTGTAAATACCAGCTTCACACCCGCAGCTGCGTCACGATCATGCTGCACAGTCACCTCCTGGGCGTCCACCATTCCGATCGAAGTTCCATGCCCCAAAGTAGCCTCAAATGCAGAGATCACCCGAGCAATCGCTTTCGAATCGATAACCCCGCGCAGAACGTCGCGATTGAATGCCAGCCCCTCGAAGTTCACCGTGGCGGTATCGAGGGCTTTACCCGCGACCACCGCTGTGGCTGACGAAATCTCGCCGGTTCTCGACTTGACCTCTACGAAATAGGTGTGAGTGGCTTTGTGGGTAATCCGGTAGAGCGTCTTGATGGTCTCGGCCGGCGCCGTGGATGTGGAACGCAGCGACATGATGGTGAGTGTCTCCGGTGTTATTGTGTCTTGGCCGTTTCGAGCTTCTGGTCTTGCCAAGGGAGCTAGACGTCTCGAGCCAGACTCTTTACCGCAGAAACAATAAGATCAACAGCGTGACAGCAAGCGAGGGAAGGCTACTTTTTGTGAACAAAAAGTAGCAAAAAAACTTTATGAATCTGGGCCATGGGCTTTGTCGCCGACACTGCCCAGGGCCCAGCACAGCGAAAGTTTTTGCGCCGCTTTTGATCGAAAAAGCGGCCTCTTCCTGGAGCATGACACCTATAACCAGGTGTTACATCTCCCCCGAGCCCTTCGTTGACCGCGCGGCCGTCAGATCAGCCTCCAACTCAGCCTCGCGACGGCGCACCACTGCGGCGGCGATCCGCCAGTCGAGGAACCGCGCCGCATCTGTGTAAAAATGCTTCTCCTGCCCGTCGGCGTGATGCATGACCACGTGGACGTGATCGTGTTCTTTCCAGGCATTCAGGGCCAGTTGGGCACGCAGGGCGCGCAGCTGCTTTTCGGTTGCGGTATGGCTGATTTCGATCACGTTCTGGCTCCTTTCGGGTTCGGCTCACGCGGTGAGTTTCAAGGCGTGTTTTGCAGTGGGCTTTGCCCATAAGGATGTTCTGTACCGCTTCAGGAACGGTCTGTGTGATAACGTTCCTGATACCGAGGGTTGTAAGCCAGAGTTTTGTGTTGAAATTACGGCTTGCGCATCAATCATTAAGATAAATGCATCAAACATTTTGAATTCGGAAATGTTGATCAGTGCGCCCTGTGAACAGAAGGAAGGCTTCTTTTTGTGAACAAAAAAAAGCAAAAAACTTCATGAATCTGGGCTATGGGCGTTACCGCCGACACCGCCCGTGGCCCAGCATAATAAAAGTTTTTGCGCCGCTTTTTTCAAAAAGCGGCCGCTTTCTTCTTTTCATGCCACGGCGTCCCTCAGCGCCATGGCATCGAAGCCGCTCTGCTGTTTCTGCAACCCAGGATCGAATAAATGAAAGGGGAAAGCGCCCCCATACTCCTCTTTGTGCAGTTGCAAAAAGGGAGGGGATGCCTTATCTGTTGCACCGCAGCATGAGCATGGCTCTGCTGCAGGACGTTTCCTCCCTAAACTTGGCGGTGCTTAGGCACCGCCTTTTTTTATTTGCGCCCAAAATTTTCAAAAAGGCAATGCGAGTCGTGGTGGGGGTCGGCTCGAAAGCTGGCCCAAAAATTCGTGAAGGAAATGGCCGCGATGCCTGCCTATTTCGGCGCATGATTGCGGCTGAAAAGTCATAAATGCCAATTGAATACCGGCGCGGTCCGATCATTTCCCCACCTCCTATTCAGGAGGAGGGCGTTTCCCCAGCCCCTCCGCAGGGGTTTACGTGAAAAATTGATCCGCACTATGAGACCACATCGCAATAAGGATCCTGTCTCATCGTGTCCCTTCCCATTAAAAAAACCCTGGACCGGCTGCCCGGCGGGATGATGATTGTTCCGCTGGTCATCGGCTCGGTGATCGTAACGCTGGCCCCGCATACGGCAAATTTCTTCGGATCCTTCACGGGCGCCCTGTTCACTGGCGCCCTGCCGATTCTCGCGGTCTTCTACGTCTGCATGGGGTCGACGATTTCGGTCGGCATGCTGCCCAACGTGGCGCGCAAAGGCGGGGTTCTGCTGGCCGCCAAAATCCTGCTCGGCATCGTGGTCGGCGTGGTCCTGGGGCATTTCCTCGGCGAGGCGCCGATCAGCAAAGGCTGGTTTGCCGGTATCTCCACGCTGGCGATCGTCGCCGCGATCAATGACACCAATGGCGGCCTCTATATGGCGCTGATGGGGCAGTACGGCACGGCGGACGAAGCGGCAGCCTATTCGGTCATGACGCTGGAATCCGGGCCGTTCCTGACCATGGTCACGCTGGGCGTCGCCGGCCTGGCGGCCTTTCCCTGGGAGACTTTGGTTGGCGCGATCCTGCCGCTGGCCTGCGGCATCCTGATCGGCAATCTCGACCGCCAGATGCGCGATTTTCTCGGCCGCGCCGCACCGGTGATGATCCCGTTCTTCGCGTTCGCCCTCGGCACGACGCTTAATCTGCATCTGGTGTGGCGTGCCGGCCTGCTGGGTCTCGTGCTGGGGCTGGTGATCGTGCTCGTTTCCGGCATCGTCATGGTGATCGCCGACAAGTTCACGGGCGGCAACGGCACGGCGGGCGTCGCGGCGGCCACCACGGCGGGCAACGCCGCGGCGGTTCCGGCCCTGGTGGCGAGCGCCAACCACGCCTACGCGGCGGCGGCGGCGCCGGCGACGGTGCTGGTGGCGGCTTGCGTGATCATTTCCAGCATCGCCGCACCGCTTCTCACGGCCTGGTGGTCGAAGATGGTGAAGAAACCGGCAACAGGCGCGGTCTGACGGATGCCGACAACGCCTGAAATTCTGATCGTCGCCGACGATCTTTCGGGGGCCGCCGATTGCGCGATCGCCTGTTTTGCCGCCGGGATCGACAGTTTCGTCGCCCTCGACGGCAATCAACCCGTCCCGGCGGCGGGGGCGGTCGCGGTCGATACGGATAGCCGCCGCTTGCCCGCAGAGGCGGCGGCGGCGGTGACCGCGCGCATGCTGCGCCGCCATGTCGGCCCGCAAACAAGGCTGATCTACAAAAAGATGGATTCGACGGCCCGCGGCAATTTTGCCGCGGAAATCGCCGCCAGCCTGGCGGTGGTCCGCAACGAGCTGAACGCGCCGGAAGCGGTGGCGATTCTGGCACCGGCCTATCCTCGGAACGGCCGCACCACCAAAGGCGGTCACCAATATCTGCGCGATGTGCCGCTTGAAGAGACGGAAACCTGGCGCCATGACGGCATTTCCGGCCGTGCCCATCTGCCGGAAATCATGGCGCGAACCGGCCTGCGGGTCGGCCTGGTCGAGCTTGCGATGCACGGCGCCACTTTGCCCGAAACGCTGCGTGACATGAGCCGCCGCTTCGACGTGCTGGTGTGCGACGCCGCCGTGGAGGAAGATCTGCGGTCGATCGCCGAGGCGGGGCAGGCGCTCGGGCCGATGACCGTGTGGGCGGGCTCCGCGGGCCTCGCCCGCTATCTGCCGCAAGCCGCGGGCTTGGCGCGCACGATGGCAGCGCCCGCGCATCGGGCGGCCCATGCCGGCCCGGTGATCTGCGCGGTGGGCAGCCTGTCCGAGGTCTCACGCGGACAATTCGAAACGCTCCGGGCGGCCGATGGCGTCGCCGGCTTTGTCGTGCCGCCGGTGCTTCTGCGCCTGGGCGAGGGGACGGACGATTGGCACGCACTCAGCGCGTCGATTGCAGCTTCGGTCGCCGCGGGGCAGGATATCGCCGTGCGCATCGGCGACTCCGATCATCTGGATACCAGCGAGGCGCTGAAACTCGCCACGGTTCTGGCGATGCTCCTGCAGCCGTTTCTGGCGCAGGCGCGGGGGATCATCGGCACCGGCGGGGAGACGGCGCGCGCCTTGCTGCGAACGCTGGACGTCGCGGCGCTGCAACTCGCCACCGAAGTCGAACCCGGTGTGCCGCTTTCGGTCGTCGGCCACGGCCCTGCCGCCGGCTTGCGCGTGATCACCAAGGCGGGCGCGTTCGGCACGCCGGAGACGCTGCTACGCTGCCGGGACCATTTGAAATCGTCTCTTTTCTCTTGAAGGTGAAACCGATGAGCTTACCCCGTATTGCGATTACCATGGGCGATGCCGCCGGCGTCGGCCCGGAAGTGATCGTCAAGAGCCTTGCCCACGCCGAGCTGTATGACACCTGCCGCCCAGTGGTGATCGGCGACGCCGCGCGCCTGCAAAAGGCGCTGAACGTCACCGGGGTGAAGCTGACGATCAACGCGCTGACCCGGGAGACGATCGGCGCGGCGCGCTATACGCCCGGCACCGTTGACGTCGTGGACCTCAAGCTGATCCCCGCCGACTTGCCGTTCGGCCAACTCTCGGCCGTCGCCGGCGATGGCGCCTACCAGTTCATCAAGGTGGCGACCGAGCTGGCGATGGAAGGGCAGGTGGAGGCCATCTGCACCGCGCCGCTGAACAAGGAAGCGCTCCATGCCGGCGGCCATATCTATCCCGGCCATACGGAAATGCTCGCGGCCCTGACCGGCACCGAGGAAGTCTCGATGATGCTGACCGCGCCCGGATTGCGCGTCATTCACGTCACCACCCATATCGGCCTGATGGATGCGATCCGCAAAATCGAGCCGGGCCTGGTGGAACGGACCATCGCGCGCGGCCATCAGGTGCTGGTGAAGGCGGGGCTGAAGCGCCAGAAAATCGGCGTCTGCGCCATCAACCCGCATGCCGGCGAGCACGGCCTGTTCGGCCAGGGTGAGGAAGAGCAGAAAATCACCCCCGCCATCGAAGCCTGCCGCGCCAAGGGCTGGGACGTCGAAGGCCCGCTGCCGGCGGACACCTTGTTCTTCCGCGCCGGTCGCGGCGATTTCGACCTGGTGGTGGCGATGTATCACGATCAGGGCCACGGCCCGGTGAAGGTGCTGGGCATCGAAGCCGGCGTGAACATCACCGTCGGTCTGCCGGTGATCCGCACCTCCGTCGATCACGGCACCGCCTTCGACATCGCCGGCACCGGCAAGGCTGATGAGCGCAGCCTGCTGGAAGCGCTGCGTCAGGGCATCGAGCTAGCCCCGCGGCCGAATTAAGGAAGTAGCCGCTTTTTAAAAAAAGCGGCGCAAAAATTTTTGGCTATGCTGGGCCTGGGGCGTTGTCACCGACAACGCCCCAGGCCCAGCATTAATAAAGTTTTTTTGCTTCTTTTTGTTCACAAAAAGAAGTCTTCCCTTCGCTTTTACGAAAGCGCGTAACGCCATGGCGCGGCCTTGCCGGCCGGCCTCGTCACGGGTTTGGCCTTATCCTCATCCTGCAGGCTCCGTTCGGAAGCGGAGATTTCCCCACCGGTGCCTTTGGTTGAGACCCCACGCGCCGGGCCGCCGCGGTGAAACCGCGGAATGGCCCAGAGCACAAAGCTATAGGGTTTCTGACGCTTCTGACTCATGCCTCTCTTGTCTCCGCTGCCTCTGAGTTGAACCCCGGACATGGTGACCTTCTAGCGTCGATCACAGCCGTTTATCGTTATGTTCTTATTAAAAGAACTTATCATACGGCTGTGTAAGTAAATCATTTTTTACGGGTTCGTCAGAACCGTCAGCGCCGGATCAGGTCTGCAGCGGCTTCCCGGGCACACGGGAAAACAGCTGCTTCGGCAGCAGATTCCCGAACCAGGCGAGGGAAGCGAGCCAGTGTGGGAAGGTGATGCTCCGCTGCCCCCGGGCGATGCCGGTGGCGATGATCTTGGCCGCCTGCTCGGACTCCATCAGCCCCGGCATGGCGTAGGGATTCTTGGCCGTCAGCGGCGTACGGATGAAGCCCGGACGCACGATGGTCAGAGTGATCCCCTCCCGGGCCGCGCGCGGCGCCACCCCCCGCACCCAGAAATCCAGTGCCGCTTTCGCCGCGGAATAAGCCGGGGAGGTGGGCAGGGCGATCAGCCCGGCGATCGAGCCGATGATGACGATATGCCGGCACCGCCGCTCCAGTGCCGGGAGCACGGTGTTGAACACGCCGTCCACATTGGTCGCGAACACGGCGCGGGTTTGCCCGCTGCCCTCGAAATGCCCCTGTCCCGGCCCGGCGGAGATCCCGGCATTGGCGATCACCAGATCCAGCCCGGGAATGCCTTGCACCCAGGCTGCCATGGCGTCACGGTCGGTGACATCGAGCAGCATTTCCGTCGTCCCGGCCCCCCGGGCCTGCACCTCGGCCGCGACGGCGCTCAGGCGGGCGGCATCGCGGCCGCTCAAATGCAGGGTGACGCCGGGGGTGGCGAGCTCAAGCGCCAGCGCCCTGCCCAACCCACTCGAGGCGCCGGTCAACACGATGTTTCTGTATGACATATGGGCAGCCTAGCAGCCTCCTGCTAAGAGGCCAGCCTATGAGCGAGAAAATTCTATTGGCCTCCATGACCGGCTTCGCCCGCTGTCAGGGCGAGGTGGGCGCGGTCTCCTGGACCTGGGAACTGCGCAGCGTGAACGGCCGCGGCCTCGACATCAAATTGCGTCTGCCCAACGGGCTGGACGCGCTGGAACTGCCGCTGCGCGACCTCGCCGCCAAGCGGCTCAAGCGCGGCAACGTCTCGGGCACACTCACGATCAAGCGCGAGGCCGCTTCCGGCCTCACCGCCGATCTCGTGGCCCTCGAGCAGATCAAAGACCTGGCCATCGACCTCGCCGACAACATTCCCGGCGCGCTGCCGCCGCGGGCCGAGCTTTTGCTGGCGCTGCCCGGCGTGATGCGCAGCGTCTCCGCGCAGGACGATACCGAAGAGATGCAGGCCGCCTTGCAGGAGGATGTCCGCGCCGGTTTCGCCGCGGCGCTCGAAGACCTCGTGGCGGCGCGGGCCGGGGAGGGGGCGCGCCTCGCCGGCATCGCCGCCGTGCTCCTCACCGAGATCGAAGCCCTGCACGAGGCCGCCACGGCCGAAGCCGCGACCCAGCCGGCTCTGCACAAAGCCCGGCTCCAGGCGCAGCTTGCGGAAATCCTCGGTAGCACGCCGGCTTTGCCGGAGGAAAAAATCGCCCAGGAGATCGCGCTGCTGGCCACCAAGTCCGACGTGCGCGAAGAGCTCGACCGGCTGAACGCCCATATCGGCGCGGCCCGCGCGCTGCTGGCGGAAGGTGTGGCGGTCGGCCGCAAGCTCGATTTCCTGATGCAGGAATTCAACCGCGAGGCCAACACGCTGTGCAGCAAATCGGTGTCGCTGCCGCTCACCTCCATCGGCCTGTCGCTGAAGGCGACCATCGAGCAATTGCGTGAACAGGTGCAGAACATTGAATAGGCGCGGCCTTTGCCTGGTCCTGGCGGCCCCGTCCGGCGCCGGCAAGACGTCCCTGTCACGCGCCTTGCTGGCGTCGGACCCGCATTTGCATCTTTCGATCAGCGTCACCACAAGGGCGCCGCGCGCCGGCGAGGTGGACGGCCAGCACTATCATTTCATCGACCAGCCGGCTTTCGACGCCATGGTGGAGGCCGGCGCGTTTCTGGAATACGCGCAGGTGTTCGGCCGCTCCTACGGCACGCCGCGCAGCCCGGTCGAGAGCGAACTGGCCGCTTCACGGGACATCCTGTTCGACATCGACTGGCAGGGCTTCCGCCAGCTGCGCGCTGCACTGACGAGGGATGTCGTCGGCGTGTTCATCAAGCCGCCCTCGCTCGCCGAACTGCGCCAGCGCCTGATCGCGCGCGGCGATGATGCCGAGCAGGTCGCACGCCGTATGTCGCATGCCGAGGCCGAACTCTCCCATGCCGGAGAGTTCGACTACATCGTGGAAAACGCCGATTTCGAGACGGCACTGGCGGATCTGCGCGCGATCCTGCGGGCCGGGCGCCTCGCCACGTTCCGGCAGTAAGGAAGCAGCCGCTTTTTAAAAAAAGCGGCGCAAAAATTTTTGCTCCGCTGGGCCATGGGCGTTGTCGCTGATAACGCCCATGACCCAGCATAAATAAAGTTTTTTTGCTACTTTTTGTTCACAAAAAGTAGCCTTCTTCTTCGCGTGTGCGCACCGGCCGCGGCGATTTGGAAGAAACCGTGATTTATGCTATCAAATCGCGTGAACTTAAGGCAAAACTCTTTATGATTTCAGCGTCTTATTTCGTGCGGCACGACTCTGTCGCGGCCCGCGCCGATGCTCCCCTGATCTGACATGAACGATATCACCGACGAGCCCGGCGGCGCCGCTCTGACGCCCCGCGGGATGGAGCCTGTCTCGATCGAGCAGGAGATGCGGAAATCGTATCTCGATTATGCCATGTCCGTCATCGTCAGCCGCGCGCTGCCCGATGTGCGTGACGGGCTGAAGCCGGTGCACCGGCGTATCCTGTACGCGATGAACGTGGCCGGTAACACGCCCGAAAAGCCGTACCGCAAGTCCGCGCGCATGACCGGTGACGTGATGGGTGCCTACCATCCGCATGGCGACAGCGCGATCTATCTCGCGGCGGTGCGCATGGCGCAGGAGTTCTCGATGCGCCTGCCGCTGATCGACGGTCAGGGCAATTTCGGCTCGATCGACGGCGATATGCCGGCGGCGATGCGTTACACCGAAATGCGCCTCGATCCGGCGGCCATGCTGCTGCTCGCCGATATCGACAAGGACACCGTCGATTTCCAGCCGAACTATGACGAGAGCGAGCGTGAGCCGACGGTTCTGCCTGCATCTTTTCCGAATCTCCTGATCAACGGCTCGAACGGCATCGCCGTCGGCATGGCCACCAACATCCCGCCGCATAACCCGTCCGAGATCGTGGACGCGGCGCTGGCGCTGATCGCCGATCCGGACATTTCGCTCGAGGCGCTGATGCAGATCGTACCCGGTCCGGATTTCCCGACCGCCGGCATCATCCTCGGCCGCTCCGGCATCCGCAACGCCTTCGAGACCGGGCGCGGCTCCATCACCGTGCGGGCGCGCGCGCGCGTCGAGCAGATCCGCAAGGACCGTGACGCCATCATCGTCACGGAAATTCCCTATCAGGTGAACAAGAGCACGCTGCTGGAGCGCATCGCCGAGCTGGTGCGCGCCAAGGAGATCGAGGGCATCGCGGATTTGCGTGATGAGAGCGATCGCGAGGGCTTGCGCATTGTCATCGAGCTGCGGCGCGACGCCACGCCGGAAGTGGTGTTGAACAAGCTCTACCGCTTCACCAACCTGCAGACCACGTTCGGCATCAACATGCTGGCGCTCGATAAGGGCCGGCCGCGGCAGATGGGCATCAAGGACATGCTCAGCTGCTTCGTGGCCTTCCGCGAGGAGGTCATTCTCCGCCGCGCCCGCTTCGAATTGTCGAAGGCCCGCGACCGCGCGCATCTGCTCATCGGCCTCGCCACCGCGGTGGCGAATATCGACGAGGTCATCCGCATCATCCGCGGCAGCCCGGATTCCAACACCGCCCGCGCGGCGCTGATGTCGCGCGACTGGCCGGCGGAGGATGTCGCGCCGCTACTGGCGCTGATCGACGATGTCGGCAACACAATTTCCGCCGAGAACACCATGCGCCTCACCGAGGCGCAGGCGCGCGGCATCCTGGAATTGCGCCTGGCCCGGCTCACCGGACTCGAGCGTGACAAAATCCAGGCCGAGCTGACTGAAGTTGCCGAGAAAATCGCGGAACTGCTCGACATCATCGGCTCGCGCATCCGCCGCCTGGAAGTCATGCGCGAGGAACTGCTCGCCGCGCGTGTCAAAATTGACTCCGTGCGTCGTTCCACCATCGAGGATCTGGAAACCGACCAGGACGACGAAGCCCTGATCGAGCCCGGCCAGATGGTCGTCACACTCACCCGCGACGGTTTCATCAAGCGCACGTCGCTGGAAACCTTCAGGGCGCAGAATCGCGGCGGCCGCGGCCGCTCCGCGACGTCTACGCGCGGCGATGACGTTGTTACGCGCAGCTTCAACGCGCACACCCATCAGTTCGTGCTGTTCTTCTCCTCCGGCGGGAAGGCGTTCCGCGAAAAAGTCTGGAAACTGCCCGAGGCGACGACGACCGCGAAAGGCCGCGCGCTGATCAATCTGCTGCCGGAACTGGGCACGGACGAAATCACCACCGTGCTGCCGCTGCCGCAGGATGAAAGCCTGTGGGAGAACCTGCATCTGGTGTTCGCCACCGCGAGCGGCGGCGTGCGCCGTAACAAGTTGTCGGATTTCAAGAATGTCCGCGCTGCCGGGCTGATCGCCATGAAGCTCGACGAGGGCGACCGCCTGATCGGCGTCGCCACCTGCCGCGACGGCGACGACGTGTTCCTCGCGACGAAACACGGCCGCTGCATCCGCTTCCAGATCACCGACGACACTCTGCGCGTATTCTCCGGCCGTGATTCGTCCGGCGTGCGCGGCGTCAAGCTCGGCGCGGATGATGAGGTGATGAGCCTCTCGGTGCTGCAGCATGTCGAGGCGACACCCGAGGAGCGCGCGGCCTATCTCAAATACGCCGCGGCGCAGCGCCGCAACGGCGATGACGAGGCCACCGAGACAGTTGAGGCCGGGGAAGAGCCGGTCTCCGACATCGCGCTCTCCGAGGCGCGCATCGCCGAACTCGCGGCGGCCGAGGAAATCCTCCTCACCGTCACCGATTCGGGCTTCGGGAAGCGCTCCTCTGCCTATGAGTACCGCGTCACCGGCCGCGGCGGGCAGGGCGTCGCCAACATCATCTTGAATGCCAGGCGCAACGGCAAGGCCGTCGCCGCCAGCTTCCAGGTGCGCGAGGGCGACGACGTGATGCTGGTCACCGATGGCGGGCGCCTCATCCGCGTGCCGGTCGACCAGGTGCGCATCACCGGCCGCTCGGTCATGGGCGTCACCTTGTTCCGTCTCGACGATGATGAGCGCGTCACCAGCGTCTTCCCCGTACTGGAGCAGGAAACCGAGGATGCCTAAATCCCGAATCGTTCTCTATCCCGGCACGTTCGACCCGATCACCAACGGCCATCTCGACATCATTGCGCGCGCCGCAAAGCTGGCGGACCGGCTGGTGGTGGGTATTGCGATGAATGCGGGGAAGGGGCCGATTTTCACGCTCGAGGAGCGGGCCGAACTGGTGCGGGCGGAGACCGATGTCATCGCCGCACGGACCGGAACCAAGATCGAGGTGCGGCCGTTCTCTTCGCTGCTGATCGCCTTCGCCCGCGAGGTCGGGGCGGGAATGATCGTGCGGGGCTTACGCGCGGTCTCGGATTTCGACTACGAATTCCAGATGGCGGGGATGAACTACCGGCTTGATCCGGAGATCGAGACAGTGTTCCTGATGGCCAGCGAACATCACCAGTTCATCTCGTCGCGCTTTGTGAAGGACATCGCCGCTCTGGGCGGTGACATCTCTTCCTTCGTGCCGAAGCTGACCGGTGAGCGAACACTCGCCAAACTGAGGAGCTGAAATGCTGAAACGCCGCACTTTTTGTTCAGCCGCCGCTGCAACCCCCTTTGTGACTGGATTGATGATGACCGAGCCCGCGATTGCCGACACCACCTCGAACACCGTGCTGATGGAGCTGAAATACGGCAACGTCACCATCGTGCTGCGCCCGGACCTGGCGCCGCTAGCCGCCGAGCGCATCAAGACGCTGACCGCCCAGGGCTTCTATGACGGCTGCAAGTTCTTCCGCGTCATTCCCGGCTTCGTGGCGCAGACCGGCGATCGGACCAATACCGGCATGCACGGCTCGGACCTGCCGAACCTGCCCGCCGAATTCACCAACGACGCCAGCTTCCTGACCGGCGCGGTCGGCATGGCCCGCACCTCGGACCCGAACTCCGCCAACAGCCAGTTCTTCATCTGCCTGGCCCCGGCCACGTTCCTCGACGGCAACTACACGCTGGTCGGCCAGGTCACCGCGGGCATGGAAGCCGTGCAGCAGATCAAGCCTGGCGCCGGCCAGAGCGGCTCGGTCACCGACCCGGATTCGATCATCAAAATGACCCTCGCGGCATAAAAACCACCTCCCTCTATTGACGGCGGGTGGCAAAATCTGGTTCACCCGCCGTCAAGCGAGACCGGCTCCGGTCTCGCAGGCGAGCCTGTAGCTCAGTGGTAGAGCATCCGACTTTTAATCGGACGGCCGTGGGTTCGACCCCCACCGGGCTCACCAATTTCCTTTAAGGAAAGCGGTCGCTTTTTGAAAAAAGCGACGCAAAAACTTTTTTTATGCTGGGCCTTGGGCGTTGTTGGGAACACAGCCTCGGGTTCATACGGGGGCTCAGGTGAAATCCTCCTCACCTTGCTTTTGTGTGTTGCGCAAGGGCAACACGAGTCCCTATAAACGCTCTCTCGGATGGAGGCGTTCATGTCGTTGGATGACACCTTGACCCGCGTTGCTCGTCTTCCCACCGCCTTAAGGGGCGATCGCGTAACGCGCTTGGCTGACCGGGATACCGCTGTTTACGTTGAGGACGGATGGATCTTCCGGGTTAAGCCCGGCGCGCCGATCGTCTGCGTGCGCGTTACAAAGGGCGCGGAAGCGCCGTTTCCGGATGGCGCTCAGCATCATAACTCCCAGAGTTAGAGCGCGCTTGCGCAGTAAGCGAAGACCTTTATGAACGCTGGTCCATGGGCGGTGTCACCGACAACGCCCATGGACCAGCATAACCAAAGTTTTTGCGCCGCTTTTTTCAAAAAGCGGCCGCTTCCTTCAGAGGGCGGCGTTCGTGGTGCGCAGGCGATGCGCCAGTTCGCCCATGACGTACCAGCAGAACATCGGCATCTCCTCGATCATGAAGCGGAATTTCTTGCGGTCGATGACCGCCAGTTGGGTGGCGCCGCTGGCGCGCGCGGTGACCGTGCGTGGCTGGTTGTCCAGAAGCGACAGGATGCCAAGCGCCTTGCCGGCGCCGATTTGATCGAGCCTCTTGTTCTGGGCAGTGATGTCGACCGCGCCACGCAGCACCACATACATGAAGGCCGGTTTATCGCCCTCGTGGAAGACCGCATCGCCGTCTTCGTAGTCCATGATGGTGCCGACGCTGCCGGCAAACTCCCTGAAATCGATTTCCGAGGTCATGGACATGGCATTCCCCCTTGCACGCATGTGTCAATTTGATGACAGCATTTGCCGCGTCCGGGAGTCAATTCATTTCGTGTGACGTCTGATCATGCTCCTGACCGGTCAACCGGTCGGTGAGGGCAAGCAGCAGCCCCAGCACCGCGAAGACGAGCACGATCACCACCTGCCAGAGCAGGTCGCGGTCTTTCTGGTTGTTGATTTCCAGAAAACTCCCCAGCAGATGTACCGCGGCGATGACCGTAATGGTCGCCAGCAATCTCAGTTTCAAACCACTGAAATTGATCCGCACCAGCCACGCCGGTCGCGTGTCGTTTTCCTTGAAGCTGACGCGGCGCACGAAATTCTCATAACCCGAGAGGATCACCAACATCACCAGATTGGCCGTCAGGGACAAATCGATGAGCGAAATGGTGAGAATGATGAGATCTTTTTCGGTCATCCCTGGCAGGGACGGCACGGCATGGATCAGTTCGCTGACGAAATACACCACCAGCATCGCCAGCAACGCCAACATGGCAAGGTAGATCGGCACCAGCAGCATCCGGCCGCTGAACAGCACCGCCTCGATCCCGCGTGACAGAGAGCTCATGCCGGGCGCGCCGCGCGCGGGGTACGGATTATTATGGGCAGCTTGGAAACACAGGCCATGCAGAACTCCGATCGCGTCAGCGGCTTAGAGGAAAGCGGCGTAAAAACTTCTGTTATGCTGGGCCATAGGCATTGTCACTGACAACGCCCATGGCCCAGATTAATAAAGTTTTTTTGCTTCTTTTTGTTCACAAAAAGAAGTCCTTCCTTCTCATGCATCCGCCGCGCATCAGATGTAAAAACCGTCGCGTTTCATTTCATGGCATTGAATGGAATAAGCGCTCAAAATTGAGAGAACCCTGATGACCCAGATGACCTTCCACGCTCCTCGCCTGATCGAAATCGGTGGCGGCACGGTTGCCGGCGCAGCGGCGCTGCTGGCCCGGCTCGGCCTGTCCCGCCCGCTGATCGTCACTGACCCGTTCATGGTCTCATCCGGCCTGCTCGAGCGGCTGACGCAGCCGCTGAGTGCGGCCGGGATCACGTTCGACGTGTTCTCCGAGACCATTCCGGAGCCCACTGACACCGTCGTCGAAGCGGGCGTGAAACACATTGCGCCGCATCATGACTGCCTGCTGGCCTTCGGCGGCGGCTCGCCGATCGACACCGCCAAGGCCATGACCATTCTCAAAGCCGGTGGCGGCAAGATGCGCGACTACAAGACCCCCGCCGTGGCCGACCAGGCGGCCCTGCCGTTGATCGCCATCCCGACCACTGCGGGCACCGGATCGGAGGCAACGCGCTTCACCATCGTCACCGATTCCGAGCGCGACGAGAAAATGCTCATCGCCGGCCTTGGCGCCATGCCGCTCGCCGCCATCGTCGATTACGAGCTCACCTTCTCCGTGCCGCCGCGCATCACCGCCGACACCGGGGTCGACAGTTTCACCCATGCGCTAGAGGCCTTTGTCTCCCGCCGCGCCAACGCCTTCTCCGATCCGCTGGCGATTTCCGCCATGCGGCTGATCGGCGCCAATCTGCGCACCGCCTTTCATGAGCCGAAGAACGTAGAGGCACGGGCGGCGATGATGCTCGGCGCCACCCAGGCGGGCATGGCCTTCTGCAACGCCTCGGTTGCTCTGGTGCACGGCATGTCGCGTCCGATCGGCGCGCATTTTCATGTGCCGCATGGCCTGTCCAACGCCATGCTGCTGCCGGCGGTCACCCGCTTTTCCCTCGACGCTTCTCTGCCGCGTTATGCCGAGGCGGCGCGCCTGGCCGGTTTTGCAGCACAGGACGATGCCGACCAGGTGGCCGGCGCCAAGCTGCTGGAAGGGCTGAGGGCGCTGAATGCGGAGCTCGGTGTGCCGACGCCGAAGCAGTTCGGCATTTCCGCGGCAGACTGGCACGCCAAAAAAGCGTTGATGGCCGAGCAGGCGCTCGCCTCCGGCAGCCCGGCCAACAATCCGCGCGTGCCGGATGCGGCAGAGATCATCGCGCTGTATGAAGGCATGTATGAATAGTTTTCTGCTCCATCGCCGATGACAGCTCCTGTCATCGGCTTTGTCACCGGCCTCACCGCCGAGGCCAAGCTTCTGGATAAATCCGGGTTTCTGGTCGAAGCCGGTGGCGGCTGGCCGGATGGCGCCTACCGGGCCGCCGAGCGGCTGATCGGGCAGGGAGCTACGGCGCTCGTCAGCTTCGGCCTGGCGGGCGGCCTGGCTCCCGGTATGCGGCCGGGAAGGCTGCTCGTGCCCGCTGCCGTGGTCGAGGGAGAGGAGCGCTATACGTGCGATCCCGCGCTGATGACCTTCCTGGGCGGGTCGAACGGCGCAAAAATCCTCGCCGGCACCGACATCGCGGCCACCGTCACGCAGAAAGCAGAACTTTATCGCGCGATGCGAATCGACGCGGTCGATCTCGAGTCGGGCGCCGTGGCCCGCGCGGCGCAGGCGCATGGGCTGCCTTTCGCGGTCCTGCGCGCCATCGCCGACCCAGCCACCCGCACCCTGCCGCCGGCGGCCTTGGTGCCCCTCAAATCCTCAGGCGCCATCGACCTGCCGCGCATCCTGCGCTCCGTCCTCGCGACTCCGGCACAAATTCCGGCCCTCATCGGCCTCGCCCGCGATGCCGGGAAAGCAAGGGCCGCCCTGGTCGCCCGCGTTAGGGCTCTCCAACGCGCTTAAGGTAAGGGAAGGGGAAGTCTACTTTTTGTGAACAAAAAGTAGCAAAAAAACTTTATGAATCTGGGCCATGGGCTGTGTCGCTGACACAGCCCATGGCCCAGCATAGCAAGAAGTTTTTGCGCCGCTTTTTTTAAAAAGCGGCCGCTTTCTTACTCGGCCGGGACGGCCGGGGCCGCCTTCTTGGCGTGGATCTCGGCCATCTTCGCCTGCACATGCTTGGAGAACACGAACTCGGCCTTGCGCGCCTTGTCCAGCGGGATCTCCTTGGCCATCGCGCCTTCGGTCTTGATGCCCTTCAGCGCCAGCGCCGCCATCTTCCAGGGGCGCTTCACCGAATCGACCACGGCAGTCGCCTCGAAGCCGGAATGCACCATGCAGTCGGCACATTTCTCGTAATTGCCGACGCCGTATTTATCCCAGTCGGTGCTGTCCATCAGCTCCTTGTAGGTCTTGGCGTAGCCTTCGCCGAGCAGGTAGCACGGGCGCTGCCAGCCGAACACGTTGCGCGTCGGGTTGCCCCAGGGCGTGCAGGCATAGGTCTGGTTGCCGGCGAGGAAGTCCAGAAACAGCGGGCTCTGGTTGAACTTCCAGTCCTTGCCGCGCTTCTTGCTCTCTTTGCCGTGGCGGAAGATCGCCCGGAACAGCTCCTTGGTGCGCTGCCGGTTCAGGAAGTGCTCCTGGTCCGGGGCGCGCTCATAGGCGTAGCCGGGGGAGGTCATCACGCCGTCGATGCCGAGATCGGAAACGGTGTCGAAGAACTTGGCCACCCGTTCCGGGTCCGCGCCGTCGAACAGCGTGCAGTTGATGGAGACGCGGAAGCCCTTGGACTTCGCCAGCTTGATCGCATCGACGGCGCGCTCGAACACGCCTTCCTGCGAGACCGCCGCGTCATGCATCTGCTTGTCGCCATCCAGATGGATGTCCCAGCAGAAATTCTTGTGCGGCGTGTACTGGTCGATCTTCTTTTCCAGCAGCAGCGCGTTGGTGCACAGGTAGATGAACTTGCCCTTGTCGAGGAGGCGGCGGGTGATCTCCGGCAGCTCCTTGTGCAGCAGCGGCTCGCCGCCGGCGATGGCGACGATCGGCGCGCCGCATTCATCCGACGCGAGCACGGCGTCTTCCACGGAAATGCGCTGGTTCAGGATTTCCGAGGGGTAGTCGATCTTGCCGCAGCCGGCGCAGGCCAGGTTGCAGCGGAACAGCGGCTCCAGCATCAGCACCAGCGGGTAGCGCTTGTTGCCCTTGAGGTGCTGCTTCATCACATAGGCGCCGACTCGCAACGCCTGGGTCAATGGCACGGCCATATTGCTTTTTACCTTTATACGTCGGCCACTTCGGCCGGAAGCTTGAATTTCACATCCTCGGGCGTTCCGGCCAGCAGTTCAATGTCGACCTGGCCGAAGCGGCGCAGCCCCTCGATCACGCCCTGGACCAGCACTTCCGGGGCCGAGGCGCCGGCGGTCAGGCCCACGATCCGCACATTCTCAAACCAGGACGGCTGCAGCGCCGTGGCGTCGTCGATCAGGTAGCTCGGCCGGCCCAGCTCCGCGCCGATTTCCCGCAACCGGTTGGAATTGGAGGAGTTCTTGCTCCCCACCACGAGGATCAGGTCGACCAGTTCGGCCAGGTGGTGCACCGCTTCCTGGCGGTTCTGCGTAGCGTAGCAGATATCGCGCACATCCGGCCCGGTGATGGCCGGGAAGCGCACCTGCAGTGCGGCGATGATCCCGCGCGTGTCGTCCACCGACAGCGTGGTCTGGGTGATGTAGGACAGCTTCTCGGGGTTCGCGACGACCAGGGCGTTCGCGTCCTCGACCGTCTGCACCAGATAGACCTGGCCATCGATCTGGCCGATCGTACCCTCGACTTCCGCATGGCCGGCATGTCCGATCAGCACGATCTCGCGGCCCTGGCTGGCATAGCGCCGGCCCTCGGCATGCACTTTCGCCACCAGAGGGCAGGTCGCGTCGATCACCGGCAGCGACCGACTCGATGCGGCGTTTTCCACCTTGCGGGCGACGCCATGCGCGGAGAACACGGTCATGGCGCCCTCCGGCACCTCGTCCAGCTCGTCGACGAACACGGCGCCGCGGGCGCGCAGATCCTCGACCACGTGGCGGTTATGCACGATTTCATGGCGCACATAGATCGGCGGGCCGAATTTGATGAGGGCGCGCTCCACAATGTCGATGGCGCGCTCCACGCCGGCGCAAAAGCCGCGTGGCTGCGCCAGGATCACACGAATCGATTTCGGTAGTTGAGAGCCATCCATAATATCAGAGTTCCTGTTGCCAGTCGGTCACGCTGTCCGTCTTTCTGGTACACGCAATAAGTCATTGCCTCCACAATTCGCAAGCTTGAGCGTAAGGATAACCGTCAGGCTACACGAGCGGATGGCCAACATGGCTGACTTGCAACAAAGAGCGGGGCGCTGGCAATTGGTTTTACAGTCCCTTATGTACTTTTGGATATGAGTGTTGCGCCGCCGCCCAGGCGGAGCTGCTCAAAAGGCTTCAACGAAGGACAAAGACGAGTATGCGGATAATAGTGGCGCGGCGTATCGGAGGATTGAACTAATGCCGCCGCGGACGCCGCTTCTGGACCGGGTGACATATCCGTCCGACCTCCGGAATTTTTCCAATGACCAGCTGAAGCAACTGGCCGATGAGCTGCGGGCCGAAACGGTCGATACCGTCTCGGTCACCGGCGGCCATCTGGGCTCTTCGCTGGGTGTGGTGGAGCTGACCGTCGCCATTCATGCCGTGTTCGAGACGCCGCGCGACCGCTTGATCTGGGATGTCGGTCACCAGACCTACCCGCACAAAATCCTCACCGGCCGGCGCGACCGGATTCGCACCCTGCGCCAGCCGGGCGGCCTGTCCGGCTTCACCCGCCGTTCCGAGAGCGAGTTCGATCCGTTCGGCGCGGCGCATTCCAGCACCTCCATCTCCGCCGGTCTCGGCATGGCGGTGGCGCGTGACCTCAAGGAAGAGCAGGACCCGCGCCAGGTCATCGCCGTCATCGGCGACGGCTCGATGAGTGCCGGCATGGCCTATGAGGCGATGAACAATGCCGGGGCGATGAAATCCCGCCTGATCGTCATCCTCAACGACAACGACATGTCCATCGCCCCGCCGGTGGGCGCGATGAGCGCCTATCTGTCGCGGCTGATCTCGTCGCGCAGCTTCATGTCCCTGCGCGACTTCGCCGCGAAAATGGCCAAGCGCTTCCCCCGCCAGCTCGAGCGCACGGCGCGCCGGGCGGAGGAATATGCGCGCGGCATCCTCACCGGCGGCACGCTGTTCGAGGAGCTGGGCTTCTATTATGTCGGGCCGATCGACGGCCATAACCTCGACCATCTGCTCCCCGTGCTGCGCAACATCCGCGATTTGGACAGCAACGAGCCGGTGCTGCTGCATGTCGTCACGCAAAAGGGCAAGGGCTACGCGCCGGCCGAAGAGGCGGGCGACAAGCTGCACGCCACCGCCAAGTTCAACGTCGTCACCGGCGAGCAGAGCAAGGCCCCACCCGGCCCGCCGAGCTATACCAATGTCTTCGCGAAGGCCCTGATCGCGGAAGCCGAGGCCAACCCGCGGCTCGTCACCGTCACCGCGGCCATGCCGGGCGGTACCGGGCTGGACAAATTCGTCCAGAAATTCCCTAGCCGGATGTTCGATGTCGGCATCGCCGAGCAGCACGCGGTCACCTTCGCCGCGGGCATGGCGGCCGAGGGCATGGCGCCGTTCTGCGCGATCTATTCGACCTTCCTGCAGCGCGGCTACGACCAGGTCGTGCATGACGTGGTGCTGCAATCCCTGCCGGTGCGTTTCGCCATGGACCGTGCCGGTCTGGTCGGCGCCGACGGCGCGACCCATGCCGGCGCCTATGACCTCTGCTATCTCGGGGCGATGCCGAACATGGTCATCATGGCGCCTTCCGACGAGGTGGAGCTGATGCACGCCGTCGCCACCGCCGCGGCGATCGACGACCGGCCTTCCGCGTTCCGTTACCCGCGCGGCGAGGGGCTGGGCTTGGCGCTGCCGGAGCGCGGCACCCCGTGGGAGATCGGCAAAGGCCGCATCCTGCGCGAAGGTTCCAAGGTGGCGCTCCTGGCGCTGGGGCCCCGCCTGGCTAACTGCCTCAGCGCCGCCGACGAGCTGGCGGCGCGCGGTTTCCCGACCACGGTCGCCGATGCCCGCTTCATGAAGCCGCTGGATACCGACCTCATTAACCAGCTGGCGCGCCATCACGAGGTGCTTGTCACCATCGAGGATGGCGCGGCCGGCGGTTTCGGTGCGGCCGTGGCGCATCACCTGGCCTGGACCGGCTCCTTCGATCGCGGGCTGAAATTCCGGCCGATGACGCTGCCGGACCGCCTCATCGACCACAATACCCCAGCGGGCCAGTTGATCGATGCCGGTCTGACCACGCAGGACATCGTCCAGCATGTGGTGATGGCTCTGGGTTCAGAATCTCTTAATGATCTGGTCGCAATTCCCGCCCAGTGATCACCTAAGTAACCTATACCATGAAAAATTTGCTCCGTTCCACGATCCTGGCGGCTGGCGTACTGCTTCCGTTCGCCGCGACGGCGGCTTCCCCGGAAGCTGCTCCGGTCCAGGCGCTCGACGACGCCCTGATTGCCACCATGAAGGCCGGCTCCGCCGGCCAAGGCTTCGACGCGCGCGTCGCAGCCTTGGGCCCGGTGGTGGAGTCCAGCTACAACCTGGCCGAGGTTGAGAAGAACTCGGTCGGTTTCCTTTGGTCGACCATTCCGGCGGCTCAGCAGCAGGAATTGGCGGCGCAATTCGAGAAATTCACCGTCGCCAGCTATGTCGCCGAGTTCGCCAAATATGGCGGCGAGAAGATCGAATTGCTGCCGACGGAAAAGACGGTCGGCGCCGACAAGATCGTCGAGACGCAGATCGTCCCGGCCGACGGCTCCGCGCCGACGCGTCTCGATTATGTCGTCTCCGACGGTCCGATGGGCTGGCAGATCACCGACGTGCTGCTCAACGGCACGATCAGCCAGGTGGCCATCCATTCCTCCGACTTCAGCTCGCTGGTGACATCCGGCGATGCCACGCAGCTGATCGACGCTCTGAAGAAAAAGACCGCGACACTGGCCAGCAGTTCGGGCAGCCTCTGACATGTTCGCGCCTTGCGAACCGTGTGCCCGCTGCGACGCACACGGTTGCCATTTTCAGACCCTAAGAGCCTGACATGGTCCTCATCGCCTGGCTCGCTGGGTTGTTCGCGCTGATCGGCGTGATCCAGCAATATATAGGCATGCTCCTGGTCCAGCGCTTCTATGCGGCGCCGGCACGGGTCCTGACCGAGCATCCGCCCGTTTCGCTGCTCAAACCGCTCTGCGGCGTCGAACCGCTCACGGAGCTCGCGCTCGAATCGTTCTTTCTCATCGACTACCCGGTCTATCAGCTGGTGTTCGGGGTCCAGAACTCGCAGGACCCGGTGCTGGAAATCGTCGAACGGCTGCGCGCCCGCTATCCGGAACGCGACGTAACCGTGATCGTCGACCCGACCCTGCACGGCACGAATCGGAAGATTTCCAACCTCATCAACATGTACCAGGCGGCGGCGTACGAGACGCTGGTGATGTCGGACGCCGATATCCATGTGCCGCCCTATTTCCTGCACCGCGTGGTCGCGGCCTTGGGCGTGCCGGGGGTCGGGCTCGTCACCACGCTCTATACTGCCCTGCCGGGCACGCCGCATCTGGCCACGCTGATGGGCGCCAACCAGATCAACTACACCTTCCTCCCCGGCGCGCTGCTGGCGCGCAAGCTCGGCCGCCAGGACTGCCTGGGCGTCACCATGGCGCTGACCAAGACCGTGCTTTCCGAGGTCGGCGGGCTGCAGGCCGTGTCCAACCACCTGGCCGACGACCAGGTGCTCGGGCGCCTCGTCCGGGCCAAGGGCTATCACCTCACCTTGGCGCAGGTGATTCCCGCCACGACCGTGCCGGAGCATGATTTCCGTGCGCTGTTCCGGCATGAATTGCGCTGGGCGCGCACCATCCGGGCCCTGGTGCCCATCCCCTACGCGGCCTCGGTGCTGCAGATCTCGCTGTTCTGGGCGCTGCTCGCCGTCATCACCAGCGGCTGCTCGCTGTGGGCCTGGGCGCTGTTCTTCTTCGTGCTGCTGACGCGCTATGCCGCGGCGCGGCGGATCGACGCAGCACTCGGCCTTGCCAAGGCCGGCGATGCGTGGCTTTTCCTGGTGCGGGATTTCTGTTCCGCGCTCATATATATCCTCAGCTACACTGGAGATAAGGTAGATTGGCGGGGCCAGATCATGCATGCCGATTCGGGTAAACCGCGGCAGGCGCCGAAAATTTGAACCGATCAGAATTTGAACCGATCAGAAAAAAAGAGTGATGCCATGTTGAAGACCCTGTTTTTGCAACCTCCTTCCTTTGACGGGTTCGACGGCGGCGCCGGTTCACGCTACCAGGCGCGTCGCGAGATCAAGTCGTTCTGGTTCCCCACCTGGTTGGCCCAGCCCGCCGCCCTGCTGCCGGACAGCACGCTGATCGACGCCCCGCCCGCGCGCCTGACCATGGCCGACGTGCTCCCGCACGCGAAGACCCATGACCTGCTGATCATCCACACCTCCACCCCCTCCTTCGGCAATGACGTGAAGGTGGCGGAGGCGTTCAAGGCCGAGAATCCGAACCTCATGATCGGCTTCATCGGCGCCAAGGTGGCAGTGCAGCCGGAGGAATCGCTCTCCCGCGCCGCCGTGCTCGACTTCGTCGCCGGCAACGAGTTCGATTTCACCATTAAGGAAATCGCCGAAGGCAAGCCCTTCGCCGAGGTTGACGGCATCATGTACCGCGACGCCAGCGGCCAGCTGATCAAGAACAAGGACCGCGCGATCCTGCACGACATGGATCAGCTGCCCTTCGTCACCGAGGTCTACAAGAAGCACCTGCGCCTCGAAGACTATTTCATCGGCTACCTGATGCACCCGTATGTCTCGATCTATACGGGCCGCGGCTGCAAATCCCGCTGCACCTTCTGCCTCTGGCCGCAGACCGTGGGCGGCCACACCTACCGCACCCGCTCGGTCGAGAACGTGGTGGCGGAGATCCGCCGGGCCAAGGAACTCTTCCCGCAGGTGAAGGAGTTCATGTTCGACGACGACACCTTCACCGACAACCTGCCGCGCGCCGAGGAGATCGCCCGCGAGCTCGGCAAGATGGGCATCATCTGGTCCTGCAACGCCAAAGCCAACGTGCCCTACAGCACGCTGAAAATACTCAAGGAAAACGGCCTGCGCCTGCTCCTCGTCGGCTATGAGAGCGGCAACCAGCAGATCCTGCACAACATCAAGAAGGGCATGCGCATCGAAGTCGCGAAGCAGTTCACCAAGGACTGCCATGCCCTCGGCATCAAGATCCACGGTACCTTCATCGTCGGCCTGCCCGGCGAAACGCAGGAGACGCTGAAGGAAACCATCGAGTTCGCCAAGGAAATCAACCCGCACACCATCCAGGTGTCGCTGGCAGCACCCTATCCCGGCACCTTCCTGTACAATCAGGCGGTCAAGGAAGGCTGGCTCGACATCGAGCACGCCGAACTGATCGACGAGCACGGCGTGCAGATCGCGCCGCTGCACTACCCGCACCTGACGCATACCGAGATCTTCAAGTCGGTGGAGACGATCTACCGCAGCTTCTACTTCCGGCCGTCAAAGATCTTCTCGATCCTGAACGAAATGATCCGCAGCCCGCAAATGATGAAGCGCCGCCTGCGCGAGGGCTTGGAGTTCTTTGCCTTCCTTAAGGAACGTAAGACGGCCTAAGGATAAAAGGCCAGGGGCGCTGCCCCTGGACCCCGCTGGGGCCGTAAGGCCCCAGACCCCTTGAGATAAGCCATGCCCCCCATTTTTTCGGCTGATGATTTTGGCCTGACTGTCTCGGTGAATGAGGCGGTGGAGCGGGCGCATCTTGAGGGTGTGCTCGGCCAAGCGAGCCTGATGGTCGCCGCTCCGGCGGCGGAAGACGCGGTTCGGCGCGCCAAAACCCTGCCGAACCTCAAAACCGGCTTGCATCTGGTGCTGGTCGACGGTGATTCCCGCCTCGGCCACCAGCTTCTGCCCACCATCACCGGTCCGGACGGGCGCTTCTCCACCGACCAGGCGGCGCTCGGCGTCAGATATTTCTTCTCCCCCGCCGCGCGGCGCGAACTGCGTGCCGAAATCCGCGCCCAGTTCGCCGCCTATACCGCCACGGGTCTGACGCTGCACCATGCGGACGCGCATAAGCACATGCATCTGCACCCCACCGTGGCACGCATGATGATCGAGGTGGGGCGGGAATACGGCCTGACCCGCATCCGCGTCCCCGCAGAACCGCCCGCCATCATGGCTCGATGCGGCGAAAAGATCACCGCCGGCGACCGCGCGCTCCACGCCTGGAGCCGCGTGCTGCGCCGCCAGGCCAAGCAAGCCGGCCTGGCCACCACCGACCACGTCTTCGGCCTCAAATGGTCCGGCCACATGACCGAGGAAAAGGTCAGAAATCTGCTCCAGCACCTGCCTGAAGGGACGGCGGAAATCTATTTCCACCCGGCGACCTACCGGGACGACGCCCTGACGCGCCTGATGCCCGGCTACGAGCATGAAGCCGAACTAGCGGCCCTGCTGGCGCTAAGGAAGGCTACTTTTTGTGAACAAAAAGTAGCAAAAACACTTTATTAATCTGGGCCATAGGCGTTGTCGCTGACACCGCCCATGACCCAGAGGAACAAAAATTTTTGCGCCGCTTTTTTTAAAAAGCGGCCGCTTACTTCGATTAATGATGCCAAGCAGCGCCGGTGTAGAAGAACTGGCCCAGTCCGATGGTGAACACCAGGCAGCCATAGAGCGCGTGTTCCATGCAGGCGAGGTAGAGCGACCGTTCCCGCGCATAATTTCGCGCGAACATGGCGCCGCCGGCGGTGGTCAGCGCTACCGCGACCGGGTTCAGAAAAATCACATGTGCGAAGCCGAAAGCCAATGCCGAGGCCACCACCACCCCGTTCTCGCCGAAGAGCGGCGCGTAGCGGTGGAACAGGAAGCGCCGGTAGATCACCTCCTGCGGCCAGACCGACAGCACCGGGTAGAGCACCATGATCAGCAGCCAGAAGAAGGGATGCTCGCGGGGCAGGGAGAGAAAGAGGTGCGGGACGATCAGCCAGGTGGCCAGGGTCAGCGCCGCGCCGCAGATGGAAAAGCGTAGGATCAGCTGCGAAATTCGGCGTGCCGCCGCTTGTTCCCCCGGGGAAGGCGGGCCGAGCAGCCGCCGCACGATAATTTGCACTTTCAGGGGCAAAAACCAGGAAGCGTTCCGCAAACGGCGGCGCCAGTCGGGCGGGGAGGGTGGCCGCGCCATTCGGCTGGCCTGATAGGTGATCGCCCCGCCGATCCACAGCGCCAGGAACAGAATCCCCGGCCGGCGGATTTCCAAAATGGCCAGTGGGCCCAGGGCGAAGAGCAGCAGGAACTCCAGGCACAAAAAAACCCGGATCGCTCCGGGTTTTTCTTGGGTGATCAACGCTTGCTGAACTGGAAGCTACGGCGGGCCTTGGCCTTGCCGTATTTCTTACGTTCGACCGCACGCGAGTCACGGGTGAGGAACCCGGCGACCTTCAGGATGCCGCGCAGGTCCGGCTCATAGAGCGTCAGAGCGCGCGAGATGCCGTGGCGCACCGCGCCGGCCTGACCGGACAGGCCGCCACCGTTCACCGTGCAGTACACGTCGAACTGGTTGTAGCGGTCGGCGACCAGGAAGGGCTGGGTGATCAGCATGCGCAGCACAGGGCGGGCGAAATAGGTCGGCGCCTTCTTGCCGTTCACCATGATCTCGCCCTTGCCGGGCTTGATCCACACGCGGGCGATCGCGTTCTTGCGGCGGCCGGTGGCGTAGGAGCGGCCCTGCGCATCGCGCTTCGGCTCGCGCTTCGGCGCGGCGATCTCGGCCACAGCAGCCACGGCGGGCAGGTCCTTCAGGCCGGCAAAGGCATTGGTGGATTCGGACATGCTCAAACTCTCCGGTTCTTGGCGTTCAGCGCGCCGACATCAAGGGATTGCGGCTGCTGCGCGCCATGCGGGTGCTCAGGCCCGGCATAGACATGCAGGTTCTTCATCTGCTGACGCTGCAGCGGACCACGCGTGATCATGCGTTCCACGGCCTTCTCGACCACGCGCTGCGGATGCGCGCTCTCGAGGCGGTCCTTGATGGTGCGGCCCTTGATCCCACCGGCATAACCGGTGTGGTAGTAGAACACAGACTGCTCGGCCTTCTTGCCGGTCAGCTTCACCTTTTCCGCGTTCACGATCACGATGTTGTCGCCGCAATCGACATGCGGGGTGAACTGCGGCTTATGCTTGCCGCGCAGGCGGGTCGCCACGATGGCGGCCAGACGGCCGAGCACGAGCCCCTCGGCGTCGATCAGGACCCAGTCCTTCTTTACATCCGCCGGCTTCAGCGAAATCGTCGTTTTCATCATTTTGCACCTCAAACTCGAGCGCGGCTTATCAGGATTTCTGCGCCTTAAGTCAAGCCTTTTGCCGTGTGGTATTATAATACCGCGCGGTCGCCTCGAACGTTTCCGCTAGGCGCGCGGCCGGTTCCCAGCCCAGGGCGCGGGCGACCGCCGGGTTGGCGGCGAAGTCGCCGGAGAGGCTCTGCCACATCGCCGAGCGCCCCAGCACCGTGGCGACGGTGGCCAGAACATGCGTCGGGCAGGCCGGCAGTTTCGCCTTGGTCCCGAGCCCCTGGGCCAGAGCCTGGACCAGGCCCGGGGTGCTGATCGTCTCCCAATGCGCCGCCAGCACGCTCTCCGGCATCACCGGCGCCTGCAGCACGGTGCGCACGATCTGCGCCAGGTCATCGCGCTCGATGAAACTGCGCCGATTCTGCACCGCGCCGAAGGGCAGGGGAATGCCGCGCGCCAGAAGTTTCAGCAGCAGCTGGATGTTGCCGGGACAACCGGGCCCGATCACCGCCACCGGCCGGACGAGGCAGAGCCCCGGCCCGAACGCGGCGGCCACGTCGTGCTCGGCCTGCAACTTGCTCTCGGCATAGGCGTCCATCGGATTCGGCGGAGTCGTGTCCGTGACCACGCCGTCATGCACGCGGCCATGGATATGCGCGGTGGAGATCAGGATGAAGCGTTTGGCGCCGGCCTCTCGCGCGGCACGCGCGAGGTTCACCGCGGCGTCCACATTGGCGCGCCGCCAGGTGGCGGTCGGCACGCCGCGCCGGTGTCCCAGCCCGGCGGCATGGATCACGGCCGTCATCGGCGGCAGTTTCAACCCGGGCTCCGCCAGATCGCCGGTGAGCAGAACGGTCGCGCCGGCCGGCAGGGTCGAAGTGGCGCGCACCCCGGCCAGAACATCCACTTTCGCTTCGCGTAGGCAGTTCAGAATCGCGCCACCGATGTAGCCGGTGGCGCCCGTGACAAGAACGGTCAATCCAGTCGCGGCTCCGCCCGCTTGCCATTCCGGGGCGGCGGGGTTGGTGTCAGCCGCTCCCGCATCGGCGCCACCACCGGTGCCACCGGTGGCGGTGTCACGGCGGGGGCAGGGCGCATCGCCGGCCCCGGAACCGGCGCGCGTGGCGGGGCTGGTGTCACCACCGGCTCGGTATAGGCGCGCTGGGATTTTTTGAGATGGGCAAAATCCGGCACATCGTCATAAGATTCCGACGCGGCTCGGCCGCGCGGCAGCACGCCGGCGTTACGCATGGACATCATGCGCAGCTCGTCATGCAGCGACTCGATTTGCACCTCCAGCGCTTCGATCCGCGCTTTCACGCCGAACACGCTGAACGGCATGAGCAGAAAGGCCAGCAGATAGAGCAAAACCGGCACGGCCAGGAGTAAAAACATCCAGGCCGGCATCCAGTCTGGCAGGGCAAAGGGCATGTTGGTCAACATGTCGCTCATTATAAGGGGTTAGTGCCGAAAATGCCGCATATTTGTGAAGACCATGGCAATTCCTGCCCGGTCCGCGGCGGCGATCACCTCTTCGTCGCGGATCGACCCGCCCGGCTGGATCACCGCCTTCGCCCCCGCCGCCACGGCCGCTTCCAGCCCGTCGGCGAAGGGGAAGAACGCGTCCGAGGCGACCACGCAGCCGTCGAAGTCGAGCTTGGCCGCCGCACCGCGCCAGGCGGCGATGCGCGCCGAGTCGACCCGGTTCATCTGCCCGGCGCCGACGCCGATGGTGGCGCGGTTCTTGGCGTAGACGATGGCGTTCGACTTCACATGCTTGCACACTTGGAAAGCGAACAGCAGGTCCTCGATCTCCTGCGGGCTCGGCGCACGCTTCGTCACCACTTTCAGGCTCGCTTCCGTCACCCGCCCCGCATCGCGGTTCTGCAGCAGGAAGCCGCCGGCCAGGGATTTGAATTGTAGCCCCGGCGCCGCCGCATCCGGCACGCCGCCGGCCAGCAGCAGGCGGAGGTTCTTCTTCTTCGCCAGCACGGCCTTGGCGCCCTCATCGGCATCCGGGGCGATGATCACTTCGGTGAAGATGGTCGCGATCTTGGCGGCGGTCGCCTCGTCCAGCGTGCGGTTCAGCGCGACGATGCCGCCGAACGCCGAGACCGGATCGCAGGCGAGCGCCGCATCCCAGGCCGCTGCCACGCTGGCCGCCGTCGCCACGCCGCACGGATTGGCGTGCTTGACGATGACGATGGTCGGATCGGCGAATTCCGCGACGCATTCATAGGCGGCGTCGGTATCGTTGTAATTATTATAGGAGAGCTCCTTGCCCTGCGTTTGAGTCGCCGTGGCGACCCCGAAGCGGGCCGGAGAAGAAGTGTAGAACGCCGCCGACTGATGCGGGTTCTCGCCGTAGCGCAGGCTCTGCTTCAGCTGCCCGGCAAGGGTCACGCTGGCCGGGTATTCCACGCCGTTCTGTTGCGCGAACCAGCCGGAGATCGCCGCGTCATAAGCAGCCGTGCGCGCATAGGCCTGGGCCGCCAGGCTGCGCCTTGTGCTGAGCGTCGTGCCGCCATGGGCCTCCAGCTCCGCCAGCACCTCAGCGTAATGCGCCGGCGCGGTCAGCACCGCCACCGAGGCATGGTTCTTAGCCGCCGAGCGGATCATCGCCGGGCCGCCGATGTCGATATTCTCGATGCAGTCCTCGAACGCGGCGCCCCGCGCCACCGTCGCCTCGAACGGGTACAGGTTCACCGCCACCAGATCGATCGGCGCAATGCTGTGGTCCTGCATTTGCTGCTGATGCTCCGGCAGGTCGCGCCGGCCGAGAATGCCGCCATGCACTTGCGGCACCAGGGTTTTCACGCGCCCGTCGAGAATTTCCGGGAAGCCGGTATGGTCCGAGACCTCTTTCACCGCCACGCCGGCGTCACGCAGCGCCTTGGCCGAGCCGCCGGTCGAGAGGATCTCCACGCCCTTCGCCGCCAATGCGCGCGCGAAATCCACCAGCCCGGCTTTGTCGGAAACAGAAATAAGCGCGCGGCGCAGGGGAACGATATCGGTCATGGGCAAGAATCCTTAATTGGAAGCGGGAACGGCGGAGACGGCATTGGCCGGCGAGCCGCTGATCACCTTGGTGCTGATTAACAGATAGACGAGCGTATGCGCCTGATTGTCCACCAGGCGCGACAGGATGAAATGCTTGAACAGGAGCGAGGCCGAAATGGCGCCGACCTCCTGACGTTGCGGAAGATCCGCCGGGATGCTCACCGGCCCGTGCGCCACGCAGTTGAGCGCGAACTGGCTCGGATTGGTGGCGACGCCCAGCCCGCCGCTCACCCCGCCGGTCTGCGCGAAGGAAACGTAGCAGCTCACATTCGGCACGCGCGGATCGTCGAAACGCTGCACCACCACCTTGTCGTTGGGCCCGAGCAGCCGGAAATTGGTGCTGACGCTGCCGATGGTCTGCTGCGCCTGAGCGGCGGTGGCGGCAAGGCTGAACAGTGCGGCGGCCAAAACTCTCTTCATCAGGCGCTCCTATTAGAAAGCAGCCGCTTTTTAAAAAAAGCGGCGCAAAAACTTCTATTATGCTGGGTCATGGGCGTTGTCGCCGACAACGCCCATGACCCAGCATAAATAAAGTTTTTTTGCTTCTTTTTGTTCACAAAAAGAAGCCTTCCCTTCGCTTGCCTAAATCCGTCATGCTCTGGGAACCAGCGCGTCATACACCGAAAGCGTCTGCGCGCAGATGATGGGATCAGAAAAACTCAGTTCCGCCCGCCGCCGCGCCGCCGCGCCGAAGCGCGCGCGCAAGGCCGCATCGCCGATCAGCCGCTCCAGCGCCGCCGCCAGGGCGGCCGGGTCGCGCGGCGGGACCAGGAAGCCGGTCTCGCCATCCACCACCGTTTCCCGGCCGCCGGGAATGTCGGTGGCCACCAGCGGTTTGCCGGAGGCCATCGCTTCCAGCGCCGATTTCGGCAGGCCTTCGCGGAAGGTCGAGGGCTGGCAGGCGATATGCGCGCCGCGCAGCAGATCGGCGACATCGCGGCGCGGCCCGAGCCAGGTCACCAAGCCCTCCGCCTCCCAGCCGCGCAGCTCGGCTTCCGTCACCGTGTCGGGGTTGCCGGGGTCCGGCGCGCCGGCCAGCACGAATTCCGCCTTGCCCTTCAGTAGCCGCGCCGCGGCGGCGAAATCCGCAACACCTTTTTCCCGGATCATCCGCGCGATCAGGATCACCCGCACCATGCCCGCAGGTTCGGGGGCCGGTGCAAAAGTGTCGATGTCCACGCCGGCGCCACGGATCAGCACGGCCGCCTTGGGGCGTACCATGCCCCCTTCGCTCAGCACCTTCAGATCGTCCGGGTTTTCGAAGATCGCCCGCGTGCCCGGCGGCGTCAGTGTCAGCTTCAACCCCAGGGAGACGAAAGGCCTCAGCACCCGCGCCAAAAGCCTGTCCGATGAAAACACAAAGCCCAGCCCGACCGGCGCGTTGACGATGTTTTTCACCCCCGCCAGCCGTGCCGCCAGGCCGCCGACGACGATCGGCTTCAGCGCGACATGGTGCACGAGATCCGGCTGGATCCGCCGGTACAGCCGCGCCAGCTGCAGCGCGAAGCCAAGCTCGGCGAACGGGTTCAGCCGCCGGCGGACGAACGCCACCGGGATCACCTCAATGCCGCTGGCGCGCAGCCGCGCGGTCGCCTCGCTCTCGCGGGCAATCAGGATCACCCGCCACCCGGTTGCCTTGGCCGCCAGGCCGCGCACCCAGAAATGCGACGCGAAGAACCAGTCTTCCGTCACGAGAAACACCAGGATGCGCGCGGGCTTGGCCGTTTCCGTATTCATGCCGGCCGTTTATCGCAGTTGCGCTGAAAGAGAAAAGAGAAGGCTTCTTTTTGTGAACAAAAAGAAGCAAAAAAACTTTATTAATCTGGGTCATGGGCTGTGTCGGCGACAACGCCCATAACCCAGCATAAAAGAAGTTTTTGCGCCGCTTTTTTCAAAAAGCGGCTGCTTTCTTCCTTATCCCAGAAGCCCGAACTCCTGCGCCAGCAGCGCGTAGGATTTCTGCCGCGCCGAGGTATCGGACACGCCGCAGGTGATGGAGAATTCCTGCACGCCGAGCTGGGCCGCGAGCGCGCGCAACTGCGCCGCCACGACAGGGGCGGTGCCGATGACAGCGTCCGCGCGGTAGGATTTCAGTCGTTCGCGCTCCATGTCGGAGAGCGGAACCGCCTCGGCCTCCTCCGGGGTGGGGAGGGCAATATAGCGGCCGCGGTCGCGCATCAGCCGCCACATCGCCCGCGAGCTAAAATAATATTCGGCTTCTTCCTGGGTCTCGGCGGCGAAGGCCCAGACGGTGATGGCGGAATGCGGGGTGCCAAGAAATTCCGACGGCTTGAAGCGGGCCCGGTAGATGTCCAGAGCCTGGGCGGCGCCGTGCCCGTCGCTGAAGAAATAGGCGAAGCCGTAGGGCAGGCCGTAATAGGCGGCGAGCTGGGCGCCGTAGTCGGAGCTGCCGAGAATCCACATTTCGGGCCCGAACGGGCCGGCGGGCTGCGCTTGCACGCCGCGGAACGGATGGTTCACCGGCAGCTCGCGGCCCAGAACCCAGGTTTGCAGATCGCGGACCTGGGCGGGAAAGGCATCGGCCGATTGCGCGGCGTTGGGGTTGAGCGCGAAGGCGGTGCGCTGGTCAGAGCCTGGGGCGCGGCCGACACCGAGATCGATTCGCCCGGGGGCGATCGCCTCCAGCACGCGGAACTGCTCGGCCACTTTCAGCGCCGAATAATGCGGCAGCATGATCCCGGCGCTGCCGAGGCGGATTTTGTGCGTGGTGGCGGCGAGCGCCGCCAGCAGCACTTCCGGCGCCGAGCCGGCCACCGAATCGGAGCTGTGGTGCTCGGAGAGCCAGTAACGGTGATAGCCGTAGGCCTCGCAGGCCTGGGCCAGGGCGATGGTCTCGCGGATCGAAACATCGGGAGAGACGCCGCTGCGCACCGGCGACTGGTCGAGGACGGAAATTTTCATGGGGTGTATATAGGTAAGAAAGTCTACTTTTTGTGAACAAAAAGTAGCAAAAAAACTTTGTTAATCTGGGCCATGGGCGTTGTCGCAGACACAGCCCATGGCCCAGATTAACAAAAATTTTTGCGCCGCTTTTTTAAAAGCGGCTGCTTTCTCGTTTACCCAAAAATGGGCTCGAAATTCTCGCGCAAAGCGGCGTCGACCTCGTTCATGCTGGCGGTCACGCCGAGAGCCGCAAGGCTGGTCACGCCGTGTTCGCGGATGCCGCAGGGAATGATGCCGCCGAAATGCGAGAGGTCCGGGTGCACGTTCAGCGCCAGCCCGTGCCAGGTCACCCAGCGGCTCACCCGCACGCCGATGGCCGCGATCTTTTGCTCCTCGTTTCCGGTCACCACCCAGATGCCGACTCGGCCCGCCCGCGTTTCGCCCTTGATTCCAAAGGTTTTGAGGGTGGCGATGACCCAGTTTTCCAGTCCGGCGACGTAAGCACGGATGTCGCGCGGCGGAATGCTGCCATGCGTTTCGTTCAGATCTAACATCAGATAGGCCACGCGCTGGCCCGGCCCGTGATAGGTCCATTGGCCGCCGCGCCCGGCCTGATAGGTCGGGAACCGATCGGCATCCTGCAAGTCGCCAGCAGCGGCCGAGGTGCCGGCGGTGTAGAGCGGCGGGTGCTCGACCAGCCAGATCAGCTCACCCTCGGTGCCGGCACGGATGGCGGCGGCGCGCTCGCGCATGGTGGCAAGGGCAAATTCATAATCAGTGTGCCCGGATGTAATTTGCCATGTTGTCGGCGCTTTAAGCATGGTCTATAGGCTCCCAGCCCGATGCGGTCGTGGCGAAATGGTAGACGCGCAAGCTTGAGGTGCTTGTGGGGGAAACCCCTTGGAAGTTCGAGTCTTCTCGACCGCACCACTTTCCCCAGAGGGGAAAAATCCCACATTCCCAATCATCTGCAACATGCCCACCGCGTGGTCGCGCGCAGTTGTCTCGCGCAGCCGGTTGGCGCATGAAACAGGCGCCAGACTGGCAGCATGAACGCTGAATATGGGGAGCCCTTCAAGTATGGATGAAGATTTACGCAAAGCGGCGCTGGAGTATCATCAGTCGCCCCGGCCGGGCAAACTGGCCATCACGGCAACCAAGCGTATGGAAACCTCGCGCGACCTTTCGCTCGCTTACTCTCCAGGCGTTGCCGCCGCTTGCGAAGCGATTGTCGCCGATCCGGATACCTCGTTCGACTATACCTCCCGCGGGAATCTGGTGGGGGTGATCACGAACGGCACCGCCGTGCTCGGCCTCGGCAATATCGGCGGACTCGCCGGCAAGCCGGTGATGGAGGGCAAGGCCGTTCTGTTCAAGAAATTCGCCGGCATCGATAGTTTCGATATCGAGGTGAGCGAGCAGGACCCCGACAAGTTCATCGAAATCGTTGCCAGCCTGGAAGGCACGTTCGGCGGCATCAACCTTGAGGACATCAAGGCGCCGGAATGCTTCAAGATCGAGCAGACGCTGCGCAAGCGCATGGCGATCCCGGTCTTTCATGACGATCAGCACGGCACGGCGATCATCGTCGGCGCGGCGGTTCTGAACGCGCTGAAGGTGCAGAACAAGAAGATCGAAGAGATCAGGATCGTCACCTCCGGCGCGGGGGCCGCGGCTCTGTCCTGCGTGAACATCCTGGTCTCCCTCGGCGCCAAGCCGGAACACATCACCATGACCGACATCGAGGGCGTGGTGTACAAGGGGCGCCCGAATCTCGACCCGACGCTGGAGCACGTGGCGCGCGAGACCGACGCCCGCACGCTGCCGGACGTACTGGCTGGGGCCGACGTGTTCCTCGGTCTTTCGGCGCCGCGCGTGTTGAAAGAGCAGTGGTTGCCGTTGTTCGCGCCGAATCCGCTGATCCTGGCGCTGGCCAATCCGGAGCCGGAGATTTCGCCCGAGATCGTCAAGGCCAAACGGCCGGATGCGATCATCGCCACCGGCCGTTCGGACTATCCGAACCAGGTGAACAACGTGCTCTGCTTCCCGTTCATCTTCCGCGGCGCGCTGGATGTGCGGGCGACCGCCATCACCGAGAGCATGAAGCTCGCCACCGTCGAGGCGATCGCCGAACTGGCGCGCGTCGAAGCTTCGGAGACCGTGGCCGCCGCCTATGGCGGGCAGGCGCCGATGTTCGGGCAGGACTATATTATTCCCAAGCCCTTCGATCCGCGGCTGATCATGCACATTGCCCCGGCCGTGGCGCGTGCTGCCATGGAAGCCGGGGTCGCGCGCAAGCCGATCGCGGATTTCGAGGCCTACAAGCACGAGCTCGAGCGCTTCGTGTTCCGCTCCGGCCAGCTGCTGCGCCCGGTCACCGAGGTAGCGCGCAAGGCCTGCCCGCGCGTGGTCTATGCCGAGGGTGAGGACGAGCGCACCCTGCGCGCGGTGCAGGGCGTGGTCGATGATGGTCTGGCGCATCCGATCCTGATCGGCCGCGGCCTGACGATCGCGCAGAAGATCACAGCACTCGGCCTGCGGCTGAAGCCTGGCCAGGATGTGCGCATCATCGATTTCGATCAGGACAAGGCGCTGTTTGAGAAGATGCTGGCCCACTACCAGAAGAAGGTGGGACGCCGCGGCATCACGCCGGAAGCGGCGGCGCGTATCTTGAGCCGGCGGCAGACCGTGGCGGCGGGCATGCTGCTGGACTCCGGCGAGGCCGACGCGGCGATCTGCGGCGGGACCGGCGATTGGTGGCGGCAGTTCGAATATGCGCTGCCGCTGATTTCTCGCCGCCCCGGGGTGAAGCGGGTCTACGCCATGACGGCGCTGATCCTGCAGGCCGGCGTGCTGTTCTTCTGCGACACGCACGTAAATGTGGACCCGAGCGCGGAGGAGATCGCCGAGATGGTGGAACTCGCCGCCGAGGCAGTGCACCGGTTCGGCATCACGCCGAAGGCGGCCTTGCTCTCGCACTCCAACTTCGGCGCCTCGAACTCGCCATCGGCGCGTAAGATGCGCCAGGCGCTGGGGCTGATCCGCGCCCGCGTGCCCGATCTGGAGGTCGACGGCGAAATGCATGCCGACGCCGCGCTGGTTGAGCAGATCCGTGGCCGGGCGGTTACCGACTCCACTCTGACCGGTACCGCCAACCTGTTGGTCTTCCCCAATCTCGATTCCGCCAACATCGCCTTCAACCTGGTGAAGGCGACCGGCGAGGGCGTGACCGTGGGGCCCATGCTGCTGGGGCTCTCCAAGCCGCTGCACATCGTCGTGCCGAGCGCCACCGCGCGCGGTATTACCAACATCAGCGCCGTGGCGGCGATGGAAGCGGCACTGGCTGCTAAGTAAGCAAGGAAGCAGCCGCTTTTAAAAAAGCGGCGCAAAAATTTTTGCTCCGCTGGGCCTGGGGCGTTGTCGGCGACAACGCCCCAGGCCCAGATTAACAAAGTTTTTTTGCTACTTTTTGTTCACAAAAAGTAGCCTTCCTTCTTTCTAACCGAGCAGGCGCAGGATCTCCGTGGCTGCGGCCGCGGACGGTTTGCCTTCGGGTGCCTGCAAGCTGGCCAGGGCGTCGGTAAAGCCTTGGCGCTGCCGGGAGGCGGCGGCGGGATCATTAAGAAGGGTTTGCAGCGTCGCGCTGAGTTTTTGCGGCGTACAATTTTCCTGCAGCAGTTCCGGCACCAAAGCGTGGCCGGCGAGCAGATTGATCATCGCCACGTGCTTCACCTTGATCAGCCGCCGGCCGATGGCGGCGCTGATCGGGTTGACCCGGTAGGTCACCGCCATCGGCACGCCGGCCATGGCGAGTTCCAGGGTCGAGGTGCCGGATTTCGTCAGCGCCGCGCGGGCGGCGGCGAAGGCGTCGTAGCGCGTGGCGACATCGCGCACGATGATGGGCCGCACCTTCCAGTCCTGGGTGCGCGCTTCCACCACGTCGGCGATCACCGGGGCTGCCGCCAGGACCGGCCGCAGTCGCGGAGTTTTTTCGCTGAGCAGCGCCATGGTTTCGCGGAACACCGGCAGGAGGCGCGTTGTTTCGGTCACGCGCGAGCCCGGCATCAGCACTACGGGAACGTCCTCCGGCGTTAGCCCGTTTGCGGCGCGAAACCGCGCGGCATCGCCGCCGTCGGCGCCCGATTCGAGCACCGGATGGCCGGTGAACGCCGGATGCAGCCCGTATTGCGCAAAAAATTTCGGCTCGAAGGGCAGCAGGCAGAGCAGCTCCTCCCACAGTCCGGGAAATTTCTTGGCGCGGTCCTGGCGCCAGGCCCAGACCTGGGGCGCCACGTAGTGCACGCGCTTGATGCCGGTGCCCTTGAGCGCCGCCAACACCCGCAGGCAGAAGCCGGGGCTGTCGATGGTCACCACCAGGTCGGGCCGGCTGGCCTTGATCGCGGCGATCGTTTCATTCAGCCGGCGGCGGAGGTGCCGGATGCGGGGTAGAATTTCGGCGAGGCCCATCACCGCCAGTTCCTGCATCGGGAATTGCGAGACCAGCCCGGCTTCCGCCATGCGCGCGCCGCCGATGCCGGAAAACGCCAGGTCCGGCTGTTGGGCATGCAACGCCGTCATCAGCCGCGCGCCCAGCACGTCGCCGCTCGCCTCGCCGGCGATGATGAAAATGCGGGTCATGTCAGGCCAGCTTCACGACGGGGGCGGCAGAGATGTCGGCGTGCCAGTCGCGATGGTTCAGCACGCCGCCTTCGGTCCGCACCCTGTCGATGGCTGAAAAATCGACACTGGTGAAAAGCAATTCTGCTTCGTCCATCTCGCCTGCGGCCTGCACGCCATCGGGCGGAAACCCAAGGTCGCAAGGGGTGAACAAAGCGGCGTGGCCGCGATTCTCATCGATCGCGCCGGACCACGCGGCATTGCCGACGAGGGGGATCACGGCGGTGAAACACTGGTTCTCGATGGCGCGGGCGCGGGCGCAGAGGCGCACGCGGTTGAACCCGGCAAGGCTGTCGGTGCAGCTCGGCACCAGGATCAGCTGCGCGCCGGCCTTCACCTGGGCGCGCACATGCAGGGGAAATTCCGCATCGTAGCAGATCGACACGCCGATGCGCCCGAACGGTGTTTCGAAGACTTTTGGCACGGCGCCGCCGGAGACGCCCCAACGCTCCGCCTCGAAGCGGGTCATGGCCTGCTTGTCCTGGAATTCGAGCTGGCCGCTGGGACCGATTAAGGGGGCGCGGTTGTGGATTTCCGCACCCACGCGCATCGGCACGGTGCCGCCGAGGAGATAGATCTTGTGCCGGCTGGCGATGGTCACCAGCGCCCGCACCAGCGCCTCGGCCTGATCCACCACGTCAGCGAGTTCGGCTGCGATGTCGGGCGCCTTGATATGGGCGCCCGCCAGAACCATGGAAAAATATTCCGGCAGGGCCAGAAGATCGGCGCCGGCCAAAGCGGACTGCGCGGCCAGGCGGTCGATGCGGGTCACGAAGGCGTCGAAATGCGGCGGCGGGGACACGCCGAACGGCGCCATGGCCAGTTTCACAGGTTTCATGGGGCCTATCGCGTAAGCGATCTGGTCCAGAAAACCAATGTCTTTTCCGTTTCCTCGGCGTCGCCGACATCACGCCATGTCATTCGGCAGGAGAGCTCGGGGTGTCTGGTGTAGCCGCGATGCGTCCAGAAACTGTCGAGCGGCGTGTAATCCGGGTCGCGCAAGGGATGCGTCGCCGGGCGCTGCACGCCGCAGAACGTCGCGATCTCGAACCCTGCCGCCTGCGCCTCGCGGGCGGCGAAGAATTTAACCCCGATGCCGCGGCCGCGATAGGATTTCAGCAGCACGCTCTCGCCGAAATAAAAGATTTTCGAGATGTCCCAGCCGTGCTCGCTGAACGGCTTCTGGACGTTCGGCGTCGCCGCCTGCATCGGCAGGCAGGTCGCCGCACCGACGATCTTCTGGTCCGCCTCGGCGATGATGACCGCCGCACCCGGCGCGTTCGCATAGGTCCGAAGGTATTGCTCCTCATGGGCGACATCGCCGTCGTAAATATACGGCCACTCGCGGAACACATCGATGCGCAGCCGCGCGAGGTCGGGCAGGAGGGGCAAGATATCCAGGCCGGCGACGGCTCGCACGCTTACCGGCAGATCGTTCTCAGTGGGATGTGGCAACAGGCGCATCAATCAATGGTTGGGCGTTGGCGATGAAATTTTCCAGCGCGTCGTGTTTAGCAGACAGGCTCACCCCCGTCTCCTGGGCGATCACCGGGCAGTAGGCGGCGACCAGCGTGTTGGTGATGTCGGTGCGGCTGATGCCGCTATTGGCGCTGCGCAGGGCGGCGATGAATTCGCGCGTCTTGTTCGGCATGGTCGCCGGTGTCGCGCCCGCGAACATCTCCAGCAGCCCGTTGCCGGGATCGGCGACGGTGCCGGGCGTGCCGGCGCTGCTGACGCGCGGGCAGCCCATCTCGTCGGCCATCATGCCGGCGTCCATCGGCACGACGGCGACGGCGCGCAGGTTCATCACATCCTGTGGGGTGGCGTTGGGCACGCCCTGGTTGCCCCAGGCGGTGCGGACGTAATTGGCGACGCCGGCGATTTCGGGATCGGACAGGCTGCCGGCGAAGGAGGGCATTGGCGGGCCGCCTTTCCATGGGCCGATGCCGTTCAGCACCGCGCCGATCACGTTATAGGGCATGGCGGCGGTGACCGAATCGTTGCCCGCGAGGTTGGGGATGATCGGCTTCATGCCGCCGCCGGTCGGGCCATGGCAGGAGGCGCAGTTGGCGGCATAGATTTTCGCGCCCAAGGCCTTCGAATTCGCGACATCCCGCATCGCCTGGGCGGGGGGTGGTGCCTGCGGCGCGGTCTGGGTCTGGAGATAGTCGGCCATCTCCGCCACGTCCGTCGCCGGAATCTTGCTCAGCGATTGCAGCACTACCTCCTGCATCGGCCCATAGGCGGAGCCTTTCACCATATTGCCGTCGTCATGCAGGTAGGCGACGAGATCGGACTTAGGCCACCCGCCGACGCCGTAGATTTTGTCGGAGGAGATGTTCGGCGCGTAGAAGGCGTCGATCGGCGAGCCGGCAAAGGCGCGGTCGGTGATGAGTCCGCTCATGAGATTGCGCGGCGTGTGGCATTCCTGGCAGTGGCCCAGCGCCTCGGCCAGATAGGCGCCGTTTTTCATTGCTTCGTCCCAGCCGGGCTTCATGTGCATCGGGCCGGGATGGAAGAACAAAATCCGCCAGCCAAGCATCACAGGGCGCTGGCTGAAGGGAAATTCCAGGGAATTTTCCGGGGGCGGTGCTGCCACCGGCGGCAGCGAGGACAGATACGCCTTAATGGCCATCACATCGGCGTAAGAGAGCTTGGTGTAGGAGGTGTACGGCATCGCCGGGTAGAGGAATCTCGGGAACACCAGATAGCTGCGCCCGGGCGCGATGCCGTAATGCACCGCGTTCCAGAACTGCCGGTCGGTCCAGTTGCCGATGCCGGTCGCCTTGTCCGGCGTGATGTTCGGCGAGGCGAGGCCGCCGAACGGCGTGTTGATCACCAGCCCGCCGGAGAAGGGCGCGCGGTTCGGCCCGGTATGGCAGGGCATGCAATCCGCCGCAGTGGTCAGGTACTTGCCGCGGGCGAGCAGGGCAGCGGGATCGGTGGGGGCCGTCAGGCTGGCTGCCGGATAGTTCGCGTTGCCGTCAGCCCGCGCGGGGCTGAACACGGCGCCGGCCAGCAGAAGGGCGGCAACGCCAAGCCAGACGCGCGAGGACCAAAAACCGGAACGGACTGACAACATGACTGGACTCCCCAGATTCTTGTTGAGTCGTTTGTTGCGAAGTTCGACAGATCAAGCAAGTGGCCGGGCCATGGGCTTTGTCCCCGACAACGCCCATAACCCAGCATTAGCAAAGTTTTTTTGCTACTTTTTGTTCACAAAAAGTAGCCTTACTTACCTTTATACAGCTCCTCAGGTGCGACCAGCGGCGCGGCAATTTCCACCAGCGCGCCGTCGCGCCAGGCGGTGTAAAAGCAACTCCGCCTGCCGGTATGGCAGGCGACGCCGGTTTGATCGACCAGCAGCAGCAAGGCGTCGCCATCGCAATCCACCCGCATCTCGACCAGTTTTTGCACTTGGCCGGAGGATTCGCCCTTGCGCCAGAGTTTCTGCCGCGACCGGGAGAAATAGCAGACCTGGCCGGTGCGCAGCGTCTCCGCGACGGACTCCCGGTTCATCCAGGCCAGCATCAGCACTTCCCCGGTGTCGTGTTGCTGGGCGAGCGCGGTCACGAGCCCGTCGGCGTTGAAGGCGATCTGGTCAAGCAATGTGTTCACGAGGCGAGTATCCCGTTGGTCAGGCAGGTTTCGTCAAAGCGGCACAGAATGTCGCTGAACGTCTCATGCGATACGGCGTCCTCATAGTCCACCCGGGTGATCAGGTCGGCGATGATCGCGAGGCGCGCGGCTTTTTTGTCGTCGGCGCGCACCACGATCCAGGGGGTGGCGGCGCTGTCGGTGGCCAGCAGCATGGCGTTGCGCGCTTTCGTGTAGTCGTCGAAATGCTTGAGCGCCTGTGCGTCGATCGGGCTGGTTTTCCACTGTTTCAGTGGGTCCTCGCGGCGCTCCTGCAGGCGCTCCTTCTGTTCGGCGCGGCTGATGTCGAGATAATATTTGATCAGGGTGATCCCGGCCTCGGCCAGCATGGATTCAAACACCGGGGCGGTGCGCAGAAACTCGTGATATTGCTGGGCGGTGCAAAACCCCATGACATGCTCGACCCCGGCGCGGTTGTACCAGGAGCGGTTGAACAGCACGATTTCCCCGGCCGCCGGCAGATGCGGGGTGTAGCGCTGGAAATACCATTGCGTGGCCTCGGTGTCGGAGGGTTTGGGCAAAGCGACGACGCGGATGTCGCGCGGCGACAGATGCTCGGTGATGCGCCTGATCGTGCCGTCCTTGCCGGCGCTGTCGCGCCCTTCGAGGATGATCAGGATTTTGCGCCCCCGGGCGATCACGTGGCGCTGCAGCTTGACCAGCTCGATCTGCAAATGACGGAGCGACTTATCGTAGGAGTTGTCCTTGCCCATGCCCTAGATATAGGCCCAAATACCGCAATGAAAACCGATGCTTGCGGCGGAACACGCCGAAAAGAGGGTGATCAGGCCACAAGGAGCGGGCCAGAAATATGATCTTTATGCTGATCGCCGTCATTTTCGTGGCTCTGGTCGTTGCGGTCTATGTGCATGACAAGCGCCAGATCAACCACACGATCCTGCGCAATTTCCCGGTCATCGGTCATTTCCGGTATTTCGCCGAGACCTGGGGCGAATATATGCGCCAGTACCAATATCTGCCGGATTGGGCGGAGCGGCCGTTCAACCGGTTGGAACGCAGCTGGGTCTATCGCTCGGCCAAGGGCGTCTCCAACCTGGTGAGCTTCGGGTCCGAGAACGTGCCGAGTTTCATCTTCCGCAATGCCGCCTTTCCTATGCTCGACGAGGAGAAGAAATCCTATCCCGGCAAGTTGATCGGCATTGCCGCCGGGCCGGGCGCCTGCCGCGTGCCTTATCTCGCCAAGAACTTCTTCAATATTTCGGGCATGAGCTATGGTGCGCTGAGCCATGCCGCGGTGACGGCGCTCTCCAAGGGCACGCGGCTCGCCGGGATATGGATGAGCACGGGCGAGGGCGGGCTCTCCAAATTCCATCTGGCGGGCGGCGGCGACATCGTGATGCAGATCGGCACCGCCAAATACGGGGTGCGCGATGCTTTGGGCGCCTTGTCGGAGGACCGGCTGCGCGAGATCGCTGCCCACGGCCATGTGAAAATGTTCGAGGTGAAATTGTCGCAGGGCGCGAAGCCGGGCAAAGGCGGGATTTTGCCGGGCAACAAGGTGTCGGCGGAAATCGCGCAAATCCGCGGCATTCCGGAGGGCCAGGACAGCATCTCCCCCAACCGGCATCGCGATATAGGCAATATCGCCGAGCTGGGCGCGTTCATTCACCGCGTCCGTGAGATTACCGGCAAGCCGGTGGGGGTAAAACTCGTGGTCGGCGATCCGCGCTTCATCGATGACTGGTTTTACGATTGCGCCGAGCATCCGGAGCATTGTCCGGATTTCGTGCAGGTCGATGGCGGCGAGGGCGGCACGGGGGCGGCCCCTGCGCCGCTCGCCGATTATGTTGGCCTGCCGATCACCCAGGCGCTGCCCTATGTGACGGCGCTGCGCGAGGAGCATGGGCTGAAGGAGCGCATCCGCGTCATCGCCTCCGGCAAGCTGGTGACACCGGACAAGGTGGCCTGGGCTTTGTGCATGGGGGCGGATTTTGTCTCTTCCGCGCGCGGCTTCATGTTCTCGCTCGGCTGCATCCAGGCGATGAAATGCGGCAGTGGCCGTTGCCCGACTGGGGTGACGGCGGTGGACCCGCGGCTGATCGCCGGGCTCGACCCGGCCGACAAGGCCGTGCGGGTCGCCAAATATGCGCGCCGGGTGATGGATGAGGTGGAGATCATCGCCCATTCCTGCGGCCTGACCGACCCGAGCGGTTTCGCGCCCCGGCACGTCACCGAGATCGAGCGAGGCGTAGGCGGGTTCCGGGCGCATTCGGGATGATTTTTGCGCTGCTGTTTCTGCTTGCGGCGGGGCTGAATGTTCTGGTGGGGGCCCATGCGTGGCCTGCGGTTCTGGCCGGGAGCCTGAACGATCCCGACAGCTACATGCGCTTGCTGCGGGTTGAGCAGGGGATTCGTGCCGGGCACTTGCTGCTGGTGGTGGCGCGGGACGATTCCGGTGCCGGTGTCATGGTGGAATGGTCGCGGCTGCTGGATCTGCTGCTGTGGCTGATGGCGACGCCGTTCGCCCCCTGGCTCGGCTGGCACCGGGCGCTGTTCGTGGCTGGCGTCATGCTGGGGCCGCTCGGCGTCGGAGCGCTGGGGGCCACGCTCGCCTGGGTCGCGGCGCCGTTCGCGCGGCGCGGCCATCTCTGGCTGGCCGCCGTGGCGGCGGCGCTCCTGCCGGGGGTGGCGGTTTTCGCAGTCCCCGGCGTCGTGCATTATCATATTTTGCTCCTGGCGCTGATCGCCCTCACTGTCGGGTTCGCGGCGCGCGCCTGGAACGGCGACGGGCGGATATTGTTGATTTAGTCGGGCAATAGACGTGTTTCTCCTTGGCCCCTTGGCTTTTTTTCTGGCATCAGGCCGTGGCGTCGATCTTTGCGCCGTTTATGGCGCTGTGGTGTGACCTATGCGGCCCTTGGTAGGCTCTCCTGGGTTACTGATGGCCTGAGCTTCACCAGTTTTCGTAGGTTCTGGGCGGTAGCGGCGAGCAAAAACTCATCACGGGCTCCTGATGGTCCTCGGAGCCTCAGCCTGCCAAGATGGAGAATGCGCTTGAGGTGAGCGAACAGCATCTCGACTTTCTTCCGCCGATGCCGGCTGCGTTCATACTCCGGCGTCTTCGCGATAGCCCGAGCTACGTCTCGGCTGTCCTCGTTTAAATCGCGTGGGATCTTGCGGGCCGGTGCGTTTGGACAGCAGAGGGGTTTTGACGGGCAAACCGAGCAGTCTTTCTTGGTGGCGCGGTAGCGACGGCAGCCGTCCTTGTCGATGCCCGTCCGTGGCGTGGCATACGTCCTATGGTATTGGACCAACTCCTTGCCCTCTGGGCAAATGTAGCGGTCATTCTCGCCATCCCAGGTGAAGTCTTCACGCGACCAGGTGCCGTCGGTGCGTTGTGATTTGCCGAAGACTGGGATGTGCGGTGCGATCTGCTTTTCCTTCACAAGCCAAGCGAGGTTTGCCGCCGTTGACAGCAAAGGCGTACCCAATGCCGCCAAGATCGGCATCGGCGTGGTCCTTTTGCTGATGCTTTTCAGTGCCGAGCTTCGACTGAACTTCGGGCTCCGATTCGACACCGTTATTACGCTCGCCGGCATCTGGGTCTTCTGGCACTATTGCTTGCGAGTCAGGAATGTCGCAGTTTAGAAATTGTGACGCAACATTTCGGCGACCAAGTCGGTAAGCAGTTTGATGGCCATAGATGCCACGGTTGCGGGCACACTTGATCCTAGGCATGTAAGCCCCGCTGCGCGATAGGTCCATCTAGTCGAACCAAGCATGCCTGCGGTGTGTGCTGCATTCGAATCGCTCTTGTGCCATCATCACATAGGGCGCGCCGCAGCAGCCACAATGCAGGAGCCCGCTGAGCAGGAATTTACGCCGGTGTGCGTGGTTGTCACCGGCGATACCTGATTATCCTCCAGCCACGTCCGGATCTGACGCGTATCGTATTGATTGGTGGCCAATATCCCCTATCCTCGTGACGCGCTGCCCTAACGCGATTTTCAACCTGCAGGCCATTTGATGTTCTACCCCTTCCTGGTCGCCGACCCTCATTCCGGCCTGCACTACCGCCTCAATGACACACGCCTCGCCGAACTTTCCCTGGCGTCTCGGCCTTTGGAATGGGCGCCTGGTCGAACAATCGCCGCCGCGCCCGATCCGGTCTGGGCGGAAAGCCTGACCAATGCACCGGTCGAGACGATTACGGCCGTCACTTCGGCGCTGGAGGATCTGATCCTTGCCTCGCCGGATCTGCGAGCCCCTCAAATCCACGCCTTTGCCGACAGCCGGGCAAAGCGACATCTCGCGGCGCTGGTGGAGCTCTGGCGGCGGATGGGCGACGCGCTTCCCAAAGGGCTTGCACCGGTGCGCCATGTGCTGGAATTGCCCGAGGGCCACTTCCTCGACGCGCTGCCGGTGGTCGAGGGCTCGCTCGATCCGTTGGCCCCGGCTTCGATGCGCGCGCTTCATGACCGACTTCTGGCCGAGTTCGGCTCGGCTCCCGCTCCGGCCCGCCTCCGGGCAGCGGCAGAGGGCACCCGTCTTCATGCGCTTCAGGGTGGGATCACGGCGCGCGATCTGGAAACCGGCGCCGGGGACGGCAGCCTTGCTTTCTTCGGCCTCCGTGACCCGGCCGCCTGTGCCGATTTCGCCGCTGCCCGCGCCCGCGCGCTGATCGAGTCGGGCTCGGCCGCGCGCGAGATCGCGGTGCTGACGGCGGCCGATCCGCGCCAGGTTGCCCGTGCCTTCGCCGCGCAGGGCGTGCCCCTTTCGGGTCTGCCCGCCAGCCTGCCCGAGCGTGACATCCTTGGCGAGACCGCGCTGCATCTCCTGCTCACCAAGCGCCCGCCAACGCCTGCGATGGTGCTGGCAAGCCTCGCGCTTTCGAACCTGATGCCATGCGGTAGACGCCCGGGACCGCCTGAGCCGTCAGACGGATCGCTTCGCGCGCCAGCGGCGCCCACGGAGTCCAGGCAAGGCCGCACCACCCGTCGTCCATGATCCCAAGGTGCAACGTCTGCTGGCCCGTCACCTGTCCAAAGCCGTGGCCATCTGGCCGAGTTCCGCTACGGTGGTCGCCAATTCGGCCGAGAGCGGGCCGGGCAGCAAGCGCTGGAAGCTCGCCGCCAGCGCGCGGTAATACCAAAGCGTGCCCGCGTGTCCGGCGTTGAACCGCTCGAACACGGCCAGGCCGTGGGTCTGCAGATCTATGCGAATGGCGCGCGCGTTGTAGAGCTTGTCGGCGCAGGAGACGAGCAGGACATCTGGCCCGGCAGTTTCCAGATGCGCGAGATAGGCCGCCTTGCGGGCTCGCCAGGGCGGCTTGGGCAGCGTGTCCGCATCCGTGCAGCCGCGCACAATGGAAGCCACCCGGGCGCCGAAGCGTTCGGCGATGATCGGCTCCTGATGCGCGCCCTGATCCTCGATGGCGTCGTGCAGCAACCCGGCGATGGCTTGCTCCTCATCCCCGCCATGCTCCAGCACCAGGCTCGCGACGCCCAGCAGATGTGAAATATAAGGAACTTCCGAGCCCTTGCGGGTCTGCTCGGCATGGATGTTCAGCGCAAAGCCGGTGGCGTCGGCAAGGCGGCTCCACCGCCCGGGATCATTCTGCATTTCGGTCATAGCACCTCCCCATTCAGGAAATATCGCGCCGCCGCGCGCGTGGGAAGTCGCGTCGGTGCAGGCCGGAACACGCGGGACAGCGGGCAAAGCACCAAACCACATAAGTCGTGCGAAAGTCGTGTGGCCAGGTTGGCTGCCGCTTTCTGTGTGTTAAGCTGTTGAAAAGATTGGCCTCCGCGTAGGGGGGCGGACCCATGTTACCGCCGTGAGCGGGCGGTTAGCCGTGTTCGGTATAAGTGGTTGCGTGCCCCCGCAGGGGTATAGGGGAATGGGAAAATGGTAACAGCCCGAGTTATCACAAGGCGCACCAAATTCAGTCAAAAAAGTAGGGTCGTGTTACTCCGTCGGCCGTAAATGTCGTGGTCCGCTTGGTCGATTGGAGAGCTGCACTCTCTAGTGCAGGAGTTGGAGCATGTTGCTGTGAATAGAGCCCCAATCGCTGGAGAGATCGATTGTTTGAATTTTGACGTTATAGGATCCTAATTTGTAATCGAGGGAGACTTGCTTCCCATCGACCGAGGGATAAAGGAGTATCCCTCGGACTGGCCGCTGTGCTGCGTCGGCATACGCGGAGTGAGTTAAGTAAGTCAGAAGCTGATACAAATTTCCTGAATTCACTTTGGGGTGACAGAGCTGGCCCCCGTAGTGAGGACCACTTCCGACTGGGATTAAGGTGGGGTCGGTGCCGTTCCATCTTTCATAAAAATTAAGCTGCTTGCTGCTGTTGTGGCTGTGGGTATGTGGGCAACGCGTTAGCGTTGTCCAAGCGA
>NZ_DASXFO010000052.1:0-20912 GCF_036489515.1 Acidocella sp.
GCGTCGATCAGGCTCAGCGGATCGACCACGTTGCCCTTGGACTTGGACATTTTCTGCCCGCGCTCGTCGCGCACCAGGCCGTGAATATACACGGTGCGGAACGGCACATCGCCCATGAAATGCAGCCCCATCATCATCATCCGGGCGACCCAGAAGAAGATGATGTCGAAGCCCGTGACCAGCGTGTCGGTGGGGTAATATTTGGCCAGTTCGGGCGTCTGTTCCGGCCAGCCGAGCGTGGAGAACGGCCAGAGCGCGGAGGAGAACCAGGTATCGAGCACGTCCTCGTCCTGGGTGAGTTCCACGCCAGGCCCGGCCTTTTTCTGCGCCTCTTCCGCATTGCGGGCGACGTAAACGGACCCATCCGGCCCATACCAGGCGGGGATGCGATGGCCCCACCAGAGCTGGCGGGAAATGCACCAGGGCTGGATGTCGCGCATCCAGGCGAAGAAGGTGTTCTCCCATTGCTGCGGGATGAATTTGACCTTGCCAGTTTCCACCGCCTCGATCGCCGGCTTGGCCAGCACGCCGGCATTGCAATACCATTGCGTGGTCAGCAGCGGCTCGATCGGCACGCCGGAGCGGTCGCCGTGCGGCACGGCATTGGCGTGCGGCTCGACCTTGTCGAGGATCTCCAGCCGTTCCAGTTCCGCGACGATTTTTTTCCGCGCGACGAAACGGTCTTCCCCTTCCAGGGAGCGGACGAATTCCGGCATGTCGCCGAGTTCGGCCAAAGTGATGCGCCCGGTGCGGTCGAGGATCGAGGGCATGGCGAGCCCGTGCCGCTTGCCGACCTCGAAATCGTTGAAATCATGCGCCGGGGTGATTTTCACCGCGCCCGTGCCCTTTTCCGGATCGGAATATTCGTCGGCGATGATCGGGATTCTTCTCCCGGTCAGCGGCAGAATGACGTGCCGGCCGACCATGTCCTTGTAGCGCTCATCCTCAGGGTTCACGGCGACCGCGGTGTCGCCCAGCATCGTCTCCGGACGCGTCGTGGCGACAACGATTTCCGCTCCACCCTCCACCGGATAGCGGATGTGCCAAATATGGCCCTTCATGTCCCGGCTCTCGACCTCAAGGTCGGAGATCGCGGTCTGCAACGCCGGGTCCCAGTTCACCAGGCGCTTGTCCTGATAGATCAGCCCCTGGGCGTGCAAGGTGCAGAACACCTCGCGCACAGCCGCGGAAAGGCCCTCATCCATGGTGAAGCGCTCGCGCGCCCAGTCCGGCGAGGCGCCGAGGCGGCGCAGCTGCTGGGTGATGGCGCCGCCGGATTCTTCCTTCCATTTCCAGACGCGGGCGAGAAAAGTCTCGCGCCCGAGCGCCTTGCGGGAGGTCTTCTCCTGATCCAGCAACCGCTCCACCACCATCTGCGTGGCGATGCCGGCATGGTCGGTGCCGGGCTGCCAGAGCACGTCGCGCCCCTGCATGCGGCGATAGCGGATGAAAATATCCTGCAGCACGTTGGTCAAAGCGTGGCCGACATGCAGCGTCCCGGTCACGTTCGGCGGCGGGATCATGATCGTGTAGGGGGCAGCGGGGCGTGACGGGTCGGCGGCGAACGCACCGGACTCTTCCCATTGGCGATAAATCCGGCCTTCGCAGGCGGCCGGGTCGAAATGCTTATCGAGCGTGCTCACAGACAATTTCCGGTATTGGGCCCAAGCGGGCGAGGAAAAAAATTTACGACTTTGTGCGGTCGATGACGCGCTCGATCTCGGCGCGGACGATACGCTCGACCAGGCTCGGCAAATGTGAATCGAGCCAGGATTTCAGAAGCGGGCGGATTTCCTCGCGGACGATGTCCTCCAAAGCGAGGCCGCCGCGGCTGATCGTGGCCGAACGCTCCAGGCTCATGCTGCGCACCAGCGGGCCCAGCGCGCTGGTGATCTCCGCAGTCGCCGCCTCGCTGACCAGCCCGGCCGGTGATTGCACGTGATCATCCATCGCTTGTTCCATTTCAGTCCCGTTCTCGGGCGCGTTTATTGGGGCGTCCTGCGGCGCCGCCACAGGCTCTGGTGTGGGGATCGTGAAGGGATCTTCCGGCAGCGCCAAAGGCACGGAATTGTCCTCTGGCTTCGCCTCCATCGCGGCGCTGAGAATCAAAATCTCGTCCTCGGGGTTTTCGGTGGAGTCCCCGCGCAGATCCCCCTTCTCGTCCTCCTTGAGGATGCGACGAATCGAGGCGAGAATCTCATCCATCGAAGGCTCCTCGGCGCCCCCGCGATTCACCAAACCGTTGTCATCGCTCATCAACCAACCTCTCAGGGTGCCTGGGGCGGCGTCGGCTCGTCAGCGATGATGGGATGGCCGCTGGCATCCAGCAACGTGCCGTCCGGAGCGACTCCCGCCGCCCTGTCCGCCGACTCGCCGGTGCCGAAACCGGCATACTTCACCGCGTCATAATATTTCTGGTCGTCATAGAGTTTGACCGGAAGGTCGAGATCGGTCGCGGTCAGGCGGCCGATCGCCGACGCCACCGTATAGGAGTTGTCCACCAGTGTCGCGATGTTTTCGACCTGCTGCACTTGCGAGTTGAGCAGCAGCTCCTGCGCGTTCAACACGTCCAGCGTGGTGCGGGTGCCGACCAGCTGCTCGCGCTCGGTCCCGTCCAGGGCGATGGCGTTGGCCCGGATCTCGGCATTGGTGCTGACGATCGCGGCGCGGGACGAGACCAGCCCGATCCAGGACTGGGTCGCCTGCTGATAGGCGGTGCGCTGCGCATCGAGAATCGCCGCGAAGCTCTGCTGCCGCTTGGCGCGCGCCATGCGGATGGCGGAATATTCCGCGCCGCCCTGATAGATCGGCACGCTCAGCTCGCCCAGCACCTCGCCGCCGATGATCTCGGAGTGCGGCAGCAGCGGGTTCTGCTCGTTGTAGCCGGCAACCTGCAGGCTCAGCTGCGGCAGCAGGCTGGAGAAGGCCACATCCACCGCGTCCTTGTTGGCGGCGTCGGTGAATTCGGCGGCGATCACGAACGGATTGTTGGCGATAGCGGCATTGGCGGCGCTGACTTTGGAATTGACCGGCAGCACGAGCGGCTGCGGCGGCGTCAGCTTGCCCGGATAGTCGCCGACCAGCTCGCGGAAATTCTCGCGCGCGATTTCCAGATTGCCGTCGGCGATCTCGACCTGCGCCTTCGCCTGGGCGAGCGCGGCCTGGGCCTGCGCCACCGAGGTGAGCGTGATCTCGCCGACCTTGAACTGGTCGTTGGTGTCCAGCAGCTGCTGCTCCAGCACCTCCTGGTTGCTCTGATCGAGCGCCAGCACCTGCCGGTCGGTGATCACCGTGACATAGGCGGTGACGACGTTGAGAAACACGGTCTGCTCAGTGGCGAGCAGCTGCGCCCGCGCCGCATACACCGAGTTCTTCGCCTCGCGCGTGGAATCGATCACCCTGCCGCCGCTATAGATCGGCTGCGTCAGCGTCGCCTGCGCGAGCGATTCCGTGCGGTTCTCGGCCGTTGTGACCTTGCTGGTGGCCAGAACATCAGCGGGATTCAGCCCCGTTTCCAGCTCCGTCTCATTACCGGTGACCTGCCCGGCTGTTTCAGAGATCGTGACGGTCGGACGCCAGCCGGACAAAGCGGTCGGCACCGTCTCGTCGGTGGCGCGCAAGCTGGCGCGCTGCTCCTGCAGCGTCGCGTTATTCTCATAGGCTTCGGCCAAAGCCTGGGTCAGCGTGGTCGGCCGTGCAGCCTGGGCGGCATGCGGCAGCGCCAAAACGGCGCCGGCGGCGGCGCCGCACAGCAGCAGCCCGCGCAGGGACAGGGCAGCACGACTCACAGCGCGAATTCCGGCGCACGGCGGAAGCTGGGCAGGATCCGCGCCGTGCAGTCGAACATTTTCACCACGGCGAACCCGTTGCCGGTGGCCGAGGCCACCACGCCACGGCCAAGGCCGGCGGGTTCATCATGATCGGCCATGATCGTCACCAGCCGACCGGCTGGCGTTAGTTGCGCGGCAAAAGTCTCGGGAATGGAAGGCACCGCACCTTCGATCAGAATTGCGTCATAGGGGCCGGAAGACGGCCAGCCCGCGGCGAGTTTTCCGGTGACGGCGTCGACCTTCGGGGCCAGGCGGGCCAGGGCGCCGGTGTCGAGACGGGTCTCCTCCTCGAGCGCCACCACCTGCGCGCCGCAGGCGGCCAGCAACGCGGCGGCGTAGCCGCTGCCGGCGCCGACCACGAGCACATGGGCGGGGCTGGTCTCCAGCACCAGCTGCACCAGCCGGGCGGTGACCAGGGGCGAGAGCAGGTAACGGCCCTGGCCCAGATCGAGGTCCGCATCTGCATAGGCGAAGGCGCCAGAAGGTGCGAAGGCCTCGCGCGGCAAAGCGCGCATCGCCTCGATGACGCGGGTGTCGTGCACCTGGTTCGGCCTCACCTGGCTGTCCACCATGTTCGCGCGCGCGGTATCCTGAGCGGTCTGGTCTGCCATGTAAAACCTTCTATTCAAGCGGTGATGGGGTCCTTATAGCGGGCCGGCCAGGAATAACTCAACCGCGATGCCGGGCGGGTGCTGCGCCTAAATCATTCTGATACAACGTGGCTTGACCGAGGCGGCCGACCCGAGGATATAGGGCGGGCCCGTGCGCCTAAGGTCCGGTGGCAGAGTGGTGATGCAGCGGACTGCAAATCCGCGAATGTGGGTTCGATTCCCGCCCGGACCTCCAAGCGCGCACGGTTTTTCCGCAACCATTTGATACGTTTTTATCCCGGCCTGGGGCCCAGGCGTCGCGGCTTGCGCGCCGGGGTCAGTGCCGGGTGGATTTGACCGCGCCCGGCGGCTCGCGGTCATGCCGGGTAAGTTCGGCGAGCAGCCGCCAAAGCCGGGCCGGTTCCACCGGCGCGTCGAGATCGTTGAGCAGACGGTCCAGCTCTTCCAGCTTCCGTGCGTATTCTGTGCCTTCCATGACCCTCTCCTTGTTCCCGCGCAGCCCAGCAAAAACCACAATTCTGGCAACAGTATGATGAGATGATGACGTCTGCACGCGGCCGCAAGCCGCGGCGCGTGCGACCACGCCGCCTGGTGCTACCGCCGGAACATCAGGTCATCTCCCCGACACGCGCCCCGTTGACACAGGTTCCCTCCCCTCATGCTCACGGAACCTGCTCCGGATCTTTGCTTTGGCAGGCAGCATCATTGCCCCGCAGCGCCGTCATGAGCGAACTTGTTTGTTTTGCTTTTATATCATTTTGTCAGAAGCGCGTGGCCAAACCGCGCACCGCACGGAATGGTGAAAGCCTACAAAAAACCTCATGATTTTGCCAATGACACTCATTCGCAAGTGGAGATTATTCCCTTGACCGATGCCGATTCAGCAGCCACATGACGCGCCGATAAGGAGTGTTACATGCGAGATTTCTCACAGCTTTCTGAACGTGAAGTTCTGGCGTTGGCGATCGGCTCTGAGGAAGAAGACGGCCGCATCTATAACGACCTCGCCGAGCGGCTGCGCGACGATTTTCCGGCCTCGGCCAATGTGTTCAGCGCCATGGCCACCGAGGAGAGCGACCACCGGCGCCGCCTGCTCGACATCTACCAGGAAAAATTCGGCGACCATATCCCGCTGGTCCGCCGCCAGGATGTGCGCGGCTTCATCTCCCGCAAGCCGGTCTGGCAGCTGCCCAAGCCGAGCATCGACGATGTGCGCAAGCTGGCCGAGAGCATGGAAGCCGAAACCCAGCGCTTCTACCGCCTGGCCGCCTCGCGCGCGACCGACGTGTCGATCCGCAAACTGCTGGGCGACCTGGCCGAGGCGGAACAGGAGCATGAGCAGCGCGCCGACGCTCTCTCGGAAGAGAACCTGCCCGCGCATACACGCGAGACCGAGGATGCGCATGCGCGGCGCATGTTCATGCTGCAATATGTCCAGCCTGGCCTGGTCGGGCTGATGGATGGCTCGATCTCGACCCTGGCGCCGATTTTCGCCGCCGCCTTCTCCACGCATCATACCTACGCTGCCTTCATCGTCGGCATCGCCGCCTCGCTGGGGGCCGGCATTTCCATGGCCTTCGCCGAGGCGCTCTCCGATGACGGCAGCCTGACCGGGCGCGGCACGCCCTATATCCGCGGCCTGGTGACCGGCCTGATGACGATGCTGGGCGGCCTCGGCCACACCCTGCCCTTCCTTATCCCCAACCTGCATCTCGCCTTGCTCGTCGCGATCTGCGTGGTGGTGGTGGAACTGTCGGCGATCTCCTGGGTGCGTTGGCGCTTCATGGACACCTCGCCGCTGCGCGCGACGGTGCAGGTGGCGTTCGGCGGTGCCCTGGTATTTGCCACCGGCGTCCTAATCGGCAATGGTTGACGTATAGGATACGTCAACCATGAGGCGAGAATGCCCTTACCAGAGGTTCTGCAAGGCCGGCTAAGCCTGCCGGTCGTCGGCGCGCCGTTGTTTATCGTCTCCAATCCGAAGCTGGTGGTGGCGCAATGCACCGCCGGCATCGTCGGGACGTTCCCGTCGCTCAACGCCCGCCCGGCCGAGCGTCTGGAAGCCTGGCTCGAGGAGATCACCGCCGCGCTGGCGGCCTGGGACCTGGACCATCCGGCGCAAAAATCCGCGCCCTACGCGGTCAATCTGATCGTGCACCGCTCCAATACGCGGCTGGAGCATGACCTGGCACTCTGCGTAAAATACCGGGTGCCGGTGATCATCACCTCGCTCGGCGCGCGGCCGGAGGTGAACGCGGCGATCCATGCCTATGGCGGCATCGTGCTGCATGACGTGATCAACGACGCCTTCGCCCGCAAGGCGGTGGAGAAAGGCGCGGACGGGTTGATCGCCGTGGCGGCCGGCGCCGGCGGCCATGCCGGGGTTCTCTCGCCCTTCGCCCTGGTGCAGGAAATCCGCACGTGGTTTTCCGGGCCGCTGGCGCTCTCGGGTGCCATCGCCACCGGCGATGCCATTCTGGCGGCGCAGGCCTGCGGCGCCGACCTGGCCTATATCGGCACAGCTTTCATCGCCACCACAGAAGCCAACGCCTCGCCCGCCTATCAGCGGGCCCTGGTCGAAGGAAAGGCGGCGGACATCGTCTATTCCAGCCTGTTCACCGGGGTGCACGGGAACTATCTGCGGGCCAGCATTCTGGCGGCCGGGCTGGACCCGGACAATCTGCCGGAGGGCGATGTGACGACCATGAATTTCCATGAGGGCGCCACCAAGGCCTGGAAGGATATCTGGGGCGCCGGCCAAGGCATCGGCGCGATCCAGAGCGTCCCCCAAGCGGCCGATCTTGTGGCCCGGCTGGGGGGCGAATATGCGGCCGCTCGGCAGCGGCTCAAGCTCTAAGAAAGTAGCCGCTTTTTAAAAAAAGTGGCGCAAAAATTTTTGTATGCTGGGTCATGGGCGATGTCTCCGCCAACGCCCATGGCCCAGCATAGCAAAGTTTTTTTGCTACTTTTTGTTCACAAAAAGTAGTCTTTTCTTCGCCTTAACTGTCTGTCCCGCGCACCCAGGGGATACGGGCGATGTCGATGCCTTCGTCGGCTAGCGCCTCGGCTTCTTCCGCAGAGCTCTCCCCATAAATCCCGCGCCGGTCGGCCTCGCCATGGTGAATCCGGCGCGCCTCCTCGGCAAACTCGGTGCCGACATATTCGCAATTGGCTTCCACCTCCTGGCGGAGCCGCTGCAGTGCCGCGCGCACGGCGTCGGGGATCACCCCGCCCGCCGCGGGGCTGACCGGGGCGGGCACCGGCTCGGCCGCCTCGGGGCGTTTCTCGCCCTTGCGCGGAATGCCGGGGGTCATGAGCGCACGCGTGATATGCGTGTCGGCGCAGACCGGGCAGACGATCAGCCCCCGGCGCGCCTGGCTTTCAAAGCCCTCGCTGTTCGCAAACCAGCCATCGAATTCATGGGCCGCGTCGCAACGCAGCTGGTAGTGGATCATAGGCCTAGCAATAAATCCAATTGCCCGGCGCGTTCCAGCGCCATCATGTCGTCGCAGCCGCCGATCAGCTTCTCGTCGAAGAAGATCTGCGGCACCGAGGTTTTGCCGCCGGCCCGCTGCTGCGCCTGCGCGCGCTGGGACGAGCCATGCGGCGCGTCGATTTCCTTGAATTCCACGCCTTTTTTCCGCAGCAGGCTGAGCGCCCGCGCGCAAAAGGGACAGAAGGCCTGGGTATAAATTTCGATAATGGGCATAAGATTCATCTAGCCGAGGCGTTGCATTATGCAAGATGACCCTCAGACAAGGCTGGGATCGGCCACGCGCGCGGCGGTGAGCACGTCGACCCGCGCGGCGCCGGCGGCGCGCAACGAGGCGGCGCAGGCATTGGCAGTGGTGCCGGTGGTCATCACGTCGTCAATCAGCAGCACCGTCTTGTTAGCCGCGGTGAAGCCGTCACGCGCGACGATGGCCTCCCGCAACTCCGCCTGGCGGCAGGCGCGGTCCATATGTTCCAGCGGGGCCGTGAACTTCTCCCGGCACAGCGCATCGAGGACACAGGGGCGATGCGTCAGCCGGGCCAGTTCACCGGCCAGCAAGGCGGCCTGGTTGTAGCGGCGCCAGCGCAGCCTGGCGGGATGCAGCGGCACTGGCACCAACAAATCGGCGCGCGCCAGCAGCTCACGGCCCGGGCGCAGCATCAGCCGGGCAATGCCGCGCGCCGCGTCGGTGCGGTCGGCGTATTTGAACGGCAGGATCAGCGCCCGCGCCACCTCATCGTAACGCAACGCCGCCCGCGCCTGGGTAAAGGCCGGCGGCGATAACGCGCAGAGGCGGCAGCACCCGCCGGCTTCGGCCGCGGCGGCATAGGGCAGCGGCACACCGCAAATGTCGCAGAGCGGTGCTGAAACAAAATTCACGCGGCGAAAGCAGGCGACGCAGAAGTGCCCGTCCGCCGGCACCTGCGCGTCGCAGACGAGACAGATCGGCGGCAGAAGCGTATCCAGAAATTGCCCAAGAAAGGTTTTCATGTGGACCCGATTTTCGATTTCGACGCGGTGCGCCGGCATCGCGGCCGCGCGGCGCAGCGCCTCGCCCCCCTCGCCCCGGTGCTCACCGATCTCGCCTCGCGCGTGCTCGACCGTCTGGATGATACCAACCGGCATTTTGCCACGGCGCTGGATTTCGGCGGCCGCGGCGTGATCGCCCCGGCGCTGCAGGCGCGCGGCATGACCGTCGATTCCGCGGATGTTTCGCCCGCCATGGCGGCCATCGCGGGCGGCACGCCGATCATGATCGACTCAGAGAATTTCGGACTTGAGGCGGAGAAATACGATCTGGTGGTGGCGCATCTGTCGCTGCATTGGTTCACCGACCTGCCCGGCGCGCTGATCCAGCTGCGCCGCGCGTTGAAACCCGAGGGCCTGCTGCTCGCCAGCCTGCCGGCCTTCGGCACGCTGCAGGAGCTGCGTGAAGCCCTGCTGGACGCGGAGGAAAACCTCACGGGCGGCGTCAGCCCGCGCGTGTCCCCGTTTCCGGAACTATCGGACTGCGCCGGGCTGCTCCAGCGCGGCGGGTTTTCACTCCCCGTCGCCGATCTCGAGGAGATCGAGTTTCTGTATGCCAACCCGTTGGCGCTGTTGCATGAGCTGCGCGATGCCGGCGAGACCAACGCCTTGGCCGCGCGCCGCAAAATATTCGCGCCGGCGGCGCTGTTCGCCGCGGCGCTGGGCCGGTTGCCGACACGCGACGGCCGCCTCGTCGCCCGGCTGCGCATGGCCGTGCTCACGGGCTGGGCCTCATAGATACCCCGTCTTGCGGAAGCTGAGCCATTGGCCGTTGCCGATGATGATATGGTCATGCAGCACAAGGCTGAGCGCCTGCGCCGCGTGCTTGATCTCCTTGGTCATTTCGATGTCCTCCACGCTCGGGGACGGATCGCCGCTGGGATGGTTGTGGACCAGGATGATGGCGCTGGCATGCAGCTCCAGCGCCCGCTTCACCACCTCGCGCGGATAGACCGGCGTGTGATTGACCGTGCCGGTGCCCTGCGTCTCGTCGGCCAGCAGCCGGTTGCGGTTGTCGAGGAACAGCACGCGGAACTGCTCGATCCGCTCCCGCGCCATGACCGCCTGCAGGTACTCGATCAGGCGGTCCCAGTTGCTCAACACCGGCCGGTGCAGCACTTCGGCCCTGGCCAGGCGCTGCGCCGCCGCCTGCACGGTTTTCAGCGCCACCACACCGGCCTCGCCCAGCCCCTCGACCTCGAGCAGATCCGGCACGCTGGCGGAGATCGCCGCGGCGTAGGAACCGAAACGCGCCAGCAAAGCCCGGGCGAGCGGCTTGGTGTCCCGCCGCGGCAGCGCCAGGAATAAAGTCATTTCGATCAGCTCATGCTCGGCGATGGCCTCCGGGCCGCCGGCCAGGAAGCGCGCGCGCAGCCGGGCGCGGTGCCCGTCCACGCCCACAGCCGGTTTGAGCGGGCGGATTTCCGGCGAGAGCGTGTCCAGCAACGTAACGTCGGCAAAACCTTTCGGGGAGCCATTTTTTGGCATGACACGCCGACCGTGCCACAAATGTTATCGTTAATAAAGCGTAATGTTTATGGTGCAGGCAAAAGGAAGGAAGGCTACTTTTTGTGAACAAAAAGTAGCAAAAAAACTTTGTGAATCTGGGCCATGGGCGTTGTCGCTGACGACGCCCATGGCCCAGCATAGCAAAAGTTTTTGCGCCGCTTTTTTTAAAAAGCGGCTACTTTCTTCACTCGGCCGGAGCTGGCTCTGGGGCCGGTGCCGGCCCTGCCTCCGGTTCCGCCACCCTGGCTTCGGCCAGAACCATATAGACGGCCGGCACCACGAACAGCGTGAACATCGTACCGATCGAGAGACCGCCGGCGATGACCATGCCCATGTTGTAGCGCGACGCCGCCCCGGCCCCGGTCGCCACGATCAGCGGCAGCACGCCCAGCACCATGGCGGCGGTGGTCATCAGGATCGGCCGCAACCGGATATTGGCGGCGTATTCGATCGCCGCGCGCTTGCCCATGCCGGTCCGCCGCGCCTCGTTCGCCACCTCGACCATCAGGATGCCGTGCTTGGAGACCAGCCCCATCAGCGTCACCAGCCCGACCTCGGTATAGATGTTCAGCGTCAGGCTGCCGAAGCCGAGATAGATGAAGATCAGCGCGCCGGCGATCGACATCGGCACCGAGACCAGGATGATCAGCGGGTCACGGAAGGAATTGAACAGCGCGGAGAGCGCCAGGAAGATGATGATGACGGCGAAGGCAAAGGTGAGAATGAAGCTGCTGCTCTGCTGCACAAATTGCCGCATCTGCCCGCCGTAATCGACATGGTAGCCCGGCGGCAGAATCTTTGCCGCCAGTTGCTGCAAGGTTTGCAGCGCCGCCGCCTGGCTCACGCCCGGCGCCGCCACGCCCTGCAAGGTCGCGGAATTCTGCTGCTGAAAGTGATTGATGCTTTCCGGGATCACCGTGTTCTGGATCGTGCCGATCGAGGAGAGCGGCACGTTGATGCCGTTTATCGACGTCACATAGTAATTATTCAGCTGTGCGACGTTCAGCCGCGAGACACGCTGGACCTGCGGAATCACCTTATAGGAGCGGCCGTCGAGGCTGAAATAATTGACATAGCCACCGCCGAGCGCCTCGGCGAGGGCGGCGCCGACATCGGACATGTTCAACCCGAGATCGGCCGCCTTGGCGCGGTCGATGACGATGTTCGCCTGCGGCTGGTCAAGTCTGAGATCACTTTGCAGGAACATGAACTTTCCGCTCTTCAGCGCCGCCTGCAGCAATTGCTGGCTGATCGGATAAAGTTGCGAGAAATCATCGGTCGTTTTGATCACGAACTGCACCGGCAGACCCTGGCTGCCCGGGAGCGAGGGCAACTGGAACGCGGCGACCTGCTGGCCGGCATCACCTTCATTGGCCTCCTTCTGCAAGATCGCCTGCAGGGTGTTCGCGTTGCGGCGGCGCTGGTCCCAGGGTTTCAGCACCGCGCCGACGATCTCCGTGCCCGGTACGTAGATCTGGAACGTATGCTCCGTCTCGGGCAGTTTCTGCACGATGGCGGTGAGGTGCGAATCCCACATGGCGTGCTGCGGCGTCGTCGCATCCGCCGCCGAGGTGGCATTGAGGAGCACCGCCCCCTGGTCCTCTTGCGGCGCCAATTCGCTCTTCGAGCCCTGCGCCAGGAAGAAGATGCTGCTCAGGATGATGAGCGCGAAGACGATGGTGACCGGAATCGTATCCAGGCTGCTCTTCAGCATCCTGGTATAGACATGGTGCACCTCATCGAAACGGCGGTCGATGAAGCCGACCAGTTTGCCTTCCCAGTTGGGATGGGCGCGATCGATCGGCTTGAGAAAGCGCGAAGAGAGCATCGGCGTCAGCGTCAGCGCGACGATCGCCGAGATCGTCACCGCACCGGCCAGCGTGAAAGCGAATTCAGTGAACAGCGCGCCGGTCAGGCCGCTCTGGAAGCCGATCGGCACATACACCGCGATCAGCACCACGGTCATGGCGATGATCGGCCCGCCGAGTTCGGCGGCGGCGATGCGCGCTGCGGCGATCGGTTTCAGCCCTTCGTCGAGATGCCGGTTGACGTTTTCCACCACAATGATCGCGTCGTCGACGACCAGACCGATGGCCAGCACCAGCGCCAGCAGCGTCAGCAGGTTGATGGAGAAGCCGAACGCCGCCATCATCGCAAAGGCGCCGATCAGCGAAAGCGGGATCGCGATCACCGGGATCAGCACCGAGCGCGGCGAGCCGAGGAAGGCGAACACCACGAAGGTGACGATCACCATCGCCTCGAGCAGCGCCACCAGCACATCGTGGATCGAAGCGTTCACGAATTCGGTGGAGTCATAGACGACGGTGCCGGTCAGGCCGCTTGGCAGGTTCGACTGCACCGTCGAGAAGATCTTGCGCACGTTGCTGACGACGCTGAGCAGGTTCGCGCCCGGCGCCACCTCGATGCCGATATAGACGCCCGGCTTGTTGTCGAACGTCACGGCCTGCTCATAGCTGTCGGCGCCGAGCGAGACGGTGGCGACGTCGCGCAGGTGGATGATCGCGCCATTCGCCTGTTTCAGGATCAGGGCGCCGAATTGATCCGCCGTGTGCAGATCGGTGGAGGCGGTCAGCGTCACCTGCGTCATCGTGCCCTTGGTGTTGCCCAAAGCCGCGATGAAGTCGTTGTTGCCGAGCTGCGTCCACACGTTGGAGGCGGTCAGGCCGTAGGCCGCGAGTTTCTGCGGGTTCAGCCAGACGCGCATGGCGAAATTCTGGCCGCCGAGAATCTGCGCGGTCTGCACGCCGTTCACGGCCTGCAATTGCGGCTGCACCACGCGCGTTATGTAATCGGTGATCTGGTTGGCCGCGAGCACGTTACTGCGGAAGCCGATATACATCGCGTCCAGCGTCTGCCCCACCTCCAGCGTCAGCACAGGCTGCTGCACGCCACTCGGCAGCTGGTTCAGGATGGAGTTCACCTGGGCGCTGATCTCGGTCAGCGCCGAGTCCGGATTATGGTTCAGCACCAGGTTGATGGTGATGGCGCTGGTGCTGGTCTGGCTGGTCGACGTCATGTCGTCGATGCCGTTGACCTGGGCGACCGCGTTCTCGATCGGCGTGGTCACGAACCCGGCCACCACGGCCGGCGAGGCACCGGGATAGGTGGTGGTGATGGTGATCGTGGCGTTCTCGGTCTGGGGATATTGCTGCACCGGCATCATGCCGACGGCACGCAGGCCGAGCACGAGGATCAGGATGCTCACCGCGATGGCGAGCACGGGACGGGCAATGAAGAGGTCGGTGAAACGTTTCATCGCGCTACTCGTTCGGCGGCGTGGGGTCGGGACTGTTCGGCGGCGTCACGTCGTTGTTCACCACGACCGGCGAGCCGTTGCGCAGCTTCAGTTGCCCCGCGGTCACCACCTCGGCGCCGGGCGCAACACCGGTCAGCACCGCGACCTGGTCACCCCTTGTATCCCCGGTGGTAACGAACGCCTGCTGCGCGGTGAGCGCCGGCTTGCCGTTCGGGTCGGTCTGATGCTGCACCGTGTACACGGTCGTGCCGTAAGGATTGTAGGTCAGCGCCGTCTGCGGCAGCGTGACCAGCTCTTGCGGCGCCCCGACATTGACCTTGACGGTGGCGAACATGCCCGGCCGCAGCAGCAAATTATCGTTCGGCAGCGTGGCGCGCACCTGGACGCTGCGGCTCGTGGTGTCCACCACCGCGTCGAGGGCGGCAATTTTCGCAGGGAACGTCTGGCCGGGGAAGGCGTCGATCCCGACATTCACGGTCTGCCCCACCTGCAACTGGCTCAGCGCCTGCTGCGGCAGGTAGAAATCGACATAAAGCGGATTCAGCTGCTGCAAGGTGACGATCGCCGTGCCGACCGGCAAATACTGGCCGACATCGACCTGACGAATGCCGAGCCTCCCTGCGAACGGTGCGCGGATGTGCTTCTCGACCATCAGCGCCTGCTGCGCCTGCACCTGGGCCTGGGCGGCCTGCAGGTTGGCGCGGTCGGTGTCGACCTGGCTCTGCGCGATGGCGTTGGCGCGGAACTGTTTGACATCGCGTTGGTAATTGATCTCGTCGAGGGCGGCGGTCGCTTGCAGCTGCGCCAGCACCGCCGGATCGTTGTTAGGCCGCAGCGTCACCAGCAGCGCGCCGGCCGGCACGTCATCGCCGGACTTGAAGCTGATGGTGTCGACGATGCCCGCCACCTCGGCAGAGAGATTGGCGCCGTTCACCGCCACGACGCTGCCGACCGAGCTCAACGCCGGCTGCCAATTCGACGTGGCCGCGACGGTGGTGGCCACGGTCTGCGCCTGGGAGCTGAAGCCGGCCAGGAACTTGGCGATGAATATGCTGCGCACCGCACCGTAGCCGAACACGCCGCCGAAAATCAGGCCGACGACGATCAGCATCAGAACCATGCGCAACGCCGTCTTGCTTGCCGTACTCATTGTCTCACCCTCATGGAATGATGCCGCAGCAGGAGGCGACGACGTCTTCGCGGTGCCACCAGCCGCCGCCCAGGGCCTGATAGAGCGCCGCGGTGTCGGTCAGTCGTGACGCCGCCGCCTTCACCTCGGCGATCGCGGCATTTTGATACGTGGTCTGCGCGGTCAGCACCGCCGTAAAGGGCTGACCGCCGAGCCTGTACTGGTCTGTGGTCACCGTCAGGCTGCTCGCCGCGGCGTCCTCGGCGGCTTGCGCCGCCGCCAGCGTCAGGGCGTCATATTGCAGGATCTGCAGCGCATCGGCAACGTTCTGGAAAGCGGAAAGCACCGTGGACTGGTATTGCGCGCCGGACGCCCGCAACGCCGCCAGCGCCACCTTGCGGCGCGCCGTCAGCGTCCCGCCTTCGAAAAGCGGCTGGGTGACGCCAGCCACCAGGCTCCAGACCAGCGTCTGCGGCGTGAACAGCGTGCCGGTGCTCAGCGCCTCATGGCCGAGCTGCGCCGAGAGCGTGAACTGCGGCAGCAGATTGGCATCGGCGACACCGAGATTGGCCGAGGCGGTGTGCAGCTGGGCCGCCGCAGCCTGGATATCGGGACGCTGTGCGACGACCGCCGAAGGCAGGCTCACCGGCAGGTCCTGCGGCAGGGCCAGGCCGGTCAGGGTAAAGTCGGCCTCGTGAAAATCGCCCGGAAAGGCGCCGACAAAGACGGCGAGCTGGTTGCGCGTCTGCGCCAATTGCGATTGCAGCGGCGGCAGCGTCGCCTCCGCGGCGGCGAGCGTCGCCTGCTCCTGCAGCACCTGGGCCTGCGCCACGCCGCCCAGCCCCACTTGGGTGATGAGGATGGCAAGCTCCTGCTGCTCCGCGGCAATGACCTTGTCGGTGGCGTCGATCTGCCCGCGCAAGGACGCTTCCGTGATCGCCGCGGTGACGATGTTGCTGGTGAGCGTGAGATACGCCGCCTCCAGCTCGTCACGCTGGTAGTCCGCCTGCGCGGCATCGCTTTCGATCTGCCGGCGAACCCCGCCGAACACATCCGGCGCGTAGGACAGGTTCAAATCGGTGTTGTAGAGGGTGAACGCCGGAATCGTGCCCGTGCTGCTGGTCCCGAAGCTGGCGAGTTCCGCCGAGGACACTTTTTCGCGCGTCACCTGGAAGCCCGCCGACAGGCTGGGCAGCAGCCCGCCCTGATCAGCGCGCACCGTCTCCTCGGCCTCGATCAAAGTCTGCTGGCTCGCGGCCAAGGTCGGGTTATGCGCGAGCCCCGCATTGATCAGCGTGTTCAGCGTGGGGCTGTGAAAGAGTGTCCACCAGTCGCCTGAGATGTCCGCGCCGGTGCGAAAAACCTGCGCCTTGCCATCGGCGACTTGGGTCGCGGCGGGCAGTGGCGTGGGCGTCAGCGCCACCCTGGGCGGATCGGGCTGATGAAAATTCGGACCCACCGCGCAGGCCGACAGGCCGGCAGTGAGCAGCGGAGCGCAGGCGCGGAAAAGGAAACCCGTTGGTTTCATATCACCGACGTAACTGCGTTTATTTTCTTCGTCAAGCCAGGATTTTTTTAAAATCAAACGGCAATGGAAACTTGATAGTTTACCTTTTTGCGTTATGGTGTCGCGCATGTCGGCGCCCAATACCGTGACGAAACCGCCCAAAAAACCTACCTCGAAGGAGGCCGGAAAGGCCGACCGCATGCGCCAGCTGGTCACCGCGGCCGAAGATATTTTTCTCGCGAAAGGTTACCATGCCGCGACAATGAGCGACGTCGCCAAAGCCGCCGGCATGTCGAAAAAAACCGTCTATACGATGATCGAATCGAAGGCGGAGCTGTTCGGGGCGCTGCTCACGCACCGCCACTCCCTGCTGAGCTTCCCCGAGCCGCAGAGCGACTGGACAATCCACGACCTGCTGACCGCGAACCTGCTCGCCCTCGCCCGCTTCCTGCTCTCGCCCGGGCAGATCTCGATCCTGCGGCTGATCATGGCTGAGTACACGCACAGCCCGGATCTCGGCCGGGTATTTCACCGCCACCGCGTGACCAAGGCCAAGAGCCAGCTGGAATCCTGCCTCGCCGATATCGCGGTACAACGCGGCTGCTCGGCCGCGCAGGCCAAGGAAATGTCCGCCATGCTGTTCGGCATGGCAATCGGCGAGTTTCATCTCGGCGTGCTGATCGGCTTCCGCGCCGCCCCCACAAGGCAGGCGCTGGAGAAACGAGTGCGCCAGGCGGTGGATATCTTCGTCGCCGGCTGCAGCGCCGTCAAAGCGAAAGGATAAAGGAAGACTACTTTTTGTGAACAAAAAATAGTCTTTTGCTACTTTGGGCCGTGCTGTTTTCGCTGTCTCAGGCCCAGCGGAGAAGAAGTTTTTGCGCCGCTTTTTTCAAAAAGCGGCTGCTTTCTTCTTCCCTCACCCCCCGGTGACGGACATATGACGCGCCACGGCGGGGCGCGCGTGGCGGCGGTCGATCACGAAATCATGGCCTTTTGGCTTGCGCGCGATCGCCTCGGTGATGGCCGCGTCCAGCGCCGCGTCGTCCTCGGTGGCGCGCAGGGGCGTGCGCAGATCCGCCGCGTCGTCCTGGCCCAAGCACATATACAGCGTGCCGGTGCAGGTCAGGCGCACGCGGTTGCAGCTCTCGCAGAAATTATGCGTCATCGGCGTGATGAAACCGAGGCGCTGCCCGGTCTCGGCGATGGACATATAGCGCGCCGGCCCGCCGGTGGCGTAGCTGCTGTCGGTGAGGGTCCAGCGCCGACCCAGGCGCGCCCGCACCAGCGAGAGCGGCAGATATTGCGCGGTGCGGTCCTCGTCCACCTCGCCCATCGGCATTGTCTCGATCAGGCAGAGATCGAAGCCGTGCGTGCCGCACCATTCGATCATGCCGTCGAAGTCATCCTCGTTCACGCCCTTGAGCGCCACGGCGTTGATCTTCACCTTCAACCCGGCCGCCTTGGCCGCCATCACGCCGTCCAGCACCTGCGGCAACCGGCCCCAGCGCGTGATCGCGGCGAATTTCTGCTCATCCAGCGTGTCGATGCTGACATTGATGCGCTTCACCCCGGCTTGCACCAGATCGTCGGCGTATTTCGCGAGCTGGCTGCCATTGGTGGTCAGCGTCAGCTCCTCCAGCCCGTTGCCGATTTCCCCGCCCAGGCGGTTGATCAGCTGCATGATGTTGCGCCGCACCAGAGGCTCGCCGCCGGTCAAACGCAGCTTCTTCACGCCGCGGCGGATGAAGGCGCGGCAGAGCCGGTCGAGCTCCTCCAGCGTCAACAGGTCCGATTTCGGCAAAAAAACCATGTCCTCGGCCATGCAGTACACGCAGCGGAAATCGCAGCGGTCGGTCACGGAAACGCGAAGATAGGAAATGGTGCGGCCGAACGGATCAATCATGGCGGCTATTTCGGACTGAAACGGTCCTGTTGCAAGTCGTAAAACAATCGCTTTTCGCTGTGGCAGACTTGCAAAAACGAGAGTTTTTGACTCATGGAAAGAAAGCAGCCGCTTTTTGAAAAAAGCGGCGCAAAAACTTTTGCTATGCTGGGTCATGGGCGTTGTCCAGGACAGCGCCCATGACCCAGCATAGCAAAGTTTTTTTGCTACTTTTTGTTCACAAAAAGTAGCCTTTCTTTTGCTTTAAGACACCTCGGTGATCTGCAAGGCCACGACATCGGTATCGATCACGACCTTACCGGCATTTTCGAACGTCACCGTGACGCGCCGGCCGATGGCGCTCTGCACCTGGCCGAGCCCCCATTCCGGCTTTTGCGGATGGCGCACGTAGTGCCCCGGCTCGAATTCAGACCTCTGCATGGCCGCACTCCCTCATCTGCGCCTGCATATGGGGCGGCACGGGGGCGGTGGCAAAAATTTCCGGCTGCGGCAGGCGAATCGCGCGGGCCAGCAAATGCAGCCGCCCGGCCCCGCCGCCATAGACCGCATCGCCCAGGATGGGATGGCCGATTGCGGCGGCATGGGCGCGGATCTGATGCGTGCGGCCGGTTTTCGGCGAGAATTCCAGCCAGGAAAGCCCCTCGCCCGTGCCCCGCACCCGCCACGCCGTCACCGCCGGCGGCGCGTTCTTATCCGGCGCCATCTTCCAGGCGCGGTTCACCGTCACCTTGGCCAGCGGCAGTTCGATCACGCCGTCTTCCTGGTCCGGCACGCCCTGGACCACCGCCCAATAGGTTTTCTCCGCCTGCCCCCCGGAAAAACAACTTTGCGCTTCCAGCAAAGCGGTCTTTTTCAGCGCGATCACGAGACATCCGGCGGTGTCCTGGTCGAGCCGATGCGCCGCCCAGGGGCCGTTCTTACCGCGCCGCCAGAGCGCGAAAAAATCCTCGACGCTGGGGCCGCCGGCGCGGCCGGGATGCACCGGCAGGCCGGCCGGCTTGTCGACCACGAGACAGCGCGCATCCTCGAACAGCAGGCGCGGTGCAGCCCAGCTCATCCGCGCAGATGCGGCGGGATTTTGAACCCCAGCCGGCGCGGAATGTCCCACACTTCGCGCACCCGGCGGACCTCCTGGAAGCCCTCCGCCAGATAATTCGGCAAAGCGCGGGGATGGTCGGCGGTGCAGGTGTTCAGCGTCATGCCACGTAAGCCCGGCGCGCCGCCGAACACCGTGTCGACCGCCGCATCGAGCAGCAGCTTGCCTAGCCCGTGGCCGATCTCCTCGGGCAGCAGGCCAAAATAATTGAGGTTCACATCGGGCCAGTGGGCGGCATCGGTCTCAAAGAAGCCGCGCGCGGCACCGTCTTCCCGCAGCACGTAGACCTGCACCGCCGGGTTCGACAGATGCTGGCGCAGCAGATCATCGGGCATCACCCGGCGCAGCCACCACAGCCAGGGCGCGCCGACCGCGTTGTAGAGCTCCCGGTAGGCGTCCGTATCCAGGGTCTCCGCCCGCAGCGTCACGCCCGGCGGCAGCACCGTCACCGGCCGCTCCGGGCGCCGGTTCAGGCGCAGAAACGTCACCGTCACCACGACCCGGTCGATCGCCTCACCCGGCAGCGGGCGGGTGTAGTCGAGCATCGCTAGAGCGCCATCAAAGGAGAAGACTTCTTTTTGTGAACAAAAAGAAGCAAAAAAACTTTATTTATGCTGGGCCATGGGCTTTGTCGCTGACACCGCCCATGACCCAGCATAGCCAAAAGTTTTTGCGCCGCTTTTTTTAAAAAGCGGCTGCTTTCCTTTCCCCGATAAGCCGGCCTAGAGCATGATTGATCTGAAGCGCTCATGCTCAGTCATCCAGGAAGCTACGTAGCTTGCGGCTCCGCGACGGGTGCTTGAGCTTGCGCAGGGCTTTGGCTTCGATCTGGCGGATACGCTCGCGGGTCACGTTGAACTGCTGGCCGACCTCTTCGAGCGTGTGGTCGGTGTTCATGCCGATGCCGAAGCGCATGCGCAGCACGCGCTCTTCACGCGGCGTCAGGGATGACAGCACCCGTGTCGCCGCTTCACGCAGATTGGCCTGCACCGCGGCGTCGAGCGGGATGATCGCGCCCTTGTCCTCGATGAAATCGCCAAGATGGCTGTCTTCCTCGTCGCCGATCGGCGTCTCCAGCGAGATCGGCTCCTTGGCGATCTTCAGCACCTTGCGCACTTTCTCGAGCGGCATGCCGAGCTTGTCGGCCAGCTCCTCCGGGGTCGGCTCGCGGCCGATCTCGTGCAGCATCTGCCGCGAGGTGCGGACCAGCTTGTTGATCGTCTCGATCATATGCACGGGGATGCGGATGGTGCGGGCCTGGTCGGCGATCGAGCGGGTGATCGCCTGGCGGATCCACCAGGTGGCGTAGGTCGAGAATTTATAGCCGCGGCGGTACTCGAATTTGTCGACCGCCTTCATCAGGCCGATATTGCCCTCCTGGATCAGGTCCAGGAATTGCAGGCCGCGATTGGTGTATTTTTTCGCGATCGAGATCACCAGGCGCAGATTGGCCTCGATCATCTCCTTCTTGGCGCGGGTGGAATCCCGCTCGCCGCGCGACACGGTGGTATAGACGCGGCGGAATTCCTCG